>JAFQHZ010000004.1 GCA_017415185.1 Candidatus Gastranaerophilales bacterium
ATTTATTCAATTCAGGTCAAAGACCAGCAATTAACGCAGGGATTTCTGTTTCTCGTGTAGGCGGCGCTGCGCAAACCAAAGGCATTAAGCAAGTTGCTGGTCAATTGCGTCTTGATTTAGCGCAATATCGTGAACTTGCTGCATTTGCCCAATTTGCTTCAGACCTTGATTCTGCAACAAAAGCACAATTATTAAAAGGCGAAAAATTGACTCAAATCTTGATTCAGCCTCAATATAATCCATTATCCGTTGCACAACAAGTTGCAATTCTATTCTGTGGAAATGAAGGCTATATCAACGATGTTGAAAATAAAAACATCCAAGAATTCAAAAAACAATTCTTTGAATATTTCAGCGCAAATTGTGCCGAATTAGAAGAAAGATTGAATGCAGGAGCTAAATTAGAAGATTCCGACAAAGAAGAATTAATTAAGCATATTCAAAACTTTAAAAATAACATTTTTAAAGCATAAGGGGATTAAATGGATATTAAACATTCGCTAACATATTTTCGAAAACAAGAAGGCTGGATTAAAATCTATGGAGCGCTTATTATAGCAATATTTGTTGGCGCAATCCCAATAATTGGAACAATTATATATCCAATATTTCAATTTGGCTATATGACAGTTCTTACAAACCATCGGATTTTTAAACCCGAAATTCCTTTGGCCCAATGGGATACAGGAAAAATATTTAAAGCAGGCGCAAAAGCAGCCTCCCCCATAATTGCTCTAGCAATTGTATTGAATATTATAGCAAATGGAATTTCAAAAAATCCCGAGCTTGCAATACAAATAGCATTTCCGCTTTGCGCTATTTGTTTAATTTTTGGAATAATATACGATTTAGCATTACTTGTTTTTATGACAAATCTTAAATTTAATTCAATGTTTAAAACAAATGCAATGAAATTTATATTAATCGACAACTGCAAAGAATATATAGTTTTTTCATTAATCAAATTTTTTATCACTATTTGCTTCCTAATAGTCACTGCAATTTCTGCAATAACACTAATTGGTCCAATTTTGTTAATGCCAAGCTTATTATTTATCATTGCCGATTTAAACGCACAATTTTTAAGAAAAATTTTCAAAATTAACACAAACCCTACACAAGGATAATCAAATGGCAAACCTAAGAAACATAAAAGATAGAATAAATTCTATTAAAAATACTCAAAAAATTACAAGAGCGATGAAGATGGTTGCTGCTGCAAAAGTTAAAAAAGCAGAAAGCAAAGTTAAGGCATCTCGCCCTTTTACTCTTGAGCTATATAAAATGTTTTCTTGGGCATATAAAGAAACTCTTAAAAACCAATTTGACAAAGAACAAGCAAAAACAGCAATTGAAAATTATAGTGCATTATTAGAAAAAAGAGAAACAAAAAGCGTAGGGATTGTTATAGTTTCTTCTAATAAAGGGTTGGCAGGCGCATATTGCGCAAATGTTGTTCGTTTTAGCATTAATATGATTAAAAAAGCTCTTGAAGAAGGAAAAGAAGTAAAAGTTTATTTAATCGGTCAAAAAGCAATTCCTGCAATTAGAAATGCTCAAAGACAATATAAATTTGAAATAAGAAAAACGTATGCAGATATTCTTGATGATATTAATTCAAGCTCTGCTTATACTGTTGCTTCAATTTTAGCAGAAGATTATATCAAAAAAGAAATTGATGAAATTCACCTTGTAACAACAAGATATAAGAACATGATGACTTGTCATACACAAAGTTGGCAATTATTGCCTGCAATTATTGATGATGAAATTGCTGATTTTAGAGACGAAGAACTCGACAAAGAATTAAAAATTGACCACCAAATCCACACAATCGAACCTTTAAGCGAATATATGCCTAGCTTAAATGGGGTTTTGGCGGCTGTTGTTCCAATGTATGTTACAAACATTATTTATCAAGCATTTTTAGAAGCTCAAGCTTCAGAACTTTCATCAAGAATGACTGCGATGTCTGCCGCTACAAATAATGCGCAAGATATGATTTCTTCTCTAACAATTGAATACAACAAAGAACGTCAAGCCAAAATCACCCAAGAAATCACAGAAGTTATCTCTGGCGCAGGTGCTTTAAAATAATTATAAAATTACTTGTGTTCCAAGAAGGATTCTATGAGAATCTTGTTTTGAATCGTTTTCGCAGAAAATATAATTCAGCATAATTCTAGCAGTTTGCCCTAGAATATACCAATTTATGCCTGCTGTATATTCTTTGGAATTGCTATTTTTTAAGGATTTGTCTTTATCGAAATCATCAAATCTTGCCAAAAATTCAAGCTTTTTAGTCAATCGATATGCAAGAGTTAAATTATAGCCATATCCTTTTTTATCGCTCAAGCCGCTTCCGCCGTTTGAACCATCAGCATGTTGATATTCAGCTGCTGCCCAAAATTTTTCTCTATAATAACGAATTGCGCTGGATGCAACGGTGAAATCTTGCGAATTACGCTCACCATGGGAAACTCCAGCTCCAATGTATAATTTTCCATGTTTTTTGTCGCAATTTGCCAAAGGCTTAAAATCAACCCATAAATTGCCTTCAATTCCAGGCATAAATTCATGATAACGAACATCTGAACTAAACCCGCCAATTTCATAATCAACCCATTTATATTTGCCATCGATTTTAATACCCGTTTTTCGTGCATTTGAAAAATTTCTTGCTGCTTGAGAGCGTGTTAAAAACGGAATTGTTTTAGCGCTGTTTCCGCCTTCATAGCCTACTTGAGGACGAGAAGAGCCAAAAAGAATTGTGTTGTTTTTGATTCTTGTAGTTTCAATATGAGCATCAAGAATAAATCTATGAGAAAAATCTTCAAAAATATCAGGCGTTAAATCAAAAAGCAAAGTATATTTTTCTTTGTCACTTTTAAATTTGCCACTTAAACCAACATTAATCAATGAAGTATCATACATCAAATCATTATCATCATCAGACAATGTTTCACCAAGGGTGTGAATCATATGAGCGTGCATTGTTGTATTTTTAATTATTCCACGATTAAATTGAGCAGTTAATTGCTCTTTAAACATGCCAGCGGAAGAATTTAAATCATATTCTTTTTCAATAATTCCTCTGAGCGCTTTTTTAGTATAAGGACTAATTTTTTCTTCTTGAGGCGCTCTTTCTTCAGGCTCCAAAATAATAGGCTTAAACTCCTCTTCTAGTGCTTGAAGAGGAGTTATTGATAAAAATATTAATGATATAAAAAACAATATCTTTTTCATTAAAGCTTATTTTTCGTCTTTCAAGTAAGCCATCCAGAATAATAATACCACAAAAATAACCACCCCGACTATATTGCCCAAAGTCGCAGGGATTAAATTTTTAATTGCAAAACCTTGCCAAGTAAGATTTGCTAATGCTTCTGGAGCAATATTTGAAAGAGATACAACTTCTGGCAATGATTTTGTAAAAATTCCTTCCGGAATAAAAAACATATTTGCAACGCAGTGTTCATATCCTGAAGCAACGAAAATCATTATTGGGAAGAAAATTGCAAATATTTTGCCAATTATTCTTGTTGAACATGCAGCCATCCAAACAGCAAGGCAAACAAGCCAATTGCACAAAATGCCACTTGTAAATGCTTGTAAAAATGTCAAATTTACTTTTGCACTTGCAATCGATAAAGTCATTAAACCAAGTGCATTGTTTGCATTATGAGAAGCGCCAGTTAAAAAAATTAAACCTGCAATAACCATTGCTCCAATAAAATTACCAAAATAAACAACAAGCCAGCTTTTTAATAATTCTTTTAGGGAAATTTTCTTTTCAAACAATGAAAAAGTCATTAAAACATTGCCAGTAAATAACTCAGCACCAGTTAAAACAACCATCATAAGCCCAGTAGAAAAGACAATTCCTCCGATTAATTTTGCCAAGCCCCAAGAAACAGCAATTGTTCCTGTCATAACAGTCAAGCAAGAATGTGCGCCAAAAGCAACAAAAGCGCCCGCCGCAATTGCTAATAAAAACATTTTCAATAAGCCATAATGAGCCTTTTGAGGCATAACTTTTTTTGCTAAACTCGCAGCAACTTCACTTGGGCTAACGCAATCTTTATTATCGACCAACTGATTAGTCATTTTACTTCTCCTAAACTATCTTAATTAATGGGGTAAACCGCCGAAGAATATTTTAGCGCCAATATAAAGGTTTTTCAAGTTTATATAAATGTATTATTTTATACAAAAATCTAGCCTATTTTAATCTCTCTAATTGACGATAAGAGATATTTTGTATATTCATCTTTAGGATTTGAAAAAAGCTCGTCAGTATTGCTAAATTCAACAATTTCGCCTTTATTCATTACAGCAACTTTATCAGACAAATAGCGAACTAAATTTAAATCATGAGAAATAAACAAAATTGTTAAATTTAATTTTTCTCTTAATTCCAAAAGAAGATTAATAATTGAAGCGCAAATGCTAACGTCAAGAGCGCTCACCGGCTCGTCTGCAACTATAAATTTTGGTTTTAAAACCAGCGCCCTTGCAATGGCGATTCTTTGCCTTTGACCGCCTGAAAATTCATGTGGATATTTTTTTAAATCGTCCTCACTCAAACCAACAAGAGAAATTATTTCTTTAATTTTTTCTTCTTGTTTATCTTCCTTGTGGATAATTAAAGGCTCTTGCAAAATTTCTTTTATTTTCATTTTAGGATTCAAACTTGAATATGGATTTTGAAAAATCATTTGAATATTTTTTCGATATTCAAATGTTTCTTTTTTATTAAATTCAAGTATATTTTTTCCTTCAAAATATATTTTTCCGCTTTCAGGAGTGATTAATTTTAAAATGCAATTTGCTAAAGTTGATTTCCCGCAACCAGACTCTCCAACAAGAGAAACGATTTGCGCTTTTTCAATATCAAGATTAATTCCTTTTAGAACATGTTGAGCTTCCTTTTTTGGAGCAAGAAAAGATTTTTGCTCGCTATATGTTTTATTTAAGTCTTTAATAGAAATTAAAAAATTATCCATACCAGTATTATTACACTAAAAAAGCAGGACTTTCATCCTGCTTTTTGTTTATATATGAAAATTCTATTCATCGAATACAATTTCTTTCAAATTTTCCCAAATCTCACTAATAGAGCCATCCGCCTTTAATTCTTCCAATATTCCCAATTGTTTGAAATATTCATATAAAGGAGCTGTCTCTTTTTCGTAGGTAACAAATCTTGCTCTTGCAACTTCTTCATTGTCGTCTTTTCTAAGAGTCAATTTGGTGTCGCAAATATCGCAATAATCCATTATTTTTGGTGGATTTGAAATTAAATTGTATATTGTTCCGCATTTAGGACAAGAACGACGATTAATCAATCTTTGAATCAATAATTCATTATCAATGTCAAAATAAATCGCCATAGCGTCTTCTTTAAGAGTAAATCTTCCAACTTCTTGCAAAATTCCATCCAAAGCTTCAGCTTGTTCAACAGAACGAGGAAAACCATCTAAAATGTAGCCTTCAGCGCAATCGGGCTGCACAAGTCTTTCTTTGATAACGCTTGTAACTACATTTAATGGAACAAGATTACCTTTGTCAATAAAGCCTTTTGCGATGATTCCAAGTTCTGTTTCGTCTTGAATATTTTTGCGAAGCAAAGAACCAGTATCAATATGAGGAATTGACAATTTGTCTGCTAATCTTGATGTTTGAGTACCTTTTCCTGACCCTGGAGGTCCTAAAAATATAAATACTTTCTTCATTTATTTTCCTTTACTGTTGCAAAAAACTTTCATAGTTTTTAGCTAACATATGTGTCTTGATTTGATTTACAAAATCAAGAGCTACACCAACCAAGATAATAAGACTTGTAGCACCAATACCTTGGAATGTTGTAATTTCGGTAACTTTAGCGGCAATTGTTGGCACCATTGCAATAATACCCAAAGACAAAGCACCAATAAGCATTATTCTGCTAAGTATTTCGTCAAGTCTGTCTGCTGTTGGTTTTCCAGGTTTTACGCCAGGAATTGCAGAGCCATATTTTTTCAAATTGTTTGCAATTTCTTTTGGCTGCATTGATGGAACAATTGAAGCGTAAAAGAATGTCAAAGCAACAATTAAAACAAAATAAATAACATAATAACTTAGCGAATTTGCGCTAAATATTGCACTTAATTTTTGGAAAATTTGTGCTAAAGTCACATTTTCAATATGCATTTGCTGAACAAATCCAAGAACAGTTGCAGGGAACAACATAATTGCAATTGCAAAAATGATTGGCATTACGCCCCCTGGATTTAATTTAAACGGAATATTAGTATTTTGTCCGCCATAAACTTTATTACCAACTTGTCTGCGAGCAGAAACAATTGGAACTTTTCTTGCTGCTTCATGAAGCACCACAATGAAAATTATGGTAGCAACAAAAATCGCAATAAGAGCCAATAATTTCAACTGCATTACAGGATTTGCACTAACTAATGTTGCAGTTCTGTTGCAATAAAGCGGAATGCCCGCAATAATACCAACGAAAATCAACAAAGATGCACCATTTCCAACGCCTTTTTCAGTTATTAATTCAGCCAACCACATTACAATCATTGCGCCAGCAGTTAAAGAAACGGCTGAACCAATGAAAAACATAACAGGATTAACGCCTGCCATAATAGCATTAGGCAATTTGAACAACGCAAAGGCAAAAATTAAAGACTGGAACAAAGCCAAACCAACAGCAAAAACTCTTGTGATTTGTTGAATTTTGCGTCGTCCTGCTTCACCGTCCTCTTTTTGCGCACGTTCAAGACTTGGAATGATTACAGTCAACAATTGCATAATAATTGACGAAGTAATATATGGTCCAATGCCCAAAGCAAAAATAGAAACTTTTCCCAATGCACCCCCTGAAAACATATCAAGGAATCCGATTAAATTGTTTCCGCCAGCAAGAGCTTGGAATACTTCATTATTAATACCATAAATTGGTAATTGTGCGCCAAATCTAAACAAAGCAATAATGGCAAAAGTGAATATAAGCTTTTGCTTTAATCCACTTGCTTGCCAACTTGCCATTAAATTTTGCACAACTTTATCAGAATTGATATTTTGTTGCATTATACTAATTCAACCTTTCCGCCTGCTTTTTCGATTTTTTCTTTAGCTGATGGTGAGAAGTAGCTTGCTTTTACTGTGATAGCTTTAGCTATTTCGCCATTTCCTAAAATTCTTAAAGCGACAGCGGAAGAATGAGCTCTGCCTGTTTCTTGAAGATAAGTTAAATCAATAACTTCAGCATCAAGTTCAGCTAATCTTGCAACATTAATTGCAGCAGAAGCTTCTCTAAATTTATTTTTGAAGCCTTTTAATTTAGGCATTTGTCTGTAAGATGGCATTTGTCCACCTTCAAAACCTCTTTTGTGGCTGTTACCACTTCTTTGACCTTCACCGTTGTTACCACGGCAAGATGTTTTACCATGACCAGAAGCAATACCTCTACCTTTACGTTTTTTAGTGTGAGTTGCACCCTCAGCTGGTCTTATATCTTCTAATTTTAACATTATATTAAACCTTCCTTAAATAATTATTCTACGATTTGAACAATGTGAGGTACTTTGTTTACCATACCCATGATTGTTGCGCTTGCATAATGTTCAACAACTTGGTCTTTTTTCTTTAAACCAAGAGCGCGAACAACTTTAATTTGAGATTCGCTAGCACCGATTGTGCTTTTTACTTGTTTAATTTTTATTTTTTTATCTGACATTTTTATATCCTTTTTAATTTAATAATTGCTTATGCATTTAACATTTCTTTAACTGAAATACCACGAACAGCAGCTACTTCTTTGAAAGTTCTTAAAGATTTAAGAGCATTTAATGTAGCGTTTGCTGCGTTAAGTGGAGATTTAGAACCAAGCGATTTTGCTAAAATGTTTTCTACGCCTGAAAGTTCTAATACTGCACGAACTGCACCACCAGCGATAACTCCAGTACCTTTTGAAGCAGGTCTTAATACAACGGAACCAGCACCAGATCTTCCTGTAATCATGTGAGGGATTGTTGAATTGAATAGAGGCACGCTAACAAGATTTTTTCTTGCATCAGCAACTGCTTTTTGAATTGCAATAATAACTTCAGCAGCTTTTGCAACGCCCATGCCAACTTGACCTTTTTTATTACCAACAATAACAATAGCTCTGAAAGATAGTTTTTTACCACCTTTAACAACTTTTGTTACACGACGAATTTGAACAACTTGTTCTTTCCATTCTGATTCAGTTGGTTCAACTGTTTCAATTTTTCTTCTTCTGCTTTTTTTAGCAGGTCTTTTAGCTTCTTCAACAACTTCAGTTGCTTCAACAGTTTCAACTGTTTCAACTACTTCTTGCTCTTGAACTTCAGCTTGAATTTCTTTGTTTTCTTCCACGTTTATTACCTTTCTTAATGTAATGTGATTTCTTTGGGGGATACCCTTTAAAACTAAAAAACACAACAAAACAAACTTATTTTAATAAAGTTTTTTGTTGGGTTTATTGAGGGATATTTCTGACAATGAATATATTATTATATCAAGATTTTTTTGCAAGATATTGGTTTGAAAAATTTACAATTGAATAAAATGTATTATTTTATTCAATTCTAAACATATTTTTATTTGGAACTTTTATCTTAATTCGTTTTTCTATTAAAGAAGCTAAAGCTTCTTCTTCACTTTTCTCTTTTTATTCATACGCCAATGAAAAAGAGAAAAGTGAAGCGAAAAGAGAAAACACGGCTTAAAGATTCCATTGACTATTCTTTTTTAAATTTTTATCTACAATGCGTAAGCCGAGGCTCCCAAGCGACTTGCGTTGAGCAAGAAGCTGGAGCTGAACGATGGCGACGTGCGACGAAGTCGCTCAGGAGCAAGGAAACAGTCGAGCTTTTGCAATTAAGCTATTCTTATACAAAACATGTATATAATTAAACCTTAATTTTAAAACGCAAAACCTCTCCGGTTTTTTAATGTGATGATAAAAATTTAAAAAAGGTGAGTTATATTTTATTTTTAACAAGCGAAAAATTTAATTCCACAAAAAGGCAAATGTTGAAAAGATTTTGCACGCCATTATAATTTAATTACCA
>JAFQHZ010000034.1 GCA_017415185.1 Candidatus Gastranaerophilales bacterium
AACTTCGGCTTTGTTGTTTTGTTGGTTTCTAGTGGTGCACTAAGCTCAACATTATTCCTTCGGACAACTCGCTTTCGCTCAAACAATTCCTACGGAATATGTTTCGCTAAGTGCACAATATAATGGGTAGTTTTATATAAAGTAGATTTGAGGAAATTGGGGTGGATGGAGGAGGGAAAAATAAAAAGCACCCGATTCTGAGTGCTTTTATTAATAAAGACAATAAAGAGAAACTTAAAAATTATTGACCCAAGTAAACCAATGTTTCTAGCAATTGGTTTGCGCCTGAGAACACTTGTGAATTAGCTTGAACAAGTCTTTGAGCTAATATCATATTTGAAAATTGCTGTGCAAGGTCAACGTTAGAAGCTTCCAGCGCTCCTGTTACAACCCCGCCAACACCATTTATGTTTGCAGCGGTATAAATAACATCTCCGCAGTTTACGCCAACAGAATATTGGTTATTTCCTTCTGCAATTAAGCCACCATCGTTTAAAACTTTAGCTAATTGAAGTTGCATATTTGCCTTAACCAAAACGTTAGGGTCAACATATAATGACGCATTACCAGAATTTTGAATATCATCATTAATAATTACGCCAGCTGATGTTTGATATGAGAAATATGTTGAGCCATCATCGTTTGATTTAACAGTCAAAATTGAACCATCACCATAAGTTACAGTAACAAGTCCATCTTTACCAACTGAAAAACTATCGTAATTTTGAGTATATTCAGAAGTAATATCGTCAACTTGTCCAATTGTAGCGGACAAATTCAATGGATCGGAGGTATATTTTCCATCAACCAATGGCATATTAGCAAGTTTTGCGATTGAAACAAAATTTGTTCCGCCATCTTTTTCTTCAATAGAATTGAATTCTAATGATTCAACACCTGCTTTTGGAGTGAAAGAAATTGTTCCATTTTCAGAAGCAACTGTAAAATAATCGCTAACTTTGTATGTTACAGGGTTGCCATCAGCATCTGTTCCATTTGTTGTTGAAGCGTTCATCGCAGCAACCATCGCCGCAACGCTTCCATCGTTCACATCTGTTCCAACATTTACTTTTAATTTTACTGTGCTAACTGTGTCATCAGGATTTTTAACTTTAACAGTTACACCAAATTCGCCATCACGAATTCCAGAATTTGAACTTCCTAAAGCATTTAATTCAGAGCATTTCATAGCATCAAATTTTGCTTTTGGAGTACCTTCAACAACAACTTTAATTGAAGTCGGCATTTTAATTGGAATTGTAGAATTTGTTAATGATTCCATTTGGTCCATACCAAGAACCTTGGAACCATCCGCAGTACATAAAAATCCATTTTCGTCTAATGAAAAAGTACCATCACGAGTTAATAAAACTTTTCCATCAGAATTTTGTATTGTAAACCAGCCATTTCCAGTGATTGCCATATCTTCGCTTCTGCCTGTTGTATTTGTGCTTGAAGCAGAAAAATCTTTTGTAATAGAAGCGCATTGAACGCCAACGCCAATTTGATATGGGTTTGTACCGCCTGAAACTCTGCTTGAGTTTGTGCCTGTTGTTTTGGTTGCATACCAAACGTCTTGAAAATCAACACGGCTAGTTTTGTATGCTGTTGTGTTCATATTAGCAACGTTGTCAGAAACAACTGTTAATTGCTCCGTACCAGCATTTAAGCCTGTCATAGACGTAAATAATGCTTGTGTCATTTACTAAATTGTCCTTTCCTTTATTGTCATTTTGTCATTTTATTTTGTTTCAGTGTTTGTGTTTGTTTGATTGTTTGCTCCTTCAGGAGGAGTTGTTCCATCCTCGTAATTAAAAAGAGCGTTTGTTATATTTGTTAAATTGTTTGCAATTGAAGCTGCTGCAGTTTTAAAGAAATTAGTATCGCTTTCTTGAGTTGTCGTGTCTTCTGGATAAACCTTTGTAACAGAATCAAGAGGATACATTTTTCCGCCAATGCTAACTGAAGCGCCATTTTTGTCTGAATAATCAACATAATCAACTTTTCCAGATGTTTCTTTTCCATCAACATTAACTTCAACTTTTTGTCCAAGAAGAGAGTTTGCTTGATATATATTTGAAAATTGAGAAAAGCTGCTTGTAAGTGCTTCCATTTGTTCTAATGTCGCAAATTGAGCTTCTTGCGCAAGCATTTGAGAGTTGTCCATTGGGTTCATCGGGTCTTGATATTGAAGCTGTTGAGTTAAAAGAAACAAGAAATCTTGCGAATTAACGCTTGAACTTGATTCTTTAATTGTGTCCTGATTAGCCCTATTTTGTGCTGTCAAATTGGCATTTTGTATAATTTGGTTTGATACACTTGAAGCCATTTATTTGTCCTTATTAGTTAATGTTGTAACTTAGAGTTTTATTCAAAACGCTTGAAAAATCTTTCGCAAAATGCATATCATAATTAGACATTTGCGCCAAAATTTCACTTGCATCTTTATTGCCATTTTTTTGTTGTTGTTCTTTTGAATTTTTGTTGTTTTGTTGGTTTAAATTTTCTTCTTGCGACTCTTTATTAAAAGCTTGATTTCCTTCATAGCTTGTTGAGCCTTCTTGTCCTGCTGTTTTAATTTGAATTGAATTAACATTTACCCCCGCGTCTGACAATTGTTGACGAAGAGAATCAATGTTTCTTTCAATATACGCTCTAACGTCTTCGTTTTGAGCCATAATTTGAGTTGTTAAACCTTGCTGATTCGAAGTTAATTCTATTGATAATCTTCCTAAATCGTTTGGTCTTAAAACCATTGTCAATTTTTGCGCAGAGCCATCTTTTAATTGAGTAATTTTATTTGCAACCTGACTCAATACATCCTCCATTGAAGGAGCATTTGGATTTTGCACTTGAGCTGATTTCATTAATGTTGCCGCATTTTTAATTACGGCATTCACCCCTGTTGAATCATAAGTTACACTGCCAGCGCTTGTTATAGAATTAAGAGAATTTGTTTCTCCCATTGCCATTTTAGTAATTTCATCAGCAACAGACAGAGCTCCTGATTGAGATGGAATTGTTTTAATATCAACTTCAACCATCATTTCATCAAGCATTTCTTGCATTGCAATTGTTTTTTGAAGATTTTGCTCAATATTTTTAACATCAATATTTTTTTGCGCAGTTCCTTGAAGTTTAACTTCTTCAAAACTAAAGTCGCTATCCATTAAATCAGCAAAATCAACATCAGGAGTTTCTTCTTCTTGCGCTAAAAATTCATTTGAATCTTTGTTTTCAAAAGTTTTTTCTTGGTTTAAAGAATCATTTTGATTTTTTGAAATTTTTGCAAATTCACCAGTAATGTCAATTGTATTGTTTTCATTTAATGAAATTGTTTCTTGTTTTTCAAATTGCGATTTAATATCATCAGCAAGAACATCAACAGCTTCAGCCAAATCTTTCAAATTTAAAGTTTCATCATTAATTTTTTCAACTAAATCTTTAACTTGAACTTTAACTTCTTCATCAACAATTTTATTGTTTAATTGTTTATCAAGATTTTCAAGCAGTTTTACAACTTCTTTCATAGCTTCTTTGTCTTGAATTTCAATTTTTTCAAAATCTTTAGAAGTTAATTTATCAAGCGTTTGAATAACATCTTCTTTTTGAATAAAATCAACGTCTTCTTTTAAAGTTAAATTTTCAGATTCAAAATCTGCTTCGATTTTTTCAATTGTTTCTTGAAGATTTTTGATTGGCTTAATAAGTTTTTCATCAAGTTTTAAATCTTGCGAAAAATCTTTTAATTCAGTATCAATTTTGTTTGTTAATTCCTTAAGAGCATCTTTAATTTCGCCTAGTTTATCAACATCAATTGATTCAATAACTTCTTTAACATCTTGAAGATTTTCAATTTCTTTTATGTTGAAAACTTTTTTTATATCTTCAGAATTCTTTTCAAAAAACTCAACAATTTCGTTTAATTTTTCTTTAACTTCTTGCGTTTTTAATTCAGGCTTTTGCTCAATTTTAGTTGCCTCTTGCTGTTTTTGCGGTTTTTGTTCAACAATTTCAATATTTTCTTTATTTTCAAAAACAGGCTTTTCAACTTCAGCTTTAATTTCTGTTTTTAAATCAACATTAAGTGTTTTGTCGATTTCTTTTTTAAGTTCATCAACAAGATTTTGAAATTGCGAAACATCGCTTTTAATTTCAACATCGTTATTTAAAGTTTCTTTTAAATCATTCAACAAAGAAGTAATTTCTTCTTTTTGTTCTTGATTTAAAGAAGAATTATCAAGATATGCTGAAATTTCTTCAATTGCTTTAGTTAAATCTTGAGAATTTTCAATATCTTGAAGCAAAGCATCAATTTTTGTTTTTAAATCTTGATTTTCAATTGTTGAAGTTTCATCAACAATATTAACAACATTAAAAATGTCTTGAATATTTAATTCGATTTCTTCAAGAGCGCTTTCAATTTGCTCTTTTTGTTCGTCATTTATTTCAATTTGCTTGTCAGAAGAAAAAACTGGTGATGATTCTACAGGTGAGCTATTATTTATGTCTGACAAATCTTTTGTTTGAGTTGTTTGCACAGTTTCAACATCTTTTGTTTCAACTTCTTTTTGAGAAGTTTGAAGCGCTTTATCATTAATTTTTGAAGTATTTTTTTCTACTTCAGTATTTATTTTGTTGGCTTCTTTTGTTGAAACTTTTTTAGGAGCTTTTTCAACAATTTCTTTTGATGAAACACTTGTTTCTTGCGCAGTTTTTTGCACAGGTTTAGTATTATTTGCTTCTTTTTTATCTAAAGCTTTTTTATTAATAGAGCTAATATTTGTAACTTTTGCTTGTTTATCAAAATCGCTTTGAGCTTTTTGAGTTCTTGCGTCAAGATTATTAATAATGTTTGAAAAACCACCTTCTTCTTGGGTTTTTGTTTGCGAAGCAGAGCTAAGCGTTTGCATCATCACATCAATCGCAGCAGAATTTTCATTTGTTTGTATATTTTGCGCTAAAGCGTTTATCATTTTTCTTTATTGTCCTTAAGCTATCGTTCTTCTGGAATTTACAATATCGTCTATTAATTTAAATTCTTCTTGAAGAACTTCCCTATCGTATTGAGCCTTTTGTTTTTCTTTGAGCTTTTCTAAAGATTTAACTTCAATATAGGCTTTTTTGGTTAATTCTTGTTGCCTTAATAAATCGGTTTTTGTTTTTTCGATAATCAACTTTTGAGTTGTAATATCTTGAATGATTTTTGAAGCAAAAGAATTGTAATTCGAAACCAAACAAGGAGAAAATGTCTCGCCAAAAAGATATCTTTCTGAGTCATTTCGAACATTTTGCAAAGCAATTTCCATCTCATTTAAAATTTCATTTTGCTTGTTAAAAATATTCATTATGCTTGCAAGTCTGATTCTTGCATCCTCAAGAGCTTTTTTGCGAACGGTTAAAACACTCTCCAGAGTGAACTTAAACCTCCTCAATTAAATTCTATCCCCATATAATTTCTATTACATTGCTAGAATAACGAATATGCTTTTTTTATTCATCATCCATTTCGCTGAAAAAACTTTAACGATTTTGATAAAAAATAATTCAAATAGATTAGAAAAATTTTTATTAACAAATCTAAACATAAAGTTTGAAAATCAAATTACCTCCATGATACAATTAACAAAAATCAAGGAAGTATTGCTTTTATGTATCAAATCGCTAATTTAGAAGAAAAATATTTTAGAGTGTTCCAAGGCGCATACAACGACTTTCGCCTTAAAGCCAGAACAGATTACAAATTTGAAATTGACCCATTAGTTTATGACGATTTTATTGATTCTTTCAACAAAGGGCTAATTTCTTGCATAGTATTGCTAGAAGACTCCATCCCAACAGGATTTTTAGCATACACAACAGTTCAACACGATGTTATTGAATTATTTGTAATTCACTGTCTTGGCACAGAAGACATCAACGAAAAAAGAAGATGTTTGTTTGAAAAATTTATGGAACAAACAAAAAACCAAAGAAAACATGCGGTTGTTAGCTATGCAATGCTTGGCGTTCAAGAAAGCTTCAGAAAAGAAGTTGCTGAATTTAATTTTAATTTCATCGACACAGGCGTTGTTGTTTTTGATATTAAAAACAAACAACAAATTAAAGAATTATCTCAATTCAACTTTATGGAATTGCCAATCGGCTATAAATTAACTCCATATCGTGACATTTATTTTGAAGAATTATCTGAAGTTATTTATAATTCTTTCAAAGACTCATCAGATGTTAATTTTGATGTTAGATTTTCTTCACTTGAAGGTTGCAGAGATATCACACAAAAAATCACAACTTCAATTTATGGAAGATTTTTACCGCAAGCAAGTAAAATCTTATTATATGAAAACAAACTTGTTGGTTTTTGCTTAACAAATGTTACAGGCGACGGAATTGCAAATCTTCCCCTAATCGGCATTATGCCTGAACATCGTGGTCAAAAATTATCAAAATCACTTGTTAAAGCCTCTGTTCTTGATGTTGTTAAATTACATCAAGGCGGTATAATTGAATTAAACGAATTGAATGCGAGCTTAGATTTAAATCTGCAAAGTGCTGTTAAAATGTATGAGTCGGCAGGCTTTGTTCAATCGTATAGATATTCGCAAGCATACCTACCAAGAGGATAACAAAAAAGAGGAGTAAATAATGGCAAAAGTATTAATAACGGATAAAATCAATGATTTAGCCGTGAAAATTGTGCAACGAGTTGCTGATGTTGATAATCTTCCTACAATGGATGAAGACAAACTTTGTGAAATCATTGGCGAATATAATGCGCTTTTGGTTCGTTCACAAACAAAAGTGACTGCTAAAATTATTGAAGCTGGAAAAAATTTAAAAATTATAGGCAGAGCTGGCGTTGGCGTAGATAATATTGATGTTAGCGCAGCCACTCAAAAAGGGATAATTGTTGTTAATTCGCCCGATGGAAATACTCACGCTGCTGCTGAACATACAATTGCTATGATGATGGCGATGAGCCGCAATATTCCAATTGCAGACGCTTCTGTTAAACAAGGTTTATGGGAACGCTCAAAATTCACAGGCGTTGAAGTTTATAACAAAACTCTTGGCGTAATTGGCTTAGGAAAAATCGGAGCACATGTTGCAAATGTTGCAATGGCTCTAGGTATGAAAGTTGTTGTGTTTGACCCATACGCAAACAAAGAAATGGTTGAAAAAATGGGCGCAACTTACATTCAACATCTTGATGATTTTTGGGGATTATTTGATTATTTAACAATCCACACACCAAAAACAAAAGAAACAGCGGGTCTAATTAATACAAACACTTTAAATAGAATGAAAAAAGGTGTTCGAATTATCAACTGCGCTCGTGGCGGAATTATTGACGAATTAGCATTAGCTAAAGCAATCGAATCAGGACAAGTTGCGCAATGTGCAATTGACGTTTATGAAGACGAAAAAAATGTTGATAAATCTCCATTAATCAATCTTGGAAAGTCTGCAATTTTAACTCCACACCTTGGAGCAAGCACCGATGAAGCACAAATAAACGTTGCTCTTGATGTTGCAAACCAAGTTGTTGAAGTGTTATCGGGAAGAAATGCAACAAGCGCAATCAATATTCCTGCTCTTAAACCTCAAAAACTTGAAGCAGTTAAAGAGTATATGGGTCTTGCTGAAAATATTGCTCAAATTGCTTCTCAATTGTCAATTGGAGCAATTAAAGAACTTGATGTTTCGGTTAGCGGTAAGCTTTCAACTCTTGATGTTTCACCTTTAGAAATTGCTATTTTAAAAGGCGTTTTAAGTGCAAATATGGTTGATGTTAATTATGTTAATGCGCCAATTATCGCCCAAAAACGAGGAATTGAAGTTAAAACAACAAAAACAAATGAAGAACAAAATACAATTTGCGTAAAAATCAAAACTTCTGAAAATGAAGCAATTGTAAAAGGTGCGCTAATCGCAAAAGGAATCAAAAGAATTGTTCAAATCAACAATTATTTTGCTTCAATTGAACCTAAAAAATATATGTTGTTTGTTCCTCACATCAACAAACCAAACATGGTTGCTCAAGTTGCAAGCGTTTTAGGGGCTGATAATATCAATATTTCAGGAATGCAAGTTGCGCAAAACAACATTGAAACAGACAAAAACGTAATGGTAATCAATGTTGATAGCGAAGTAAAAAGCACAACATTGGAAGAAATTGCAAAAATAGATGGTGTTGATAAGGCTAAATTCATTAGCCTTGAAGCATAATGACAACAAAAAATAAGCAAAACCTCCCATTTGGGAGGTTTTTTTATATATGAAATCTCGGTTTATTATGATTATTTTTGATTTTTGTTATCAATGACTTTTTTTGCAATTAAGCCAACAGTAACCAAGCCAGCAACAACGCCAGCGCCAATTGCGAATGCTTTTTTATTAGCTTTCAAGAAACCAAGAACTTTATCAGTAAATTGACCAAATTTACCTTTTAAAGTTGGAAGAGGAATTTCTGTTCCATTGTTTTTGTTAAATGTGTCAGCAATTTGAGCCATTTGTTGTTTTTTAGCTGCATTTGATAAAACATTAACTGCTGGTTTAGTGTTAGATTCTGCCGCTTTAACAAGGCTTAATCTGTCATGAATCATTCTTTCAGCTGCATTTACTACCATAACAAACCCTTTCTTTTTAGTTACATTTCCAAGATTATAACGCAAGTGAATAAAAAAAATTGCGCTTATATAATAAAATATTAACGAATATTAAGCAAAAATATGTCGTCCATTTAGGCTAAATATTAGTATTGACGTGCTTAAAAATTAATTTTTAATATAAAATAAAGATATGTTCGAACTTAATAAAACACTCACCTATCAAGGCTTTCTTTTATTTTGGAAGCAAATAAGAGAGTTTTTAATCACCCTTGGAAATATTGGGTGTGATTTTTCGCGTGTTTTTGCACACCTTTTAACATTCAAAATCAACTTTAAAGAAGTTGTTGAACAATCAAAAAGATTTGCTTTCGATAGCTTGCCAATCAGCCTTGCAATCGTTGGAATGACTGCTTCGATTATCGCAATGCAATTAGCGCCAGAACTTGCAAAACAAGGCGGAGCTGATTATACGGGAATGCTTTCTGCTCTTGTTATGGTTCGAGAGCTTGCTGCTGTAATGAGCGGATTTGCGATTATTTCAATGGTGGGTTCATCCTTTGCTTCAGAAATTGCCTCAATGTCGGTAACAGAGCAAATTAATGCAATGAAAGTTTTAAGAGTTGACCCAATTGAATATTTGATGGTTCCAAGATTTCTTGCAGGCGTGCTTTTTATGCCTGTTGTTTTTATCGTTAGCGCATTTTTTGGTTTATTATGCGCTGGGCTAGTTTCGCATTTTTGTGCTGATTTGAGCATATTGAACTATATAACCTCAATGTGGCATGGGTTATATATAAGAGATATTTTTATCGCAATCTTAAAAAGTTCAGTTTTTGGCGGAACTATTGCGCTAATTAGCTGTTCTTGCGGATATGCGACAAGGGGTGGTGCTAAAGAGGTCGGTTTAGCAACAACAAAAGCCGTTGTATGGTCATTTTTGGCAATAGCAATGTGGGATTTCATTTTTGCCGCAATTTTTTATCTATAAAGGTTAATTATGTCATTAGAAATTAAAAATTTAACTAAAATATTTGATGGAAGAAAAATCTTAAATGATATTTCCTTAAAAGTTGAAAATGGACAAACTCTTGGAGTTGTTGGTTTTTCAGGAAGCGGAAAATCAACATTATTAAAAATTATCTCTGGAATTTTATATGAGGATAAAGGCGAAATAATTTATCCTGAAAATTCAGAAATTGCCATGGCTTTTCAATATAGCGCGCTTTTTGATTTTTTAAATGTTCACGACAATATTGCTTTTCCATTAGTTGAACGCAAAGAATTTCGTGGAAAATATTCAAACGAAGAAATTTCAAAAATCGTATCTGAAAAATTGAAAATGGTGGGTCTTGAAGGAATTGAAGAAAAATTCCCATCAGAATTATCAGGCGGTATGCAAAAAAGGGTTGGCTTTGCTCGTGCAATTGTAACCAATCCAAATATAATTTTATACGATGAACCAACCGCAGGGTTAGACCCTGTAACTTCAACAATGATTGAAGATTATATTGTCCATCTTAAAAAAGAATTAAATGCAGCTTGCATTGTAGTTACACACCAATTATCAACAATCAAAAGAGCTGTTGATAATGTAATTATGCTATATCAAGGCGATATCGTTTTCCAAGGAAGCGTGCAGGACTTGCTTTATGGAAATAACGAATATGCTCGTCAGTTTGTTTCAGCCTCAATTCAAGGTCCAATGAACATTGCAACAAAATAAGGGTAGTCAAAATGAATAAAAAGAAAAAATATTCTTCAGCATTAAAAGTTGGCTTATTAACACTAAGCGCCATTTCTATTCTCATATTCACAGTATTATGGGTTAAAGGAAGAAGCTTATCTGGCGGAGAACGCATAGATTTAGCTTTTAAAGACGTGAACGGAATGCGTGCAGGTTCAGCTGTTCAAATGATGGGACTTAGAATTGGTCAAGTTGAAGATATTACACCAGTTATACAAGGAAAAGATAGCTATGTTAAACTTCGCTTTGTAATAACAGAAAAAGGCGTTAAAATCCCTTACGCTTCAACAATTTCAATTCAACAATCAGGAATCATTGGCGAACAATTTTTAGAAGTTACCCCTCCAAAAAATGAAATAATTTACAGCGAAACAAGCAAAAATAACACTGCCGTTAAAAAGGAGGATTCAATATACATGGAATTATCAGAAGGCATTGTTGAAATTGGAAAAGTAATTGATGCCGAAGTTGTCAAAAAGTCGCAAATTCCTTTTGAATTAAGACAAAAAATGACAACAAAAAATGTCTTAAAAATGGCATATACAATCAATCTTCCTGGTTTAACTTTAGACAAAAATTCCTTAGAAATGAAGATTCAATCAGGAAAAATATATTTCAATTTGGCTGATGGTGAAATTTTGCAAACACCAAAAAAAGACTTGAAATATACAGTAATTGAACCAATGAGATTGTCTGATTTTATGGATTTAGGCTTCCGTGCAACTCATGCAATGCTTGAAACAAACGACAAAATCACAGAAATTTTATCAGACGAATTTATCGGCGGAATTAAAACTTCTGTTCAAAATATCAGCGTCCTTACGCAAAGCGCAAACACAACTTTGGATAAAGCTGCGCTATTAATTGATTCATCAAAAGCTGAATTAGAAGAATTAACAAATCAATCTCAAGATTTGATTAAAAGTTTAAACACATTGTCTTGCAACTTGAACGAATTAATTTCAGACGAAACATTGAAAAACGACGTTGTAACAAGCATTAAATCAGTAGGAAAAATGTCTGAAAATATTAACAGAATACTTGAAGACGAGCAATCAGCAGAAATCATAACAAACATCAATGAAACATCAAGACATTTGGCTGATATTTCAAGCTATGTTAATGAATATACCAAAGACGAAAAACTAAAAGAAGACATCACCACAACCGTAACTAATTTATCAACAATCACAACAAATTTAGCAAAAGTTATGGATGATTATAATAAATTAGACGACGGAGAAAAATTGAAACTAAAATCAACAGTTAAAGATGTTTTAGTTATAACAAAAAATGTTAAAAAATTCTCCGAAAAACTAAACAAACGCTTCTTATTATTCAGATTAATGTTCTAATTATGGGAAAAAATTTTAAAACAGACTTTCAAGAAATCCATTATTCAAGAAAAAATCCAAACTTTTTCTTGAAGCTTGGATTATCTTTGGCAGAATTTGGATATAGCACAGCAATTAACGTTAAAAATTTCTTATACGATATTAAATTTTTAAAAGAATACGAAACAAAACTTCAAGTAATTTGTGTTGGGAACCTTACAACAGGAGGGGTTGGCAAAACCCCGATTGTGATTGAGCTTGCAAATAGTCTTTCCAAAGAACGAAAAGTTGCAATTATTTCAAGAGGATATGGCGCAAAAATTTCAAACAAAAATCCAAACATAATAAAAGACAACAAAGGATTAAAATTTCAAAATGGATTAATTTGCGGCGATGAACCATTTCAAATTGCAAAAAAAGTTGGTAGCGAAGTTGTTGTCATAACATGTGCAAACAGGAAAAAGGCAATCGAACTTGCGCTTGTTAAATATGGCATAAATACGGTCATTTTAGACGATGGTTTTTCTAATCGCAAAGTCAAAAAAAACAAAACCATTTTGGTAATTGATTCAAAAATGAAATTCGGAAACGGTCATTTATTGCCTTATGGACCACTAAGAGAGCCGATTTCTCAAATTAAAAGAGCAAATGAAATAATTTTAGTAAACAAAGGCGATGAAGATATAAAAAACGCTATTTCTTGGGCAAAAAAATTCAACAAACCGCTTAAAATTTGCGAAATGCAACCAAAAAGAATATATAATTCTCAATCAGGAGCAGAAGTAAAATTAAACAATGAAAAAGCAATCGCTTTTTGTGCGATTGGTCAGCCTCAGCAATTTTTTGATTTTGCAAGCAAATTTTATGAAATTACGCCAATTGCTTTTGAGGATCATCACAAATATACAAAAAAAGACATCAACGATTTAATAAAAATCGCAAAAGAACAAGATATTAAAACATTTATTACAACACAAAAAGACGAAGCAAAATTAATCGATTTAATTAAAGATATTAAAAATTATTCTTTCAACGTGTTGGAGTTGGAAAATAAATTAAAAGAAATAGAGTAATATCTATTGCAAAAATTATGTTTTTGGTGTTAAATAAAAACAGTTGAGATACTTCATGCGGAAGTAACTCCGTCGCGAGTTTACGAAGCGAAGTGGCTTGACCACATTCTACCAATTGAGTTACAATGGTAGAGTTGAAAATTGAATAATATAGTTGCGGAAGTAACTCAATTGGTAGAGTACCTGCCTTCCAAGCAGGCTGCTGCGGGTTCGAGCCCCGTCTTCCGCTCCATAAAACCTCCCAAAAGGGAGGTTTTATTTTGCTTCAGAACGGGGAGCCCCTTATGGCTTCGCCATATGACCAAATTCTAAGGCTCATAAATTCGCCTAGAATTTTAGGCCTTTCCGCTCCATAAAACCTCCCAAAAGGGAGGTTTTATTTTTAATCATTTCCTTGAACTGATTTTTTAAGCCACTCAGAAGCTCTTGTGCCAAAAAGGACCTTACCATCTGTTCTGACCCCATAACCAAAAGGTGCTTCTCCCTTTTTAAATCCATCAATATCCATGCAAAAAACTTTATACAATTCATTTGAGCCGAGAGCATTTCTTTGCGAAGGAACATAAAAAAGACGTGCATCGCAACCAAGATATGTATCTTGACATCTTGTTAAATCACCATACGCCTGATTTTGAAAAGAAGAAATCGGGGCACCAAAAGGTATTGTTGTTGCGGCTTGATAATAAAAAACGCCATCTGTTGAAATCAACTCAGGCAAAGCACTATAATTTTGAAATTTTAAACATCTTTCATCAGCATCACTCTGCTGTTTAATTCTACTTGCCTCATCAACAACATTAATTTGCAAACCACCCAATATATCACCACTTAATATCGTACTTTGGCAATTCTTTTCCTTAACATTAACAATATCTGCAAATACTTCACAAAAATATGTGTTATCGCCGCTGTGACTTCCATCAATCAAAGTTTTATCTGGGCGCATTCCTAAATCGCCATTAAAATAATACTTTTCGGAATTAACCATCTCTCTAACCGCTTCGACAAAAGCTCTATGACCTTTTTTAAATTTCATCACATCTTTATCAGGCATTGCATTTCGAACAGCAGGCAGCAAAACCGCAACCAGCACACCAATAACACAAAGAACTATCATAAGCTCAGCAAGAGTAAAAGCTTTTTTCATATTATAAACTCCTTTTAAAAGAGCCTATAATATATATATATATATCAAGAGTTCGTTAGAATTTTAGATTAAATGGAGGAAGCTACATTTCCAAACACTTTTTGTAAATCAAATTTTTATTAGCGTCATACAAAGCAGCAAGAATTGAAGAAATTTCTTTGTCTTTCAAATTGAGCGCTTTCAATTTTTTAATTTTGTCATCAAAATCAAGCTCTTCTTGAATTGTGTCTTTATAAAGCATTCCAACAATTTCGCCTTTCAAGGTGTTATTTTTAAAATATTCAATAATTTCAGCAATATTTGCAACTTTAATTTCTTCAAATTTTTTGGTTAACTCTCTTCCAATTGCAACTTTTTTGTCTGGATATTCATGCGCAATTATTTCCAATGTTTCAATTAAACGATTTGGGCTTTCATAAAAAACCAAATTTTCGTTTTTATTTTTTGAAACAATATCAAGAATTTGATTTTTAACTCTTGGCAAAAACCCAACAAATTTAAAATCTTCATCAATTCTTGGAATTGCACTCAATAAGCCAATAACAGCGCTTGCGCCGACAATTGGAATAACTTTATATCCAGCATTTAATACAGCTTCAACCAAAACCGCCCCAGGGTCGGATATCAAAGGTGTTCCAGCGTCTGAAACAAGGGCAATTGAATTGCCTTCGCTTAAATATTTTAAAAACAGCTCAACACGAGAAGATTCACTGAATTTATGATAACTAATCAATTTTGTAGTTATTCCATATTTTTCCAATAAAACGCTTGTGTTTCTAGTATCTTCAGCAGCAATCACATCGGCTTGTTTTAATATTTCAATCGCCCTTAAGGTAATATCAGCCAAATTGCCGATAGGCGTTGCAACAACATATAAAGCTGTTTCTAGATTATCTGCCAAGTTGTACCTTCTTTTGTATCTTTAAGTTGAATTTTGTGAGCTAAAAGTTTATCTCTAATTTCATCAGATTTTGCCCAATCTTTATTATCACGAGCTTCTTTTCTGATTTTAATTATTTCTTCAATAACATTTTCAATACTTTTATCAATTCCAAATTCTTCATATAATAGTTCAACTATTGCTTTAAGCTCATCAGCCGAAACTTCTTTTTGAGATAATGAAAAATCAAATCCTAAAACAGAGCCAAGATATGATAAAGTATTAGCGTTTATTTGCTTATTTTCACCTTTTCTTATTTTTTCTGCTAAACCAAATAAAATCGCTAGGGCTTTTGATGTGTTTAAATCTTCATCCATTGCTTCTTCAAACGCCTTAATTGCGTCAGCGTCATATTCATTGCCAATTTCAATTCCTGCAATAGAATTAATTAAGCGCTTAGCTCCACTTGAAGCGCCCGATAGCGCAACATCATTAAATTCAACAGGCATTCTATAATGATTTGTCAAAATAAATAATCGAATTGCGTTTGTATCATAGATTTTTAATACATCATCAATCGTTAAAAAGTTATTTAATGATTTAGACATTTTTTCTTTGTTAATTGTAACAAAACCATTATGCATCCAATATTTGCTAAATTGGCAACCATTTGCGCATTCAGACTGCGCTCTTTCATTTTCATGATGAGGAAAAGCAAGGTCTGCACCGCCTGCGTGAATATCAATCGTGTTTCCAAGATGTTTTTTGCTCATCGCAGAGCATTCAATATGCCAACCAGGGCGACCCACGCCCCAAGGAGATTTATATCCAAATTTTTCGTCTTTTTTCCAAAGAGCAAAATCAAGCGGAGATTCTTTTTTCTCGTTTGCTTCAACACGAGCGCCATTCAATAAATCTTTTATTGGTTGAGAAGATAATTCGCCATATTTTGCATATTTTTCAACTCTGAAATATACATCTCCATCAACACAATAAGCAAAACCATCTGCTTCAAGCTTTTTAACCATGGCAATCATTTCGCCAAGAGTTTTTGTTGCACGAGGCTCAACATCAGGCTTTAAAACGTTTAAGCTATTCATTGAATTAATAAAAGATTTATAATATCTATCTGTAATAACAGAAGGTTCAACCCCTTCAGTGTCTGATTTTTTAAGAATTTTATCATCAACATCGGTTACATTTCTGCAATAAACTACATCGTAACCTTTAAATTTTAAATAACGATAAAGCGTGTCCCAAGTAATGTAACACCTTGCATGTCCTAAATGCGCATGGTCATAGACTGTTGGACCACAAACATACATTTTAACTTTGTTTTCTTCTAAAGGTTTAAAAACTTCAATTTGATTAGATAGTGTATTATAAATTTTAAACATAATTTTCCTCACTAAGAAATTTTCCTTATTAAAGTCCAGTTTCGCTCTGTCCGCCAGACCTCAATGGTCTGCCGTCACGAGCTCACATCCTAAGGCTCACTCGAAAATTTCTACAAAAAACAAATTTTGTATGAAATTTTTCTCGCTAAGATGATTTTACTATAAATAATTTCATAGTAAAATAGATTGGATGACAATTAAAGAAAGGCATAAAATGAAAAATACTGTTGTAGTTGGCGCTCAATTTGGAGACGAAGGCAAAGCTAAAATTACAGATTTATTAGCTATGGATGCTGATTTTATAACTCGTTTTCAAGGTGGTTCAAACGCTGGACATACAGTTGTTGCAAACGGCAAAAAATATGCATTTCATTTAATTCCTTCAGGCATTTTATACGAAAACAAAACCTGCATGATTGGCGCAGGCTGCGTTATTAAGCCAGACGATCTTAAAAAAGAAATTGAAGATATCATTTCTCAAGGCGTTAGTCGTGAACATTTTGAAAAATGCCTAAAAATATCTCCTTTAGCTCATATTACAATGAAATATCATATCGATATTGATGGATATAGCGAAAATGAACTTGGGAAAAATAAAATTGGAACAACAAAAAAAGGAATTGGTCCAACATACACAGACAAAGCAAAACGCTCTGGAATCAGAGTTGAAGACTTGTTTAACAAAGAAACTTTATCTAAAAAATTAGATATTATTCTTCCAAACAAAAATAAAGTTTTAGAAACAGTTTACAATTTAAAACCATACACAAAAGAAGAAATTCTAGCCGAATGCGAACAATATCGTGCTATTCTTGCTCCTTATGTTGATTTTAATTGGCAAGAAAATTTATTGGAAGCAAAGAAAAATAAATCAATTCTTTTTGAAGGCGCACAAGGTGTAATGCTTGATGTTGACTATGGAACATATCCTTATGTTACAAGTTCAAATCCAATTGCAGGCGGAGCAGGGGTTGGAGCTTCCATGGGTCCAATGACAATCGAGCGAGCAATCGGCGTTTTTAAAGCGTATATGACTCGTGTTGGCAAAGGAGCTTTCATTACAGAACTTCAAGATGAAACTGGCGAAAAACTAAGAAGCATTGGCGGAGAATTTGGCGTTACAACAGGCAGACCTCGTCGTTGCGGTTGGTTTGATGCGGTTAGCGCAAAATATGCAGTTTTGGTTGGTGGTTTGTCTGAAGTTGCAATCACAAAATTAGACGTTTTAGATTCTTTTGAAGAAATCAAAGTTGCAGTTGCATATAAAAACAAAATTACAGGCGAAATTACAAAAAGTTATCCAACAGATGTTTTCACGCATTACGATTTTGAGCCAGTTTACGAAACTCACAAAGGCTGGAAACAAGATACTTCGAAATGCAAAAGCTACGACGAACTTCCAAATAACGCAAAACTTTATCTTGCACGCTTAGAAGAATTATTAGGAATCAAAATCACAATCTTAAGTGTTGGTCCTGATAGAGAACAAACAATTTTCATCGACTAAGAATTCTTCATTTTAGCCGCTCTCATAGCGTCTAAAATTGTATTTCTAGCCTCTAGTGCTTGTTCTTTTGTAAGAGCAGGAATACCTTTTAGCGGATATTCTTTTCCTAAACTTTCATACTTTGGAATAGCCATATCATGATAAGGCAAAACATCAAGAGCTTGAATATTATTCAAAGTTGACAAAAATTCGCCCAATTTTGCAAGATATATTTTGTTATTTGTAACATTAGGAACAACAACATGTCTTATCCAAACGGGGATTTTTTTGTTTGATAAATATTTTGCAAATTCAAGGACATTTACGTTTGCTTGTCCTGTTAATTTGTGATGTTGAGTTGAATCAATATGTTTAATATCAAGCAAAATTAAATCTGTATATTTTATTAATTCATCATATTTTGCAGGATTTGTTTTGTTGAACAAAATTCCTGACGTATCAAGCGTTGTATGAATATTTTTTGCCTTAGCAGCCTTGAATAATTCAATTAAAAAATCAATCTGCGCAGTGGGTTCGCCGCCTGTTGCAGTCAAACCGCCATTTTTCAAAAATTCTTTTACTCCATCATATTTTTTCAAAATTTCTTCAACAGACATTTTTTGATTAACATTAAAATCCCAAGTGTCGGGATTATGACAATACATGCATCTTAAAGGACATCCTTGAAAAAATACAACAAAACGAATCCCCGGACCGTCAACCGTTCCGCATGATTCTATTGAATGAATATTACCTAAAATTTGTGCCATTATTTCACCTGTTATTTAATTATATACCAGTAATTTTAAATTGTAAACTTTTGTAAAAAAAGCCAAAAAAAATTTAAACAAATACAGCAAGCTGACGTATCTAACAATAAAGGTGTGGCATGCTTATTGATATCAATAAAATTATAACTAATTTAACCGGAAGCCCCGATGGAACTGCAAACAATGCAGGGATTCCTGCTGCCGACACAAATTTTAACCCTTTTGATGTATATAATGCTTTTTATAGCGAAATTAACGACGGTGAAGAATCTGCTATCGATTATGACACCTTTAATAAAATTATGCTTGGAGAATTAGAAACTGATGACGAACTAATTATGGGAGTAATTCAAGCTACAAAACTCGATGAAAACGACGAAACAGTATCGCATGATGAATTAATGTATCTTTATGAAGAAATCACAACCACACTATCAGAAGAAGAACCTCAAGGGGAAGATTTAGCCACTCAGTTATGGCAAAATCAAATGGAAGAAATTGCACAAAATTATTATGGCAAACCAGCTTCGCAATGCACACAAAAAGAATTAGATAATGCTTGCGCACTAAGTCTGCTTGAAGGGATATTAAGCTCCGCCCAACAAGGCTTAATTGCTCAAGACAATTCTGATGGATGGATAAGCGAACTTTTTGATGGTTTTAAATCTGCAAATGGGATAGATTTAACGCAACAAACTGTCGAAGAAGCAATCTTAAAACAAGAAGAAATCATAAATACTCTAAAAGAAACATTAGTAAACGGTGGCGACTTTGAAGCCGTTTGGGAAGAATTAACAGGTGTCAAATATGATGCAGAAAAAATAGCTCAATATCAGCAAAAAGCAACCGAGCTACAATTTATTCAAATGGGAGCAGGAAAAATCAGCAATTTCTGTCTAGCATTGCAGTCTCCAGAAATAAAAGATAACCCCGAAAAAATGCTTGACCTTTTTGTTCAATTTTATGGCGAAGAAAAAGGAAAACAAGAATTTTGCACAATGATTCAATCAAGCTATAACAGAAACCCAAACAGCTTCTATTTTAGCTCAACCAACCAAATAAAAGAAATGTCCATCAATGAGAACAATGAATATGTTGTAGTATATCAAGATGGAACCACTGGGAATTTAGGCTCAATAAATTATACCGAACTTGACGCACTAAAAGGCTTTTACACCGATGGATATAGAGAACAAAAAATCAACAAATATATTCAAGAAGTTGAAGCCACAACGGGTTTAAACTACGAGCAAATTGTTCAAGATTACAACAGATTATCAAAAGAAGCACTTGGAGAAGCAAATGCAGTTACCAACATACTGAATGAATATATATCTTCTCAAGAAGGCTTTATTGATGGTTTAGCTTCTGCTTCCCAATTTGGCGGTATGGCATTAATGGCAATTGGAGGAATTGCCTGTTTTGTTCCTGGCGGACAAGTAATTGGAGGATTATTACTTTCAACAGGTAACACAATGGCATTAGCAGGGACTTTTGGAGACGAAGCTTTAGAATTTGCAGATACTGCCACAAATAATAACGATTTCAACCAAGACAAAGCGCACTATAAAGACATTTTAAAAGAAACACTAACCGATGTTGCACTATTTACAGCAGGTTACGCAATAGGCGGAGTTGCTGGTGAAATTGGCGAATGGGCAGCAAAGGGCGCAGGAAAATGGATTGCTTCAGAAGGCGGACAAAAATTTGTTTCAATCGTTACAGAACTTGGAGTTGATGGCACACTCAGCTTGCTAAGCGATATGATAATCACAGGAGAAGCCTTAACGCTAGAAAATGTTGGAATGGAAACCATAAGCCAATTATTAAGTGTTGTAACCGGTATCGCTACTGCAAGATTAAACAAACCAAATACAAATACAGGAAACACAAATACAAATAATAATGGCGATTGGGAACCAGAAAATTATGGTCCAACACGCCAAAACCCTGAAGGTAACTACTGGGAGCCAGAAGATTACAGTTCAACAGGACAACTTCCAGAAGGCTGGGAGGCTTCCGATGGTTGGGAACCAGAAGATTACGGTTCAACAGGACAACTTCCAGAAGATTGGGAAGCTTCCGATGGTTGGGAGCCAGAAGATTACGGTTCAACAGGACAGCTTCCAGAAGGTTGGGAGGCTTCCGATGGTTGGGAAAATGCCCCAAACGATTGGTATAATAACTACAATCCAGCCCAAGAAATAAGCCCAATAAATTGTCCCGAAGATTTTCAAATTAAAATTTCAGAAATAAATGATCCAAGCGTTGCAAATAATGCATATAGTCTTATAGAAATCGCAAGAAAGCAAGGTATCGATTTAAATGATTCTTCTTTATCATATAGAAAAATACCCAATTCAAACGATTATGAAATTTCAATTACAAAAAGCGACAACGACACAGTAACAAGCTATACTATGAATTCACAAGGAGAAATAAAAATCCTTGAAGTAAATAGAACAAATGTTTCTTGGGGCGGCAGCACTCAAGATGGACCTATTACTAGTTGGGAAATGAGTGAATACACAGAAATCATAACAGACAAAACAGGAAAACCAATTGAAATTATCTATGCAAAAGCCTCCGATATTCTTCCCGGTACTTTTGAAAGCACCAAATATACCGTTAGCGATTACCCTGAAGGATATGATATAACAACTGCAATAAAAGATGGTTCTATTCAAGGCGGAAAAAAACTTTCCTCTATAACAACAAATCCTGATGGCAGCATAACTTACAATGAAAATTTCACTATGAATGGCACAACCACACAAAGGTCTTACTCCGAAACAAAAGACCCTGACGGCAATGTTATCTCTAGTCAATATTCATATCAAATTATCGATGAAAATGGCAATGTTGCAATGTCTATCAATAGGGAATTTGCAACAAACCCAGACGGCACCACAACAACCATAATAAATGGAAAAACTTATACAAGTAAATACAATGACCAAAATAAAACAATTGAGATTACTCAGCCAGACGGTTCTGTTAAAATAATTGACATACAAAATAAATATAGAGAAGATGTTTCAATCGAAGAACAAGATGCATTTTGGGAATTTTGCAAATATCTTCCCGCAGATATGCTAAACCAACTTGATGAAAACATTGATATTTTAAAAATTGGAAAATGGTACGAAAGCAGTGCAAGCAATTTTAACGCAAGCGCACAGCTTAACTTTGAAGCACCTTCTGTTGTATATCATGAAATGGGACATTTAATTGACAACAACAATGTTGAATCCTTTTCGCAAAATCCAGAAATAGTTGAACAATACAACAAAGAATTTGAAATTTTCATGGCAGAAAACCCAGAATTTTTCACTGGCACAGTATATTATTTTGATCCGAGCTCTGAAGGCGGCATAAAGGAATTTATTGCAGAAACCATAGCGTTACTTACAACCCCAGGAACTGTTGCTGGACAAAGAAGCAGAATTCATATATTACAAAAATATTTTCCTAACACAATAGCTTTAATAGGAAAACAGCTTGGATATTAAAAACAATTTTAAATTGTAAACTTTTGTAAAAAAAGCTTTTAAAATCCTAAAGAATCCTTAAATTACTGTCGTAAATCTAAATGTAAATAAACAATGGAGGCAATGACAGTTATGGGTATGGCAGCAAGCCAAGCAAGATTTCTAGGGTTGACCGCTCGAAAAAGCAATGTTGAATACCAAGTTCAACAAATCAACCAACAAAGAACATCTTTGGCGAATGAAAGCGCAGGCTTATACAACCAAATGATGGAATTGGAAGTTCCAACACCTCCATCAGTAAATGCTTACGCAAAAACAGTTTATGTATTAGAAAACACAAGTGGTTTAAACACAGACAATTACACCATTGCAAATTATAGCAAAACATACGCTAATAATGGCGAATATCTTGTTACTTTAGAAACAAAAGAAACACAAAAATTAGCAAGAGATTACAGATATAATTTCAAAAGCATTACCAATTCAACAAATGATAACAAATATACTTCAGTTATCACTATGGGAAGAATTGACAGTTCTCAAACATTCCAATTAACTTGTGTTCAAGGTTTAAATGCTAATGGAACACCAAACGGTTCTATTGAAACCGCTTTTGATTCAGAAGGCAAAATGAAAGGCATTAATAAATATCAAATTTATGCTCTTCCAACTAATTCAGAAGGCGCAAACGACGAAGCTTTATGCTCAACCATTGATGGTTATAGCGAATGTCATAATTATCAAGGTGGTTCAGCAATTAAATATTATTACCAAGACAACGATGGCGTAAATCATTTCTTAACAGAAGAAGATTTATTTGGCGTTGAAGAAAAAGACGACGAAGGCGCAGTTGTAGGAAGATCAGGCGGTTTGCTTGCAAACGACACAACAACAAATGCGGATGACACATTCTCATTCTTGTCAATGTACGAAAGCAAAAGAGGCACAACTATTCAAGTAAGAGCTTCTTTAGAACAATCTGACAACGGAAGATTAACTTCAATTTCAATTGCTGATGATGAAACATATCCAGAAGACATCAGAAATATGACAATTGCTTTAAGTGCAACAACAACAACTGATGAAGCAGCATACACTCAAGCTTATAATGATTATGAATATGAAAAAGGCTTGTATGAAAAAGCTATGGCTGACATCAATGCTCAAACAAAAGCAATTCAAGCAAAAGACCAATCATTAGAATTAAAAATTCAACAACTTGATACAGAACAAAAGGCAATCGATACAGAAATGGAATCTGTTTCCAAGGTAATTGAAGATAACGTTGATAAAACATTCAACATCTTCGGCTAACCCGAAAGGCAAGGAGCAAGCAATAGCTTAGCGAACGTCTTGAGGGCAAAAGGATGTGAAGCACGACGGCAGCTGCGAAGAGCCGGTGCCGAGTGCGGACACTGGACTAACCCGAAAGGCAAGGAGCCGACGCTAGTCGAGCGAACGCCTTAACAACAAATTATATATTCCCCCAATTGTTTATTTACAAAAAGAGCTTTTTAAAAAGCTCTTTTTTTTTTGACTTTTTTAAAAAAAACCTTAAAAAATCAACAAAATATATTATAGCAATTATTAGCCCTATCTAATAAACTATATATTGAGGTAAATTATGTCTTACAAAAACGACCATGCACTAACAATTGCAAATAAATATGGAGCGGCAAGCTCCGCAGCTAAGGCTGAATTGTATGAAACCTATGACCGCTTAAGAGATTTAACTGTTTCAGGCTCAACAGGCACAGGTTCAGGCTTTGGAACTGCTGGCGGATTTTTGTGGCAATTAGCAAATTTATTCTCGCCATCAAGCTTTATGCCAACATTAGGCGGAAGTTCAATGATGAATATTCCTGGCACATCGTATTGGTCTCCAAACTATTCATCAAAATCATATATTGATTCAGGAACAAATTCTTTTGGCGTTTCAGGCTTATCAAGTTTCACAGGCTTTCCTTCAGGCGCAGCCGGAATTTCTCTTGGCTTTGGAACAGAAGGCGTTCCAACAGGCGGAGCCGCAGGAATGGCGACTGGTTATGCAGTATCCGCAGCTGGAATTGCTGCGCTAAATAGCGCTTCCTATGCAGCAGGAAGTGGCGCAGGCATGGGCTTTGGTCAAAATATTGTTATGCCAATAGCCGGATTAATTTCAGGATGGGGCGGCATTTTACAATCAATTGCACCTTATGCTGGCTCATTTGGTCTTGGAGCAATTGTTGCAGGAAACTTAATGCAAGGCACAAGCTCGGCAGCACTTGCAGCATATCAAAATATTACAGGCAACATCACAAATAATGCTGATGTTATTTTGGAAGACAAAGTTAGAAATATTGAAACAATCTGCAAAATGTTAGATACACAAGCAGACATCGTTCGTCAAACCCTTAAATCTGGTATGGAATCTGATTCTAAACTTGTTGACGATCTGTAAAAATAGCTTTTTACTTAATTGTAGAAATTTTTTGTTTATGTTATCTTAAACCTAAGAATTTTAAGTAAGGATTCACAATGGAAACAAAATTTTTCTATTTTATGCAAATTATATCTGCAATTTTAAGTGTATTTTTAATTTTATTACACTCTCCAAAAGGCGATGGAATGGCTTCAATCGGGGCTGCAAGTCAACTTTTTGCGTCACAAAAATCAACCGAGAAAGGTTTAAATAAAGTAACATACTTTTTTGTTGGAATTTTTATTCTTTCAACGTTTATGATGAGCTTTGGTTTAAAACTTCTTCATATCGGACTATAAGGAGAAAACATGATTCAAAGAGTAAAAAGATGGGCGGACGAATTCAAAACATTTGCAGTTAAAGGCAATGTTATCGATATGGCAGTCGGTATTATTATCGGGGCTGCTTTTGGCAAAGTTGTAAATTCTGTTGTAGCAGATATCATTATGCCTCCAATGGGTTGGATTATGGGTAGAGTTGATTTCACAAATTTATATTTAACCCTTCCAAATACGCAAGGGGAAATCGCCCAATATCCTTCATTAGCGGCAGCACAGGCAGCAGGCGCTGTTACAATTAATTATGGTTTATTCATTAATACAATAATTAATTTTGTTATCGTAGCTTTTGCGGTTTTCTTATTAATCAAATTTATTAATAAATTAAGAGCAACTGTTGAAAAGAAAGAAGAAGTTATTGAAGAAACAACTACAAAAGAATGTCCAAAATGCTTCTCAACAATCAATATAAAAGCTACAAAATGTCCTCATTGCACATCTGAAATTTAATAGTAAGGAAATAAAATGTTAAAAGTTGGTATCGTAGGTCTTCCAAATGTTGGAAAATCAACATTGTTTAATGCTCTAACAAGTGCTAAAAATGCGCAAAGCGCAAACTATCCATTTTGCACAATTGAGCCTAATGTTGGCGTTGTTAATGTGCCTGATGAAAGATTATACAAACTTCAAGATTTAGTTCATACGCAAACCGTAATTCCAACAGCAATCGAATTCGTTGATATTGCAGGTCTTGTTAAAGGCGCAAGCAAAGGCGAAGGTTTAGGAAACCAATTTTTGCACAATATCAGAGAAGTTGACGCTATTGTTCAAGTTGTAAGATGTTTTGATGATGTCAACACAATCCATGTCAACGGAAAAGTTGATCCAATTGATGATATTGAAACAATAAATATGGAATTAGCTTTAGCTGATTTATCAACATTAGAAAACATTTCAAAACGCATTGCAAAACAAGTTAAAGGCGGAGACAAAGAAGCAGTTATACAAGATTCTGTTATCAAAAAATGTATGCCATTTTTAGAAAAAGGCAAATTTATTGATTCTTCTGATTTCACTCCAGACGAAAAAAGAGCACTTCACATGTGCCACCTTTTAATGTCTAAACCTGTTATATATTGCGCAAATGTTTCAGAAATGGATTTAAAAGAAGGCAATGCATATACCAAAAAAGTGCAAGAATTTGCTGGCTCTGACGCTCAAGTGGTTTTAATTTGCGCTAATCTTGAAGAAGAACTTGTTGATTTAGGCGAAGAAGAAGCAAAAAATTATTTAGCCGAAATTGGCATTGAAAATTCTGGCATAGAGCGCATGATTAAATCTGCTTATGACATTTTAAATTTAAGAACATATATCACAGCGGGCGAAAAAGAAGTTCGTGCTTGGACAATCACAAAAGGAACAAAAGCTCCAGCAGCAGCAGGCGTTATCCACACAGATTTCGAAAAAGGCTTCATTAAAGCAGAAGTTGTTTCTTATGATGATTTTATTTCAGCAGGTTCTTGGGCGAGCGCAAGAGAAAAAGGCGTTGCTCGACTTGAAGGCAAGGATTATATTGTTGAAGATGGCGATATAATGCTATTTAGATTTAATAATTAAAAAGAGCTTTAAAAAGCTCTTTTTTTATAAACTTCTATAATATTGCGCAGAATACCTTTGTCTTGGGGTAATTCTTGCTGCATAGGAGCGCTGAATATTTGGATATGGGTTATTCATGCTCGGATATTGAATGTTTCTTGTTGGGTTTTGATTATACATTCTTTGCCTTCGAATTGCATTTGCTCTTTGATTTTGTAATTGTTGTTGAATACCTAAATATTGAGAATATCTATATTGCCCAAACTCAGCCTCAGAAGCAAAGCTTATTTGAGAAAATAAGATAAATGTTAAGAAAGTTATCAATAGCCTCATATTAAGATTATAGTTACGTTTTAAAGAATTACACCATTTAATCAAACGAAAATTTTAATATTTTGCGCAATTTTTTTGCAAAAAAATACTTTATATAGATAAGTGGGGGAAAATTAAATATGAGGGATGATTTTTGCAATTCATACACCATTGGTGTAAGAGACAAGTTTTCACAAATTCGCAAATTAACTACAATGTCAGTTGTTTTAATGGGCTTTATGAGTTTTGGATATTTCTTCTTTTGGCTGGGGTCAATTTCTGATGAAATATTTTACGAATATGGCAGACAAATTTTTGAACCATTGGCAATGTTGTTGAATCTTGGAGATACTTCAATTGGCATTTATTTAAATACAAGCTTAATTCTTCTTGGGGCGATTATTCCAATATTAATCGGTCAATATTTTATGGATAAAATGGAAGAAGCTCTTATTAAAAGCCATAATATTAAACAAGAAAAGAAACGACAAAAAGAGCAAAAAGAAGAATATAAAAGCTATATGTCGCGCTTTGATTCAATCAAGACATATTCAATTTGTTTGTCGATTGATTATGAAAGCGAAAAAGAAATTTCGTACCAAAGCAAAACGCTCATGAACAAAGCGATTTATTCTAAAATTGCGACAATTTTAAACAAAATCGAACCATATTCAAAAACAATGCAAAATGATGTATTAATTTTCACATCTCACAATTTCTCAAACTATGATTATGTTTATGATTGTATTTTAAATGGACTATCACAAATTAAAAATGGAATTGAAAAGAAATACAAGTATAAGCTAATTCCAAGCATAACAACAGATGCATTCTCGTCAAATCCGATTGATGCAAACATTCGAAAGCAACATTTTGAAATCCAAAGTTTCAATTTCAAAAACAGAGCGCTCTCAACAGCAACGTTTGCAAACAAATATAAACATCTGCGTCATAAAAAATATGCAGGAATCCCGATTGGAGAATATGCTTACTTTGGAAATGAAAAAATGGGAACTTATGAACTAAATGTAATTCATAAAAATCTCGCTCAAACATTAAGTTGAAATTAAGAATTTTTATTGATATAAGCGCAGAGTTTCTGCGCTATTTCTTTGCATTTTTGTTCATCAGTAAGCACAAATCTCATTTTTTCAAGTTTATTCTGCATTTCCTGCGCTTTTTCTTCTTTAGATTTTATTTTATTCTTATCCATATTTACACCTTTATAGTGTTTTTATAGTTTATCTTTTTTTTGAAAAAATGCCATAATTTTATCAATTACGCCTTCAATATTTTCTTCTTTTTTTTCAATAGCTTTTCCATATTGTTCAGCTTTATCAAAATTTCCTTCCGAATAATAAAATTCAGCCAAAATTTCACGAGCTTGTTCGTCTTTATCAAGCGCATAGACTTTTTCCCAAAATTCAATCGCAACAAAACGCTCTTTGTTGTTTTGGTATAAATTTGCAAGCTCAATTAAAACTGTTTTATCTGTGGGATTTTTATGATAAGCATTTGTAAATTCAACAATTGCCTCATCAAATTTTCCCCTAAGTTTTTTGCAAAATCCCCAATTCAAAGAAGCGCTAAATTCATCATTTTTTTCTTCAAAAATTAACGCTTTCATTTGAAAGGAAACAGGGTCTGGACCGTTTTCTTTAACATAATTTTCAATTTCGCACAAAGCTTCATCATATTTTTTATTATTATAAAGTTGTTGAGCTTTTAAGATTCTATAATTTCTTTTTTGCAAATCGTTTAATTTATTAACATCAACTTTTTTCAATAATTCATCAGCTTCTTGGTTTTTGTTGTCTTGAAGAAGAATTTTAATTTTCAATAATTCATCCTCAACAACTTCAAGAGCAGCAGAATAATCGTCTGCTTTGAAATACAATTGAGCCAACATATTTTTAACATTAGGATTATCTTGGTTCATTTCGTATGCTTTTTTAGCAATTGAAATTGCACTTTCAAGACTATCTTCCTTCATATATAAATCAACCAATTCAAAAGCAGCATCTAAATCAGCTTCATCAAAAGCCAACAATTTCAAAAATTCGTCAATTGATTTTAAATTTTTGCCGTCAATTTTGTATAATCTTGCCAATTTTCTTCTTGCATCAATATCGTCAATGTTAATATCAAGCGCTTTTTTTGTGTCGTTTATTGCATATTCTATTTTGCCAGATGCAATATTAACATTTGCCCTTGCAAGATAATAATTAAATTTATCGTCTAATTCTAAATATATATCCATAACGCAAGATAGCGCAACTTCGTCTGCTGGATTAATTTTGATTATATCTTCATATATTTTTAATGCGTCTTTTAATTCTTTTTCTTCGTAAAGTGATGCGGCTTTTTGATGTAATATTTCTAAATTAGACATAAATTTTCCTTTTTTATTTATTTTATCACAATCTTATAAATAGGGACAATTGTCGTTTCTAACTTTTTTATGTTTAAATCTTTTGAATATTTTATTTTTGAATTTGTGCATATTTCAGGCAAATATAAAATTATATTTTTCTTTTCTTTGATATTTGATAAATAAAAATCAATTAAATCAACATCTTCCATAACGCCAAATTGCGAAACAATGATTTTTTCTTCAGGAATATGTTTAAAATATTTCATATATTCAACTTTGTCTGGAACAACAAAATAAATGTTGTATTCTTTTTCAAATTCAAGATAATCTCTTAAAGAATATTTAACCATTGGGTTAATATTGCTGAACAAATTAAAATTTTCATATTTTGGAATATTTATTGAAACTAACAAAATAACACAATATATTAAAGATTTAAATTTTGTTTTAAATTCCAAATTTAAAAATATTGCACTGTTTATAATTAAAAAAGGCAAAAATATTATAAAATATCTTTCAAACAAAATTGGCTTAATTAAAAAAGAAATCAATAATGCGGATAAAAATATAAAAGAAATTACCCCTAAATTATAAATAAAGAATAATTTTTCATTTTTGGATAGTTTTTTATAAACAAAAATTGAAAACAAAATTACCACAAAAAACCAAAAAGCATTGCCAAAATAAAATATAATATGGTGATAAATTGTTGCTAAAGAAGGTTTTTCAATCCAAGTGTTAAAAGAAGGATTAAAAGAACTTTTCATAAAAGTCATTAAAAAATAAGGAACAAATGTTAAAAAAGAAACAATATTTGAAATTAAATATTTGATTCTATTTCGCTTAAAAATAAACATTCCCAAAATAAAATTTGCCAATACAAAAAGTATGCAATAATAATGCAAATTAATTAACAAAATTGAAATTAAAGAATAAATAATTAAATTTTTATTTGTGAAATTGTTTTTTAATTTATAAAGCCAATAAAAACCCCACAAAATCAAAGTCATTGAAAGGATATAGCTTCTTATTTCATTTGATTCCAAAATAAAAAGAATGTTTATTGAAGCCAAAAAAGAAGCAATTAGCGCAATTTTACGATTAAGGATTTTATCAACAACAAAATATGTACTATACACTTGAAAAACGCCAATCAAACAAGGCAAAAGGCGAATAGAAAACACTGTTTTGTTAAAAAACAAAAACCAAATGTTTGAAATAATGAAAAACAAAGGCGGATTTCCGGGGTCTAAAAAAGTTCTATTTAAATTAAGACCTCTACCCATATCGGATATGAAGCAAAAAGTAAACAATTCGTCATTCCAAAAAGGAATATAATCGATATGAGAAATCCTTAAAATTAAAGCTAATAATAAAATCCAAGCAATTGCAAATTTAATTTTAAAATTAAATCTTTGGTGAAATTTAATAAAATAAACTAAAATCAAAATATAAAAAGCTAAGAAATAATACCAATTATGAAAAATTCCTTCAAAATAAACTGCAAGTTTTTGCAAAAATGTTTTTTCGTTTGCTTTGTTGAATTTAATTTCAAAACCGTATTTTTTCTTTTCTTGAAAATCAATTTCTTTTATCTCGGCATTTTTTATATCATCATTTGACAAGTAAAAAAACTCGTCCAAATTATAAAAAAAGCTAATTGATTCAAAGTTATTTTTAGCTTTTTTGCTAGGCAAGATAAATTCAATATTTTCAATTGAATCATTATAAAATAAAGGATTTTCTTGATTTAATTCATAAGAATAAATATTTTTTTCAAACTTCATTAAATCGCAATTTTTATCAAAACAAACATAAATATCACCAACGTTTTGAGATTCAATATTCAGCGCAAGCCTTCCTATATCGTTTTGAAAGTAATATACGCTAAAATGATGTCTTAAAAAAAATAAGCTTAATAAAAAAACTATTCCAGCTATGAATAAAATAATTCTACGCAATATACATACTCGCTAATTCTTCGCAATGTTTAAAATTTCTAGACAAAATATGTTTTGAAACTTTTTCGTTATCATAATCTATGCTTCTATGTTCGCTAAAAATTTTTCCTTGCGAATCAATCGTCAATTGAAGATATACCGCTTTTTTGTCTTGAGTCATCGAACGACCAGTTGAACCAACATTAATAACCATTTTGCCTGAATTCAAACTATATCCGCAAGGAATATGAGTATGACCACACAAAATCAAATCCGCATTGCTATCTTTTACCATTTCTTCAACGGTATCGTTCAAAAGCTCAGGAAAAATATTTTCGCTTTGGTTTCGAGGCGAACCATGTACTAATTCAATTTTAATTCCATTGATTTCTAGCGTTTTCTTCTCAGGCAATTCTTTAACAAAATCAAGATATTTTTTGTCTGTTATTTTTACATCTTGCTCAAGCGAATAACCCATGCAAGGGAAAGCTTTTTTTGCGTTTTCAAGTAATTCTTCGCTACAATTTGAAACCATTTTATCTGTATTACCTTGAATAATTTCAAAATTTTCACCAAATTTTTCTTTTAATTCAAATATTTTTTCGCAAATATAATTTGGATTATAGCCAGCCAAAATCAAATCCCCAAGACAAAATATCTTATCAGGATTAAACATTTTAATATCTTCCATCACTCTATCAAACGCATCTTTATTTGCATGGATATCAGAAATTACTGCGATTTTCATTTTGCCTCCGAAATTCTATTTGTTTTATGCTATGATTTTACCATAAATTTAAATAGGTTAATTATGGAAAAAATTAAATTTAAAATAGGAAATGTGGAAATCGGGGCTAATTCTCCAATTTCAATCCAATCAATGACTAACACCAAAACAGACGACACTTTTGCAACACTAAAACAAATTGAAAAATTAGCAAATGCAGGTTGCGAAATAATAAGAGTTGCCGTTTTAAATAAAAAATGTGCACAAGCATTGGATGAAATTGTTAAAAATTCACCAATTCCTGTTGTTGCAGATATCCATTTTGATTATAGACTTGCACTTATGGCAATGGATAACGGCATAAACGCCTTAAGGATTAATCCAGGAAACATTGGCTCAATTGAGCACACAAAGCGTGTTGTCGAAATGGCAAAAACAACAAAAACACCAATTAGAATTGGGGTTAATGCTGGGTCATTAGAAAAAGATTTATACGAAGACAAAAACCTTTCTCTTGAAGAAAAAATGGTTATTTCTGCAAAACGTCATATAAAAATTCTTGAAGATTTAGATTTTAATTTAATCAAAGTATCGCTAAAATCTTCAGATGTTATGACAACTATAAAAGCTTATCAAAAAATATATAATGAAATTCCTTACCCGCTTCATGTGGGACTTACAGAAGCAGGAACACTAAGAGGCGGAATCGTTAAATCTTCTATTGGAATTGGAGCACTATTAGCGCAAGGAATCGGCGACACAATAAGAGTTTCATTAACAGAAAACCCCATTGAAGAAGTAAAACTAGCACACGAAATTTTAAAAACATTGGGCTTAAGAAATGAAGGAGTTAATTTTATTTCCTGTCCGACTTGCGGAAGAACGCAAATTGATTTAATAGGGCTTGCAAAAAAAGTTGAAGAAAAATTCCACAACTTAAAAGCAAATATAACAATAGCAACAATGGGCTGTCCTGTTAATGGTCCAAAAGAAGCAGCAGGAGCCGATTATGGCATTGCAGGAGCAATTAAAGAAGGTTATATTTTCAAAAAAGGCGAAATAATTAAAAAGGTCAAAGAAGAAAATTTATTAGAAGAATTGGAAAATATAATCAAGCAAGATTTAAAAATTAATTAAAATTTTGAAAAATATGCAAAATAGTATATAATATTAATAAATGGATAATTTATAGAGGTTAATTATGAAAAAAATAATGGCTTTATTGGGAATCACCTTACTTTCAACAAGTATTTCTTTCGCAATTATGGATGACACAAAAACAAGCGAAATCGAAACACTTCGCTCACAAGGATATTCAGAAAGTGTTTTAAGAGTTGTTGATACTGTTAAATCACACAACCAAGGTCCAACAGGAAAATATAAAAGACATTTCAGCGCACCAAACGTTGGCGTATATTCCCACATAAAACATTATTTTGATCCAATTCAAGAAGACGACCAATTTGGCGAACACGAAATTAACTTTTCAAACAATTGGAATGGCGATGAAACACGCTATACCACAACAAAAAGAGACGGTTCTTTTTTCGAACGTTTATAAAATAGCCAAAATTATTAATATAAGAATTATTGCAACAGGAACAACGTAATTAGGCGTTGTTCTTTTTGTCAATTTGGAAACTTGCGCTAACGGATTTCTAGAATAAGAAATTTTAATAATTTTTAGCGCTTTAAGCACAATCAAAACAAAAGACGCCAAAAGACAAATTATTGCAAAAGAGCCCGCTTTATCGAAAAGATAAATTTCTTTTAAAAGAATAATGTTATTAAAAAAAGCAGCACTAGGAATAATATTCATCATTACCAAAAGCGAAAAAGCAAACAAAAAACAATAAAAGCGATTTTTAATAAAAAGATTTTGCAATAATAAAATTGTCATTTTTTCAGGTTTTAAATTGATTTTCAAAATTGCCAACAAAGAAAACAAAGCAAAAATAAGAAACATCGCCATAAAGACTGTTTTTGTGCATAAAATTTTATCTTGCAAAGTTAAAAATGAAATCAAATAAAATCCGCAAAAAGCCAAAGAACAATTTGCAACAAATTTAACAACGTTTTTTGCTTTAAAGGCATTAATTGAAGAAGTGATTATTAAAAACAAAACAAATACGCTAATTGTTATAAAGAAAATTTCATTTGAAAAATTAATTCCTTGCATAAATTTAACAAACGTTATTACGCCCATATAAGGAAGAAAACCAAACAATAACATTGAATATGCAAGATTAGATTTTGTATTTTTATTCAAACTATAATTATAAATTGGAAATAAGCCCGATTTCAATAATAACGAAATAACAATACATACTTGAATTACAGCCAATTGAAGCTCTTCTTTTACAAAAAACGACAACAGGCAAAAAGAATAAAATAATATAGTAGAAGTTGCACTCATTAAAACAAAATCAGGACAATATGTTTCATATTTTCTAAGTCGCAAACTTGAAGCAAATTTATATATCAAAAGCGCACACAAATCCAAAACAAAAAACGCCAATATACCATTTTCGACCTGCATTAAAATCGAACTAGAAAAAGCCAAAACAAGCAAATAGCAATTCGCCAATGCGCCTTTAAAATATGCTTTTGATGTAATTTTATAACTACACAAAACAAACAAAGCAAAAAAAGTATAAATTAAAAATTTAAGAAAAATATTTTCGTTTACAAAAACAATATTCCCTTCAAACAAAGAAAAACTCATATCCCCGAAAGAAATTTTATTTTTTAAAAATATACCCAAGCTGATTAACGAATTAACCGCTAAAACTGAAAAAGTGCTTAAATCAGACAATCGTTTAATATTATATTTTTTGCTTACAAACATAAATAAACAAATGTTTATCACCACACCAATCAAGCAAAATATTTCGCAAGAGAAATATGAAAGCATTTCGATTTGAGTTATATCATAATTTTGTAATAATTTTTCCATAATTCCCTCTAAAATTGTTCGACTTCAACCATCATATTAATTTGTTCAAAAATATATTCAGGACTAAAAGCAAGAATAATCACCAAAAAAATCAATATTGAACAAACAAAAATCTGATGTTTACAAAAAATATTTTGCGAATCAGCCTTTTGAATTGGCTCAATTAAAATTCTATATAAAACACCAAAAGATGCTAAAGACAAAAATAATGCCCCTAAAACTAAGCAATATGGCGCAATATTTAAAATCATTCCATCATAATCAACGGAAAATATCATCATAAAAGACATTAACTCAGCGCTGAAAAAAGAAAAGAAAGGTACACAGCCCATATTAAACAAAGATGCAGTAATGAAAATTCTGGAAAGTCCAGTTTTGTCTTCAATTTTTAAAAATTCTGATAATTCATCAGTTTTAAATTTATTAACCAAAATCATAAACACAAATGCGCTCAAACAATATGATACACACAAGACAATTGAAAAATATGAAAAAGTATTTATGCAATCTTCTTCAAAAGAAAAAACCGAAAATAATCCAATAATCAAGCTTGGAATAAGCAAAGAAAATAAAAATTTTAAAAGGTTTTTTTGTCTAAAAGCCAAAATGACAAAGATTATAAAATTAATCAATAAAAAAATGCTCAACTCGTCTTGATATTGATAAAAAAGATAATCAAAATTAAAATAACATTTTAAAAATAAACAACAGCCCAAAATTAAAGAACAAAGCGTATTTATAGAAAAAACCAAAGGATTAATTTTATTTGAAAGATATAAATTTTTAGCAACAAAAGGCATAAAATTAAACAATCTTGCAATTAAAATTAAAAAACCAAAAAACGCAATGTTTATTGATGAATCGTCAAGCTTATATAAATTAACGTTTATGTTTGAAAAATCAAATTCAATTTCGTTTAATAAGAAATACCTAGCAAAACCAACAAGCAAAAAAGATGTTGATATTAAAAGCCAAGTTAAATCGTTTTTCAATTGAAATTTAACAATTTTCTTTTCTTCTTTGTTGCAAAAAGAAGTTGAAAAATAAAAAACAATTAAAAATATCCAAAACAGCAAAATTAAAAAAACAAATATGCTATCGCAAAGTATTGAAAAATTAACCAAACCCAATAATAAAAAACTAGTCAAATAAAAAACTTTATGTAATTTTGTTATAAAAGTTTTTGAAATTATTGAAAACAAGAAAAACAAAAAACTTGTCAAAAGCAACATAAAACGGCTAAAACCATCTGGGGCAAAATTAATATTCAAAAAAGAAAATTTCACATTTTCAAGGCAAAAAAATGTCAAATATCCAAAAATAAACTGTATCAAAAAGAAGACTTTTGCAATTCTTCTTATATATATTGGGTTTTTCAAAAAAGAAACAAGCGCAATTATTAATGTGTATAAAAAAGGCATAATAAGATATGTTTTTAACATTTAAAACCCCCGAAAAGCGCAATGAATATTGCAAAAAGAGCCATTAGAGCAAAAATTATCAAAATATTTTTAATTGTTTTAACGCAATTCATTCTATTAACCTTTTTAACAAAAAGACTCATTAGATAATTGAACAATTTATCAAAAGGAGACAAAATATTTTGAATTATTTTTTCATCAATCATTTCAAAAATCTTTGAAATTTTAATAAAAAAGCTTTCGAATAATAAAATATGAGCTTTTTCCAAAACAAAGCCAAACTGCTTGTTTATCAATCTTCTTTTAAAATTTGTTTTGTCTTTGAAAAAGATAACCATTAAAACAAGCAAGAATAAAATATTAAAACCGAAATAATAGCATAAAATTAATTCTGGATTATAAATTAACGCTAAAATCATAAATAGCGAATTAAAAATAACCATTAAATATCCAAAAACAATTTTAATATTTCTTTCAAACAAAATTTGTACCAAAGAAATCAATATTCCAAAAGCAAGGAATCCTGCAAAAAATAGAACATAGCTTTGCAATAACTCAATTAAAGGCAAGATTTTTAAATATAAAAACATCCCTACAATATTATTTGCAATTGAAATTGTTGATAGATATAAAATGTTTGAAGAATTGGCAAAAAAGCTGTAATAACAACTAAACGGAAAAATCATCAGTCTTGAAAAAACAGCTAAAATTAAAGCTAATGTCATAAATTGGAATTCAAAAGAAGAGCTAATTCCATACATATAGCTTATTGAAGCGTTTAATTCCTCATATATTAAAGAACTAGAGCTTATATATCCTTCAGACAAAATTGCATATTTAAAAAGTATCAAAGAAGCAACCAAAAGAGAAAAATTTCCAATTTGAGTTATTCTATGAAAACGAGTGATGTTGTAGTTTGTTGGATTTTTAAATATATCAAAATTTGAAAATACTAATATTAAAACTGATTGCAAAATTAAAATCATCATTCCTTGAAATAAATTATTCGAAGCAAGGAAAAGATATGTTAGCGAAGATAATATGGATAAAAAAGCATAAAATCTTTGCTTGGTGAAAATAAATTGCTTTTTCTTATCAAAATAAAATTTTGAATATAAAGAAACAATAAAAGCCAAAAATGACGCAAAAATTAGAAACAATATATTATCTTGATTTATTAAAAAACCAAAATCTAGAGAAAATTTTTCAATTGAAAAATATGAAAAATTGCAATCTAATATTTTATTTTCTGGGGCAAAAAACAATACAAATAAAAAAATTAAAAAAGATATTATGTTTGAAACAAAACAACCCCAATTCAAAATCTTTTTATACACAAACGCCTTTTTAAATCTTGAAATAAAAAGATATAAACCAAAAATTAAAGGTATAAAAATTGCAATTAAGCCAAGATTGCCAAAAATACTAATATCCATAGAATATATCTTATATATTTTTTAAGTTTTTAGCAATAGAATATTTAATTTAGAATACTTTTGGACTAAAATTAAATTAATTGATAAACAAAATGGAGAAGAATACTTATGAAAATGTCAAAACTTTTTGTGCAAACGCTTCGTGAATTTCCAAACGATGCTGAAGCAATATCTCATAAATTATTAGTTAGAGCGGGTTTTATTAAAAAACTTGCTAATGGAATTTATACATATATGCCTTTAGCACAAAGGGTTTTAAATAAAATTTCAAACATTGTTCGAGAAGAAATGAACGCAACAGGAGCTCAAGAGCTTTTAATGCCTTTTGTTCAACCTGCTGAAGTTTGGCAAAAATCAGGCAGATGGCAAGTTTATGGCAAAGAGCTTTTAAGATGTAAAGACAGACACGACAACGATATGTGTCTTGCTCCAACACACGAAGAAGTTATCACATCAGTTGTTTCTGATGTAATCAATTCATATAAACAACTTCCATTAAATGTTTATCAAATTCAATCTAAATTCAGAGACGAAATTCGTCCTCGTTTTGGTCTTTTAAGAGGTAGAGAATTCATTATGAAAGACGCTTATTCTTTCCATACATCTCAAGAAGATTTAGAGCGAGAATATGCAGTTATGGCAACCGCTTACACAAACATATTTAATCGTTGCGGTCTTGAAACAAAAGCAGTTCAGTCCGATTCAGGTGCGATTGGCGGATCCGTATCTCATGAATACATGGTTTTAACAGACACTGCGGTTGGCGAAAACGACGTTTTCTATTGCGATTGTTGCGATTACAGCGCAAATTCTAACCATGCAATTTCAATTTTACCAGTGCAAGAAACTGATGGCGGATTTGAAAAAGAAGAAATCGTCGATACTCCAAATGTTAAAACTATTGAAGATTTAGCAAAATTCTTTAATATTGAAACGAATTGCATTTTAAAAGCAGTTGCATATATTTACGACTCAAAACCTGCAATTGCAATGATTAGAGGCGACAAAGAAATCGAAGAAACAAAATTAATGAATGCGCTAAACGCTCTTGAAATTCGTCCTATGGAAGAATTTGAAGTTGAAGAACTATTAGGCTCAATTGCTGGTTTTATTTCTCATCGAGGAATTGACACATCAAAAGTTAAGGTTCTTTTCGATAAAACTGCAGCAGGAATGAAAAATTTTGTAATTGGCGCTAATCAAAAAGACAAACACATTGTTGGCGCTAATCTTGAAGAAAATATTGATTTTGTGGATATTTCATTGGTTAAAGAAGGAGAATTCTGTCCAAAATGTAAAAAACCTCTAAAAGTAACAAGAGGTATTGAAGTAGGAAACATTTTCCAACTTGGCACAAAATATTCTGCCCCAATGAATGCCTGCTATACTGATGAAAACGGCAAATTAAACCCTTATATTATGGGTTGTTATGGCATAGGAGTGTCAAGAACAATGGCAGCAGCAATTGAAAAATATCATGATGATTTTGGTATCGTTTGGCCAGTTGCAATTGCGCCATATCATGTTGATGTTGTTCCTGTTGATGTCAATAATGAAGAGCAAGTTAAAGTTGCTAATGAAATATATGAAAAACTTCTTTCTATGGGAATTGAAGCAGTTCTTGATGACAGAGCTGACAGAGCAGGGGTTAAATTCAAAGATGCTGATTTAATCGGATTCCCAGTTAGAATAACCGTTGGAAAAACAATAAACGAAGGTCTTGTTGAATTCAAAACAAGAGCAAATGGCGAAATGGTTAAATTATCGCCACAAGAAGCAATAATAAAATGTAGAGATTATGTCTGCCAATCCGCTTAAATTAAAAATTGCATATTTATATCCTGATATTTTGTATGGCTTCAGCGACCAAGCAAACGTGGAAGCCTTTGTGACTCGTGCAAAATGGAGAGATATAAATGTTCAAGTTAGCTATATCAAAGCAAACGAAAGAATCCAATCTTCCAAATTTGATTTTTATTACATAGGCGGAAGCAATATAAAAAATCTCGAAGACGCTTTATTTCAACTTAAACAAAACGAACTCGAGCTTAATACGGCAGTTCTTGCCAATGTTCCAATGCTTGCGGTTAATTGTGGTTATATGCTTTTTGGAAATTTTTATCAATTACACAACCAAAGCCAAATTGAAGCGATGGGAATTTTAAACGTTGATTCTATTGCAGGAAAATCACATCATTGGGGAAATATTTCAGGCGTTTGCGAATTTTTAAAAAACAAAACAGTAGCAGGCTTTGAAAACCACGGAATTTTGTCATATTTAAAAGAAGGCGTTGCGCCATTTTTGACCTTGCAAAGAGGAAAAGGTAACAATGGAAGAGACAAAACCGAAGGCGCTAGGGTTAATAATGTTATAGGAACATATATCACAAGCCCAATTTTGGCCCAAAACCCACATCTTTGCGATTTTTTAATTGCCACAGCGCTTAGAATTAAATACAAATGCAGAATTCCTCTAACTCCTCTTTGTGACGATATCGAATGGTATTCACATAACTTCATTTTGGATGCAAAATAATTTTGTTTGAAATAAAATTAAGCTATGCTTTTAGTTATAGATATTGGAAACACAAACACATCATTAGGAGTTTTCGAACAAGACAAACTTGTTCATACTTTTGCGCTTTCTTCTGATATTAAAAAAACAGACGACGAATACGGAATTAATCTTATTGCGATTTTAAATCATAACAATATCACTTCTAAAATCAAAGGAGCAATTGTTTCTTCGGTTGTTCCGCAACTTTGTGAAATTTATAAAAGCGCTATTAAAAAATATTTAAATATAGAAGCAATAAGCCTATCTTATAAATCAAATTTGCCCATTAAATTAAATCTAAAAAACAACAAAGAAATCGGCGCAGACAGAATCGCAAACGCTTCAGCGGTTGTTGCAAAATATAATCTTCCTGCAATAGTTATCGATTTTGGCACTGCAACAACATTTGATATTGTTGACAAAAATGCAAATTTTATTGGCGGCTTGATTGCTCCAGGGCTTAAAATTCAAGCAAAATCACTATCGCAATTCACATCAAAACTTCCAAAATTAAAAATTGAAGCACCAAAAGAAGCAATTGGAAAAGATACGATTTCGGCAATGCTTTCTGGGATTGTTTTGGGTCATAGTTGTATGATTGACGGTATGATTAAAAAATGCGAAGAAGAATTAGGACAAAAAGCAACCGTCATTGCAACTGGCGGCTACTCTAGTGTTTTGTTTGAAAATTCTTCAATAGATTATATTGATAAAGATTTAACTTTATTTGGACTTAAAAAGCTATACGATTTAAATCAATAACTAAACCAAAGTTATAAAATTAAAATATATAAGTATAGTTCTATTTACTCTCGCAACCCATTAAAATAAAAATGAGGTCTTTTTGTATGCCTGACCTCAAATTTACCAGCGATAGAATTTATGAATATGCCAATCACATACTTAGGTGGTGATGCCTTTGAATAACCGCATTGTCATCAATAGCTTTGAAATTGCCATTCTTGAAGATTTAAAAATTACGAATGGAACTTTGTCTTGCAAAATTTTAAAAATATTTAATTGGCTTATTAGATACATATCTTTTTCAAAAGAAATTTACGATATTGTATCTAGAGCTGTAAAGGCGCACATACGAGAATTAAAGCCAACAGCTCGGACAAATAAAGAAAAAATTGAATACAGAAGAATTGAGTTTTTTTATGCCATCATAAAAGCGCTATGTTGCGCACTTGCCATTGCTGGGGAAAAAACCAATTCTGCTGTGCATTTTTTGCTGTGCAAAAAATTAAAAGGTGGTGATGTTTATGTATAACAATATTCGCACCAACATAACCGCCTTAAATATTCAAAGAAATTTCAATATTTCACAAAATAATATTTCAACCTCGCTAGAAAGAATAAGCAGTGGCTTAAAAATAAATCAAGCAAAAGACAACACTGCCGACTACACTCTTTCAAGCAAACTAAAATATCAGCTCTCTGGTCTTAATGTGGGAATAGAAAATTTATCCCATGGGAATAATTTATTAAATATAGCAAATGATGTGCTTGAAAATATGATAGAAGAAGCAACAACAATAAGAAGCTTGTGCTTAAAGGCGCTCAATAGCACAATCAGCAAAGACGAGCTAGCAGCTATTCAAGAACAAGTAAATCAAATAAGCGCAGAACTAGAAAGACAAAGACAAACAACAAAATATAACGGAGCAAAAGTATTCGAAACTAAAGAATTAAAAGAGGTTGCCGTTGAAAAACCTTACGAAAAAAGAGTCGCTTATATTGAAAGCACAGGCACACAATATATCGACACAGGATACATACCAAACGAGAATACAGAAATTCTTGCAAACGTAGCATTCTTGGAAAAAACACAAGCCTTACAACAATATGGTTGTATTACCAACACAAACAATTCTTATTCAAGATGGCATTTTGGAGCCTATCAAAATAAGTTATGTTCATTCAAAACAACACAAGGTTCAACGGGAGATGTTGCAATTGAATATGACGATGAATTCCATGAATATTATTTATCCAATTCAACAGCAGGGATTGACGGTTCTTTAAAATCTCCAGGAGCAACAAAAAATTCCAATGTAAGCTTCACTTTATTTGCAAGAAACGGTTATGTTACCAACAATGGCACTTCTAGCGTTGGTTATCACACAAAATCAAAACTGCAAGATTTTAAAATTTATGAAGGCGAAACACTGTTGCATAGCTACATTCCGGTTGTTGATTACGAAGGAAAAGCCGCATTATACGACCAAGTTACAAAAGAAATGTTGTATAACCAAGGTAGCGGAGAATTTATAGCAGGCGAAGAAGTTGAAGACACAGTCGAAATGACAACAATACTAGCAGATAAAGAACCTACAACGCTGCAAATTGGTCAAAAAGCAGGAATAAACAATACAATTGATGTAAGTCTGGGTTTTAATTTCGGAAATTTAGATTTCGATATTTCAAATTCTTTTAAAGCTAATTTTGCGATTAAAAAAGCAAACGAATTAATAGAAGCCCTGACAAACAAATTAGGAGAAATAGGCGCTGCAGCAAACAGATTAAATTCAATTTCAAAACTCCAAGAAACAAATAAAATAAATATGAATATTGCAAATTCTTCCCTTGCTGATGCAGATATTGCAAAAGAAACCTCAAACATGGTGCAAGCACAAATCTTGCAAGAAATTTCATCGTCATTATTCGCACAATCAAAAACAATAAATAGCAATTTAGCGCAGCGGCTTTTAATGATTGCATAAATGATATTAAAATATTATTTTTGTAATAAAATTAATTATATTCATACCAAACAAGGAGTTCTCGCAATGGAAAATTTAACTTTAAAAATCAAAAAATTACCAAATTTTGTATCAATGCCTGAATATAAAACTCAAGGCGCAAGCGCAATGGATTTGGTTGCCGCAATTGATAGCGATGTTATTATTCCATCAGGCGAAATTCGTATGATTCCAACAGGAATTGCAATTGAACTTCCTCACAACACAGAAGCGCAGGTTAGAAGTCGCTCTGGCTTAGCTATCAAATCAGGAATTGCTGTTGTAAATGGAATTGGAACAATTGACGAAGATTATAGAGGCGAAATTTGCGTTGGTTTAATTAATCATTCCAAAGTTGATTTTAAAATTTCAAGAGGCGATAGAATTGCTCAAATGGCAATTATGGAAGTTTTAAAACCTCAAATCGTTATTGCTGATGATTTATCCGACACAGCTCGTGCCGAAGGCGGATTTGGCTCAACTGGCGTTAAATAAGTTATATTGTGGAATTAAACAAATAGATGTACGGATTTAATTTTGAATTAGACGACTTTCAAAAGCTTGCCATTGAACATATTCAAAATGGCAAAAGCGTTGTTGTTTGCGCTCCAACAGGCGCAGGCAAAACTTGTATCGCCCAAAGCGCAATACATTTGGCTTTAGAAAAAGGTGAACGCATTTTTTATACAACACCCCTAAAAGCATTGTCTAATCAAAAATTTAATGATTTCTCGCACATCTATGGAGAAGATTTGGTTGGTCTTTTAACAGGCGACACAACCATAAATCGAGATGCGCAAATTGTTGTTATGACAACAGAAGTATTTAGAAATATGCTTTATGGAACAACATTTGGAGATGTTAAAGATAATCTCAACAATGTTAAATACGTTGTTTTAGACGAAGTTCACTACATGAACGACGAAGACAGAGGAACTGTTTGGGAAGAATCAATTATTTATTGCCCAACAAACATTCAAATTATAGCACTATCAGCCACAGTTCAAAACTCCGCACAACTTACAGACTGGATTAACACAGTCCATTCAAAAACAGAATTGGTTTACACAGACTTTCGCCCAGTTCCGCTAAGATTTTTCTATTATGATTCATCAAAACCAAACACAATTTTGCCTCTTTTGACTCCAGACAAAAAATTAAACAAAAAAATTAGACCAGAGAGCAAATATAAATATTTCAATAAAAAAGAAAAAATCAAAAATCCAACAACAAATATTGTTCAAGTTTTGCATGAAAAAAATATGCTTCCTGCAATTTATTTCACATTTTCAAGAAAAAAATGCGACGAAAACGCAAGAAAATGTTTAAAACTTGAGCTTTTAACAAAAGAGGAATCTCAAGAATTAAATCAGCTTGTTGATGAATATATCAAACTCAATCCTTATTTAGAAAACAACCCTCAAATTGATTTAATAAAACAAGGAATTGCCTCCCATCATGCAGGTTTGCTTCCAGGTTGGAAAGCGTTAGTTGAAAAATTATTCCAAAAAGGGTTAATTAAAGTCGTTTTTGCAACAGAAACACTTGCCGCAGGAATTAATATGCCAGCTAGAACAACAATTATTAGCTCAATATCTAAAAGAACAGATAATGGACATCGAACGTTGTCTGCTAACGAATTTTTGCAAATGTCTGGTCGTGCTGGGCGTCGTGGAATGGATGAAATCGGTTATGTTGTAGTTATTGGAACACCTTTTCAAACTCCTGATGAAGTTGCGCAACTTGTTTTATCAGACGCAAATCCTCTAGAATCAAAATTTAGCCCAAGATATTCTATGGTTTTAAATTTACTGCAAAGATTTTCGCTTGAAGAAGCTCAAGAATTAATATTTAAAACATTCGGCTATTTTTCATCCACTGATAGATTAACTCCTCTTTTAAAGAAAAAAGAAGCGAGAATTGAAGAAATAAATGCTCTTCATGATTTCACTTGCAGATGGAATTTAAACGACAACGATTTTGAAAACTATAACAAATTAAAAAATCAATTTGTTCAAATGAGAACTTTATACAAAACCTTAAAACGTCAAGCAAAAGGCAAACACAAAGACCCAAATCTTGCGCCTGAGGTAATTGAATTCCATCAAAAATCTCGTGAACTTCAAAAAAGAATCGAAAACTATGGTTGCAATGTTTGCAAAATATACAAAAAACACAAAAGATGCATAGAATTAACCGAGCGTTTTAACAAAGAATTAAGAAAAATAGACAAAGAAATCGAATTTCAAAAAGATGTTTATTGGCAAAAATTCCTTGCGCACAAGGCAATATTAGAATCAACTGGAAATTTAATTGACAATTATCCAACTGACAGAGGCAAAACCACAATGGCTTTGCGTTGCGAAAATGAATTATACCTGAGCGAAATTATTTTGTCAGGATTATTGGATAATTTAAATGTTGTCGAATTGGCTTCTGTGATATGCGCAATCATATCTGAAGACGTTAGAAAAAGCGATGAAGAAATGGCAAAACCTTGTTGCAAGGTTGTTAGGAAAATCTTAAACCAAATTAAAGATATTAGAAGAAAAATTTTCTTGCTTGAGCGAGACAACAATATTGAAAATCCAATGCATATCAATCCTTTTTATTGTTATTTTATCGAATATTGGATTGGTGCAAATTTAAACCCTGACAACAATGCAATGGTTACTTGGGAAGAAATGTTTTCAGATAGCGAAATTTCCCAAGGGGATGTTGTAAGAACATTCAAAAGAACAATTGATGTTTTAAGACAACTTTTGATTTTAGACGGAATCCCTGAAAGCATTAAACAAAACGCTAAAGAAGCAATCAAATTAATCAACGTTGAACCAATTAATGTTGATTAAAAAGCGTAAGCCGGTGCGCAAACGAGCTTTCGTTGAGAAAGCGAGTTGAGCAGTCGAATGCGGCGTAGGATAATTAAGCAATTGAGCGACAACAAAGTGATAGCGAAACTTGCGAAATACCCACAGCCGCAAAAGCGTAAGCCGGTGCGCAAACGAGCTTTCGTTGAGAAAGCGAGTTGAGCAGTCGAATGCGGCGTAGGATAATTGAGCAATTTATCTTTTAATTGTCAATCTTTCTAAAAATCTTGCAAAACGAACGATAAAACTTTCTTCATCTTTTGAAATCGAATCAACCAAAATCGTAGTCATGCCAGCTCTTTCGCCACCAAAAATATCACTTAAGGGCCTATCTCCAATCATTGCAACAGTGTTTGGAACAAGCTCCAAATCTTTACAAGCTTTCAACAAAACTCTTGGGTTTGGTTTTGCAGCGTGGCTATAAATCGGAATATCGATTTGAGATTTTGCTTGTGCAATATATTCCTTATTTTTATTATTTGTGATTATTGCGAGTTTAAAATTAGCCTTTAAGTCATTTAAAAATTGAATTGTTTGAAAAGAGAATTTTCCGCTTTTTGATTTCATTAAAGTTGAGTCCAAATCAAAAAACAATCCTTTTATTCCTGAATCTTTCAATTCAGCCAAATCCATATCATAAATTGATTCAATATTATAATTAGGCTCAAAAAGCATTTAATTAAACTCCTTCATTCCTTTTGTTCTAATTAGCGCAAAATCCGCTTCTTTTTTCCATTCGTCGTTATTTGATTCAAATGTTAAATTAATTTCATCATTAGTGTTTGCAACATCCACTTCGCCTTTTTTATTGTGGTCAATTTTAACAACACGAGCCAATGTTGCATAATTTGGCGTAATAATTTCAATTTCGTCATTCAACAAAACTTTATTTTTTATTAGAAATTCATATTGATTTTCACCAATTTGTTTTTGACAAATTCCCAAAAAATCCGCCCCAGCAAGCCCTTTGGAAATATCATAAGAATAGCTTGTTGAATTATTATCCCCCAAGAAAAATCCTTCGGTATATCCACGATTGCCAACTTTTTTCAATTCTTCAAAAGCAATATCAGGATTCAATTTTCCATCGATTACCTGACGATATGTCTTAGCCACAGCAGAAACATAATACAGACTTTTTGTTCTTCCTTCGATTTTGAATGAATCAATTCCCAAATTGCAAAGCTCTTTAATGTGTTGAACAAGGCATAAATCCTTTGTAGACATTATATGAGAACCTTTGTCGTCTTGAACAATCTCAAAATATTCGTTTGGTCTTGTTTCTTCAAGAAGTTTATAGCTCCATCTGCAAGCTTGAGCGCAATTTCCTTGGTTTGCTTGACGCTCGCCTTTAGTCATATAATCAGACAGCAAGCAACGCCCAGAATAGCCCATACACTGCGCCCCATGGATAAACATTTCAAGCTCCATATCAGGACAATTTTTTCTTATTTTTTCAATTTGCCTATAAGAAAGCTCTCGAGCTAAAACCACACGAGTTGCCCCTAAATCTTGCCAGAATTTTACCGTTTGCGAATTCAAAATGTTGGTTTGAGTAGAAATATGCATTTCCATATCAGGAATTGCATTTTTAATTGTTCTATATATACCAAAATCGCTAACAATTAACGCATGAGGCTTTGCTTGCGCAATAACATCAATTGTTTGATGAAGTTTTTCGATATCTTTATCATAAGCAAAGATATTTAAAGTACAATAAACTTTTTTATTAAGCGAATTTGCAATATCAACCGCAGTTTTAAGGTTTGTTTCGTCAATCAATTCGCCTTTTCTTAAAGCTCGAAGCGAAAAATCAACAAGCCCAAGATACACAGCATCCGCCCCATAAGCAAATGCATATTTCATTTTTTCAATACTACCAGCCGGCATTAATAATTCATTCATAGCTCAATTTTAACATAAACCATGGTAAAATTATCGATAAAAGGAGTTAAAAATGAAAAAATTATTACTTTCAACTTTATGCGCAATTTTATTAAGCGGATGCGCAATGTGTGCCAATTCAAAATTAGATATTTTAACTTTGTTTTCAACAAAATCTTGTTGCGCAAACAAAGCTTGGGTTGGAACATTTCAACTTGTATGGAATGATATGAAAAACAATATCATTAAACACGACGTTAAATTTGTTGGAGAAAAACCAACAAAAGAACTTATTGGCTTAAATTCAGAAGAATTTAATTCAAAAATGCTAAACGAATCAAGCTATTACACAAGTTGGGGCAAAACCGCACCAGCTGAAAAAATAAAAATCAAAGAAGCAGTCGCAAAAAAATTCAACGAAAAATCAGAAATCCTAGACTCGCTTGATTGGTCAGAAGGAATTGGAAAATATTATGCTTATGCAATGCTAAAAAAAGAATTTGAATTCCCAGAAGAATTCGATAAACTTGAAAAAGCAAAATTCAACAACAAAGGCGAATTTGAATTTTTCGGAATAAAAGATTCTTCTAAAGAAATTTTAGACGAAAACGTTAAAGTTTTATTCTACAACAACAAAAACGACTATGCTATTCAACTTTTAACAACAAATAATGACATTGTTTATCTTTACAGAACAAATTCAAATGCACCATTTAACAAATTATATGAAAAAATGATTGCAAAAACAGGAAAATACGAAGGTGAAAGAGAATTCAATTTAATCGACACTCTTAAAGTTCCAAATTTAAAAATTAACGACAAAAGAAATTATCCAACATTAACAAACAAAAAAATCGAAGGAACTGAAATATATTTTTCACAAGCCCTTGAAACAATACAGCTCGAACTTAATAACAAAGGCGGAAAAGTAAAATCTGAAGCGATTTTGATGACAAAAAATTGCGTAATTGCACCAATGACAAAAGAGCCAACTCCAAGACATTTCAATTTTGATAAAACATTTGCAATGTTTTTAGTTGACGCAGGAAAAGAAAATCCATATCTAGCTTTAAGAGTTAAAGATTTAAATGAATTTCAAAAATAGTGTTATAAATATCCACGAACGGGAATTATAATAATACCACCCAGTATCGTTCGTGGAGATAAATGCCCATGACTGCTGGCGTGTGACGATTAATTGTTTAATCTATGATTAAAAGCTCCTTTAAAGGAGCTTTTTAAATGTTTAAAATTTTACAAAAAGCTTTAATTTTCCATCGCTTCCACGAAAATTAATCCAACCAGTTTTCATTTGGTTTTGAAAATCAACAGCTTTAATTAAAATCCAATTTCCACGAATCAACCAAGGAGTAATCACTTTTGGCATGTCCAAAGAACCAGTTGAATTTGTTTGCTTAACAGGAGCAGCATATAAAACCTTGTCTGTTTTTTGCAAATCTTTGAACAAATAAAGTCCATATTTTTTCCCAAATTTATCAAAAAACTCAGACAATGTGTAATATTTATTTTTTTCGTCCTCAACCCAACCGCAAACTGGCATTTCGCTTTGATTAAAACAAACCAAATTCCAACCCTCAGTTGAATCCAAAGTTGTTAAAAAAGCTATTTTTTTAGATTTTGAATATGCAGCAAAAACTTCGTCAATTTCGCATTTTTGAGCGTTTTTTTCACAAATTGTCTTTTCTTCTTTAAAATTAAAATGCAAAGTTTCCAATATTTCACCTTCAAGATTTGGCTCTCTTCTCATTACAAGAGGGCTTTTAACTTCGCTAAACCCAACGCCGCTTCTTCTAAGAGAATTTATATAATACGGCAAAACATCAGCATTTGCAGCCAAATAAAGATTAAAAAATATCAAAAATGTTAAAATAATTTTTTTCATATTTATAATTCTAACCATTTTTTAAAGAAATTAATACCCGCATTTGAACTTTTTTCAGGATGAAATTGCACTGCACAAAGATTATCTTTTTGAATAGATGAACAAAATTCAATTTCGTAATTTGTTTTTGAAGAAACAATTGTTTTATCAAGCGGCTCAACATAATATGAATTAACAAAATAAAAATAGTCATCACTCAAATAAGAATTATTTGTCGTAGTTTGAATTTTATTCCAACCAACTTGAGGAATTTTTCCTGTTTTGAATTTTTTAACTTCGCCCTTAATTATCCCCAAACCTTCGATATTTGGTGCTTCTTCGCTTTTTTCAAAAAGAATTTGAAGCCCAAGACAAATTCCCAAAAAATCAATTCCACTATTAATTGAGGTTTTGATTGTGTCAATCAAGCCCGAGCGCTCAAGATTATCCATCGCTTGGGCAAAATGACCTTGTCCTGGGAAAAGAAGTTTTTTTGCAGACAAAATATCTTCTTTTTTATTCGACAAAATATATTCACAGCCCAAATACGAAAGCATATTTCCAAGGCTTTTAATGTTTCCTGAATTATAATCAATTATTACAATTTTATTTTTCAAATTGAAATCCATCAATTTCCATACGTTTTACAACTTCGCTTAAACTTTCGTCGCTAGCTACAACAGAAATTCTTATGTAACGAGTTGCGTCTTTATCAAAAGCAGTTCCAGGAACAACAACAATTCCTGAAGTTTCTAATAAATCGGAGGCAAATTCTTCGCAATCTTTATATCGAGCAGGAATTTCAAGCCACAAATAAAAAGTTGCTTTTGGCATTTGAACATTATAACCAAGAGAATTTAAACCATTCACAAACTTTTGAATTTTGTTTTTAAATTTAATATTTTGTGAATCGATATATTCCCAGCCTTCGCTTGACTCCAATAAATCTGCACCAATATATTGAAGAACCTTAAAAATACCCGTATCAACAGTTGATTTCATTCTTGATAACATTGTTACTGCAAGTTCGTTTCCACAAGCCCAACCCAAACGCCAGCCAGTCATCGCATAGCTTTTTGAAAAACTATACATTTCAATACAGCAATCACGAGCGCCTTTGCATTCAAGCGCAGAATGCGGTTTATATTCTTCATCAAAATACATTTCGCAATATGCATTATCAGAAATTAGAAGAATATTATGTTTATTACAAAAATCAACACAATGTTGCAAATATTCAAAACTACAAGTGCAACCAAGAGGATTATTTGGATAATTTATTATTAAGGCTTTGATTTTAGAGGGGTTATTGCCTTCTTTGATAAATTGAGCCAAAACATCATCCAAATTTGGTTGAAAATTTGTTTCTTTGGTTAATTTAATACCATAAGCTCTTCCTTTTGCAATCTTAATCATTTGAGAATAAGAAGCATAACCAGGCTCTGGAACAAAAATGATATCTTGTTCTTTTTCCTCATCGTTTGGATTGATTAAAGCTCTAACCAAATTTGACAAACCTTCTTTTGAGCCAATCAAAGAAACTGCTTCTTTTTTTGGATTAATTTCAACATTAAAACGTTCTTTCATATATGTTGAAACCGCTTCAAGATATCTAGCCTCTCCTTTTGGCGTTGAATAAGTATGAAGTGAATCTTGGTTCATATATTCGTTTGCTTTTAAAATTGCAAACTCTGGAACTCTATCCACAGGCGCACCCATTGAAAGCGCAATTGGCGCTCTATTCTTGCTTTTAAGCATTGGCGTTAATTCATTTTGGTGTGCCTTAATTTCAAACATGATATAATTTTTCATATTTTGAATGTCGTTGTTAAATAATGTTTTTTCCATACTTACCTCAGCTTTTACAGGTTTATTATACAATAATTTGTCATAAAAATTAAGTAAATTAATTTAACTTTTAACATTTAGCGGTTTTAAAAAAGCAAAAAATAGGGTACAATATATATATGCGAGATGGAGATTATCTGCGCTAGAAACGGAGAAAACTATGCATATTCACGTTAATGGACGTAACATTGAAATCACAGATGCGATTAAAGCTTACGTCAAAGAAAAAGCTGGCAAAGTTGTTGCTCATTACGAACAAATCGACTCAATTGACGCAATTTTATCAGTAATTAAAAACCCCTCCGTTAGTGACTCTCATATTGCCGAGATTAACTGTAAAATAGGTGGTGAAACTATTCGAGTAGAAGAAAAAGCAGAAAGCATGTATGCTTCTATTGACCTTGTTTGCGACAAACTCGATAGACAAGTTAAAAAATTCAAAGAAAAAGGACTATCAAAATCAAAAAATGAATCAATCAGAACAACCCAACACGAAGAGGTTGAAGCATAATTAAAAGGGGCATATCGCCCCTTTTTTAATTAAATATTTCGTTTAATTTTTTTATAATGAATTCCAATGCCCCTTGATTATCTTTAAAACATTTTTCGCAATTAGCAGAAATTTCATCATAATATGTGTTGTTTAAAACCAATTTTTCTAAAGTTCGATACAATTCCCATTCGTCTTTAACAACAAAAGCAGCTTGCGCTTTTTGAAGAATTGAATAAATATCTCTGAAATTTTTAATTGAAGGACCAGAAACAACCGGTTTCGAATAAATTGTTGCTTCAAGAGGGTTATGTCCGCCAATTTTTGCAAAACTTCCGCCAATATATGCTATATCTGCTATTGAATATAATTTTGCTAATTCTCCAAGAGTGTCCAAAATAATGATATTGTTGTTTTCAAACGTATCGCCGTTTGATCTTAAGCCATATCGAAGTCCAAGTTTTTTCAAAACTCCTTGAACTTCTTCTAATCTTGTTAAATGACGAGGTGCAAGCAACAATTTTAAATCAATAACTTTTGCTCTTAATTGTTTATATGTTTTTAAAATTATTTCTTCTTCGCCTGTGTGGGTTGAGCCCGCAACGATTAATTTTGTATTTTGAGTGCCCAAGTCAATATCACAAACTTTTTTCTCGATTTCAAATTTTAAATTTTTCATAACCAAAGTATTTTTTGGATTTGAACCTAAAAGAATAAATCTATCTTTATCAAGTTCGCTTTGGCAAAAAATACCAGTATAATTTTGAAGAATTAATTTAACAAAATTCCTTATTTTGCAATAAGAAGGATATGATTTATCAGAAATTCTACCGTTAATAATATAAATAGGAATATTTTTTTCCTTGCAAACATAAGCAAAGTTTGGCCAAAGCTCAGTTTCAGCAATTAAAACAACACTTGGCTTAATTGTATCAACAAATTTTTTGCAAGATTCATAAACATCTAAAGGAAAATACGTTATAAAATCGGCAAGTTCGCCATATTTTTTGAACGCCAACTGTTGACCTGTCACTGTTCCAGTTGTAATAACAAGTTTATAATCAGGAAAATCAAGCTTAATTCTTATGATTAATTTTTCTAGAGATTGAATTTCGCCGACGCTAACCCCATGAAGCATAATAACTTTTTCATCAAAAGTTGGAATCTTCATTTCGCAAAGCTTTTCCCTTAAAGGAATAGGGGGTTTATTTTTTAATTTTCTAACATAATCAATTATTGGAATAACGCTCTTAACCATTTTAGGCGTAATTGATTTATAAATATCGAAACATATTTCTTCAAAAGTTTTTGCCATTTTTTTCTCCTCAAAAACTTATCTTAGCACGATATTTTCTTGTTGTCGAATGGGTTTAACAAAAATTACTACAAATTACAAATAATCACCACACAGAATTATAACCTCGCCACAAGGATGCCTGCAGGTTCCATAACCATCACCACCAAGATTCGAATAAGTCCAACCTTCGCCAAATCCATCGCAAACACTTGGGCTACAACCAACAGAAGTGCCATACAAATTATAAACAGTCTCTCTCGCCAACTCACAATCATAAGCAGGTTCAGCTGCACTTCCCTCCTGACACATCATTTCATATTCAATCCCCTTGGAGCTTATGGGGAAGTTGAATTGGTCTTTGTAGGGAGTGTTGGGTTCTTCTTCGCCATTGATATCTACTGTTATGATTCCAAGGAGGGATTTAGACATTTCACATCCATCTACTGTTATTGTTCCTGATGAAGATGGGGAGACTTGATATTTTTCTCCTGTTCCAAGGAATAATAATGCTCCGTCTTTAAGGTGGAAGGGTGGG
>JAFQHZ010000035.1 GCA_017415185.1 Candidatus Gastranaerophilales bacterium
ATATCAAGTCTCCCCATCTTCATCAGGAACAATAACAGTAGATGGATGTGAAATGTCTAAATCTCTCCTTGGAATCATAACAGTAGACATCAATGGCGAAGAAGAACCCAACACCCCCTACAAAGACCAATTCAACTTCCCTATAAGCTCCAAGGGAATTGAATATGAAATGATGTGTCAGGAAGAAGGTGAGGGAGCACCTGCGTATGATTGTGCTGAAGTAAGTGCATTTTATAGTAGCTATACCGGTTTGGCATTTTCATGCGATTCTTTTGGTTCTGGTTGGGCATATCAAGATAATGACGAATATGGTCAATGCAATCATCCTTGCGGATTTACAATTTATCTGGGCGAAGATTACGAATAAATTAAAAGTTAAGAAAAATTAGAAAATTAACTTATTCTCTTATTCTCTTATTCTCTTATAACCTCAATCTTGTCATAGCTAAATAAATATGGCAGATGTTCTTTTTTTATTATCTCTCCAGGCAATAAAATTGAAATTCCCGGAGGACAAAGGGCTACAACTTCAGAAGAAATTCTTCCGATTGCTTCAAATTTATCAATTGATTCTTTTGGAGCGAAATATGCTTCCCTTAAGTTCATTACGATTTCAGGGTCGATTAGAGGCATAATTTTAATATTTTTATGCTCAAAATCATATTTTGTTTTTGAAATTTCTTTTAATGCTTTAATTAAATATTCAAATTCGGTTTTAGAATTACCTATGTTTGATAAAATTAAAAGCCCTGCGTCTGATGCTGATTCGACTTCGATTTTGTAATCACGTTCTAGAATATATTCAAGTTGAAGCCCTGTTAAGCCTTTCATTTTGATAAAAATTTTGGTTATATCAAAATCGATATTTTTTTCTAAAACTGTTAAATTTTCAATGTTTTTCGCTTCTTTCCTGAAAAATAGCGCATTTTCGATTGCATTATTTAACATTTTTTGACCAGTTGAACTTGAAAGATTTGCCCTTGCGCCATCAAGACTTGCTAAAAGCAACAAGCTTGGGCTTGTTGTATGAAGAAGCTTTAGTGCGTGGATTACTTTTTCTTCATCAAATTTAGAATTTTTAGACAAATGAAGCATTGAGGCTTGCGTCATAGCGCCGCCAGTTTTATGAAGCGAATGAACAACTGCGTCTGCGCCAAGTTGCAGTGCGGTTGTTGGAAGTTTGGAATTGTAGTTCCATAAAGACCCATGCGCCTCGTCAACAATGAGCGTCGCTTTATATTTTTTGCAGACTTCTGCAATTTTTTTAATATCAGAAACAACGCCTTCATAGGTTGGGTTTGTGACCCAAACGAGTTTGATATTTCTATTGTTTTTTAATTTTTCTTCAATGTCTTGCGCTTCAATATTGCCAAAAATTGACCAATCTTTGAGTTTTTTTGGAATTAACCAATTAACCTTTGCACCCGAGATAATTAATCCTGTTAAAACAGAGCGGTGGCAATTTCTTCCGATTAAAACTTCGTCAAATGGGCTTGTAAGAGCAAAGGCAAGAGCCAAATTTGCACTGGTTGAGCCGCTTGTGATGAAAAATGTTCTTTTTGCGCCATAAGTTTTTGCTGCGAGCTTTTGTGCTTCATCAATTGCGCCTGTTGAAGGATGAAGTGTGCCTAAATTATCAAATTCATCCGTACAATCAAGAGCAAGCGCATCGGAGCCAATCAATTCAATCATTTTTGGATGAACGCCTTTGCCTCTGTTGTGTCCTGGGATATGAAAACCAATCATTGGTTCTTTTTTATAAACTTGCATAGCGTCAATTAAAGGAGTTTTTGCGTTTCCGTTAAACAAATCGCATAAATTATCCTTTATTGCAGCAAAAGAAATTTTTTCATCAACCAACTTTGTCATAAAAATATTATGTCATAAAAAAATAAATTATCACGCAAGATTTAAATATTTATGAACTTGAGGAATGAGGCGAATATTTTCATATTTTTCAAAAAATTTGTTATAAATTTCTTCAAGATTAAGTTTTTCATTTATTGGCATTTTTGGTTGAAGGACCAATAAAATACCATATTTTTTTGCAATGTTTGTGCAAAAATCTATCTCTTCTTGAATAATATTTTCATCAAAAACAACTTTTATGAATGTTTCTTTTTTTGTTGCAATGCGCAAAAATTCTTTGTTGTGAATGAATCTATTTGGTTGCCCTGTTGCGCTTTGAAGCTTGATATCCATTGAAATTATATCAATGTAGTCTATAATTTCATTTAAATATTCATATAGAATTCCGTTTGTTTCAAGATAGATTTTTTTGTTTAATCCAACTTTGAAACTTTTTAAAAAATCTTTAAGAAAAGCAACGTCCATCAGGGGCTCTCCGCCTGTAAAGCTTACAACTTCGCAGTTGATTTTGTCTAATTCGTTAAAAAGTTTATAAATATCATAAACTTGTGCATTTTTTGAATTAAAATCTGTATCGCAATAATCACAATTTAAATTGCATTTGCAAAAGCGCACGAAAATGTGCTTTTGTCCGATATATGGACCTTCTCCTTGAATAGATGTGAAAATTTCTCTTATTTTAGTAGATTGATTTTGCATTTGTTTTTTTGAGATTCAAATCTCTTAATTTTTCATACAACAGCATTTCTTGCGAAGTTATTTCAGAAGGGATTTGAATTATGATTTTAACTATTTGATCACCTTTTTTGTTGGTTTTTTGATTTAATACACCAACATCAATCAGTTTAAAGCTTTGGTTTGCTTTTGTCAAAGGCGGGATTTTGATTGTTGCTTCGCCCCATAAAGTTGGCACTTGAATATTTCCGCCTAAAATTGCGGTATATGGCGAAATTTGGGCATTATAGTAAACGATTTCGTCTTTGATTATTAAATCGTCATTTTTTTCAATATTTACAATGATATATAAATTGCCGTTTTCGCCGCCATTTTTCCCATATTGCCCTTCTCCTTTTATTCTTAATTTTGCGCCGTTTTTTAAACCTTTAGGAATTTTTACAGTGATTTTTTTGTTTTCTGTTTTTTCTCCTAAACCGTTGCAATATGGACACTTTTGATTGTTTGCAAATTTATATCCTGAACACTTTGGGCAAAGCGTACATCTTGCAATATTTACGCTTCTTTGTGTTCCTAGGATTGCTTCTGTGTAGTCAATTTCAACATTTATTGTTATATCTTCCCCTTTGATGGGCTTAATTTCTGGTTTTTTTTCTTCTTTTTTGCTTTTTTTGAATAAATCTTGAAAGCAATATTCGCTTTTTCTTGGATTTGTGTATGTTTTGAAGGATGTTTTATTGATTGTTCTTAGGGAATCATAGCTTTTTCTTTTAATATCGTCTAATAAAACTTGCGCAGCTTTATTGATTTCTTTGAATGTTGTTTCGGCTTCAATTGATGAATTGACATCAGGATGATACATTTTCGCCAATTTTTTAAATTGATTTTTTATCTCTTCTTTTGTTGCATCAGGTGCAACGTTTAAAATGTCGTAATAACTTTTTAGCATATTGCTAATTTAATGATAAATTTTAAAAAATCCAATATCGAAATTGATTAATCTATTTTGATTTAAATTATAAATATTATTTGATAAAATAGAATAAGATTTGCGCTTATAGCTTAATTGGATAAAGCCTTGCTCTCCGAAGGCAAAGATGTGGGTTCGATTCCCGCTAAGCGCAAAGATTGTTTCGCCCTCGCTTTGCTCAGCTAGTCCATCGGACTACGCTTCGCTTTGCTCGGGTTTAGTCCAGTGTCCGCACTCGTCGCCTGCTCAACGCAGCCGCCGTCGTGCTTCACATCCTTTCGCCCTCGCTTTGCTCAGCTAGTCCATCGGACTACGCTTCGCTTCGCTCGGGTACGGTTTTCGCTCTGTCCGCCAGACCTCATCGGTCTGCCGTCACGAGCTTCACACACCTCTGCCCTCGCTTTGCTCAGC
>JAFQHZ010000036.1 GCA_017415185.1 Candidatus Gastranaerophilales bacterium
AACTTCGGCTTTGTTGTTTTGTTGGTTTCTAGTGGTGCACTAAGCTCAACATTATTCCTTCGGACAACTCGCTTTCGCTCAAACAATTCCTACGGAATATGTTTCGCTAAGTGCACAATATAATGGGTAGTTTTATATAAAATAGATTTGAGGAAATTAGGGTGGATGGAGGAGAAATAACAAAATCTACTTCAAGGCTTCTTTGCTTCTTAATTGTCTATGGAAAGTAATTGCGAATCTGTGTGCTTCATCCCTTATTCTTTGAAACAAATGAAGTGCGGCGGAATTTTGCGCCAAAATCACAGGCTCTTTTTTATTTGGCAAAAACACCTCTTCTTCTCTTTTTGCCAAAGAAACAATATTTAAATCAAGCTCAAATTCTTTCATAATCTCAACAACGGAGGAAAGTTGCCCTTTTCCGCCATCAATTATAATTAAATCAGGAGGAGAAATTAAACCCGATTTAATTCTTTTAAACCTTCGAGAAAGTATTTCTCTCATCGATTTAAAATCGTCAACTTCGCCTTTTTGAAGCGTTTTTAGCTTATATTTTCTATATTTACTTTTTTTAGGTTGTCCATTTTCAAAATATACCCCAGAAGCAACTGTATTAGTCCCTTGAATATGGGAAATATCATAACATTCAATTGTATGCGGAAATTTGCTTAGTTTTAATTTTTCTTGTAAATAACAACCAACTTCATTATAGTCATTTTGAATATTCATCAAGTCTTTCAATTTTTGTTGTTCGAGATTAAAATTAGCATTTTTTTGTACCAAAGAAAGAATTTCCTTATCGGCTTTTGTTGTTGCTTTAATAATGGAAACTTCTTTATTTAATCTTAAAGAAAGCCATTTTTTATATGTGTCAATTTCCTCAAAAACATCTGCCAATATAATTTTAGAAGGTAATTCTTCATCATTCAGCATAATATAATATTCTCTTATTGTGCTTTGAATTATTTCATCCAAATTATTTGAGTCTTCAAGAATTTGTGAAAAAGAAAAGTCTTTTTTATTAATTAATCTTCCTTGCCTAATTTGCAAAATGCTGATACAGATTAAATTTAATGAATTTGCAATTCCAATATAATCATAATTTGCCCTTGTAGATTCAAAGACAACATTTTGTTTTTCGAGGGTTTTTTCAATATCATTAATCGAATTTCTAAACAACAAAGCCTTTTCAAAATCCATTTTTGCGCTTGCTTTGTCCATCTCTTTTTTTAAAGTTTTAATTAATTCTTTTCTTTTTCCTGACAAAAAAAGTTCAGCATTTTTAATAATATTTTTATATTCTTCGCTTGAAATTTTCTTTTGACAAGGAGCGCAACATTGCCCAATATCATAATACAAACAAGGACGAGATTTATATTTTGGATGGTTACATTTTTTTATCGGAAAAATTTTATTAATCACTTCAAGAGTTGCATGCATCGCCCTTGAATCAGTATAAGGACCGTAATATTTCCCTTTTAAAGGGTTTTTGTTGGATTTTCTTACAACTAAAATTCTTGGGTATTCTTCTTTGGTAATTAAAAAATAAGGAAATTTTTTGTCATCCTTAAGAAGAATGTTATATTTTGGCTTATGTTTTTTAATTAATTCATTTTCTAAAATTAAAGCTTCGATTTCTGAATTAACAACAATGCATTCAATTTTCTCAATCTGAGGAACCATGACTTGAAGTTTGGGAGAATCTTTTTTATTCCCCATAAAATAACTATTAACCCTATTATAAAGATTTTTTGCTTTTCCAATATAGATTATCTCTCCCGTATTATCAAAATATTGATAACAACCAGGGAGCTTTGGCATATTTTTAACTTGTTGTTTAATTTGTTCGTTTTTAAAAGCCATATTGTAATATTAGCATATTTTTTCAAATGTTATAAATGTAGTTTTTGTGGAACATAACTATTGAAGTTAGATAAAGTAATTGCAATCAAAAGGCAGGTGGGATTATGATATTGGAATTTAAAGTTGACGAACTCTCAGTCCAGAGCGCTTGGCTTAAGACATTGTATGAATTAATTGAAGAATTAAACTGCAAATGTCAAACATTTATGGAAGAAAAATATAACACCAATCGAAATTGTTTTGCCCCGATTCGTGTTGTGAAAATTTTTGGTTCAAATTCAATGTTGAGCTGGCTAAAATTGAGAATGGAAAGATATAACCATTTTATCGATTCTCTTAATTCTCAAGATGTTTTCAGCGCGTCTTTTTTAGACGACGAAGAAGAAATTTAAGTTTAAAATATTTTAAAAAGCCCAAAGAGAATTCTCCTTGGGCTTTTTCTTTTAAAATTTAAACAATTAAACTAAAGCAAATTCAACATTCAATAATTCATTTGTTGCAAAGTTTTTTTGCAATTCTTGAATTTTAGCATTGAATTTTTCTTTACCTAAAGTTAATTCCCAAGTGCTTTCTTCATTATTTTTGTATGCCATTTCAAAATCATGAGTATTAATTTGAATTGATTTAGCTTCAATTCCTTTACCATAAATTGAACCTGGCAAGAAGCCTGCTTGTCTGATTTGACGAGGGTTTTTATCTGTTTCTCTTTCTAAAATTGTAAGTTTAGCGTTTGCCATTTTATTCTCCTTGACTTAATATTTTGCTTAATTTTTAATTATAGTGTAACACTATTATATTTGTTAAACAAAAAAATGCAATTTCTATCTAAAACAGTTTTAAAAAAATTTATAAATAAAGAAATTTCATCAGTAGGTTTTGATGAAAGTTATGTTAATCATGCAGTTAAAAAACATTCTTTTTTATCTATAAAAATATTTGATGTCACACCTTCGCAAGCAAGCATTATCAAGCAAACTGCCCTTTCATGCGATTGCGATTGCGCTGTTAATCGGGGGGTAATTGATTGTTCGGTTAGTTATTCAAATTGTATTTTGTCAGGAACAATTGCTCAATTGTTAAATGTTGCAAAAAAGCTTGAGCAACAACCATTTTCACTATCAAAATTGTCATCAAAAATATTTGAACAAGTAGAATTTGCACAAAAAGACACTCCAAGAACAAAAATTATGGGAATTTTAAATTTAACCCCTAATTCATTTTCTGATGGTGGCGAATTTGTTGAAATTGACAAAGCAATTAATCATGCAATTGATATGATTGAAGCTGGAGCAAATGTTATCGACATTGGTGCACAATCTACAAAACCAAAAACGGACTTGGTTAGTGTAGTTTATGAAATTGAAAAAGTTACGCCAATAGTAACAGCTCTTAAAACAGCTTATCCGCATATTGAAATTTCTGTTGATACAATGTCATTAGGCTGTGCTAAAGCTGCGCTTGATGCAGGAGCGGACGTTTTAAACGACGTTAGCTTTTTAAAAAATCCTGAATTTATCAATATTTGCAAAGAAGCAAACAAAAAGTTAGTGATAATGCATTCTCGTGGAAATTCATACACAATGGATGATTTAACAAGTTACGAAAATGTTGTGGATGAAGTTTTCCAAGAATTATATGATAAAACCCAATATGCACTTGAGATGGGCTTAAATAGAGAAAACATTATTGTTGATGTTGGATTTGGTTTTGCAAAAACAGTTGAACAAAATTTTGCATTACTAAAAAGAATTAATGAATTTAAATCGCTCGGTTTCCCAATTTTAGCGGGTGTTTCAAGAAAAAGATTTCTTCAAGACGTTATAAATACTCGTGAGCCTCGTGATGCAGATATTCAATCTGTTTTAGCTGCAAGCTGGTTAATTCAAAACGATATTGAATATGTTAGAGTGCATGACGTTGATTTAACAATGCAAGCATTGAAATTTAATGACAGATTATACACTTTTTAAGTTTCAACTTGTCATTCATATTCATCCAACTCTTGACAAAATCCATTTATTTAATACCATAGAATAAGGTCAAGGCGACATGGCCAAGTGGTAAGGCAGGAGCCTGCAAAGCTCTTATCCCCCAGTTCGAATCTGGGTGTCGCCTTTTTTATTGCCTAAATTTCGAAAAGTTAAATCATGTTTTTCATGATTTCTCTTTCATCCTGCGCAACAATATGAGCAGGATATCCAGCATGATGAATTTTTGGCAATAGCCAATCTTCGCTATATTGAACTAATTCGGGACTATCATCATCAGTATCAACACAAACAAAAACAATTTTTCCTTGTTCGTCACGATAATAATCAACGACAGTGATTTCATGACCATTAATAACTTTGTTTGCTTGACCATCTGTTGCAGGATTATAATCCGCTTGCTGAGTCATTCCGGCGGTTTCATTGGTTAAAACATAACCCAAAATAACGTCGTCTCCTGAATCGATTGTGTCGGTAATATGTTTTGAAATTTTATCAAGCGAACAATTGTAACCAATCAAATTTTGATCATCATCAATTTGATGATATACAAGAGAAGTTATTTCTTTATTTTTTATCAAAGATTCAACATAAGTTTTTTCAAGCTCAATTAAGCCTTGAGGATTGTCATTAAATTCACCCGCTCTTGTATCATTAAGGGAATTATATGTTCCTTGAGAACCTAATCTCATTATTGCACTTTGAACCAAAACATCTGCAACATTTCTTTCTCCATTATCCCAATGTTTTGTTTGGGTATATGCTCGAACATAAGCGCCATCATCCAAGTCTACTTTAACTTTTAGCTTTTTAAAATCCATTTGGACTTTGTCGGCTTTTAGCAAACTAACAATTTGCATTGCTTCTATTGGATTTTTTGAAATTGCTTTTAAATCAACGTTAAGCTCCAATTGTTTTTCACAAGAAGACAATTTTGAAACCCATCTTGCAAATTCAGCAGGATATTTATCAGCCATGTTTGTTTCAATGGAAGCAGCGGCACAAGTTCCAGACAAGAAAACATCCATTGTTTCAAGGTCTTGTTTTGCAGGATTGTCATTTGGTAATCTTGAAATAGCTTGTTGTTTAACACTGTCAGGAATATCACCAAATGTTTGAGTAACATATCTTGGATTGCATAAAATATCCAAAGTACTAGTAATCAAGTTTAATTGGTCTAAACCATAAGCACGTTGAGTTGTTGCGATTGAATATAAATTATCTAATACTGATGAGTTGTCATGAGGTGTTCTTGATAATAATTTGCCATTTTTTAATAAATAATCAAGTTGGGCATTTGGAAGCATAGCAGGCGAATTTGGGCTTTTTTGCGCATTTCTAAGAAAATTTAAAAGATATAAATATTTTTGAGAATCCTGCGGTGATAAATATGTGCTAGGTTGATAAACAGCACTAGAAGAGCCAACTCTTGGCAAATTGAAAGAAGAAATAGAAATCGGAGTTGTAGCAGGTGAAAAAGAACAACTTGCTTTTGTTTTCATTGTTCTATTGTTTGAATATATTGGATTAATCTTAATTTCAGGTATCATTAAAACAACAACTCACCTTCTACAATAAAATAAAAACATCAAAACAAAAAAAATTGATATTTATTAAAATAATATTAACACATTTTGATATTTAATATACAATTTAACTAGAGAGCAATAAATGAGGGTGCAATGATAAACAAATTACAAAACACAGACATTTTAGGCGCAATACAAACAATCGACACTGAAATCGAAGCATTAAACGAACTTAAAAATTTATTAGACAATGATTTAACTCGTGCTTTAGATATGATTGAACAAACGCAAGGAAGAGTTATTATAACTGGAATGGGAAAATCTGGTCATATTGGCAAAAAAATTGCCGCTTCACTTGCTTCAACAGGAACGCCTTCCTTTTTTATGCACCCAGCAGAAGCAAGCCATGGCGATTTAGGAATGGTTACAGATAATGATTTAATTATTGCGATTTCAAATAGCGGCGAATCAAAAGAATTAATCGATATTTTAAATTACACAAAACGCTTCGGAATTCGCTTAATTTCAATAACAAAAAACCCAGAAAGTTCATTAGGAAAAGCAGGAGATATTGTACTTAGGCTTCCATTATCAAAAGAAGCTTGCCCTCTTGGATTAGCACCAACATCTTCAACAACTGCAACCCTTGTTTTAGGAGACATCCTCACGGTTGCAATGATTGAAAGAAGAGGCTTTTCAAAAGCACAATTTAACCAAAGACATCCTGGCGGAAAACTCGGCTCTATTCTTCAAAAAGTTAAAGATATGATGCACAAAGGCGAGGAAATGCCTCTTTTAAAAACTTCAGCAACAATTAACGAAATCATTTTAGAAATGACATCAAAAAGACTTGGTTGTGTTGGTTTTGTTGATGAAAAAGGCGATTTTTGCGGAATGTTTACAGACGGCGACTTGAGAAGATGCTTAAATGAAGATTTAAAAAATGCAAAAGCAATTGATATTATGACAAAAAATCCAATTACAGCACATCCTGAGATGTTTGCTTCTGAGGCAATTAAAATTTTAAACGACAAAAAAATCACAAATCTTTTTGTTGTTGAAGACAATAAAGCAATCGGGGTAATTCATATTCATGATTTATTAAAAGCCGGAATTGTTTAAACTTTGTTAAGAAATATTAAAAAAGCCCCGTATTTCCTAAAGAATACGGGGCTTTTGCCGTATGAAAAAATAAAGGTTAGTTAAATGAATATTGGAAAAATTACACAAGCAATAAGTGAATTTGGTCAAAAAGCAGCTGACGCCGTAACAAAACATATTGCAAAAACTGATTGTGAACAGATTCAAGAAATATCAAGCGAATCAAGCAAAGCAACAAGAGCTTTAGGCCTGAGCAAAGTCATATTCAAAAAAGCAGATTCAAGCGAAGGAATATTAAAGCAAAATTTAAAACGCCTTCTTGAAGATTTAAAAGAAAAAAACTATGAAAATCCGCTTGAAATAGTTAAATCTTTATTTAAATTGATAACAAAGGATAATCTTGAACTTGCAAATGAAATGCTAGGAGGCGGTACAAATCATGCCCATATAAGTTCTATTCTTAAAAATGTTCAAGACAAAGAAAGCATAGAAGAATATACAAGGCTAGTTCGCAAAATAAATACAAGTGAAAATTTAAGCAAAAATTTAGACAAAAACGAACTCAAATATACAATTATGCAGGAATTATGCTGGTACAAAGACACCAAAAGCGAGCAATTTCAAAAAATTAAAAAACTAATTGAATTATGGCTAGATAACCCAAAAGTTTCAAGCGAATATCGCTTTAATCAATATTTTAGAGAAATTATCGCCTTAAAAGAAAATCCAGAAACAATTGAAGAAATGCTAGGGATGATTACTCAAGTCTATGAAGAACCAAGGCTAATTGGCAACAAAAATCTCAAATTTAACATTAGCGGTCTAATTAGTCAAAGAAGCGAAAAAGCCATAAAAGCCAAAAAAGCAATAATTCAAGAATTTTTAAACAATCCAGAATTTGAAGAACAATCGAAAGACAATATCGGAGTAATTCTTGAAACAATTAATGAACATAATGGCGATATTATATCAACAATACTAAAGCTCATTAATATGCCAGAACACGGAAGCGTAAGATATAATTTTTATACAATTATGCGAAACTGCATGCGTGAAAAAAACGCAAAAACAATGTCTGGCGTGCTAAAAAAATTAACAACAGAACAAAGATATCTTGAAGACGAATCCATGCAAAGAAAAATGGGTTACATTCTTGCTAGAGTTTCAAATTCGCAAGATGCAAAATTTATTGAAGAATTTTTCAAACTTTGCGATGCAAGACCAGCACTAAAAGATGCAAATATGGGTACCGTTATTTCAGAATTTAATGGGAAAAACTTTGGCTTTATAAGAAAATATGTCAACAATCAAGAATTATATGGAAACAAAAGTATAAGAGAAAACATAGGCAGTATTTTAAAAAATATTCAAAAAGATAAAGACACCAATGGCATAATAATGCCAATATTTGAGCAATTCAAAAAAACTCAAGACTTAGGTGAAGTCAATATTGGAGAAATCTTAGCAAACGTAAACGAAAAAAACTTCGGATTTATACAAGGATTTTTATCAAGCAAAACTCTGCGCTCAAGCGAAGAATTCAAAAGCAAACTAATTAAAATATTAGAATTATCAGACAAAAATGCTGACATCGAACCTTTAGAAGAATTTGTTCTTAAAACTCCTCCTGAAAAATTAGCAAAACTTAGCAGCGAAGATATTATTAATCTTTCAAATTTAGTTTCAATAGAAAATTTAAAAGATTTAAACGAAATTCCACTGGCTAAAAAGAAAAGCTTGCTTGATTTTATCATTTCAAAAAACATCAGCGTTTTTAAAATAAGCGAAAAATATGGCGACAATTATCCAATTTTGCCAAAAACAAAGGATGAATATTGCGCTTTATTAAATAGACTTGTTAAATCAATAGGTATTCAGACAAAACCATTAACAAGACAACAAATCAACATTTTTAACGGAAGAATGTTTGAATTATCAGATTTTCTTGCAAAAATTTCAGATAAAGAGTTTGCAGGGCTTGAAATCACGCAAAGCTATACAAAAGAATCATTTATCAAAGATATCCTAGAAAAAGTAAAAGGATTGGACGAAAAAGAACTTCAAAAAGTATATGATTATTTTGGATTCGAAATTAAAACGGTGCCAAATTCAGGCGGAAAATTGGGGTTAGTTGGTTATCCTGTTAATTTAAACAATGGCGAAAAACTTGCCCAAATCAAAAACCCAAAAACAAAAGACGTTATTAATTCAATAAGAGAAAATGTTATTTTATTTAGCGAAAATAACAAAATTATTGCAAGCAACCCATTAATTCAAGAATATCTTAATGAATTATTGAGACTTGCTCCAGAATTAAGAACAACAATTAACAAAGCGCAGCACGGAACTCATGATTATGATATTATCAAACATTCGCTAAAGGTTATGAGTAAAGTTGCGCAAAATCCAAGCTATAAACAATTAAGCGAATCAGACAAAAAAGTAATGCTTTTAAGTAGCCTATATCACGATATTACAAAAGCAGAAGGCAAAATTTCGCCTCTACATCCGCAAGAAAGCGCTTTTGATACATTTTATATTGCAAAAAAATTCAACTTAACAAGAAGCGAAGAAGTGAAACTTTACACTTTAATCAAACACCATGAATGGCTTGGTGACATCAACAAAACTACTGATGAAGCCGCAAGACGAGCTAAAATTCAATCTTATGCATACGATATGCAAGCAGATAACACATTTGAATTAGCAAAAATCTTAACAGAGGCAGATTTAAAAGGAATCAAAAAAGACGATTCATTCTATGAATATTTTAAAGACGATTTTGCAAGAATATCAAAAGAAGTTGATAAATCAATTCAACAATTAAGAAAAACTCAACCACTACTGCCGACAACAAAACTTCCAAAAGCTGATATTATTTCAAGAGCAATTACAAAAGTAAATCCTGATATGTCTACAAATATAAAAGGATTATACAAAACTCCAGAAGGGTTAATTGTAATTAAATTTAACGAAATAGAAGATTGGGAAGCACTTGGTTTTCCAAAAGGCACAATTTCAAAAGGCATTAGGACGATATCTGAAAGCGACAAAACTCCAATTGACACAGGAAATATTAAATTTATTGTTCATGGACTAGATACAGAAACACAACTTGCAACTTTTGATGCATTGGGTTTGCCTGATTCAGATGCATTACTTTCGGTAAGTTATACTGAACGCCCCGAAAGCAAATACAGATTTTTCAGACCTCAAGGAATAATAGTTGAGACAGATACAAACTACATTCATGGTGGCGGAAATACAGACAAAGGCTCTGGTTATAAAAAAACAATTCAAACTTTTAAAGACCAATATATCTTTGGAGCAAAAAGACAATCAGACAGAGAATATGTCTCAAAGTTAATCAAGCAAGCTCTTGATATGAATGATGAAGAATATCTTGCATTTGTGAATAAATATAAAAATAAATCAATGCTCGAAATTGAGCCTGAAGAAGTAAGAGAAAAATTAATCAAAGCAATGGCGCAAATTAATTCAAGTACAAGACTTGGAAATCGAAATTATAACGAAATGTATATTTCAAACCCAAAAATAACAGGAATTTTTGCATATAGCGAAGACGACAAAGTTGGCAAAGTAAGCGATTTTATGGGAAAACAAGAAGATTTCCTTAAAAAATATGCCCTTGAAAACAATATGCCGTTTATAATTTTTGGAGATTAATTAATTAAACTTTTAATTTTTTTAATTTCATCCCTCAATTGAATTGCTCTTTCAAAATCAAGCAATTTTGCTGCCTTGTGCATATCTTGCTCTAATTGTTCTAATAATTTTGGCAAATCTTTCGTCTGAACGTTTAATTCAACCATTTGTTCTGCCACAACATCTTCTATGCTTCTATAACTTTGAACAAGGGATAATAAATTATTTTGAATTGATTTTTTAATTGTTTTAGGAATGATATTATGCTTTTTATTGTAATCAATTTGCAAAGCACGACGACGCTTTGTCTCTTCAATTGCAATATGCATGGAATCGGTAATTTTATCAGCATACATTACAACTCTTCCATTAGCATTTCTTGCGCTTCTGCCAATTGTTTGAATCAAAGATGTTTCACACCTTAAAAATCCTTCTTTATCAGCATCCATTATCGCAACCAAAGAAACCTCGGGAATATCCAAGCCTTCTCTTAAAAGATTAACGCCAACTAAAATATCAAACTCGCCAAGCCTTAAATCCCTAAGAATTTCGACTCTTTCCAAAGATTTTACTTCACTATGCAAATAACGAACCTTTAAACCTTGATTTGAAAGGTATGTTGATAATTCTTCAGCCATTTTTTTGGTTAGAGTAGTGATTAAAACTCTATCTTTTTTTTCAACAACTTTATTAATTTCACAAATTAAATCGCTAACTTGACCAATGGTTGGCTTAACTTCAATTTCAGGGTCCAATAAACCTGTTGGGCGAATGATTTGTTCAACAATTTGAGCGGATTCTTTTTTTTCAAAATCAGCAGGAGTTGCGCTAATAAAAATCTTTTGATTAATTTTTTCCCAAAATTCATCAAAAGTTAAAGGGCGGTTGTCTTTCGCTGCGGGTAATCTAAACCCAAAATCAACCAAGACATCTTTTCTTGCCCTATCGCCAAAAAACATGCCTTTTAATTGAGGAATAGTAACGTGGGATTCATCGATAACAACCAAAAAATCATCCCCAAAATAATCCAATAAGGTTGCAGGAGGAGTTCCAGGAGCTCTTCTTTCGATAATTCGAGAATAATTTTCAATTCCTGAACAATAGCCCATTTCCTTAATCATTTCAATATCATAATTCACTCTTTGAGAAAGTCTTTGCGCTTCCACGATTTTGTTTTCGTTTTTTAGCTCGACAAGTCGATTATTGAGTTCTTCTCTAATCAAATCAAGGGTTTCATCAACCTCCTCGTCATAAGACAAATAATGCACAGCAGGATAAATAACTATTTCAGACGGCTTTTCTAAAATTTCACCCGTAACTGCATCAATTCTTGTAATTGATTCAATTTCATCGCCAAAAAAAGAAATTCGATTAATAACTTTTTCATAACTTGGCATAATTTCAATAACATCGCCTCGGGCTCTAAAAGTTGAACGCTTTAATTCGACGTCATTTCTTTCGTAGCGAACTCCAACAAGATAGGTTAATAAATCTTTTCTGGTAATTTCTTGACCTACAACAAGGGTTACTGTTCCTTTAAAATAATTTTCGGGCAATCCTAAACCATAAATGCAAGAAACAGAAGCAACGACAATTACATCATTTCTTTCATACAAACTTCTTGTTGTATTGTGTCTAAGTCTATCGATTTCATCGTTAATTGTTGCCGATTTTTCGATATATGTGTCTGTTCTTGGAATATAAGCTTCAGGCTGATAATAGTCATAATAAGAAATAAAATATTCCACAGCGTTATTTGGAAACAACTCTTTAAATTCGTTATAAAGTTGCGCTGCGAGTGTTTTATTGTGCGCTATTACAAGGGTAGGTTTTTGCACTTTTTCAATGACATTTGCAATTGTGAAAGTTTTTCCGCTTCCTGTAACTCCAAGAAGAGTTTGAGAACTAGCCCCATCATTTAAACCATCAACCAATGCTTTAATAGCTTTTGGCTGATCACCAGAAGGAGTCATATTTGAATTAATTTTAAATTTATTATATTTCACAATACAATTTTAACCCAAATCAATTGCTTTTTGCATTGTTTTTTGGATTAATTCATCAAAAATTTCATCAATATTTGATTCTAACAAAATATTGTTTCCAACTTCAGTACATCCACCCGGAGTTGTTACATTCTTGATTAATTGTTCGATATTAAAATCATTTTCAAAAACCATTTCAGCAGAGCCAAGCGCAGTTTGGGTGGATAAAAGCAATGCTTCGTTTTTATCAAGCCCAAGTTTTGCCGCTGATTGAGCCATTAATTCAATAATTTTAAAATAAAAAGCAGGACCAGAGCCAGATAAGGCTGTAATGATATCTATTTTATCTTGTGTTGTTTTAATAACCTTTGAACAAGTTGACATCAAATTAAAAGCAAAATCAAGCTCTTCAGAAGAAATTTCATCGCCAGAACAAATTGCACTCGCTCCTTTAGCAACAAGAGCAGGGGTATTTGGCATAATTCTAATAACACGGGCATTTTCTATATAATCAGAATATTTTTTTAATTTAACACCCGCTAAAATTGATAAAATCAAATGTTCCTTATAAAATTCGCTCAATTCAGACAAAACTTCACCAACAACAAAAGGTTTAACTGCAAGCAGAATTACATCAACATTTTGCGCTAAATCTTTAATTGAATAAGCCTCTTTAAAACCATATTCACGACAAAGAGCGCCCGAAGCTTCCATATTGACATCATAAACATAAATATCATCATTTCTTAAAAATTTATGTTTTGAAACTCCGCCTAAAATTGCGCTTGCCATTTTTCCGCAACCAATAACACCTAACTTAACATCATCTTTACTAAATGCGACCATAATCTTGACACCTCATTTTGTCCAATATAATATAGTAAATACCGACATTAAAAGAATGTCAAAAACTTATAAAAACTTAATCACAAGGAGAAAATAAAATGCGTCGTACTTTAGAAGGTACTAAAAGAAAAAGACAAAACGTTAGCGGTTTTAGAGCTAGAATGGCAACTAAAAACGGCAGACGCGTAATTAATGCAAGACGCGCTAAAGGTCGTCACAAAGTAGCAATTACAGCTAAGAACCGTGCTTAAGCAAGAAAATAGGCTAAAAAGCAAACGTTCATACACGGCAACTTACAACAACAAAAATATCGTTAGTACAGATTCAATTGTCTTGTATGCAGGAAAAATAAAAACAGACAAAAACTGCCCCACCAGGGTAGGTTTTGTTGTTTCTAAAAAAGTTCACAAAAGAGCGGTTAAAAGAAACAAAATTAAGCGCTTAATGAGAGAAAACATAAGATTAATTTTAAAAAACAAAGAATTAACCGAGATAAACAATTATCAAAGTCTGATTTTCATGGCAAAAGAAAATATATTAGAAAAAAACTTTGAAGAAATTCGTAACACAATCTTAATATTGATGGATAAATTAGCAAATAAAAATATTTAGAAATCTTATATAAAGCACAATGGACATTTTAGTAAAAAATCTACTTGAAACTCAAACAAAAGAGAAAATTCAAAAGCCTAATTGTCAAACAAGAAGCGGCAGAAGCTTACTTGCGTTTTATCTTCAAACAAAATTTAAACAAATCATAAATCACGATAAAAAATCCGAAAAACAAGTAATTATTGATTACAAAAAAGGCTTTTTAGACGATTTTACAAATAGATTAATCAACCGTCCAGACGACAAAATTTTAATTGCATTGAGTGGCGAATCAGCAAGTGGCAAATCAACAATTTGCAAACAAATTACAAGATGCATCGAAGAATTAAATCTTCCCGTTACAATTTTGACTGCTGATAATTATTTTAACGATATTTCTGAATTAATTAAAATTCATGGAAATTTTGATTTATTAAGAGACTCTGGATATGATGTTGATTCACCAAATAATTTTTATCTAGACTTACTTAGAGAAGATATTTTAAAACTTCAAAAAGGGCTTGATGTTCTAACGCCTGAATATCTAGTAAACGGAACAGGAATTTCAAAACCAAAATCAATCCCTGTAAAATCAAATAAAATTATTATTGTTGAAGGTATGTGTTCAATTTATGAAAAAGTACAAGATATTTTCGACATAAAAATTTACATTGATTTAGACGAAGAAGAAAGAAAAAGAAGATTTTTAAATCGTGCAATTTTAAGAAACCAAGACAATGAAAATGCGCTTAAACATTGGAATTACATCCAAACAGCAGGAAAAAAATATGTTCAACCTCAAAAACAAAATTGCGAAATAATTATTAATGGAGAATGTGATTTAAATTATTTTGCACACATGGTTGAATATATAAATTTAATTACAAATAATTTTTCAGAATAATTTTTTTATTTTTTCAAAAACCTTGTTATGCGTGCGTTACAAATATGTAAACTTTTGTAACAACTTCCGTATATGTTGAAATTATGTCTCGAATATATACTTTATATATATGGATACCAGGGTCGTAGTATCCACATGTAGTTAAAAACAAGGTAACAATAATGGGCTGGGTAACATTAGCAGCAAGAAAACAATCCCTAAGACTCGCGATGAGTAACCTTGAAATGCGCGATTTGCAAATCAGTCGCACAATCAGGAGCACTCAGCACACTTCTGCGTTCGACCAGTCAATTATTAAAAATAATAAAGCTGTTGAGCTTAGAGAAATTAAAAATACTCTCGATGAAGTTAAAGGCGAAAAGCCGGAAGACATTAAAAGCGAAGAGTATAATGAGTGGTATATGGAATACCAATCAGCAAGAGAAGATTACGAGGCTCAAAGACTAGAAATTTCAGAATTATACGACGACCAACTTGCAATGCTTGAAGAAGAAATTGCCGACGAAGAAGCAATGCTACAACAAGAACAAACGACTGTTGAAGCGCAACTTGAAGCAATGCAAGCCGAGTATGATGTTGTTAAAGAACAAATCAGCACGGAAATCGAGCAATCAACAATCCAAATTTAGGATGATTCTATAAACCAACAAAAGCGGAAAACAATTTGATGACTTTGTCGGCTTCCTCGACCAAAGCCTCATAGTCGCTGTTGTTTTCAACTAAAATATTCCAATTCGAATAATTATCAAGTGCAGTCTCTGTATCATCGTCTGCGCTTACAATCACACCCCGTTTAGAACGATTTTCATAGGAGGATTCCACCCTAACCAAAAAAGCACCTTTAGACTTAAAAAAATCAACCTCATGTTCAACACGAACATCTGGAACAATTATATTATTCATATTTGCAAGATTTTTAAGCCAAAAATCAGAATCTTGCGCACGACCCTCGTTACCTAATTCAATCAACCCAGCCCTAAACAAATGTTTTTTAGATTCAATTTCTTCAAAAGTTAGACCATTTCTCTTACCAAACTCCAACTTAATAGCATCCCCAATTCCAATTCTTTTAAAATCAGGCATTTTCTGAAGAAGAATCTTTGCCAAAGTATCTTTACCGCAATATTGTTTGCCGGAAATTACAATTATTTTATTCATAGCAAAATTATAAAACACAAATGTTAAAAATTATGTTAAGAATAATTAAAATAGTATATACTAATAAGCAATAAGCATTTTAAAATTTTTTTTATTTAAATATAGGGGAATTATAACAACACGGTTTTACCAAACCAATAAGAAAAGGGGTATATTTATGAGCAAAACTTCTTGCGCACCAAGCAAAAAGGCTGCAATTTCGCATGGACTAGAATTATTAGAGTATTCTACAACTCGAAACTTAAGAAAAAAGATTATGCTTTACGAGTTCGAAAACAGTTTTGTATCCAAATACAAAGCATATAAAGATTTTAAACTGCTTGAAAAAGAACTATCGAGCGACAAAAAAACCACAAAAAACAAAAAAATTGCAAAACTGCAATAAAAAATGGGGCAATTTGCCCCATTTTATGTGTTAAAAACTTTGTCCTCTTTTGATGATGTTGAATCAGGAGAATCGACTTTTGATTCATAAAACATCGACATTTGAGTCGGGTTAATTTTTGGATATTTTTCTTTAACATCCTTAATTTGTTCATTAATCCTGTATGCATTTATCTCGCTTTGCGTAATTCTGCCATCATGATTTGTGTCAATTTCAGTGAAATTTGATAAAACTGTGTCTAACAAGCTAGACATTGTCCCGCCTGCGCCATTTGCGCAAAGTTGAGACAGTTCTTGATATGTCATACCTTGCGTTTTTAGTCTTGTAACATAGTTGTTAATGTCTGAAACATTAAGTTTACCATCTCCATCCATATCAATTTGATTAAAATTAGTCATCATATAGCTTCTAAAGGTTTGATTAACGGTATATCTGATTGATTCATTTTCAGGATTCAATATTTTATCCATAGTTAATCCATCAGCACCATTTAAAAGCAACAAATAGTTTGAATTTAAGCCAGAAATTGCGCCAGTGAATAAACTTGTACCTAATAAATTTGCCATAATTTTACCTCATATTTTTTATTAGTTTAATAATTTTTTCAAAAAAGTAAAACCAATAAATGTATGAAAAAATATTAAAAATTAGCATTAAAACAACAACAAAGCTAAGCTAAGATTAATGAAATTTCTTAAAAATAATATTTTGCTAATTTTAATAATTATTTTGTCAATTTTCCTTAGAATCAATTATGACACGTTTCTTGAAGGATATAATTTTGACGAAATCGCAATGGTATCAATTGCAAAACTAAATTTTCCTTTTGAAATACTGAAATATAGCGCAATTGAGGATTACCATGCACCTTTATATTATTTAATTATCCATCCATTTTGTAATATAGAAAATGCATATATCCCTCTAAGGCTATTAAATACAATTTTTTCGATTATTAATTTATTTGTTTTTTATCAAATTGGAAAGCTAATTCTAAACAAAAAAACAGGATTAATTTTAGCGCTATTACTTGCAATTAACCACCAACACATTGCGATGGCGAATTTTATTAAGTTTTATTGTCTTTGTTTTTTGTTGTGTAGCGCAATTTTTTATTATTTTATAAAAGTAATCAAAAAAAACGATGGATATAATAAGCTCGCTCTTTTAAATTCGTTATTCATCCTAAGCTCAACATTTGGTGTGCTTTTTGTTATTCTTGAATATTTAATATTGTTTTTAATTAAACAAAAAGCTTGCTTGAAATCTTTTCTTTTATCATTAATTGGTTTTGTTTTATATCTTCCAATTTTGTCTATTCAAGCAAAAACCGCTCTTTCAAACATAATTAACCCCCATGGGGCATATCCTTCTTTTTCAATTTTTGGAACGTATATTTTCCTAAATGATTGGTTTTCGCCGCTTTTAAATTATTCTTGCAATACGCAAACAGTTGAAAGTATGCCTTTAGTTGTTGACAACATTAAAAAAATGCTTTCAAATCAACCATTGGATTATATTTCATTAATCTCGTTTATTCTTTTATCATTTATTCCTGTTATTATTTCGCTATATTTTATTTACAAAGGAATCAAAGAAAACAAGGACTCAAAAAAGCTTTTCTTGCTGGGTTTATCATATTTTTTATGTTTTTCAATATTAATACTTCTTGAAATATCAGGCTATATTCCATTATACATTTATCCTTTCGGATTGATTTTGATTATTTTAATAGGAATTGGTTATAATTATTCAACAAACAAATTTTTAATCGCTTATCTTTGCATAGCTCAATTAATAGTAACAAACGTATATCCAGCACAAGCAAGGGAAGAAAAAGAAAAAATCTATGGAAAACTTGATTATGCAATCGAAAAAATCGACAACAAGACAACTATTATTTTAATTGATGCAGGAAGATTTTTAAAACATTATTACAAAGACAAAAAAATCTTTGCGCTAGATTATGAGCAAATTGAAGGCGGACACGATAAAAAACTTTTTGAAATTTATTTCGGAGAAGAAATTGCCAAAAAGGCAAACAAACACAACATCAAGGCGCTAGTTAAACCAATAATTTTAAGCAACAAAAAATCTCAAAATTTTGAAAATTATCTTCAAAAAGAATTGTTTTCAAACATCAAAAAAGACGAAAAATTAATCCTGATTTTCAATTCTGATAGCAGATTTTTTACATATACACAAAAAGAAATCGAAAACCTTCTTGATGAGGAATATAGTCCACATTTAATAAATTCATCCTTAACATATCAAATCAAAAACAATAAAGAAGAGCTAAACCAATCTACGCTTGGCGAAATAATTCAAAGCAATATTACAAAAAATTTTGTTGGCGAAATTGAAAAAGAATTCAAAAAAATAAAAATTGAACAATTTATTAAGAACATAAACGATAAATATCAAAAAGTTTATGAAAGCGACAAAAATCTTCCTGATATTCAATGGATAATGGAAAATCCAACAGCAGGATGGATATTTGTAACATATCAAAAAAAATAGCTTGATTTTTCTTGCCATAGTGTATGTTTGTGCGAAAATTAGAATATCATAATAGATACTATTTAAAAAAGGAAAGAAAATATGCCAAGAAAAACTCCATTGGAAAAAATCCGCAATATTGGTATTGCAGCGCACATTGACGCTGGTAAAACAACTACCACAGAGCGTATTTTATTCTATACAGGAAAAACTCACAAAATCGGTGAAACACACGAAGGTGCTGCTGTTACAGACTTCATGGAACAAGAAAGAGAAAGAGGCATCACAATCCAATCAGCAGCGGTTACTGCTTCTTGGAAAAATCACCAAATTAATATCATTGACACTCCTGGCCACGTTGACTTCACAATCGAAGTAGAACGTTCTTTGCGTGTATTAGACGGTGTTGTTGCTGTATTCTGCGCAGTTGGTGGTGTTCAATCTCAATCTGAAACAGTTTGGAGACAAGCTAACAGATATGAAGTACCTCGTATGGTATTTGTAAACAAAATGGACAGAACTGGCGCTGATTTCTATCGTGTAGTTGACCAATTAAGAAACAGATTAAACGCAAATGCTATTCCAATTCAACTTCCAATTGGTGCTGAAGATAGCTTCAAAGGTATCGTTGATTTGTTTGAAATGAAAGCTCATATCTACACTAACGACTTAGGTACTGATATTGAAGTAACTGATATTCCAGCAGACCTTGTTGAAAAAGCTCAACAATACAGAGACGAAATGGTTGAAGCAATTGCTGGTGAAGACGATGAATTAATGGAAAAATTCTTCGAAGATCCTTCAACAATCACAGTTGATGAATTAAGAGCTGGCTTAAGAAAAGCCGTTTGCAATAATAAAATTGTTCCAGTAAACTGCGGAACAGCATTCAAAAACAAAGGTGTTCAATTATTATTAGACAACGTTGTTTGGTATATGCCTTCTCCAGTAGACGTTAAAGCTATTGAAGGCGAATTAGAAGACGGAACAAAAACAGAACGTCATTCTTCTGATGATGAACCATTCTCAGCATTAGCATTCAAAGTTATGACAGACCCATTTGTTGGTCGTTTAACATTCATGAGAATATATTCTGGTTCAATTGCTTCTGGTTCATACGTTTTAAACGCAACAAACGGCAAAAAAGAAAGAATTTCTCGTTTGGTTCGTATGTATGCTGACCAACGTATTGAAGAAAATGAAATCTTTGCTGGCGACATCTGCGCAGCAGTAGGTTTAAAAGATACAACAACAGGTGATACACTTTGCGACGAAAAAGCTCCAATTATCCTTGAAAAAATGAGCTTCCCAGAGCCAGTTATCTCTGTTGCAATTGAACCAAAAACAAAAGCTGACCAAGACAAAATGGGTATCGCTCTTCAAAAACTTGCTGAAGAAGATCCATCTTTCAGAGTTAAATCAGACGCTGAAACTGGTCAAACAATCATTTCTGGTATGGGCGAATTGCACTTAGATATCATTGTTGACAGAATGTTAAGAGAATTCAAAGTTGAAGCTAATATTGGTAAACCTCAAGTAGCTTACCGTGAAACTATCCGTGGCAACGCTGATCAAGACTCTAAATTCATCCGTCAATCAGGTGGTAAAGGTCAATATGGTCACGTTAAAATTAAAATCAGCCCAGCTGGCGAAAACGAAGGTTTCGTATTCGAAAACAAAATCGTTGGTGGTGCTATCCCTAAAGAATATATCGAACCTGCAAGAAAAGGTATGGAAGAAGCTCTTGAAGGCGGTATCTTAGCTGGATATCCTATGATTGACGTTAAAGTTGAACTTTACGATGGTTCATTCCACGAAGTTGACTCTTCTGAAATGGCATTCAAAATCGCTGGTTCAATGGCAATCAAAGAAGGTACTAAAAAAGCTCAACCTTGCATTCTTGAACCAATGATGAAAGTTGAAATTGAAATTCCAGACGAATTCACAGGCACAATCATCGGCGATATTTCAAGACGTCGTGGAAGAGTTGAAGGTCAAGAACCTGTTGGAAACACTGGCAATGTTATCGTTCGTGGTATCGTTCCATTGGCTAACATGTTTGGTTACGCAACAGACTTAAGATCAAATACTCAAGGTCGTGGCACATTCTCTATGGAATTCAAATGCTACGAACAAGTTCCAGCAAATATTGAAAAAGAAATTATTTCAAAAGCTGGCTCTCAAGAGTAATAAAAAGTCTAGAATAAAAAAGTCGATACCGAGGTATCGACTTTTTTATATGTAATGTGTTATTTCATACAAATTCTTTTGTAAAAGCCTAAAGGCTTTGTTCATTTTTTCTTCTTTTGCACTCAAACGCCGATAAAAGAAAAAGAAGATGAACTGGGGCGAGAGCCCCAAATAAAAAATGTTTAATTTTGTATAAATAATACATTTTACACAAAATAAAAAGGCGCATTTCTGCGCCATTTGTAAACCTACCTATATTCCCCCATTTCAGATAAACGACTATTTCTAGCCATTTACAATACTTGTGATGAACGAAACCACATCTGAAAAGCCTTCTTTGACAAAATCTCTTGCCAAGGTTTTCAAAGAAGTGTTATCAAAGCTTTCAAATACATACTGAATTGGATCTTCAGTCGCTTTGAAACGGCATCTGATACTTCTTGAATCGATTTCATTCAAGTTAGATTTCAAAACTTCCGAATTATCAATCGGATTAAATGGATTAAATGTTTCTTCCATTAAGTTTGTTCGTTTTTGAAATCTTGCCATTTTTCATTCTCTCTCTTGGTATATCTCTCTGATATATTAATAAAGTAATTTTTAATTAAAAAATTGCCTTTTTTTAGCTAACAAATATATACTTTTTGCAACCCAAATCCTGAAAAGCAGCGCCACAAAGGGCTTTTAAAATATTAAGAAATGTTACATTAAAAAAATGAACAAAATATAAGCAATTAACGTTATAATAAATATAACAAGGAAAAAATTATGGACGAATTATCAAACTTATTAAAAGAAGCAAAACCCTTATATAAACAAAGAAAAAGAAGAAAAACAATAGCCAAAATGATTCTTTGTATGACAATGCCTGCAATAATCATCAGCAGCGCCAGTCAAATTTATTTGCAGGGCAATGATATTTATTTGTCTTTGGAAAATAACAGCCTGCAATACGAATTAATGGAAGACGATTTTGGACTATTAGGACTCGACAATTGAAAGATATAATAAGCAAAAATAGCTATAAAATTAAGCAAATAATCAAAAATTTTACAGGCGAATATAACGAAGATTTAGAACAAGAAGTTTATATAAAAACATATAAAAATCTTGGAAAATATAGTGAACAAAACAAATTTTCGCAATGGATTTGCACAATTGCAGCAAATCTTTGTCGAGATTATTTAAGAAGTTCCAAATTTAAAAAACAGAGCCAAACAACAAACGACGAGGAGCTTTTAAACAACATCGCCAACAAAAAAACACCCGAAATAGAATATTCACAAAAAGAACGCCAAAAAATAATTTTAAAAGAAATCAACGCACTTCCAAAGAAAATGAAAGAAGTGATTATTCTTTATGAATTTGAGGATTGTTCCTATGAAAAAATTGCCCAAAAGCTCAAAATTCCAGAAGGAACAGTTAAATCAAGAATTAATAACGCAAGAAAAATTTTAAAAGAAAGACTTAGTTTTTTAATGAAAGAGGAAAACTAATGAATAGAAAAATTTTATCAATTTTAGCAATAATCGCAATAAGCATTTGTTCTGCCCAAGCGCACGATTACCACAATAACATCCCTCGTAAGCCAACTTTTAAAGAACAAAAACAAATGGACAATTTAATCGACAAAAGATTAAAATTAACAGAGGAGCAAAAAGACCATCTCAAAAAAAATCGTTCACAGCACAGAAAAGAGATGGAAAAAGTTGTTAAAAAAATGGAAATTCAACACGAAAAAATCAGAAACATCTATTTTTCGGGTATTCCAAAATTTCAAGCAGATATAAAAACTGCTCCAATGAAAGCAGAACTCGTCCTTTTGAAGCAAAATGCTGACAAATTAAGGCAAGAACACAGAAAAAATTTCGAAAGTTCGCTAACAGAAGAACAAAAAATCGAATTTAAAAAATTAAGAAAAGAAATGGCTCAAAATAGACCAAAAAATCATAGATAATTTTAAAACCAAGCTTTCTTAGGCTTGGTTTTTTGGTTGCGTTCTTTTTGGTGTTTTAATATAATATTTCAATTCTTCCATTCGCTCTTCAAGCATTTCCCTTTTGTAGCGTTGAAATTCAGGATTTGCTTTTTTGCCCTCAATATATTGCGCAAAACTAAATCTTGGTCTGATTTCATCCAGTAATTTTTCTTGGTCAATTCCCGAAAGATCAACATCACCACAAAGAATTTTAATGTCTTCGATTTCGGCTTCGCTTAATGATTCAACAGGTCTCAAATTTTGATGAGATAACATTGAAACATCAGGCTTGATTTGCAATTCTTCGCGTTTTGGGCGATTTTTTCTTATTATAACCTTTTTAGAAACCGGCAAATCGCCTTCAATTGGTTCAGGCTTTCCATCTAAACCAATTCGATATGTCATTCCATATTTTTCACCTGTCAAAGGGTCATAAATTTCAAAAGCGTCGCCTTGTTTCCAAAGGTATCTATCCATTTCAAAAGCTTCATCACTAAGCCCTTCTTGAGCAGAAGAAACAACGCTTCTATGTCGTTCTTGCAACTCTTTTGCCATTTTATGCGCTTCTTCAGGCGTATAATGATAATGTGATTGTTCAATTGGCTTAGCTGTTTCCAAAATAGAAAGAGCTTCTCCAGGCTTTGCATCCATAGCTTTTTTTGATTTATCAAAAGCCGTTTCAAAATCATCCTCATCGAGCGGAAGATTTTTCCAAGTTTTTGCTTCATCAATTATTTGTTGAACCTCGTCCTTTGGCTGAGTTTGAGGCGTTTTTTTAGCAACGTCTTTAGTTATCTTTGTTTTTTGTTTTTTTGGTTTTTCAATATTTTTCGATTTAGTTTTTGGCGTTTTTGATGATGAATCAATTTTTTTAGAAACATCGCCTTTTTTAGCAACACTTGAAGCAGCAGGAACTTGTTTTTTTGCAACTGCTTGCGCTTCGTCAAATCCGCAAAGAATTTTTAATTCTTCCATTTCACTATCAGAAAACGGTTTAACTGTTTCCAATTTTGGAGGTGAATTCAAAGTTTCTTGGACAACTTGCGCTTGAATTGGCTTTTCAACTTGAACTTGTTTAGCTAATTCGCTCGCTTTTTGTAATGTTTCTTTCTTTGGCTCACTTGCTGCTTGAGAAGCCGCTTTATTGACAACAATTCCTTTTGAAGGCGCTGATTCAACCGCTTCTTGAACAATAACAGGTTTCTTTTTAGCAAACAAAGATTTAAACATTTTAGCAATTTTACTTTGTTTTTTAGAAACCTTATTATCGGGTTTTAGCGGAGCTTCGCTAGAATTAATAACTTTCGAAGAAGTTTCAATCAGTTCTTCTTGAGTTTTTGCTGGAGGCAAAGCCTTAAGCGAATAATCCGGCATTTTTTCATATAACGGGATTGGATTTGTACCATTAGCCACTGGGGCTTTTGGTTTCTTTATGCCGCTTCCTTTTTTAGCATCAATAATTGGTTTTGGAAGCTTTGGAAGATTATTTCCCTTTTGATTAATTTGAGGCGAAGAAACGCCAACAACTTCTCCTTGCTTAGTTTTAATTTTAGGAGTAGAAGAAATAGAAGCTTGAACTCCTTCATTTACTGCTTGAGAAGCATTTTTATTGGAAGCTTGCGCTGCTTCTTTTTCGCATTGTTCCATATAATCGTGATAAGCCTTTTTAATGTCTTTTGCAAGTTTTCCAAAAAAACCATCTTGTTTGGATGTTGTTGGTTTTTTTGGAGTGTCAGCTTTTTTTGTTAAATTGCTAAAAATTTCGCCAATTTTTGCTTTGTTTTTAAACAGCAAAACACCACCCGCAGCTAAACCAAGGGTAATTACAGCAATTTTCAAAGCTTTTGCAATATCAAATTTTTTGTTTTTTTCTTTTGGATTATTTTTTTGTGAACGACTAAAACTATCAAGCGGAGTTGCAACTCCTGTGTTAATCCAATTTGTTAAAGAACCGCTCATGCCCAAAATTCTTTGACCACCCAAATCTGCAGTGGACATCAAATTAGAATTTGAATTTGCATTATTAATGTTTAATCCTCGGCTCATAATTAAATAAAGTATTTCTTTATTAAAAAATTGCCAAAAAAATTATAGTTTGTTATAAAAAAATTATGACGACAAAAAAAAATATATTAATTTTAACAATATTTTTTTTAATGTTTTCCCTGATTTTTTATGCAAAAACAGGAAATATGCTTGTTGATTTTTCAAGAGAAACATTTATTCCGTTTCAAATGAATAATGGAGAAAAATTAATTAAAGATATTTTTTTAATTTATGGACCATTTGGCTATATTTTAAATTCTTTTCTATATTTGTTTGGACCAAATTTAAACATATTATTATTTGAAGCACATATTGTTTCATATTTAATTTTAATTTCTTTTTATTTTATCTTGGAAAATTTCCTATCAAAAAAAGCAACTTTAGCTTTCAGCCTTGCCTTTTTGGCAATAAGCATTTTTTCAAATTCAACTTTTTCTTTTGTTTTGCCGTATTCTTTTTCAACTCTTTTAGGAGTTTTAGGAGTATATTTTAGCCTGTATTGCTTGCTATATAACAAAAAAACAATGTTGTTTTTGTCTCTTGGGCTAATTTTTTGTAATAAAATCGAATTATTTATCCCAATTTTTATAATTAGTTTAGCTTTTTTAATATATTCAAAAAAAAGTTTCAAGAAAAATTTTTGTTATATTTTTGTTTTTCCCTTTGTGTGTCTAATATATTTTTTATTTAACAAAATCAGCTTGGATGACATATTTAAAAATTACTTTTATTTAAAAGCAATGTTGGATTCAAAATCACTAAAATATTTATACGAAGGAATGGGAACTTTTTTTAACTTTGAATATTTTAAATACAACATTCTTTTAAGCGCAAAAACTCTTGGAATTTTAACAATTTCATATTTAATATATCTAATCAAAAAGCCTGCTTTAGCATATTCATTTTTGATAATAGGTTTTTGTTTGATAAACACAAATTTTGCACTTAATTTAATTGGCTTTTTTGCAATATTGGTTAGCTTTTTAAGCTATAAAAAAGGTATTTCAAAAGAAGAAATTATCCTTTTATTGTTTGCTTTGATACTTTGTTCGAAATCTTTTTTTGCAATAAATTCTCTTTCATATTCAAATTTTGGATATATTTTGATAATTTTTTATACATTCTTACAATTACAAAAAATCATAGACAAAACTTGGCTAATTAATTCAATAATGATATTTTTCATATTGAATTTTATAGGAAATCTTGGGTTTTATATTTCCAATCAAAAAGGAAATTTTAAAACAAAAATCGGGAAAATTTGGATTAAAAAAGAAGAAGAAACTCTTTTTAAAACAACAAACAAATATATAGAAAAAAACATTAAAAAAAATGAAAACTTTATTGTTTTGCCAGAAGGACAAATTTTCAATTTAATCCACAAAAAAAACCATAATTTTTCAAATTCAACTTTTACGCCATTAGACTTTGAAACATTTGGAGAAAAAAATATTATTAAAACCCTTCAAAACAACAAAACAGACTATATAATTTTTTATCCAAGAAACACATTTGATTATGGCGCAAAAACAATTTGTTATGATTATGCTGTTGATTTTTGTAAATTTATCGTGGATAATTATACTCAAGTTGCAAGTATAAAAGACAAAGATAAAGTAGTTATTTTTAAGATAAAAAAATGAAGAAAAAAGAAACAATTGGAATTTTACAATTTGGCTGTGCCAAAAATTTGGTGGATATGGAATTAATGCTTGGTTTGCTCGTTAAAAACGGGTATAGTTATAGCTTAAATCCTGATGATGAAAATATCAAAACAGTCATAGTAAACACTTGTTCTTTTATATATGATGCCGAAAAGGAAAGCATTAGCGCAATATTAGATATGATTCAAAAAGGAAAAAGGGTCATTTTGACAGGTTGTCTTGCGCAAAAACACCCACAAGAACTGCCAAAACTTCTTCCTGAAATTAAAAATTTCATTGGAACTTGCGAATACGATAAAATCGTTGAAGCAATTGAAAACGAAGAATATCACAATATTTCACAAAAACCAGACTACAATTATCGAGAAGATATTAAACGTGAACAAATAACAGTTGGCTCTTCAAGCTATATTAAAATTGCAGAAGGATGTTATTATAATTGCGGCTATTGCGTTATTCCACAGCTTCGAGGAAAATATAAATCAAGAAAAATGGAATGCATAATTCAAGAAGCGCAAGAGCTTGCACAAAAGGGGGTTTCTGAAATCATCCTAATTGCTCAAGACACAACAAGCTATGGCTTGGATTTATATAAAAAACCAATGCTTGCAAGTCTTTTAAGGGAATTAAACAAAATTGAAAATTTGAATTGGATTAGAATTATGTATGCGTACCCAACAAATTTCAATGATGAATTAATGGAAGCAATGAATGAGCTTGATAAAGTCGTGAAATATATTGATATTCCACTTCAACATTCCCATATTGATGTGTTAAAAAGAATGAAACGTCCTGCAATTGATTATCGAAAATTTGTAAAAAAATTAAGAAAAAAAATCAAAGATGTTGCAATTAGAACAACATTTATCGTGGGCTACCCTGGAGAAACAGAAGAAGAATATCAAGATTTGTATAATTTCATCGAAGAAATGAAATTTGATAAAGTAGGGGTTTTTGAATATTCGAAAGAAAAAAACACTTATGCATACACGCTCAAACCCCAAATTAAAGCAAATATCAAAAAGAAAAGAAAAAATGCTTTAATGAAATTGCAAAAAGAAATTTCAACACAAATAAATAAAAATTGTCACAATAAAACAATTCAATGTATAATAGAAGAAATACATTCTGATGGCAATATTGTTGCAAGAAGCTACAAAGACGCACCCGAGGTTGATGGATTAGTATATATCAAAAGCGACGAATATCTAACACCCGGAGATATTGTAGATGTTAAAATCACAAATTCGACAAGCTATGATATGTATGGAATAGTATAATTAAAAGGGTCTGGAATTATAAATGCAAAAAGAAAATAAAAATAAAAAGTTAAACACTTCTATGGCAATTTTGCCGATAAGCTCAATTGCTTCCGCTTTAAATGTTCACCAAAGAACGCTTAGAATATACGATAGCGAAGGAATACTTTGTCCTAAAAGAACAGACAAAAACAGAAGAAATTACAGCTTGGATGATTTAGAAAAAGCAAAATTAATTTTGTTTTTAACAAGAAATTTAGCGCTAAATTTGGCAGGTGTGAAAATAATTTTAGCAATGCTTGAAAAAAACAAAATTAAACCTGCTGATTATTTGCCTTTTGTTGAAAAAATTGCAAAAGATGCCGGAATTGACACAACTGCACAAAAAAACAATATCGAAAAAACATCAAAAAGAGGAAGAAAACCTAAAGCTGTAAAATAGCCTCATAAGCTTCTTTTGCTTTATAAGAACTTCTTGCTAATGGCGCAACAATTGGATAAATATCCGTTTCTTTTTTGATAAATGATTCTATTTTTTCATATTCTTCCAAAGAATAATATTTTTCAACTGGCAAATGTTGTTTAGAAGGGCGAATATATTGCCCAATTGTCAAAATATCAAGATTAACATTAGCTAAATCAAGAATAAGTTTTTTAACTTCTTCAAAATTTTCACCCAAACCAAGCATAAACCCAGATTTTGTTATCAACCCATTTTTATGCATATAAGATAATACATCCAAAGTGCAGTTATAATTTGCCAACTGGCGAGCAATTGGATACAATCTTTCAATTGTTTCAATGTTGTGATTAAAAACATCGGGTTTTGCTTCAACAATTCGATTAAGTGCGATTTTATCCCCTTTAAAATCAGGGGTTAAAACTTCAATTTTAACATTATGATTTAATTTTCTAATTTCGTTAATTGTGTTTTGATAATGAATTGAACCATAATCGTTGTTTTCTTTTAAATCATCCCTTGTAACAGAAGTAATTACGCAATATTCAAGCGCCAATTCTTGAACTGCAAGCGCAACATGAAAAGGTTCTTCTAGGTCAATTCCAAGAGGAGTTTTTTGAGAAATATTACAAAAAGCACAATTTCTTGTGCAAGTATTTCCTAAAATCAAAAATGTTGCAGTTTTAGAAGAATAACATTCGCATTTATTTGGACATCTCGCCCCATCGCAGACAGTGTTTAAATTATTTTTGGTCAATATTTTTCTAACTTGTTTATAATTTTCATTATCAAGCGAAGCTATTTTAGTTTTTAAATATTCGGGAAGTCTTTGAATATTATCCATTTTTTAACACCTCACAAACTGCTTCACTGAAGCTTGGATGTGGGAAAATCATATCTTCAACATCTTGTATTGGAATTTTTCTATCAATTAAAATATTAAATATTGAAATTAAAGCACTTGCTTCGCAAGAAGCAACGTGTGCGCCAACAATTACATCATCCTTAATTATAACCTTAACAATTCCATCAGAACAATCGTCACACCAAGATTTTGCAATTGAAGATATCAGGATTTTTTTAATTGTATAACCTTCTTGATTTTGAATATCTTGCTCTCTTAAACCTATTGAAGCGATTTCTGGAGTAATATATATTACAGCAGGAATTGGCTTGGTTACAATATTTTTATCAAATAAAATTTTGTTCATTATTGAACGAGCTTGATAACTTGCGCTATGAGCAAGCATAGACGTTCCTGTGGCATCACCAACAACAAATAAATTTTCCATATCGGTAAAACCAAAGCTATCAGCTTTTAATTTAAATTCTTCTGCGCATCCTCCAATAACCACTTTAGGCATTTTTGGTCTTCTTCCAACTGCAACCAAAATGCAATCAGTATCAAATGCAACTCCTGAATTTAAAGTCACAAGATCGTTTGAAACGCTTACGATATAATCATTTTTATAATATGTCACATTTGATTGTTTTAATATTCTTTCAACTCTTTTTTGTAAATCAATATCCAAAACAGGAGCCAAAACTGGCGCTTTTTCAACCAATTTTACTTCAACTCCAAAATCGGACAAAATTTTTGCCCATTCAAGACCAATTGCGCCGCTGCCTATAATTGCAATTTTTTTAGGCAAATCGTACATTTTAAATAAATCATCAGAATTAATTACAAAACTTCCATCAAAAGGTAAACCCGGAAGTTCAATTGCTTCAGAACCAGTTGCAACAATGATATTTTTAGCTTGATAAACATTATCATCAGCATAAATTTCTAAATTATCATAATTTATAAAAAGCTCCGCTTCTGCTTTAACTAGTTTAACTTTTTTTGAAATTGTCATATTTAAAAGTTTATTGAATTTATTAACAATTTCAATCTTTCTATCTAATATCCCTTGCCAATTATAACCAGGAGCAGAAAAAATATTTAATCCAAGTTTGGAGCATTTTGAAATTTCGCTAAACAATTGAGAAGCATGAAGAATTGATTTTGTAGGAACACACCCAACATTAAGACAAGTTCCGCCTAATTCATTTTTTTCAAAAGCAATAACATTTAAACCATTCTTTGTCGCAATTTGAATTGCTTCAAGTCCAGCCGGTCCAAGACCAATAACAGCTAAATCGTACATTTAAATCTCCAAACTTCTATTTATTAATTATAGAACGGACGACGTCATTTGCAACAACATAAGCGCTAGACCAGCAATTTTGCAAATTGAAACCACCGCAAAAACCGTCAATATTTAATATTTCGCCACAAAACCAAAGATTATCGCAAATTTTAGATTTGCAATTTTTATCAACAGAATCAAGGCAAACTCCGCCCTTGTGAACAATTTCGCCAAGAGAAGAATTTCCAAGAATATTTAATTCAAGCTTTGAAAGCTGTTTTAAGCGTTCTTTTGAAATTTCAGACGCTTTTTTGTTAAATTCGCTAACATGAACTTGAGCAAAAGATTTTGGAATTAATTTTGAAATCAAAATTCCGATTGTTTTTTTAGTGTTCAATTGAATTAATTTTTCAAGTTCTTCAGCATTAAAAAGATTAATTTCAATTTTATAAGGAAAAGGCAAATCAACATTTAAAGAAGAAATTTTAAATGCCAAAGGTCCTGAAATTCCATCCGAAGTAGTAACAAAATCACCATCAAGCGCCTTAATGCTAATTCCCTTAGGAAAATTAAAATTTTCAACCTTAAGAGCGCATAAAGCACGTTTAAATTCCTCCATTGGCTGCTTAAAGCTTTGAATAAGCTTTGTTGTATTTCTTGAGCCAGCGCAAAGAACAATTCTGTCGAAATTTTCAAGCTCGTTTTTGTTGAAAATTTCTTTGTTAATTAATTTAATATTTTTATATTTTTTTAAAGCAGAAAGCATTTTGTCTTTAACATCTTTAGCGCTATTGCTTTTTGGAAAAATTCGTCCATCACTTTGAATATATGTTTTAATGCCGATTTTGTTAAAAAATTCAATAGAATCGTAATTAAAATGACTTGAAAATAAAGAATATAAAAACTTTTCGCCTCTTGGATAATTGGAAGCAAATTCTTTAATATCAAATATTGCATTTGTGATGTTACATCTGCCTCCTCCTGTCGGTAAAATTGTTCTTAAGGCTTGTGATTTATCAAAAATTGAAATTTTATATTTATCGAAATTTGCTTCTTTAAATTTCAAAGCAAGATTAAGCGCACAATAAACCCCCGCAGGACCAGCGCCAACAATTGCAATATTATAAGTTTTATCTTGGCAAAACTGTTCCATACAAAAAAACATCCTCTGGGTTTTCAAGCTCATCATATAATTCAGAAATTGTTTTATTAAACACAGGATGAACCAAATCAGACTTGACTTCAAGCATTGGAACAAGAACAAAAGCCCTTAAATGCATAAGCGGATGTGGAACGATTAACTTTTCAGGCAAAGAAATTAATTTATCATCATACATAAGAATATCAATATCAATAGCTCTTTGCGCCCATTTTTCGTTTTCTCTTCTAATTCTGCCGAGTTTTACTTCAATATTTTGACATAATTCAAGAAGCTCTTCGCAGCTTAAATCCGTATCAAGTGCAACAGCAGCATTTATAAACCAATCTTGATTTTTATTTCCCCAAGGTTCTGTTTCATAAAAAGAAGAGGTTTTAATAATTTTAATAGAATCAGACATGCTAAGATAGCTAACCGCTTGCTGAATATTTGATAACCTATCTCCTAGGTTCGAACCAAGTGACAAAAAAACTCGTGACATTGTTAAATCATTCCTTTTGTATATTTAACATTTTATAATTATTTTGTTATAATATCAATAAGTATTTAGTATTTTAGAGGAGCTTATGAACAAAAATCAATCCGTTGGCATCTATTTGCTTGTTGCCGTGTTTTTAATTGCAGCTTTGTCTGTTGTTTTTAAAGGTCCAAATACATCAACAAGCGAAATTTCATACACGCAATTTTTAAACAAAGTTCAAATGGGAACAATTGAAAGTGTTCATATTTCAAAAGATACACTCATTGCAATTCCCAAAAAACAAGAAACAAAACAAGAAGAAACAAAGCAACTTCCAGCCAACCCCTTGGGTTTAAATTCGCTTTCTCAAACTCAACCAAAAGAATTGTTTAAAGTTCAAATTCCTGAAGGAGACAAAGATTTATACGAATTACTTAAAAACAAAAGCGTAGAAATTCAAGTAAATCCAGAAAAAACTTCGTTTGGCGCTTTTGGATATGGACTTATTTCTATAATATTTATGCTTGTTGTGATTTTTTCAATCATCAAAGGAATCCAGCACACAGGCTCTTCGGCGCTTAACTTTGGCAAGTCTCGTGCAAAAATGTTAATGGATGACAAAATTAAATTAACATTTAAAGATGTAGCAGGAATTGACGAAGAACGCCAAGAACTAGAAGAAATTGTTGATTTTCTTAAAAATAGCGAAAAATATACAAAACTAGGGGCAAAAATTCCAAAAGGAGTTCTTCTTGTTGGCGCTCCTGGTACTGGTAAAACTCTTATGGCAAAAGCCGTTGCAGGAGAAGCTGGTGTTCCATTCTTTTCAATATCAGGCTCTGATTTCGTTGAAATGTTTGTCGGCGTTGGCGCAAGCCGTGTTCGTGATTTATTTGAACAAGCAAAAAAACATCAACCTTGTATGATTTTTATTGACGAAATTGATGCAGTTGGTCGTCAAAGAGGCGCCGGAATGGGCGGAGGTCACGACGAAAGAGAACAAACTCTTAACCAATTACTTGTTGAAATGGATGGTTTTGACGAAAACACTAACATTATTGTTATCGCTGCAACAAACAGACCAGACATTCTAGACAGCGCATTATTAAGACCAGGAAGATTTGACAGACAAATTTATGTCAACGAACCAGACGTTAAAGGAAGAGAAGAAATTCTCCAAGTTCATGCAAAAAACAAAAAACTCGGCAAAGATGTTGATTTAAAAGTCCTTGCAAAAAGAGTTCCAGGCTTTACTGGTGCAGATTTAAAAAACCTTTTAAACGAAGCAGCTCTTCTTGCTGCAAGAAATAACGCAGAAGCAATCTCAATGAATGATATAGATAGATCAATTGACAGAGTTATTGCAGGCATCGAGAAAAAATCAACCGTTTTAACTCAAGAAGACAAAGAAAGAACAAGCTACCACGAAGCAGGACATGCGGTTATTTTAAAAATGTTAGACGATTGCGAAGAAGTTCAAAAAATCTCTATTATTCCTCGCGGACGTGCGCTTGGCTTAACTTGGTACACCCCAAAAGACGATTCAAAACATCAAACAAAAAGAAAATTATTAGCTCATATTACAGACCTTCTTGGTGGAAGAGTTGCGGAAGAGCTTGTTTATGGGGATAATATTTCAACTGGTGCTTCTAATGACATGCAAAGAGCAACAAAAATCGCAAGAAATATGGTTGCTCAATGGGGTATGAGCGAAAAAATGGGCAATATGACATACGGTCAGCCAAATGAACATGTGTTTATGGGACGTGATTTTGGTCAAACAAAAGACTATTCTGAACAAATTGCCTACGAATTAGATCAAGAAGTTAAACGCATAATTGATGAAAAATATGCTCTTGCAAAACAAATTTTAATTGAAAATAGAGACATATTAAACGAGCTTGCAGCTTCACTTTTAGAACACGAAAGCATTAATGCAGAAGAATTTGATGAAATCGTTGAAAAAGTAAAACAAAGAAGACAAGCATAATTAAAAGCCCTCCTTAATTGGAGGGTTTTTAATATCTTTTTATTCGTTTGGAGGTTCAATTTCTTGTTGTGGAACTTCCAATAAATCAATATTTTCAAGCTCAACAACTTCTTCATTTCCTCTTAATTTAGGCATAATATTTGGCTTATGAAGATTTTTTTCGTTTTCTTCATCCTCTTGTGTTTTCTCATCATATTGAGCATATTTTTCTTTATCGTCAACAGGTTCTTTATGCCCTCTTGTGTGAATAGTAAATTTATAGGTTGGTTTATTTTCTCTAAATTGTTCAACTAAATCTTGATTATCTCTGAACAAAATGACCACATCGGAAGTTGAATTAATGCTAAACATATTAGGCAAAGTAAGCTTATTAATTTCACCTTTAGAAACATCAAGGCTATAATCATTCCAACCTTGAGAATATCTTGACATAATGATATAGTTTGCTCGAGCATTATCCTTTTCAACAAGAACATTATAGCTTTGAATTGTATCCAAATTAATTACTTCGATTCCTGGGAATAAAGAAGAAATATCAACATGATTTAAAGTATAAAGATTGAAAGTTTTTCCATTAAAAGTAACTTTTGAAATAGACAATTTATCTTGGTTGAAAACATATAAACCATCAGAAATCAAATATAATTTTGAATATTTTAAAATATTCAACTCTTGCATAGGGGAAAACATATTATTATAAATTGAAATATTGTTGTTTTCATCAGGCTCACTTATAACAAATTCCCCCGAAGAAAGGGTATGAGAAGAATCATATCTTGCCCATTTTCCATTTTTAATGTCATAAACAAAAGAAAGAGGTAAATCTATATTTTTATTTGTAAAAATATTTTTTCTCAATTGAACAAAAACATCATTCAAAACGCTATTTTTAACGTTATCATTAAAATTTTCTAAAGAAAAAATCTTATAAGGGTAATCGTTTTTAAAGTTTTCTTCGCCATAAGCACGCTTTTTATCCAAATAGCTCATAATTAAAGGTCTAAAGTTTGAAGTTTTTTTGGTTTTAATGAAATATTCATAAGCTTTTTTGAACTCATCACGCATTTCTTGCGTTGTTGTTGCATAAATCGAAGGTGTGAAAATGAATTTCCTAAAATCATAATAGAGTTGTTGTTCTAATTCTTCTTTAATAAATTCATTTTGAGTAGTTTGATATAATTTCTCATAATCAAAAATTTTATCCGCCAATTTATTAGGTTTAATTTTTAAATCTAAACCAATTGAAGAAGGATAATTGTATTTTAATCGCAAATTAACATATTTTTTAAAATCATCCCTCAAAAATTCGCCATATTTCTTTTTTATGAAATCATAATTCGGATAAAGAAAAATAAAATCACCACCAGAAAAAACAGAAACAGAAGTGTCTTCAAATTTCTTTGATATTAAAGGCAGGCAAGATGAAGAATTTTTCAAATTTTGACAAGAAGGAATTTCTTGAATTTTCAAATTCAAAACATTAGGCAATTTTTCCAATTCTTTCAAATAAGAAGCAAAAATTTGCTCTTTTTTATCTTGAGAATCAGAAGAATTTTCAAAATATAAATGTAAAAAATCTTCGACTTGTTTAATATTTTTTGCAAATTCTTCAAAAGACATCGGTTCTTTAAGAAGTGGAATTTGAGAAGGGTTTTCAATTAAATTTTTAAATTGCAAAACTTCTTTTTGATCTTGGTGACTATTTAAAATGTGAAACAAAGAAATGCAAAGCGCACACAACATCACAATCAAAAACAAACCTGTACCAATCGCCATATTATCAAATGTTTTTGTGTGTTTAAATTTTAAACCATTATTATTTGAAACTCCAAAAACGCTTTGACCAAACTGTTCTAAAGAAGAATTAATATCATTCTTTTTATCATCAGACAACCTTATTCCACATCTTGAACAAAATATATCTTCGTCATTATATTCAAATCCACAACCACGACACTTGTTAGCCATATTTATACATTACCCGATATTTCTCTTGCAACATTTATACCACAAATCATTGCTTCATCCATATTGTTATATTTATGTTGTCCATTTCTTCCTGCAAGATACAAATTAGTATATTTAGAAAGATGTTTTTTAATTTTGTCTATTTCCTTATATGAACCAAAATACGTTGGATATGCCTTCTTTTCTCGAACAACAAAAGATTGTAGTATATCTTCTTTATTAAATAAATTATACTTTTGAGCTTCCATCTGAGCAATATTAATAATTTCAGAATCGCTCTTTTGCCAAAAATCATCAGTTTCGTTAGCAAAATATTCGAGCGAAATTAAATAATTGTTTTTATAATCACCAACTAAATAAGGAGACCAATTATTCATGATTTGAATACGAGCAGCAATTGCATCTTTTTCTTGCAAATATATCCAGCAATCAGGGGTGATGTTATTAATTGTTGGATAATTTGTTGAATTTTTAAGATTAAATTCTTTAGTATAAAAGCTTGCAAGAATATAATCCCTATATGGCAAGCTAAGAGCTTCTTGTTTAATATCATAAGGTGCATCAACACCAACTATTAAGTCTTTAATTGGCATAGTTGAAACAAAGAAATGCGCAGGAATTTCTTTAATTTCATTATCTTGAGTTTTATATCTTAATGAAAGAATTTTGTCATTATGATAATTAAAATCAACAAATTCAGAATTTAATATTATTTCTCCGCCATTTTCAATGATATATTTTGCCATTAAGTCCCATAATTGAGAACAACCATATTTTGGATAGTAAAATTCATCAATCAAGGATGTTTCTTTTTTGAATTTGATGAATTTAAATTGAGACAAAATTGAATTCAAAATTGTTTTAAATAAAGAAAGTTTCCTGATTCTTTGATGACCCCATTCGCAAGATAATTGAGAAGCGTCTAAGCCCCAAACTTTTTTAGTATAATCCTTGAAAAAAATCGAATATAAGACTTCGCCAAAACGATTCACCATAAAATCTTCAAGATTGTTTTCTTTTCTTTTGAAAATCATGCTTTTAATATAGCTGCATCCAGCTTTAAATGATGTTTTCAGCCCTAAATTTAAAAATGTTTCAAGTGAAAATTTCAAAGGATAAGGGAAAAATTTTGAATTATAAATTATGCTTGAAAATCTTTTTCGAACAAGCATAACATCATCTTCTTCGTTTGGATTTTTTCCGTTTTTAGGATATTTTACATCACGATTTGCAAGAATATCATCAATTGCAGGAGAATTTTGCACTTCAAGAAATTTAAACCAAATCGATTTAATATATTCATCATTTGTGTGCAATCTATGTCCGCCAATGTCTACACCCAAATTATCTTTATAGACAGTTCTTGATAAACCGCCAACACAGCCTAGCTTTTCGATAATAATAGGTTTAATATTTTTATCTTTTTGCAATAATTCATAAGCAACCGCAAGTCCGCAAGGACCAGCACCAACTATTGCAACTGTTTTTTTGTTTTCCATCATAATTAAAATGTTATCTTTGGTTTAGCTTTTTTCAATTCAACAACTTTTCGATAAGCAGTATTCGCCCTTGATTCAAATGTAACGGGTTCAAGTTTTGTTGTGGTTGTATTGGTAATATTTTCATAATCACCATTTAATTCATTATATCGAAAAAGGTTATAATATTTTACTCTAGCGCAAAAAGGATGTGTTTTTTGAGCTTGAATTGTAATAACGGTATCTTCGCCATTCTTTAATTTCATTTTTACATTATAAAAATAAAAATTTTTATATTCTTTAATGCTATCAACATCAAGAGAGATTGCTTTTCCTTTTGGAGAAGTTAAATCAACCCAATTAATTGCAGACGCAAAATTAAATGACATTATAATTAAAGCTAATAAAATTTTCTTAACCACATGTGCCTCCTTATATAATTTTATATTTTCCAAAACAAATTGCAAAATATTTTAAAAAAAGTTATACTTCTAAAATTGGAGAGGAAAATGCCTTATATAGAAATTATTATCGGATTTGTTTCATTTTTAATAGGTTTTATTATTGCAACAATAATTTTCAAAAAGAAAAACAACGATTTTGCAATTTATTCAATGCTTAATGATTTTAAAAATTCAATTGATGAATACAAAAACCAAACAATGCTAAACACAAAAGAAATTAATAACGCCATTAAAAGCGCATCTGACTTAGCAAAAGTTTTAACAACAAATCAAAATTTAAAAGGTCAATTTGGAGAAGATTGTCTCGAGGCGATACTAAAGGCTTGCTATCCAAACGAAAACATTAATTATATAAAACAATACAAGACAACAAACTTGCAAAATAAAGAAATCAAGCCCGATTTTTTGATTAAATTGCCAAACGAAAAATCAATTTTGATTGATTGCAAACTAAATCTTGAAAAATATATTGAATACCAAGAAAATCCAAACTTAAAATCTGAATTTATTAAAGATTTGAATGCAACAATCAATCTTTTATCAAACAAAAAATATGAAAGCGCAACAGACTTGAATCAATGTGGCTTTATTTTGATGTATATACCTTTAGAGCCGATATTAACCGAAATATATACAGACAAAGACTTTATTAGTGTAATCAAAAATGCAAATGAAAAAAATATAATTATTGTTGGAAATTCATCAATTTTAACCACAATAAAGCTTGTCAAGCTTCTTTGGGCGCAAGATTCGCAAGAAAAAAATATTAAAAATATTATAGATATTGCACAAAATATTTATGAATATATTTCGCTACACACCCAAAATTTATACAAAATTAAAACAATACTTGAACAAAACACAGACAACTTCAATAAAGAATATGAAAAACTTTCTTCAAACAACAAATTATTTAAACAAATTGAAGATTTAAGAAATTATGGCATTCAGACAAATTCAAAAAAAGAAGGAAAAAAACTGAATGAAATTAAAATACACCAAGATTTCTTAAACTAAAGGTTAATAAATGTAACATTTTCTAATACTTTAGTATAATATCCTCCAAACAGAGGATATTATAATGTATATGGAAATAATTAAATTGCTAAAGGATTACGCAAAAACCCCATTACAAAAGGAGTTAGGCAATTATTTCAACCAAGAGCTTGACTCAACAATTTGTGCTGAAAAAATTAAAAATAAAAAATTCATGATTCAATATATACAACCTCTTAATGACTTTATTATTCACACAACAGCTCTTCCTTGCACAAACGCAAAAAGAATCTTGTACTAGCAAAGTCTTTCATTTACATTTGTTGTTTATATATGCAAATATTAAAAATACCAAACACAAGGTATATTAATTTCAATTCGAAAAAGAGAATAAACCAGCAAAACGCAACAACAAATATAGCAAAAGCGCAACAAATTCAAAAACACGCAAATACAATAGAAAGATTTGATAAAAAAAGAATCAAGGATGCTAATGTTAGAATGTTGGCAGCTTTAGGCTGCAAATTTGATGATTTAAACCATCTTACGCCTGAAATATTACACCTTGAAGACATTGAAACAATTTTAAGATTTGTTCAATTGAAAAATGGCTCTTTTTCAAGAAAATTGACAGACGACGAAGCATGGCTTTTATCAAAGCCATACAGCATTAAATTAGCAGACGAATGCGAAGCACAAAACGAGATATATTTTGTTGATGAAAAAGTAAAATTCGAAAAAAGAGCGTCTAAAAAATATTTCACAAGAAGAATGAATAACGAAGAAGTAGAAAACTTCATTGCATTAAAAGATTATGATTATGATTTTGCAACAGTAAACCAAATTATGCGCTATCTTGAACTTACAAGCCCATATCACGGATTAAGCAGAAATTTAACCACACAGGAAGCAAGATATTTTGCTAAAAAATGTTCATCTTTTTTTGAAATTCAAGGTTTTATTGACCAAATTGAAAACAGTCCAGAACTAAAAGCGGTTTATGAAAATATTTCAAAAAACAATTACACATTCACATATCGAACACAGCAAACAAACGGGAAAAAAGAACTTTGCCTTAAAACAGACGAAGGAAATTTTCAAAAAATTTATACTTTTATTGATGGAAAATTAACAAGCCAAATTAAAAACCATATTCCAGAATATGGCAAATTAGAAGCTTGGGATGCAACAAAAAGAACAACAAGTTTCATTTCATATTCGCAATTACCATATAAACAAGATAGCGCAATTTATACAAAAAGTATTTTAGAAATTTTAAACAACAAAAAAGGAGAAGTTGATAGAATCACTCAAACAACTTTTGGCGAAGATTGCATTGCAGACACCAAGACTTTTAAGCTCGATGAATATGATGAAAACATTGATGTTTTATCAAAAATTCAAGAAGAAACAATAAAACCAAGTGCTCATACAACAGAAAAAACAACCAACAAAGATGGTTCAACAACAATTATCCAATCCTATCAAACTCAAGACACAAGTTCAAAAAGAACATTTAGTGAAAAAGAAAACGGCTGGACTTTGAGTTATACAATCAAGGACAGCAAAGGAGAAAACCTATATTCAACAGAAAGATCGTTTGAAAAAATAGGCAAAAACACAACCCTAACAATAATAAACGGGATAAGATATGTTGCAAATTTTGACGATAAAACCAAAAAAATCAATATTACAAGGCAAGACGGAAAAACATTTCAAATTGAAGAAATCACGGGAAATGGAATTGCTTATGGCGATTTTGATTTTGATGAAGATTATACAGAAAAAACTGACGATTTATGGGAATTTTGCAAAAATAAACTGCCAGCCGATTTAATTATCATTCTTAATTATTATCAGACTTTAATTTATCCAATAGAAGAAGAATTAGATTCTGAATTTACAGATTTTAATGCAATTTTTACAGGACAAAACGCAGGAATTTTAGCCCACGAAATTGGTCACATGCTAAGCAGGGGATATAGCGCAATAAGCGAAATGAATTCAAGAATTTCTCAAAATAATATTTTAAAAAGTATTTATGAGGATGAACTTGAAGAATTTAACAAAAACAATTCAAAATCCATAAGCAAAAATGCAATTGAATATTTTAACGAAACAGGAAGTACAAAAGACAAAAAAGAAGAGGAAGAAACCCCTCAAGCACGCTCAATTGAAAATTTCGAAGAATTAAATATTAACACTGGTCTTGAAGAAATTGTTGCAGAATGCATGTATATTAAAACAATTCCAATTGTAAAAAACCCAGTCATAGCGCTTAGAACGCATTATCTTATGATGCATTTTCCAAAAACAATCGCTTTTGCAAATATTTTATTAGAAGAATTATGCCTTGAAATTCTTTAATTTTCAAAGCCAGAATCTTGCTCAAGTTCTTGTTTGTTTCTTGCTTCAACAGCCAATTTGTCGCAAAGGTTGTTAAATTCGTTTGAAGCGTGTCCTTTTACCCAAATAAATTCAATCTTGTGCGGTTTCATTGCTTCAATGAGCCTTTGCCATAAATCAATATTTTTAACTGGATTTTTAGTGTTTAATTTCCAATTTTTCAATATCCAACCTTCAAGCCATTTTTGATTTATTGCATCAACAACATATTTTGAATCAGAATAAAGTTCAATATCGCAAGGACTTTTAAGAGCATTAAGAGCATCAATTACAGCCAATAATTCCATGCGATTATTTGTTGTCATATTAAAACCACGAGAAAGATTTTTTTGAACAACGCTACCGTCGTTTTTTTCATACATTAAAACAATGCCATATCCACCTTTTCCGGGGTTATTTGCGCAAGCACCATCTGTATAAATTTTTACTTTAGGATTTGTCATAAAATGATATTATCACAAAACAACATTTCTTAATAAGCTATATACATTATTTCCTGTTTGTGGTTGAATGTAATTTGCAATAATACCATTTATATCGGAGAGATAATTTTATGATAATAGTAATGGAGCATAATGCCACAGCACAACAACTACAAAGAGTCGTTGAATACATTGAAACTAGAGGCTTAAAAACCCAAGTAAACAACGGAACACAATTAAACGTTGTTGCAGTAATTGGTGACAAATCAGGAATCAATGCCGAAAATATAGCAGCTCTTGATGGCGTTCGTGAAATTAAAAAGATTCAAGAAGCATATAAACTTGTTTCAAGAGAATCACACCCAGAAGACACTATTATCACTTTCCCAAATGGTGTTAAAATTGGCGGACTAGAACGACCTGTTTTAATGGTTGGACCTTGCTCTGTTGAAAAAGATTACGAAGGGCTTTTAAAAGTTGCAATGGCAGCAAAAGAAATGGGTTGCCAATTTTTAAGAGGTGGCGCATTCAAGCCAAGAACAAGCCCTTATGATTTCCAAGGACTCGAAGAAAAAGGTTTGCAATATTTAGCAAAAGCAGGCAAAAAAACTGGGCTTTTGGTTGTTAGCGAAGTTATGGATACAATGGATATTTCGCTTTTATGTCAATATGCTGATATTTTGCAAGTTGGCGCAAGAAATATGCAAAACTTCAAACTATTAAAAGCTTTAGGAAGAATCAAAAAGCCGGTTATGATTAAAAGAGGACCAGCAGCAACAATAAAAGAGCTTCTTTTAGCAGCAGAATATGTTTTAGCCAATGGCAATCCTAATGTTATTCTTTGCGAAAGAGGCGTAAAAGGCTTTGATACACAATATTCAAGAAATGTTTTAGATATTGCTGCAGTTCCAATTATTAAAAAATATTCTCATTTGCCTGTTATCGTTGATCCATCTCATGGTACAGGAAAAAGATATTTAATTGAACCAATGGGCAAGGCAGCTCTTGTTGCAGGGGCACATGGGTTAATGTATGAAATACATCATGACCCAGACAACGCAATGTGTGACGGAGCGCAAAGTTTGAATCTTGAACAATTTAAAGAAGTGACAAGATCACTAAATAAATTAATCGGAAGAATAGACTACGACAATAAAAACAGCTAGGAAACAAAAATGGCATTAACTTTTCAAGAATTAATATTAAATTTATCAAAATATTGGTCAGACAATGGTTGCGTTATTCAACAGCCTTATGATATTGAAAAAGGCGCAAGTACAATGAATCCAGCGACTTTTTTAAGAGCGTTAGGTCCTGAACCTTTCAATTGTGCTATGGTGGAGCCTTGCAGACGTCCAACTGACGCAAGATATGGCGAAAACCCTAATAGATTAGGGCACTATTTCCAATATCAAGTTATTTTAAAACCAAATCCTGACAATGCTCAAGATTTATATTTAAACTCGCTTAGCGCAATGGGTATTGATTTAACAAAGCACGATGTTCGTTTTGTTGAAGACAATTGGGAATCTCCAACCCTTGGTGCTGCAGGAGTAGGCTGGGAAGTATGGCTTGATGGCATGGAAATCACTCAATTCACATATTTTCAACAAGTTGGCGGTTTAGAAGTTAAACCAGTTGTTCTTGAAATCACTTATGGACTTGAAAGAATTGCAATGTATTTGCAAAACGTTGATAGCGTTTTTGATATTAAATGGAACAACGAATTAAAATATGGCGATATTTATCTTCAAAACGAAATTGAACAATCAAAATATAATTTTGAATATTCAACACCAGAAAGCCTATTCAAAATGTTTGATTTAGCTTCACAAGAAGCAAACAAATGTATGGAAGCAGGAATTGTATTACCAGCATACGACTGGGTATTAAAATGTTCGCACACTTTTAATTTGCTAGATGCTCGTGGCGTAATTTCAAAAGACGAAAGAATTAACTTCATAAACAGAGTAAGAACTCTAGCAGCTGGAGTTGCCAAATTATATGTAGACCAAAGAGAAAAACTTGGTTTCCCGTTAATTAAGAAATAAGGAAGAAGCATGACAAAAAACGACGATAGGGATTTTGCGCCCAATTTCGCAGAAAAAATTGAAGTTGGTATAATTTCTAAATTAGTTAAAAATTTATTGAAAATTAAAAATCCCGACAATATGATTAAACAAGCGCAAGATGGAGGTCTTAAAAAAACTTTAGGAGCTTTTGATTTAATTATTCTTGGCGTAGGAGCAATTATTGGAAGTGGAATTTTTACCGTTGCAGGAATTGCTGCAATTGAATCAGGTCCATCATTAGTAATTTCAATGATTCTAGCGTCATTGGCTTGCGTTTTTTCAGCATTATGTTATAGCGAATTTGCTGCTATGATTCCAGCTTCAGGTGGCGCATATACATACACATACGCAACTATGGGCGAATTCATGGCCTGGATTATTGGTTGGGTATTAATGCTTGAATATCTTGTTGGTTATATCGCCGTTGTGAGCGCTTGGAGCGGATATTTCATGCAATTTATAAAAGGTTTTTCTTTTTTACCGCAATGGCTTACAAATCCGCCTGTTTATTTAATTCATGATTATTCAACATTAGTTAAAGATGGCGTAGATATTGCAACTCAAGTTCCACATTTTCTTGGAATTCCGATTTGTGTTAATATTCCAGGAATTCTAATTTCAATTTTCATCATTGCAACATTAATTAAAGGTATGCAAGAATCAAAAAATATGACTGGAATTTTAGTAGTAATTAAAATTGCAGTTGTTGCAGCCTTTGTTATAACTGGATTTTTCTATATTAAACCAGAAAACTGGACTCCTTTTATGCCAAATGGATTTTCTGGAATGTTTGCAAGCGCATTTACAATTTTCTTTGCATACATTGGTTTTGACGCTATTGCAACAGCAGCAGAAGAAACAAAAAACCCTCAAAAAAACCTTCCTATTGGTATAATTGGCTCTTTAATTGTTTGCACAATTTGTTATGTATTAGTGGCATTGGTTTTAACAGGCATGGTCCCACTAAGTGCAATCGACACACAAGCGCCAATTGCAAGCGCTATGGCAATGGTTGGTCAAAATTGGGTTGCAGGCTTTATTTCAATTGGCGCATTAACTGGCTTGACTTCAGTATTGCTTGTTTTAATGCTTGCAGGAACAAGAATTTTATTCTCAATGAGCAGAGATAATTTCTTGCCTAAAGTTTTCCAAAAAGTACATCCAAAATATCAAACTCCACACGTTTTAACATATATGGTTGGCGCAATCTGTATTATTGGTTCGCTATTCCTAGATATCCAAAAAGCTGCGGATTTGGTTAATTTTGGCGCAGTTGCAGCATTTATTGTTGTTTGCGTAGCAATATTAATCTTAAGAAAAACTGACCCAAATAGACATAGACCTTTCAAAGTGCCATGTTGTCCTTATTTTCCAATCCTTGGAATATTATGCTGTGGCGGATTAATGCTTTATTCAATGTCATTAAAAAAATTATCAACAATCCTTTTTGTTGTTTGGGTATTAATAGGAATCGTTTTCTATTCAGTTTATAGCTATAAACAACAAAGAAAAGCAGAGCTTGAAACAATCGGGGAAAATAATGTTTAAAAAAATTATTTCCAATTTATTAACAAGAAAAACAGCACAACAATTGCTCGATAGAGCTCGCACTGGCTCACTTAAAAAAACATTAAATGCGTTTGATTTGTTTGTAATCGGAATTGGAGCGGTTGTTGGAACAGGGATTCTAACAATCATCGGAACTGCAATACAAGGCGATTTAGAAACCGCTGGTGCAGGTCCTGCGATTGTAATTTCAATGATTTTAGCAGCACTTGCTTGTGTATTTTCAGCGCTTTGTTATAGCGAAGTTGCTTCAATAATTCCTGTTTCAGGAAGCGTTTACACATATTGTTATGCAACACTTGGGGAATTCGCCGCTTGGATTGTCGGTTGGGTTTTAATGCTTAACTATGTAATTGGAAACATAACAGTTGCAAGCTCTTGGTGTGGTTATTTAACTCAACTTTTAAAAGGTTTTTCTCAATATTTGCCTAGCTTTATAACAAATTGTCCGATATGGCTTAGAAGCGATGTTCGCTCAATCAGCGCAATGTGCGACAAATATGGTCTTGATTTACACGATAAAATTCCATTTTTATTCGACAAAATTCCGTTTGCAATCAATCTTCCTGTTATAACTTTAACACTTATTTCAACCCTAATTTTAATCAAAGGAATAAAAGAATCAACAAAATTTGCAACGATAATGGTGGGTTTAAATTTATTTATGATTTTTTCTTTCATCGTTGTTGGCGCATTTTATGTTAAACCTGAAAATTGGGTTCCTTTTGCTCCAAACGGCATGAGCGGAATCTTAATGGGCGCTTTCATCATTTTCTTTGCCTATATTGGTTTTGATGCAGTTTCCACAGCAGCAGAAGAAACAAAAAACCCTCAAAAAGATTTACCAATCGCAATTTTGGGAACATTAATTTTCTGCACAATTTTATACATCCTTGTTGCATTAGTATTAACAGGCATTGTGCCAATTAATCAAATCAATCCTTCAGCGCCAATTGCAGCAGCACTAACTTCGATAAACAAGAATTTTCTTGCAGGTTTTATATCAGTTGCGGCAGTGTGTGCTTTAGCTTCTGTATTTTTAATTTGCCAACTTGCTTCAACAAGAATACTTTATGCAATGAGCAGGGATAAATTTTTGCCTAAAATTCTTCGCTCAATTCACAAAAAACACAGAACTCCCCATATAATGACTTGGCTTGTTGGGCTTGTTGTCATAATATGTAGTTTATTTATGGATTTAAAAATATCAGCCGAATTGTGCAATTATGGAACATTTACTTCATTTATCGCAATTTGTATCGCTGTAATTATCCTGAGAAAAACAGAACCAAATTTAAAAAGACCATTTAAAGTGCCTTTTGTGCCATTATTCCCAATCCTTGGCATAATTTCATGTTCTGGTTTAATGCTTAATTCACTACAACAGCTTTCAACAAGCGCTTTTATGTTCCTTGTTTGGATAATAATCGGCGCCGCAATATATTTTGGATTTAGCTATAAAAACCTAAGAAATTAATTATTCAAAATCGTTAATTTCGAAAGTTGAAACAGTATTTATGCTAGTAGGTTCATAAGCATTTAATACTTTTTTAGCTTTTTTTATGCTTGAAAGTTTGGTAAAAAACTCTTCTTTTATTTTTTTAACAAGCTCAATGTTTTCTTTTTCAAGCTGAACCAATTTAGAGCGGAGCCCCATTAATTCTTTATTTTGTTTAACTTCTTCAAGCCTTGCTTTTTCAAAGAAAATTATTTGCCTAATTAAAGATTCTTTTTCTTGAATGGCAATATCAACGCTATCCCAATCATCCGCCTCGATTAAAGCTTTAATATGTGCATTTGATTTAAAAAATTTATCATAAAGAAGTTTAAGGTGATTATAATCATTAATACTAAGCATTATTCATCATCCTCTTCTTCGTCTTCATCATCATCGTCATATTCATCATCGTCGTCAGAATCATAATAATCAACTCCCGATGATGAAGCAGCCTGTTCTTGAGCTTCTTTTTGAGCAAGAACAATTGCTTGTTCCCAAGTAGCTTTTAAGCTTTTTAAATATTTTAAAACCTCATCAATTGGTTCAATTTGGCGTTTCATATTTGCCTGAACGAGCCTTCTTATGAAATATTCATACAGACTAATTAAATTTTCAGCCAATTGTGGCGCAACTTCTCTATCCATTGAATTAATAAATTCTTGAATAATATTTTGAGCGCCAATTAAATTATTATGCACAGCCTCATGTTCTTTGTTTTGCATTGCGACACGAGCTTTGTTTAAAAATTGAATAGCTCCATCGTATAACATAATCAAAATTTGCTCACGAGAGGCAGTTTCGATGCTGGATTTTTGATATTGTTTCACATATTGATTCATTAGAATTTCCTGTTAATCATGCTTCCTTGGGAATTAGACAAAAAACCAACATAAGATGATAATTCATCCGCATTAATTCTTTGCACAACTTTTGATGATGACTTCTCAATAATTAATATATTATTGGATTCTTCTTCAAGTTTCAAGAGATATTTATTGCTATCAGATAAATCATATTTAATAATTTCTTCTTCAATTTCTTCTTGGGTTTCTTCCTCCAAATCAACAAATTGTTCAGCAAGCTCAGGGTTTTCATGCTCTTTTTCTTTATCAGGATCAATTTTTTGACCATTAGCCAAACCATCAACAACTTTGTGGTTGTTTTCGAGACTAAATTTGGCAACATTATTTAGCTCTGCTGAATTATGTTCTGGTGTTATTCTAAGTTGATTTACAGAAATACCATCTAAACCCATAAATACCTCTAGCTAAATTATACAGTATTTAGACACTAGTTTAATAAATCAAATAGTGTATTTATCAAGTTGATTTATTTATATATAATAATTGAGGAGGAAAGCATGCAAAAAATATCTGACATACTTATTGAAAACATTAAAAATCTACCAATGTGGGTCAAGCAAGTTATCACAAAAGAAATTTTCGATGACTTGAATAAAAAGCTTGAAGAATTTAACGAGCTTGCTGAAATTAATGACCTTTTTCAATATATGTGTCCAAAAGTAACTTTCAAAGGCAAACAAGAATTGCAAGAAAAAACTCTTGCTTTGTCTGATGGATATTATGTTTTTCTTAAAGAATTAATCGAAGGAAACAATATTTTTGAAATCACTATCAAAAACAATTGGACCTTAGCGGACAGCGCAAAAATATTTTGCAGACTAAACGAACTAGAATATTTGCTTATTCCAGATTATTCAACAAACAAAAATGTTGCAATAGCGTTATTTATTGCCGGAAAATTAAAAACAGGCGAATTTCTTAAAAGAATTGGTAAAGTCAGCGCAATTCAACTAGAACAAGCAATTCGCTATCAAAAAGAATTAAACGACGAAGGTCGTCATATTAAAATGGCAAGCATATTAATCAAACTCGGCTTCATTACAGACAAAGGACTTGATAGCCTTCTTTTGTTAAAAGACGAAGCTAAAAAACGTTTGCCAATTAATGTTGGGCTTGTATCTGCAAAATTAACAACCCAAGAAGATGAACAAGACCAAGTTTCCAGAATGCAAAGAGAAATTGCCCGTCTTGAAAATGAAAATATCATCATGAAAAAACGTCTTAAAAAATTATTAAACATTAACGACTAAGATGTAAAATATTCTTACGATTTTTCATTTTTTTAAATTAAAAAACATCTTTTAAGATAGAATTAGAATATGGCTAATTCAAATTATATGAATTTAAAAACGAGAGTTCAAAAACAACAAAAAAAGACGATTCGAAAGATTCGTTTTTATCACTCATTCCTAACGATTGTGCTTTTATTGTGCGTTGTTCAAATTAGTTACAGCGCTCTTTTGAATCTAGCCAAAATTGTTGTTTATCAAACAAAAATCGTCAAAGCTCAAGAATTGCACAGCAAAGCGCAAGAGAGAAATCAATATCTTAAAAGTGAAATTAAAAATTTCAGCTCAATGCATAAAGTTGAATCAATCGCAAGAAATAACCTTAAAATGGCCGCAAAAGACGAAGTTTTAATTATTATCAATCAGCCAGCCCCAATCACCACAGAAACAAAAAAAGTTCCAAACAATGGCTTCACCAAATTTTTGGAAACTTTTTCAACAAAGTTCAATAAAGATATTGAACCCGACAAAATTTCAGAATAATTATTTCACAACCCTAATTATTTGCTGATTATCGCAAACATGAGCAATTGCCGCTAAAGCAAGTTTTCTTCTTTTAAACATGCTTTTAATAATTAATTCATTAGAATTTAAGTAATTTTTTGATTTTTTTAATGATTTAAACATGATAACACCACATATTTTCTTATATTAATAATATCGACATGCTTTTCAAATTCTTTAATAATATATTAATAAATATTAAGTGAAATATTTGAAATTTTAGTTGTATAATAAAGCTATGACAGAGAAAATAAGAGTTATAGGCGCGGGTTTAGCAGGTTCAGAAGCTGCAATTTATTTGGCAAAAAAAGGATACAAAGTCGACTTAATCGAAATGCGACCAAAGTTTCAAACAGGAGCGCATACAACATCATATCCAGCGGAATTGGTTTGCTCAAATAGCCTCGGCTCGCTCGATTTATTGTCCGCTTCAGGTTTATTAAAAGAAGAAGCGCTAAAATTGGGTTCAACTCTTTTTGAAATAGCTAAAAAATGTTCTGTTCCTTCGGGAAATTCTCTTTCGATTGATAGATTTGGTTTTTGCGAAGAAATCAAAAAAATAATTGATTCTTTTGAAAATATTAATCAAATAAATGAAAAATATGAAAAAATCGATTCTTCAATCCCAACGATTATTGCAACAGGACCATTAAGCGCAAACGAACTTGCGCAAAATATTAAAGAGGAATTTGGAGAAGAAAATTTCCATTTTTTTGATGCAATTGCTCCAATAGTAGAAAAAAGCTCAATCAACTTTGAAAAAGCCTTTTGGGCGTCAAGATGGGACAAAGGAAGTGCCGATTTCATCAATTGCCCGATGGAAAAAGAAGAATATGAAAAATTTTATGAAATTTTAACAACGGCGCAGCGTGCGCCATTGCACGATTTTGAAGCTGGATATTTTGAAGGTTGTATGCCAATTGAAGTTATGGCTTCAAGGGGAATTGACACACTGCGCTTTGGACCAATGAAACCAGTCGGGCTTTTCGATAAACGAATTCCAACTGAATTCAAAAAAAATCAATTTTATGCAGTTGTGCAACTTCGCCAAGACGATAAGCAGGCGAATTTATATAACCTTGTTGGATTTCAAACAAACCTGAAGTGGAAAGAGCAAAAAAGACTTGTTCAAAGCATTCCCGGGCTTGAAAATGCTTCAATTGTGCGCTATGGCGTAATGCATGCAAATACATTTATCAATTCGCCAAAAATTCTCAACAAGTCATTACAAACAAAAAAATATCCAAACATCTTTTTTGCAGGACAATTGACAGGAGTTGAAGGTTATTGCGAAAGTATTTCAACAGGGCTTTTTGCTGCGATAAATATGGATAGATACATTAAAAACAAAGAATTAATCAAGCTCAACAATCAAACAATGCTTGGTGCATTAATAGACTACATAACCTTTGAAGAACATAAAAAACTTCAACCGATTAACTCCAATTGGGGGATAATTAAAGAAATAGAAGGCGATAAAAAGAAATTAAAAAAAGACAAAAACCTTAAAAATCAAATTCGCTCATCAAGAGCATTAGAGGAAATCGAAAAAATAAAAAACACAATAGAGGAAACATAATGAGATTTTTAACAAAAAAAATTGAACAAAACGAATCAGATGTAATTGTATCTTATATTTACGAAGATGCGAAAAACGAAAGCGAAGTTTTCGAATATTTAGATAAGCTATCAAACAATGAACTATCAAAACAAATTTACGAATATAAAACAATCAAAGGTACACTAGCCGAAACATTCAAATTTTCATTAAATAAAGACAAAAAAGCAATCATAGTTGGCTTAGGCAAAAAAGAAAAATTAACTAGACAAAAATTTGCACAATGCATCGCTTCAGCAGGACGTTGCGCAAAAACAATACAAGGCGCAAAATCCATTGGTTTTGAACTTCTAGAACACAAAACAAAATGTGATTGCAATTATTCAAATTTTGAAAAACACGATTGCGCTAAAATAATCTTCACTTCTGCAAGAATTGGACTTTACGAATTTAATAAATATTTATCAGACAAAAAAGAATCAATTGAAGCAATTGAACTTTTGGAGAACAATTTAAACCAAGAAATCGAAACAGCAGCACAAATTGGCGCATATAGCTCTTTTGCAATGAAATTTGCAAAAGATTTAATCAACGAATCGGCTCAAATTGTAACTCCTGAATATGTTGCAAATTTAGCAAGCGAAATTTCAAAAGAGCACAAGCTTGAATTGAAAATCTACAACAAAAATCAAATCAAAGAAATGGGCATGAATGCATTTTTGGCAGTTGGGCAAGGAAGTGTTAATGAGCCAAAATTTATACATTTAAAATATAAACCAAAATCAACTCCAAGGAAAAAAATTGCACTAATTGGCAAAGGAATAACATTTGATTCAGGCGGATTAGACATTAAGCCTGCTGCTTCAATGCTCACAATGAAAACAGATATGTCTGGCGCAGCAACGGTTTTAGGAATTATTCAAGCAATTGCAAAAATAGAACCTGATATCGAACTTCATGTAATCAGTGCGCTTTGCGAAAATATGCCTTCAGGCTCTTCATATAAACAAGGGGATGTTGTAATAGCAAAAAACGGCAAAACCATCGAAATTGACAACACAGACGCCGAAGGAAGAGTAACCCTTGCAGACGCTCTTTGTTACGCTGATACTCTTGGAGTTGATGAAGTAATTGACATTGCAACCCTTACAGGAGCAGTAATTGTCTCTTTGGGTCATAATATTACTGGCGTTATGGGCAATAATCAAAAACAAATAGATAATTTTATTGAAATGTCTAAAAAATGCGGAGAAAACACTTGGCAAATGCCTATTTTGGAAGAAATGAAAGACAATTTAAAATCCGAAATAGCAGATATGAAAAACACTGGCGGAAGAAACGCTGGAACATCGACTGCTGCTTGGTTTTTGTCAAACTTTACAAAATCAAACTCATGGCTACATTTAGATATTGCAGGCACAGCTGCTCCTGAAAAATCCAACAAAGAAACCTTAAAAGGTCCAACAGGAGTAATGATTAGAACTTTAATCAATTATTTGATTTCATAAAAAAGACAGGAATTAGGAAAGCGAGGAAAAAATGAAAAAATTATTTTCAATTGTAGCACTTTTTGCAATTCTTTCTATGATGACACCAGCAATGGCAGGAACACACGGCAAAGACGGCAAAATTTCAGGAAGAAGCGTTGGCGCAGCAGTATGTTCACTTTTGGTTTGGCCTGGTATCGGTCAAGCAATCAATGAACAATCAACAGAAAAAAACGTAACACACGCTGTTTTAGGTCTTACTGGCATATTTAGAATTTGGTCATTCTATGATGCACTAATCGACCGTGATGGCGGTGTATGGCATAACAGAATATAATTAAAGCCCCAAAAGGGGCTTTTTTAATCTTGTGCAGACTTTTCGAGCCATTCGTCTGCTTTTGCACCAGTTAATATTTTTCCATCTGCACGAATACCAAACCCGAAAGGACATTCATTAACGCAATCATCAGCAGTTGCATTTTCAGGAACTCCGTCTATATCCATGCAGAAAGCCTTGTAAACAATATCGAGATTATTAACATCATGAAAAGTTGGAATCACTTGATAAGGTGGTGAAAAAACTCTAAATTCACCGACTCCGGAATAAGCTACTTTTAAACCAAACAACGTAGCAGGAGAAGGGTCGTAATACCAAACACCATTAGACGTTACAATTTGATTGGCTTTAACGCCTCTAGTAAAAGGAAATTTAGCACAAGAACTATCAATAGAAACTTTCTTTTCTTGCATATATTCGTTTTCGATTGTATATGGATTGCCACTCATTCTATCATTCCAAGTTGTTCCAGAAGAAGGTGCTAAAAAAATAAAAGCCTGAATATTGGCATCGTCACAATCAACGCTTTTTGTGCTCATCATATCTGCAAGAGTTAAACAGAAAAATTTTCTTTGTTCAGGATTAGTCTCCCATTCAGACATCAATACTCCATCAGAACGCACACCCAAATCGCCATCAATATAATATTTGTCGCTCGAAACAAGCTCTCGCAAAGCAAGACTTAATGCATTATACCCATTTTTAAACTTCAAAATATTTTCATCAGGCTTTGACCTCATAGCAGTTGGAATTAAAACTGCACTTAAAACCCCGATTACTACAAGAACAATCATTGTCTCTGCTAGGGTGAAAGCAAATTTATGTTTCATATTGATACTCCTTTGAGGAGCATTCTAATATATATATATATATTACAAGTTGATTTTGAGAAATTGGGGTGGATGGAGGAGGAATTTAGTTTTATTTTAAGATACGTCAC
>JAFQHZ010000037.1 GCA_017415185.1 Candidatus Gastranaerophilales bacterium
ATTGCTTCTGCCATGGTGAAGGCAAGTTTAATTTGATTTTTAGAATGTAAACCCATGGCAAGATTCTAATATATATATATATATTACAAGTTGAATGTGGGAAATTAGGGTGGATGGAGGAGAATTTAGTTTTGTTTTATGATACGTCACCCTGAACTTGTTTCAGGGTCTTATTCATGTTGATTTCTATAATTAGGACTAAAGCCCTAGCTCATTTTTTCAATCAACTGGTCGATGACCCATTTTGCGTCTGCAACGATTTTATAATCGGTATAATTAAAAATTTCAGCATTTAAATCGTTGTTCACAGCAATAATAGTTTTGCAATTTTTCATTCCAGCAACGTGTTGAATTGCGCCAGAAACTCCAAAACCAATATACAAATCTGCCTCAACAGTTGCTCCTGTTTGACCAATTTGAGTATATTGAGGCATTAAACCAATATCAACAACTTTTCTTGTAGAGGCAACTTTTGCACCGATTTTTTTTGCAATTTCTTCCAATCTTAAAAAATATTTTTTATCTTTATGATCAATCAAACCATAACCCGCACACAAAACGATTTTCGTATTGGAAAAATCGCCTTCTTGTGTTGAATTATCAAAAATTGTTTTGATTAATTTAACTCGATTTTCTTCATAAGAAGTTGGTTTAAATTCAACCAATTCGCCATCCAAATTTTTATCAAATTCTGCTCTAAATGTTTTTGGGCGAACAGTTGCACACTGAGGGGATGTTTTAGACAAAATTGTCGCCATAAGTTCAGAACCAAAAGTTGGTCTTGTTGGCGCAAAAAACATTTTATTTTCTCTAATAATAAAATCAAGATTTGTGCAATCAGCAACAAGTCCTGTGTCAAGCAATGTTGTGATTCTTGGAGCAACAATTCTTCCTTTTGATGTTGCAGGGAAAATTACAATATCAGAACCTTGTTCTTTAAAATATTCAACAAAACATTGAGAAAAAACTGTTTGGCTAAATGTTGAAAGACATTTGTCTTTAACAAAAACAAAACGCTTAGCACCAGACAAAAAAGCTTTTTTAACAGATTCTTCATCAATTTCATCACAGAGCGCAACTGCTTCAACAAAGTATTCTTCTTTTGAAATTTCCAGCGCTTTTTTTGTTAATTCAAAAGCCTTAGAAATAAGTTCATAAGAAACTTCTTGCAATCTTTTTTTAACAAAATCAACTTCGCAATATACAATTATTTTTTTCACTTATTTCGCCTTTAAAATCATTTCATATACATCATCAATGCAATTTTCTAACAATTCAATTGCCTTTTTATTTGTTTCAGGTCTAAAAGCTCGCCACACCATTGTTGGAGAGCCAATTATTCCCACCTCGTTTTTGTCAAAACCCAAATCCTCAAGCCCATAAATTTCAATGCCTTTGTTTTGTGCACGAATATAATCTTCGATTTTTGGAATGAATTGTTCTTTTGCTTGAGCTTTAACGGCCAATAAACAAGGAGTGTTTATCTCATAAACATTTACATCGGAATCAAACTTTTGAGAAACAATTGCCATATTTTTGTCAGCGTTGAATATTTCATTAACCCCAATAACATCTGGAATTGAAAGCATTTGAGCTAAACTAACAGGAACTTGTGCAGTATCGCCGTCGCAAGCAACATGTCCTGTAACAATTAAATTATAATCACCAACATATTTTTCAATTGCTCTTGCAATAATTTTTGCAGTAACTAAAGTGTCTGAACCCGAAAAAGCTCTATCTGAAAGCAAAATTGCCCTGTCTGCACCTTTTGCTAAAGCATAAGATAAAACTTCGCTTGCTTGGTTTGGACCCATCGAAATTGCAGTTATTTTAACATCTTTAAATTTATTTTTTATTCCGCAGACCCAATCAAGCGCCCATTCATCATGTGGGTTTAATTTTGTCAACATATTGGACCTATCTAAATTATTTTCCTTAGTCCATTTAATGTCGTCAACATCGGGAACTTGCTTTATACAAACAACTATATTCATATTAACCTTTATTATCTACAACTTTAGACAAACCCTGTGGTTTATCGATATTTCTTCTGAGTTTTTTTGCAATATTCAAAGATAAAAGCTGAATCACAATAATCATATTCACAATATTTGAAATTTTTGACGCGCCTTTTTGAAATTTTAATAAAATATCGCAATCATAATCTTCATAAACATCAGAAACGACAATCGATTTTGCTTTGTATGTTCTTAAAACTTTCTTCAAAATATTGAGCTCATATTCACTAGCATCTTCTGTCAAAAACGTTAAAAATGCTTTTGTTTTGTTTAATAACGCAAAATGTCCATGAACAAATTCGCCCGATGGATAAGCACTTGTGTTAATATAACTTGTTTCTCGAATTTTTAGTGCAGCCTCAAGAGCCAAAGGATAATACATTCCATACCCAAAAACAGCAAAACCATCAAGCTTCGATAATGTTCTTGCGCATAATTCTAAATTATCCAAATTTTTCATTGCAAATTCAATATTTTTTTTAATTGAATATATTTCTTTTGTTTCTTCGCTGATGTCAATATGTTTGTTTTGCGCAGCTTTTAGCGCAATTAACCAAAGCATTACAACTGTTGCGCTAAATGTTTTTGTTGCAGCAATCGCATTTTCGAGCCCCGCTTCAATATAAAAACGATAATCCGCCATTGAATACATAGTCGAGTGCAAATTGTTTGTAATGCATAAAGTTTTAGCGTTTGATTCTTTAACTTTTTTCATCGCTTCAACAGTATCAACACTAAGCCCAGATTGACTTAAGAAAACATACAAAGTTTCACAATCAAAATTATTAAATTTTGAACCAATTAACTCCGAAGCAAAATCAACAGAAGTTGGTATATTTGAAATATTTTCAAAGAAATATTTTCCAAACACTCCAGCATTATAACTTGACCCCGAAGCAATTATCGAAATTCTTTTAATTTCAATGGGAATATCCATCAAAACGCAATAGTTGATAATATATCTGTTAATCAAATTCTCAATTATTGTCGCTTGAGAATTAATCTCCGTTTCCATCACATAACTCATATTCATATTATAATTGAAAAATGATAAATTGTGTCTATATTCATATTCCTTTTTGCGAAAAAAAATGTCATTATTGTTCATTTTGCTCGTTTAGCTTGCTCAAAAAGAAAGAAATATATCTTGAAGCACTAGAAAAAGAGATTAAAAAACTTTACAAAAACGAACAATTAAAAACAATTTATTTTGGCGGAGGCACTCCTTCTTTATTAGATTCAAAGGATATTGAAAAAATTTTGAATTGTTTTAATTACGATTCAAATACTGAAATCACTCTTGAATTAAACCCTCATAATATAACTTTTGAAAAATTAAAATCGTTAAAAAATATCGGAATAAACCGTCTTAGCATTGGAATTCAAAATTTTGACGATGAAATTTTAAAAAATATCGGAAGAACGCATTCTTGCGCCGAAGCCTTTGAAACATTGAAAAATATTAAACAAATAGGCTTTGATAACTTCAGCATAGATTTGATTTATGGTTTACCTAATCAAACAATAAAAAATTGGCAAAAAACTCTTGATATTGTTCTTGAAACAAACGCAAGGCATATTTCGCTTTATGGTTTAAAAATTGAAGAAGGAACATATTTTTCAAAATATCCGCCTAAAAATTTACCCTCTCAAGACAAACAAGCTTTAATGTATGAAATTGCAATTCAAAAACTGAGCGAAAAATTTGAACATTATGAATTTTCAAATTTTGCAAAAAACGAAAATTACTTTTCAAAACATAATTTATGCTATTGGCAATGCGAAAATTATTATGGCTTTGGCTTGTCTGCAAGTGGATATATCGAAAACAAAAGATACACAAACACATTTAATTTCAGCGAATACATTAAAAACCCAACAAAAAAAGAATACGAAATTTTAACAACAAAAGAACAAATCGAAGAAGAAATTTTCCTTGGTTTAAGATTGACAAAAGGGATTGATTTTAACCATATTAATCAAAAATTTAACACAGACATTAACAAAATTTACGAAAAAGAATTTGAAAAATATTTGTCTCAAAAGCTAATGGAAAAAACTCAAAAAGGGGTTAAATTAACAACAAAAGGGATATTGCTTTCAAACGAAATTTTATGCGATTTTATAAATTGTTAAGAAATTGCCACACAAGCAACAAATGGTTATCATTTTAATATGCAATCACAAAAAAACTATGCTCCAAAAAGATGGTACGACGTTAAGCCTTATACAGGCGAAGTTTTGACGATTTTAAAAGAGTTATCTTTACAGTCGCATTACGATATTGCTCGAGAAGTCTTAAAAATTATCGAAACAATTAAACAAAATTCAAGAGAATTAGACGAACCGCCATTAAGCCTTGGAGTTGATAGAGTTTTAGGATTATTTTCTCAAAATTATAATCGAAGATGGTATGATAAAAATCTTCCCATTAATCGAATCTTCAAAAGCGCTTCAAGCTTGCAAGATGAAGATTTTCAAAATATAATGCAAGGTATGTTTACAAGCTTAAAAAGTGACGAAGAATAAATGCAAGAAGAATTAATTAAAGATATGCAAGCAGTTATTCATCAAATGAAAATTGATGATATAGAAGAAAACCCCGACAGCGAATTTGAAATGTTTACTTGTTCAGCTTGCGCTAAAGACGCTTGTTTGGCTGGCTCAATTCAATATTCAACACACAGACTTTGCAACGATTGTGTGCTAATGTATGAATTGGCGCTAAAAATGGGCAAAGTACAAAATATTGACGAATTCATGGAAAAAACAGAAGATAATAGATTGCAAAACGTTTGCGATTTTATTAAACAAGAAGGTTTAAAAGAAAACAATTAACAATGAAAAACGTTATCATTTTAGGCTCAACTGGTTCAATTGGAACACAAACTCTTGAAGTCATTGAAAAATTGGAAAACAAATTCAATGTTTTAGGCTTAGCATGTGGATCTAATGTTGAACTTGTTAAATCTCAAATTGAAAAATTTAACCCAAAATATGTCTCAATAGCCAATCAAAAAGACATTGTTGAGCTACAAAAAGAATACAAAAACACCGAATTTTTCTATGGCAAAGAAGGACTTTTAGAATTATCAAAAATAAAAGAAAACGATATTCTTGTTGTTGCAACATCAGGCATAGTAAGCGTTAAAGCAGTATTAAGCGCAATTGAAAACAAAAAAACAATCGCTTTAGCAAACAAAGAAACTCTTGTCATGGCTGGCGATATTGTCATGAAAAAAGCGAAAGAAAACAATGTTTCAATTTTGCCAATCGATTCTGAGCATTCTGCAATTTTGCAATGTTTAAATAAAATCGACAATCCTTATGCAAAAAATCTTTGGATAACAGCTTCTGGAGGTCCTTTTAGGAACAATTCACGAGAAGAAATGGCAAATTTTAGCGCTCGTGAAGCTTTGAACCACCCAAGATGGGCAATGGGCAAAAAAATAACCGTTGATTGTGCAACTTTAGTCAACAAAGGGCTTGAAGTCATTGAAGCACACCACCTTTATAATTTTAGCTATGACAATATTAAAGTCGCAATACATCCGCAAAGCATTGTTCATTCACTTGTTGAATTTGCTGATGGTTCGTTTTTAGCCCAAATGGGCGTTCCTTCAATGCATATTCCAATACAATATGCTCTAAGTTATCCTGAAAGATTTGAAGGAATTAAAACAAACAGCTTTAATATTTTTAATCAAAACTTAGAATTTTTCGAACCCGACAATCAAAAATTCCCTCTTTTAAATTTAACAATTGAATGCGGAAAACTTGGCGGAATCATGCCAGTTGTTTTAAATGCTGCAAACGAAGTTGCGGTTTATAAATTTTTAGAAGGCAAAATCAATTTCTTAGATATTGAAAAAACAATAATAAAAGAAATTGAATCTGCAAAAAATATTTTAAACCCAACACTTGATGAAATTTTTGAAGTTGATAAAGAAATTAGAAAAAGATTAGGTTAATCATTTCCTTGAACTGATTTTTTGAGCCATTCATCCGCCTTGACGCCACTTAACATCTGTCCATCAATTCTTAGACCATAACCAAAAGGACATTCATTCACACAATCAGTATCGGTTGCCTCCTCAGGAGTACCATCAATATCCATGCATAAAACCTTATGTAAAACTCGTAAGCCATCTGAATTGCGATAAGTATCAAATTGAGTCGCAGAAGAATGCCCAAAATAATTTCCAGGAGAAGTTAAATAAATAGTAACCCCATCAGGCATTATTATTTCATCCCCATCTTCTGGAGCATACAATTTACACTGCCTATCAAGTGATCCTTTATTGGTTTCAAGACCGTATCCCCAGTCCGCATTAATATGAACTCCTGGATCAATACTATGAAGTCTTGACTTACAATTTAGACTTTTAGGATTTAATATATCAGCCAGTGTGCTGCAAAAATATGTAGGTGAATCAACCAAAGAACCATTTGGCTTTTTGGATAAATTCTCACCATAATATTCTTCTGAATTAGCAAGTTCGCGAATTGCTTCAAATAACATTTTATGGTTTTTCATAAATTTCATAACATCACTATCAGGCATAGCATTTCGCGCAGAAGGCAACAAAATTGCAGTCAAAACCCCAATTACAGATAAAACAATCATCAACTCCGCCAAAGTAAATGCTTTTTTCATAAAATTATAAACTCCTTTGAAAAGAGCTTATAATATATATATATATATCAAGAGTTGATTAGAAAATTAAACCTTTTGAATTAATTTATTCTTCTGCTTCAACAATTTGAACGCCAAATTTAGCCCTGAATAAATGTTGAACGGTTTCAGACTGAATTTCTGCCATAAGAGAATTGAAATAGTTATATGCTTCTTTTTTGTATTCAATTAATGGGTCTTTTTGACCATAAGCAACTAAGCCAATTGAATCTTTAAGCATGTCGATATTTCCTAAATGATCAATCCATTTTGCATCGACAACTTGAAGAAGAATGTCTCTTTCAAGGTTTCTTACGATGTTATCATCCCTGAAGGCTTCTTGCAAAACAAAATCTGTTCCATAATATTTTGTCATAACATCGTTAAAATTGTTTATCGTTTCAAGCTCAAATTCTTCATAACATTTTTGCGAAATTTCTTTTAATTTTTGAGAAATTTCATTTGCTCTTAAGGATTTAATATCTTCTGCTGAAATTTTTTCTTTTGCTTGAGGAAATATGGATGTAAATTCTTTAATAAACATTACCAAATCATCCCAAACATATTCTTGAGGAGACATATCTTTGCTAACATATTGAGAAGTTATTCTTTCAACTTCTTTTGAAATCATAAATTTAATATCACTTTGAATATTTTCGCATGCCAGAACTTTTCTTCTTTGATGATAGAATTTTTCCCTTTGAATATTCATAACATCATCATATTCAAGAACAGATTTTCTAATATCAAAGTGATATGTTTCAACTTTCTTTTGAGCAGATTCAATTTGACGAGTAATTAAAACATTTTCAATTGCAGTATCTGAATCGACATTTAACATATCCATTAATTGAATAATTTTTTCGCCACCAAAAATTCTCATCAAATCGTCCTCTAAAGACAAGAAAAATCTTGTTGACCCAGGGTCGCCTTGACGAGCCGCACGCCCTCTTAATTGGTTATCGATACGACGAGATTCGTGGCGTTCTGTTCCAATAACATGTAAACCACCCAACTCAACAACACGAGCATGCTCTTTTTGTGTCGTTTCACGAGCAGCAGCAAGTGCTTTTTCTTTTAAATCGATATATCCAGGGTGATCCGGTCTTATGCCGACTCTATCTAATTCTTCTTTTGCAAGATATTCAGCATTACCGCCAAGAAGAATATCTGTTCCACGTCCTGCCATATTTGTTGCAATGGTAACTGCTCCAACACGTCCAGCTTGAGCGATAATATATGCTTCTTTTTCGTGGTGTTTTGCATTCAAAACGTTGTGCTTAATACCCATTTTTGTTAATAAATTAGATAAATATTCCGATTTTTCAATCGAAATTGTGCCAACAAGAGTTGGTCTACCAATTTTTGCCATTTGCGCAATTTCTTTAGCAACAAATTCATATTTCTTTTCTACTGTTTTATAAATTACATCAGGATAGTTTATTCTTCTATCTTCTTTGTTTGTTGGAATTTGAGTAACTTGAAGATTATATATTTTGCCAAATTCCGCTTCTTCAGTCATGGCAGTTCCTGTCATGCCTGATAATTTTGGATATAATCTGAATAAGTTTTGGAATGTAATTGAAGCTAATGTTTGGGTTTCGTCTTGAATATTAACTCCTTCTTTTGCTTCAATTGCCTGATGAAGCCCATCAGACCAACGACGACCTTCCATTATACGTCCTGTGAATTCGTCAACAATCATAACTTGATTATCTTTTACAACGTAATCAGTGTCTTTTGTAAATAATTCTTTTGCTTTTAGAGCTTGCAATAAATGATGAGCGTATTGCGTTTTCATATCAAACAATTCATCAACTTGCAACAATTCTTCTGCTTTAACAACACCGGCTTCTGTGAATATAATGTTTTTATTTTTTTCATCAACTTCATAATGAGTAACTTTTTCAAGCATTGGGGCAATTTTAGCCATTAATTGATATGTTTGAGCTGATTTTTCAAGACGCCCAGAAATAATTAATGGGGTTCTTGCTTCATCAATTAAAATTGAATCCACTTCGTCAATGATTGCATAATTATAAGGTCTTTGAACCAAAGAATTAATATCGGAAGCCATATTATCACGCAAATAATCAAAACCGAATTCATTATTTGTTCCATAAGTAATATCGCAGTTATATGCTTGTTTTTTATTTTCATAGCTATTATATTCGCCACTTGATAAAATTACACCAACCGAAAGTCCAAGGAATTCATAAATTCTTCCCATCCAGTCTCTATCACGCTTTGCAAGATAATCATTAACAGTTACAACATGAACGCCTTTCCCTGTTAAAGCATTTAAATATGCAGGTAATGTTGCAACAAGAGTTTTACCTTCCCCAGTTCTCATTTCAGCAATATGACCATTATGAAGAAAAATTCCGCCAATCAATTGAACATCAAAATGGCGAAGATTTAAAACACGCTTTCCTGCTTCTCTAACAGTTGCAAAAGCTTCAGGAAGAATCTCGTCAAGCGCTTGTTTTTCAAGAATTCTATCTTGTTTTATATCTGTTGAAGTTGGTCTTTTGGATAAGATTTCTTTAAATTCGTCTGTTTTTGCCCTCAATTGTTCATCAGACAACGCAACAAATTCAGCTTCAAGCTCGTTAATTCTATCAACAATAGGCATAATTTTGTTGATTTTTCTAACATTTGGGTCTTTAAAAAGTTTTAAAAGTATATCTACTAAAGCCATTTTATTTAATTTTCTCCTCAACCAAAGTCAAATATAGAAATATCATACCATGAATATAATTTTTCAAAATTACCTTAACATTTAAAGAAAAACAAATTAATATATCTTAATTTTTTGACAATATTTAACATTCACAAGCATTAATCAAGTATAATTTAACTATAAATTGGAGGCAAAATGGCGGTACAAAACGCAACAACAAAAAACACAACAACGCAATACAAAAAACCAGAAATGAGCGCAAAAATTGCCGGAGCCTTGGCTGGCTATACAGCTTTTGGCACAATTGTATCAACAACATCTCCCCAAATTTCACGTTTTTGCCAAGAACAAATGCAACAACTTCAATCAAGCATTTCTCAAGACACCTTTGAAACAGTAAGAAAAGGCATGGGCAGAGTTATTGAAGAAACGGGGCTTTTAGACAAAGGCGTAAGATTAATCAAAGCAGGCGAAGAAAATAGAGAAGTTGTTTCAGAAATTCTTTCCTCTGATTTAAACCGTGGAATTGCAAGATTTTTGCCTAAAAGCTATAAAGATATGCAAAAACAATGCGTTTTAAGACAAGTTGAAGAGGGTGCAAATGCGTTCTTTTCACAAGCTTCAAACGCCGTTGTAGTTCCAAAAAAAGGTATTGAATTAGCTTTCTTCCACGAAGTTGGTCATGCTCTTAATGCAAACAAAAGCACTTTAACAAAAATTCTTCAAAAATGCAGACCTTTAACAATATTAGCAACTCCAATATTGCTGATTGGTTTATTAAAAGACAAAAAAGCGCCTGATGAAAAACCGAAAAATAAACTAGACAAAGCAACAACATTTATAAAAGAAAATGCTGGCAAATTAAGCTTTGCAGCATTTGTACCAATGTTATTAGAAGAAGGCTTGGCTTCCTTAAAAGGAAACAAATTATCTAAGCAATTCTTTGATTTCGATATTGCAAAAAATGTTGCTAAAAGTAATGGCTATGGATTTTTATCATATCTCGGAATGGCAACTGCTTTTTCGCTTGGCACCGTCCTTGCAATTAAAATAAGAGATTCAATTGCAGCTCCGAAAAAAACTTATAAAAAAGAAAATACACAAAAAGCATAAATATTTTACAAAATAAATAACCCTCCTAGTAAGTTTATAGTATAATTTTTCTATATATTAAATTACGAGGGTTAAAAATGGCAGAAGAAAAACAACTTAAAGACACCTTAAATCTTCCTTCAACATCGCTTGCAATGCGCGCAAATGCGGCAGTTCGTGAAGTTGAAATTCAAAAATATTGGGAAGAAAACAAAATCTATGACAAAATGCTGGCTAAAAACAAAGGCAACAACAGCTTCATTTTGCATGACGGCCCTCCATATTTAAGTTCTGACAAAATTCATATTGGGCATGCCTTAAACAAAATTTTAAAAGACATCATTTTAAAATATAAAACTCAATGCGGATATTTTACTCCTTATGTTCCAGGATATGATGCGCATGGTTTGCCTATCGAAAACGCTGTTGTTAAAAATATTAAAGGCGGAAGAGCGGCACTTAGCCCATTAGAACTAAGACAAAAATGTCGTGAATTTGCTGCAAAAAATTTAAAAGGACAAGAAGAAAATTTCAAACGCCTTGGCGTTTTGGGCGATTGGGAACACCCTTATGTTACAATTGCTCCTGATTTTGAAGCGCACCAAATTGAGCTCTTTTGGCAAATGTATAAAAAAGGATATGTTCAAAAAGGCTTAAAACCAGTTTATTGGTGTGCGGATTGCGAAACAGCGTTAGCTGAAGCAGAAGTTGAATATGCTGATATTTCATCAGATTCAATTTATGTAAAGTTTGTTGTAGAAAAAGCTGATGAAATCTATAAAAAAGCAGGCATTACTTCAACAAACAAATTAAATTCAATTATTTGGACAACAACTCCTTGGACAATTCCATCAAACGTTGGTATTTGTTTAAATGCAAAATTTGACTATACAATTTTTGAATATAAAAACGAAAATTACTTCGTAGCAACAGATTTACTAGAAAACTTCACAAAAGATGTAGAATGGCTTGATATCAAAGTTTTAGGTAATTTATCTGGTGCCGAATTTGAAAAATACGAAGCAAAACACCCACTATATGACAAAAAATCTTTAATCATTTTAGGCGAACACGTTACACTTGACGCTGGTGTTGGTGCGGTTCATACTGCTCCTGGTCATGGTTTAGAGGACTGGGAAGTTGGTCAAAAATATGGACTAGAAACATTCTCGCCATTTGATTCAAAAGGTTGCTGGACATCACAAGTGCCTGATTTAGAAGGCGTACCTTATTATAAAGGCAACGCTATGGTTATTGAAAAATTGAAAGAATGCGGCGCTTTAATTAAAGCTCAATCAATGGTGCATAGTTATCCACATTGTTGGAGATGTAAACACCCTGTAATGTATCGTTCTACTCCGCAATGGTTTGTTAAAGTTTCAATGTTTAAAGATAAAACTTTAGAAAACATCCAAAACGTTAAATGGTATCCATCTAGCGGCGAAAAACGAATTTCAAACATGGTTGAAAACCGCTCTGAATGGTGTATTTCAAGACAACGTGCTTGGGGTGTTCCAATTCCAATTTTATATTGCAAAGATTGCGGAAAACCAATCATAAACGAACAAACTATTAAATTAATTGCTGACAAATTCAGAACTGAATCATCAGACGCTTGGGTAAAATATGAAGCTAAAGACTTTGTTCCAGCAGGTTTCAAATGTTCTTGCGGATGTTCAGATTTCGAAAAAGAAAACGATATTATGGATGTTTGGTTTGATTCAGGTTCAAGCTGGAGCGCTGTTGTAGCTCAAAGAGAAAAAGAATTCCAATCAAACAATGAAGATGTAATTCCGGTTGATATGTATTTAGAAGGCTCAGACCAACATAGAGGCTGGTTCCAATCTTCATTATTAATCGCAACTGCAACTAAAGAAGTGGCTCCATATAAATCTGTTTTAACTCATGGTTTCGTTCTTGATGGAGAAGGAAGAAAAATGTCTAAATCATTAGGCAACATCGTTACTCCTCAAGAAATCATCAAAGTTTACGGCACAGACGTTTTAAGACTTTGGGCGGCAAGCGTTGATTATCGAAATGACGTTAAAATTGGCGATAATTTAATCAAACAACTTGTTGAAGTATTCAAAAAAACAAGAAACACAATCCGCTTCTTATTGGGTAACACATTTGATTTTGACCCAAAAGTTGATTATGTAGATTACAAAGATTTAGAAGATATTGATAAATTTGCACTTTCAAGATTAGCTCAATTAATCAAAAATGTTGACGCTTCTTTTGAAACTTATGAATTTTATAAATATTTCCAACATCTTCAAAACTTCGCAAGCACAGATTTATCATCATTCTATCTTGATATTGTAAAAGATAGACTTTATACAAAAGGCAAAAAATCTTTATCAAGACGTGCTTGCCAAACTGTTATGTATGAAATATTGCACACATTAATTTCAATTTTAGTTCCTGTTATGCCTCATCAAGCAGAAGACATTTGGCAAAACATGCCTGAATCTCAAAAGCCTGTTGAATCAGCACTTTTAACCTCTTGGGCAAAATTAAAAGAAGAATGGATTAATCCTGAATTGGATGAAGAATTCACTCAGCTTTTAAAAACAAGAGAAGTTGTTGCTCGAGCAATTGAACCTTTAAGAAATGCTGAACCAAAAATTATTGGCTCTTCTTTAGAAGCAGACGTTGTCATAACTTCAACAGATTCCAAAAAAACACAGCTTCTTGAAAAATATTCTAATCTTTTGGGCGATTTATATATCGTTTCCCATGCTTATATTAAAGAAAAAAATCAAGAAACATTAAACGAATATTCGCAAGACGATTACACAGTTAAAGTTTCAAAAGCAAATGGCGAAAAATGCGCTCGTTGTTGGAAATATAGAAATCTAGACAGCAACGGAATTTGCGAAGATTGTACTAATGCAATAGGAGAATAAAATGGATTTAAAAGGTTCAAAAACAGAAAAAAACTTAATGGAAGCTTTTGCAGGAGAATCTCAAGCAAGAAACAAATACACATACTATGCAGCAAAAGCAAAAAAAGACGGTTATGTTCAAATTTCAAAATTCTTTGAAGAAACAGCAAACAACGAAAAAGAACATGCTAAAATTTGGTTCAAATTGCTTCATGGTGGCGCTATCGGCGACACTTTGGATAATTTAATTGACGCAGCAAATGGTGAAAATTATGAACACACTTCAATGTACCCTGAGTTTGCTCGTGTAGCTAAAGAAGAAGGTTTTGATGAAATTTCAAGGCTTTTTGCAGGTGTTGCTAAAATTGAAGCTCATCATGAAGCTCGATATAAAAAATTAGCAAAAAATATTGAAGATGGCGTAGTTTTTGAAAGAGAAAAAGCACAAGAATGGGAATGTGGAAATTGCGGATTTCACGTTGAATCAAAAGAAGCCCCTGAAATTTGCCCAATTTGCGCTCATCCAAAAAGCTATTTTGAAATTGACAATCAAAATTATTAAACCAAAAGCCCTCAAAAGAGGGCTTTTTTAAACCACTATTTCCTCAAATGGCAAATAAAGATAAAATTTAATAACCATATTAAAAGAATAAAATTTAAAAAATAAAAATATAAGTTATATTAGAAATTATGAATATAAATATATTAAAGCGACTATTAATAACCCTTATTATGCTTTTAGTTGCACTGTTTGGACTTTATTATAAATTATCAAGCGACAAAAACGCATATAGATATTATCAACAAGGAATGGGGTTGTTTAAGGACAAAAAATATTCCGATGCTTATTACAATTTTAAGCAAATTAATTCAATTTCAAAAATATATGAACTTGCGCTTTTAAAACAATATCAATGTGCCTTTTATTTAAACGACAAAAAAACAAGCCTAATCAAACTTCGAGAAATCATTAAAACAAGCAAAAATGAATATATTAAACCTTGGGCATTGTATCAAGAAGCAATTTTAAGCCAAGAAATGAAGATTGATAACTCTTCTCAATCAGGCAAAAAATTTAAACACATTAAAGAAACATACCCAAAAAGCGATTTTGCCATTGCAAGCTCATACAAATGGGCATTAATTGCAAAAGAAACAACCCCAAACACCGCAAAAGAAAGCTTCTTGAAATATCTTTCTTATGCTCCAAATGGCAAATTTTCTCAAGGAGCGCTGGAAGAATTACAAAAATTAAATGTTGTTTTTACTGCTGAAGATTATGAAATCATCGCAGACGCAAAATTTGCAAATGGTCAATATCAAAGTGCAATTGATTATTATCAAAAAACATCTTTTTCAAAAAATTGGTACAAAATTGCAAAATCATACCAAAATTTAAAAAACAAAGATTCAGAAAAACAAACAATTTTAAAAGGTTTAAATCTTTCAATAAGCAATGTTGAAGAAAAAGATTTAAGCAGTGCAATTGATAGATTAATTATCTTAAATGGCGCAAGTAAAATTCAGCTTTTACAAGAGCTATACACAAAATATCCAAATTCTTATATCTTCCCAACTGTTGTATATAAACTTGCAGAAACAAGTGGTTCAATAAGAGCGTATAAATTATATGACTTAATTGTAAATGAATATCCTGCTTCAATTTGGGCTTCAAACGCTCTTTGGGAAGTATTTTGGTATAACTATCAAGAAGGAAGATACAAAGCAAGCGAACAAATCGCAAAAAAACACATGGATCAATACGCAAAAACGCAAGACTCACCAAGAGTTGCATATTGGTATGGAAAAACTCTTTTAAAATCACACAAAAGCCTTCAAGCAAAAGATGTTTTTCTTGATGTAATCAAAAATTATCCCCTAAGCTATTATTCATTTATGTCCGCAAGAGAGCTTAAAAAATCAAAAGCCAAGAAAATGATTGTTAAAAAACAAATCATCGATTATGACAGAACAACTTTAAACAAATTAATTTTCAAAGATAGAATCCTTTTAGAGCTTGCAAGCCTAGACGATTGGGATTTAATAGACAATTTTAAAATAAATGATGAATATATAAAATCTTGGATAGCCTATCAAAAAGGCAACTATCCGCTCGCAATAAACCTTGCAAAAGAAGAATTGCTCGGGAAAAAAAATGAAACATCAGAAGAAAAAGAAAACCCACAAATTCTTTTTTCAAATCAAATGTTAAAAATGGTTTATCCAATATTTTATGAAGAAGAAATTAATATCCAAGCGCACAAATTAAAACAAAGTCCATATTTATTTTTGAGTTTAGTTAGAGAAGAAAGTCATTTTGATAAAAACGCAAAAAGTTCAGCAGGAGCAACAGGCTTAAGCCAACTTATGCAACCCACTGCAAGTTTTATTGAGAAAAAATCCGTTTCAAAAGAAACCCTTTTAAACCCAAATGAAAATATAAAAATAGGATTAAAATATTTTAATTATCTTGTTGAACAATTTAATGGCAACGAATATCTTGCAATACTTGCATATAATGCTGGTCCTGGAAATATTAAAAAATGGCTTAATGATGTAAGCATTAAATCAAGCGAAATTGATATTTTTGTTGAAAATATACCGTATCTTGAAACAAAAAATTATATTAAAAAAATTCTTTCATCATATTGGATATATTTAAATATTTATTCATCAAAAAACAAATAAAAAGACCCAATTTATTTTGGGTCTTTTGTTTTATGATTCAATCAATTTTTATTTATGCTGCAAATTTTGCTAATGCGTCAGTTGCTGCGTTTTGAATATCAGGATTTGAAGATTTTTGAGCTTCGTTCAATAATGCTTCAACAGATGCTTGATCTTGAGGTTCAACAATGTGTCCTAAACCTTCAATAGCAGCTAATTTAACATTGTCATCAGCTTCGGTTTTAATAACATTAACCATTTCGTTGTAACCGATTAAATCTTGAATATTCAATGGAGCGATTGGTTCTTGACCATTTGCTTTTTGAGTTTCAATATATTGGTTTAATTCTTCTCTTTGTAATTTTTGAATCATTGCTAATGTATAAATTGAGATTGCTCTGTTGTGGTTAGCAATTTCAAGAGGAGAAGTTTGTTGTTGGGCAATTGCTTCTTCTTGAGCAGTTAGTTGTTCGCCTTTCATAATTTTTTCAGAAACAGCTTTTTGTTCAGCAGTAGGTCCTTCAAGACCAGTTGTGTCTTCGTTGATGATGTCAACTAAAGCTTGCATAATTGGTTCTGAAACGATTTGAAGAGCAACTTCAGGAGCTTCTTGAGCATATCCAGCTATTTGATTAATTGCTTCGCCTCTAACATTTGCATCTGTGCTTTTTAAATTTTGAACTAAAGTATCAACATCAACCACTTGAGCAGGTTGTTGAACTTCGATTGGTGCTACTGGAGCAACAGCTTCAGCAACAGGAGCAACTGGTGCTTGAGCAACTTGAGCATCAATTACGCTTGGAGGCATAGCTTGAGGAGCTGGAGCAATAAATTGAGGTTCGCTCATTTGATTTGGCGCATTTAATACATTATTAACAGGCATGAATTGTTGATATGCCATTGGATTTGTCATTGCATTATCTGAATACATTGGAGCATAAGGAATTTGATAAACCGGTTGTGGCACTTGATATGGTGTATTTGCCACTTGAGTTGGAACAGTTCCATAAGCTTGTGGATTGTATATATTAATTGCTACCGCATTAGCTCCACCACCTTGTTGTGGTAATTGTTGCATTGGCATATTTGGTACTTGCATTGGTGATTGAATCATTTTTTCTCCTTTTGTGTAATCTCCACACGCTTCTATAACACATGTGAATGAAAATTATTGCTTAATTTTTTGTTTTTTATTTAACTTTCTTTATAATTTTACCAGAAACATCTGATTTTATCGCTTTTTTGCTAATTTACATTTTGTAACACTACTTGAGATTCAAGTAATCATCACGATTTTGCGGGCTTAGAGAGTTTTTAACAAAGTCAAAACTTTCGATAATTCCAAGACCAAGCGCCGCTATGTTTGCAATTTTGTCATGCTTTTTACCCATCAAAAGAGCAAGCGCTGCACATGCAAAATTTGGGATGTATCTTAATGAAGTATTAAGAAATCCCTTAACATAACCTTTTATTTTAGCAAAGCCTTCTTTAATTGAAGCAAAATAATTACTTCTTGAAAGCCAGTTTTTGCGTTGAGCATCTTTAAAAGAAATATTATCTGCTTTTTGATGATTCACAGACAAAGAAACAACGGAATTTGCCGCTGCTTTTGAATATTCTTTATTAGAAGAAATCAAAGCAGTCTTGTGAATATCATGAATGCATGATATTAAACTTAAAGCTCCGGCTGCTTTTGATATTAATGTCATTTTTTGCTACTTTCCTTTTTTGCTTTCGCTTTTGCTGCTTGTTTTTCAGCTTTTTCAATTTCATTTTGAGTCATGGGCGAATCAACTTTTTCAGGCTGAGACATATTCAACAAGATTTCTGATGCCAATAAAGAATCTTGCCCAATTTTATCTGTATTTTGAGATTGAATTTGTTTTAATAGAGTAACTGTTTCATCGTTTCCAACAGCATATTCTAATTGCAACATAGTCAACGCCAAAAATCTAACAGAAGGAGAAGGATCTTTTAGTGCTTTATTTAATAAAGGCATTAAAGAAGGATTATCTTTTCGATTTTCATCTTCTTTGAAACGTTCCAAAAGTTCCTTAGCACCAATTAAACGGATTTTTGGGTTATTATTATTCAAATAATTTTCTAAAGATTTAACATATTCATCAGTCAAAGGCACAACTTTTTTTGTTTTTGTTTCTGTTGTTTGCTCTGTTGTGCTTTCTTGAGCATTTGGTGTTTTTTCAGCAAAATTTGCTGAATTCGTCATGCTCGCTTGATTAATTGAATCTAAATTAGAAGTTTGACCTTGTTTTTGCGAATCTTGAGCAATTTGATAAGGAGCAAAGCCTTGATGAGCGCCCATTTGAGAAGCATTAGGAGCTTGCATATATGGATTTTGAGCATAATTTTGTTGCAATGCTAAATTATTATAGTTTTGAGGATATAAAGGCAAATTTGGATTTTGATTTTGACCATACAAAGAATAGAAGCCATTATTTCCATTATTAATAGGACATGTTGCACCAGAAGTTGTTCCATAAGCTTGTGGATTAATTATATTAATATTTACCGCATTTGGATTCATCGGTAAATTCATAGGCTGATATGGATTAATATAATTTGATTGCATAATACACCCCTTATATATAATAAAAAACGTGACAAACAAAAAATTGCCCTCGAATTTAAATTTTATTAAGGAGATTAAATTTTAAAAAATATTTGTGCTAGAATTAAAGAAAAAATTAAGGAGTTAAAATGTCTGATTACAAAGATAAATATGAGATGGTTATTGGTCTTGAAGTTCACGCCCAATTAAAAACCAACACTAAAATCTTCGCAAGAGAAGGCTGCGAATTTGGTCGTGACCCAAATACTGAAACTTCAACAGTAACACTTGGCATGCCAGGAGTTTTGCCTGTTTTAAACAAAGAATGTGTTAATATGGCAATTCTGACAGGCTTAGCATTGCATTCAACCATCCCAAATCGTTGCAAATTCGACAGAAAACAATATTTTTATCCAGACCTTCCAAAAGGATATCAAATTTCTCAATATGACGAGCCAATTTGCCAAGGCGGTTGGATTCAAATTTCAAACAAAAAAATTGGAATCACTCGTGCACACTTAGAAGAAGATGCAGGAAAATTAGTTCATGCTGGAGCTGCAGGATTATACGGCTCAAGCTATTCTTTGGTTGACTTAAATCGTGCTGGAACTCCATTATTGGAAATCGTATCAGAACCAGACATGAGAAGCTCAGAAGAAGCAAGAGAATATGTTGAAAGCTTAAGAAATATTTTAAGATATATTGGCGTTTGCGATGGAAACTTGGAAGAAGGCTCAATGAGAGCTGATTGCAATATCTCAATTCGCCCAATCGGACAAAAAGAATTTGGAACTCGTGCTGAAATTAAAAATGTGAACAGCTTCCGTTCTTTAGTTCGTGCAATCGAATATGAATTCATCCGCCAAGCCGAAATTTTAGAAGAAGGCGGAAAAGTCGTTCAAGAAACAAGGCTTTGGGATGATAACGCAGGAATAACTTCTTCTATGCGCGGAAAAGAAGATGCGCATGATTATCGTTATTTCCCAGAACCAGACTTAATGCCGTTAGAAATTTCAAGAGAATGGGTTGAAGAAATTAAAGCAAAAATGCCCGAACTTCCAAATGAAAAAATGGAAAGATATATGACATCGGGTTTAAGCGAATATGACGCAAGCGTTCTAGTTGCGCAAATGGATATGGCAATGTATTTTGATGAATTATTAAAACAAGATATTGATGCAAAAACCGCTTCTAATTTCCTAATGGGTGAAGTTGCAGCATTTTTAAAAGAAGAACACATTACAATTGCTGATTCAAAATTAACAGTTGAAAATTTTGCAAAATTATTGGGATTATTAAAAAAAGGCACAATTTCAAACAATATCGCAAAAGGCTTGATTGTTGATATTTTAAATACAGGCAAAGACGCTCAAGCTCTTGTTGAAGAAAAAGGATTGTCTGTAATTTCTGATGAAAGCTCAATTCTTCCTGTAATTCAAAAAATTATCGCTGACAACCAAGAACAAGTTGCAGCATATAAAGGCGGAAAAGACAAATTGTTTGGATTCTTTGTTGGTCAAGCAATGAAGGAAACAAAAGGAAGAGCTAATCCACAACTATTAAATAAATTATTAAAAGAAGAATTAGACAAATAATTTTTTTAGTAGTAAAATTAGTTTATTGATAATTTAATAGAATTTAATTTGCCGATGAAATGCGGCAGCCGGTGCTAAATCGGCGACCCGATGAGGGTTGACGATAGCACTACGAAGGCGACGTGGAAATCCTTGATTTCCACAGGAGCTTAAATTGATAATTTAATAGAATTTAATTTGCCGATGTGGCACTCTGCCGAAGAAAAATGCGAACCGTTGAGCATTTTTCGAGAGGGGAAAAGCGAAGCGGTTCCTTCGCCACATCAGTCAAAACAAACATTGATAATTTAATAGAATTTAATTTGCCGATGTGGCGAAATTGGTAGACGCATCAGACTCAAAATCTGACGTGGCTCACCCCACGTGCCGGTTCGAGTCCGGCCATCGGCAAATTTTATTTTTAATTCTATACAAACAAATAAGAAAGATGGCCGGAGCGAGGTCACGCCTCGCCCTCTCAGAAAAAGACATTTAGTCTTTTTCTTCGGCAGAGTGGCCATCGGCAAATTTTATACATAAAAAGACTTCAATTTGAAGCCAATTAAAAAAACATATATCCTGTGAAAACCATACAACAAAACCAATTAAAACTTTGAAATCAAATAACCAAATCTATCGTTTTTAAATTGATAAAATTTATTTTCAATTTTACCCAAAAAAGTATAATTCAAATTTAATTTCTCAAGAAGCTCTTTTTGAATAAGAGCTTCTTTTTTGCCTTGGTTTATAATAAGCATTTGTCCACCATCATTCAACAAAGAAAAAGCATGGTTCAACATTTTTTCAGGACAAAAAAATCTTTTTGGTAAACCCCAATATTTCAAAGGCTCATAACTCACAAAAGGCAAAAGCCAAATTATATAGTCATATTTTTTATTAATATCAAGCAAATTTGATACAATATATTTTGCATTTTTTAAATCTTTAATATAATATTTTGCAACTTCAAAACGGGAATAAAAATTTGAATAAAGTCGATAAGCGTCTATTTCTACGCCGTCCATTTGAAAATCTGAAGAAAAATTAGAAAAAATTCATACTCTCCTTTTGAATAATCCCAATTTTTAGAGCCAATATCCAAAATTTGCAAATTTGCTTTGTTGCTTTTTAAAAAATATTTTTCCAAAACTTCTTTAATATAAGAATTTAAAGCCAAATTTTCTTTAACTACTTCATCATTCTTTTCTTCGTAATTTTTTCTTGAAAATTTTGTTAAATTTCGAATAAAAAAATCAATTTCATTTTTCAAATCGTCAAAAATCATTCTTGAATAATTCCGCCTAATCTATCTAATTCTTCTTTTATTTCAGCATTATCATTCGAAACTCCGCAAACTGCAAGCGCTTTTGACAAAGTCTTTAAAATATTTATTCCATTGCTTTGGGGCATATTTTTTTCATAATATATTTTTTCAAACGAATCTTGCGAAGAACAAACCCTTAAGTTCCAATTTTTTGTTTTGTCATACAATCCAGGAGTATTATATGGCTTATTAATTGCAAACAAATCGAGCCAATTTAACATAACATTATTCGGAGTTTTTGGATTTTTATCGGCAGAAAAAACTCTTAAAACTTTTGCTTCGAAAAATTTTGCAAAATTAAAATCGCTTTTTAACTCGCCAGAATCCAAACCCAATTCGCTTGCAACATAATCAATGTGCGCTCCTTGTTTTTCTTTATCATAAGTTTTAAACAATTCTTTATAAGGAAGAGTGTCATGAGTACTAATAAGCCAATAATTTCCTTGTTCTTGAGGATTCCCCTCTCTGAAATGATGATTTGGATTATATGGATTTGAACGAGAAGCATCTCTTAAGCCAATTAAATCATACTTTTCCATAATTTTTTTAACAGGCAAAGTCAAAGCTCCCAAATCTTCGCAAAGCAACAATTGCCTTGCGCAAGAATCAATTTGAGCTTTTGTCATTTTGATTCCATTTTGCTCATTTCTTTCAACAATAACTTCTCTTGCCGAATCAAGAATAATTTTTTCAACAACGCTTGAATAAACTTCATCAATTATTTCTTTTTTCGATAAAAATATTTCTTGAATTTTATCAAACCCAAAAACCCCATTTTGAATCAAAGACTTCCTATCAAGACTATTTTCATCAAAAATTCCGCCAATTGGATCAATCACGCCAATTATGGTCTTTTGAGTCAAATTGTATTGCTCTAATTCGGGAAGATAATTGTTTAAAATATATTTAAATAAATGCCTTGACCCACTTGCAACATATCTATCTGAAATTTTTGAAAGAGGAGAATCTTGCTTTTCTTTTTTATATGTCCAAGCATCAATCAAACCAATAATATGGTCAATTCTTAATCCGCCAACGTTGTCTTTGAAGGCTTTTTTAATGTTCTTTTTTAAATATTCACCGCCAAAACCCAAAGTTCCATCTTTATTGAACAAATTTTCATAAGGTATAAAAGGAAAATCCCAATCTTGTCCTTTTGAAGCTTTCAACAAATTAGGCGGAGCGCCCATAAATTCGTCTTTTGTAAACATTGAAGGATTAGAAAAAATATCCATATCTCCATATCCAACTTGCTTATCACCAATTATATTCACACCTTCAAAATTTGTTTTGTATTCTAAAAGTTTGAGTTTTAAATATTCAAATTTTTCTTTTGAAATTTTACCAGACAAATAAGCTTCGCTAATTACCTTTAAATCTGATTCATAGCGATATTGCCCCAATCTTGAAGCATATTCAACAAAATCTTTTTGTTGTTTATTAACAACAAACTGACAAAATTTATATAGTTCAATTTCTTTTGAATATTTTTCTTCGAGCCTTAAAATTTCAGCGTTTCTTGTTTCTTTATCAAAATTCAAATTGTCATCATCAAACAAAACCCTATGAAGCGGATTTTCCCACTCAAGAAAAGGTTTTTGGTCATTTTGAAGAGAAAGAATATAATATATTGAATCGCCCTTTAAATAATATTCATTTTCTTTTTTAAACTCTTCAAATTCAAGATTGAGCTCCAAAGCTCTAGGATTTTTATCTTCAACTTTCTTTTTAAAATTCTCAAACGCAACTTTCGAAGCCCAATCAATTTGAGAAAAAACATAATCATAAATTACTTGGTTTTTATCAAATTCAACCAAAGAAATAGCTGATTCATTAGGCACTTCAACATTATAATTTTTTCCTTGAACAATTTTATTAAAATCATCCATTTCAAAAATATTTGCCCATTTGTCGCTCGTTAATTCCTTAAAATCGATAATCGGTTTTTTTGAAAGCAAAGAGCCATCATAAGGCGAATATAATTCTTTTTTAATATATCCCATTGGCTCAATCGACAAAGAATCAATTGCATTATCATACAAAAAATTAACATAAGAAATTGCACCTTGATTCAAAGAAAGAATACCAATTCCAATATCTTCATCCTCATTCGAAGGAAAAGAAACGCTATGAGTTACAAGAGCAAGATTCTCAAGCCCAATCGCCTTTTTTGCGTCTTTTGCATAGGCGCGAGCTTCAATTTTTTCCAATTGGCTTAACTGTCTTTTAAAAGAAACACAAGAACTAGATAATTTCATCCAATCTTCCTTCTAAAGAGACGTTTTTGGCAATATTTTCAATTGCAAAATCTTCCAAATTTAGAGCAATACATTCTTCGATAATTTTTTTCTTTGATTCGTCTTTTGTTTCAATATCTTCATTCAAACAAGTCACAACCCAACCAACAAGCCCATTTAACCATCCACCAATTTTTGTGCAACGATATTTAGCAATATCCAACTGATGATTTAAATATTTTCTCACCTCAGGACGATTTGGGCGTTTTAAATATTTCAAAATAGTTGCTTCAAGTTTTTTTGCGCTCATCAAAGCTTCCGCTTTAAGAGAAATATTAGCTAAAGGGTTTCCAATTAAAATCTCGTTTTTGTACGCAAGCTCTGAAGTATAGAGGATTTGATTTTTCAACAATTCAATATCAAGAACTATATCATTAGAAGAAAACCTCGTTAAAATATCGCTCATCAAAAATTGATATTGAACCATTTTGCTAACTTCTTGGATTTGCTTTTTAGTTAATTTATCTAAATTATCTTGAAGATATTGACTTAAAAAAATCGCATTTTGTTTATAAACAAGCTCGCCCTTTGCTTTTAAATAATCGCCAAAAAATTTTCGAGCCTCAATATCGCCATATTTTTTTGAAATTTCAAGATAATACGGAGAAACAAAAGTATCTTCAAAGCTTTGAAGATTAGTAGGCATTTCAAAAGGCAAGAAATTTCTCTCGTCTTTTTCTTTAAAATTTAAAATATCAAACTCAACCGCTTCGCCAAAATCGATTAATTTAAGAGTATCATTTTCTAAAAGAAGATTTTCTTTTTTTAAATCCCTATGCAAAACGCCAAGAGTATCAAGCTTTTGCAAAGTAATTAGCGCATTTTCCAAGCTTTTTTTATTAATTGGATTTAAAGCTAAATCTGGCTCTTTTCCTTCAACAAAAGAAGTTATTAAAATATTTCTTCCATCAGCAAGCTTCATGCTTGCAAGATATTGTTGCGAAGAATCACCCAAAGCTTTAACTTTTTTTAAAACTTGAATCTCGTTATCATAATCAAACCCAACTTTTTGCTTTTCGCCAGTAATCGGATTTTTGTCTTGCGTGTATGACATTTTAATAACTGCGCCATTTTTGCCCAAACCATCAATATCTTGCGCCATATACACAACCCCAGTTGCACCATATCCTAATGGAGTGACGATATCTTGGTTTTGAGCAATGTATTTAACTTGATTCAATAATTGCTTTTTTGCAACAGAAGACAAATCTGAATCAAATTCAAATTCTTTAACAATAGGCTTATCAAAAGAATCTTCTTTTGATTTAAAAGAAATATTACTAGAATTAATTTTTCCAGTAAAATTAATTTTGTTTAATTTAATTGCATTTAAAATCATCATTACACCTACATCTATAATGCAGGTAAAAGAATTTTTTTGCAACAAAAAACCGATAGAAAATTCTATCGGTTTTCGTAATTAATCTTGTTTTTTATCAATCTTTGCAGCATTAACAATGCTTTTAATATAATTAACACCAGACCAAATTGCAGCACCCACCGCACATGTGAGTCCAACTGCGGCAGTTAATTTAGGATGAGATTTTAAAACGTTTAATACTTTTGGAAGATTTTCACTCGCTGTTTTTGATGCACTAGAATAAAAACCATCGCATCCGATTGCAGTCAACATTGCGCCAGCGCCAGCCACAACCGGAGCACCAACATAAGCCACAGCAGCATGCTTAACACCTTCTTTTGCTTCTCCGCCAATCAATTGACCTAAACCAGGAACAACTGCAGAAGCTATACCATGAATTGCCGACATAAAAAAAATCCTTATTAAAATACACACTTAAATTTATAAAGTTGATTTGTTAGTTAAAGTTGCTTGGATTTAAAGAATTGTTAAGAAAAATTAAAACTTCTCAATCTTCAACAGTTGACGATGCTTTAACAATGACCATAGGCGACAACATGGTTAAAGTTGTTTCTTGGTACGATAACAAAATGGGTTATTCAACAAGATTAGCTGAAACAGCATTAACGGTTGCTTCTAAACTATAATCTTGGTCAAACTTAACTTAGAAAACATATTTTAGCAAGACGTCAGTAATTTTCTAACGTCTTGTTGGTTACAATCAGTTTACACTCTAACATCAGCCCCATACATCGCAAAAGGAGTTAGGGGGTTGACAATCATAAGTATAGAAGCCATCAATATATCCGCAACACCTATTTTGTTCAGGATACCACTCCCAATAATCAGCATCTGAATACTTTTGCGCATATTTCGAACATTCAGAAGGCACACCCACATATTCATCACTCTCCGCTTCCTGACACATCATTTCATACTCAATACCATTAGAGCTTATGGGGAAGTTGAATTGGTCTTTGTAGGGGGTGTTGGGTTCTTCTTCGCCATTGATATCTACTGTTATGATTCCAAGGAGAGATTTAGACATTTCACAACCATCTACTGTTATTGTTCCTGATGAAGATGGGGAGACTTGATATTTTTCTCCTGTTCCAAGGAATAATAATGCTCCGTCTTTAATGTGGAAGGGTGGGGTTTGAGAGTTTGCTGTTGGAGAGCCTTGGACTGAAGTTGAAAATGAACCCATTTGAATTGAAGAGTCGTAGGGTTGTCTTGTTGTTGATAAGTATTTTTTGAATAGTTGTTGTGTTTTATTCCAGTCTGAACC
>JAFQHZ010000038.1 GCA_017415185.1 Candidatus Gastranaerophilales bacterium
AGTTCTTTGTATGGATATAGATGGTGTTCCTGACAATGCAACAAAAGATGACTGCGTGAATGAATGTCCTTTTGGGTTTGGTATTCGTGCCGACGGGAAAATTTTTAATGGCGCAAAGGCTGACGAGTGGCTTGAAAAATCGATAAATTAGCAATAAAAATGCGAGTCGTAGACTCGCATTTACTGAACAATTTTTTCTACCTGTTCAGGTAAACTCCTATATAGTTTTCCATCTTTGTGTATTGCAACGACTTTTACAAGCGCTTCAATATACGTCTTTTGTGACTTTTCGTTTTTGATAATTTGTTGAAAAGTTATATAAAAACGACCTTTCTCAACCACTTCGGTTTCAATCAATATTTCGTCTTCTAACCGAGCGGAATTCTTATATTTAACATTTAATTCTGCAACAGGCAGAACAACATCATTTTCTTCTAACTGGCTTAATTTATAGCCTGCTTGCTCGCAAAGCAATACCCTTCCCATTTCAAGCCATCTAAGATAGCTTCCATGCCATACAACACCATACGCATCTGTGTCTGAGTAAAAAACTTTTGTCGCAAAAGCATGCTTCATTTTTATATTTTATCATAAATAAAGTTTATTCAAAAATTTTTCTGTGTTAAAATAACGTTATGTTTGAAGTTAGAGTAGAAACAAATTTTTCATCAGCGCATCATTTGCTTAATTATAAAGGCAAATGCGAGAATATGCATGGTCATAATTGGAAAGTTGAAGTTAGCGCAAGAGGCAATAATCTTGATTCTTCCAATATCCTTGTTGATTTTAAAACTTTGAAAAAAGTTGTTAATGAAATTATGGAATATTTAGACCATAAAGATTTAAACGAGCTTGATGAATTTAAAAATGAGAGCCCAAGCTCTGAATTTATTGCAAAATTTATATATTACAAAGTGCGCGAACAAATTAAAGAAGTTCATCGTGTTAATGTTTGGGAAACACCAACTTCTCGTGCAAGCTATTTTGAGATAGAGGAATAATATGCATACCTTGCAAGCTATTATAACTGGCGCAATCCAAGGATTGAGCGAATTTTTACCGATTTCTAGTTCAGCTCATATTGTTTTTTCAAATGAACTTTATGAAATGATTACAGGGGTTAAAAACGCTTGTTCGAGCTTGCAAGAAGAAATATTTTTTAGCATAATTGTCCATTTGGCGACTTTGCTTGCGGTTGTGATATATTTCTTGAAAGATTTGAGGGAAATTTTTTCTGGATTTATATCTGCGCTTAAAGAAAAAAAATATCAAGACGAAAATTTTAAAATGGTGAACTATATTGCTCTAATTACAATAATCACTGGGGTAATTGGGCTTTTAATTAAAGATATTGTTGAAAAAACAATTTCCAATCCGCAAATAATTTGCTATTTCCTTTTTGTAACGGGTTTAATATTATTATTTAGTGAAAAAATGTATAAGGGAAATAAAGAAATTACTCTCAAAAATTCGATTTTAATTGCAATTGCTCAAGGGTTGGCTGTTTTTCCTGGTTTTTCAAGAAGTGGTTTAACAATTTCGACTGCAATTTTTTGCGGAATGGATAGACTAAAGGCCGCAAGATATTCATTTTTGATGAGCATTCCAATTATTCTTTTTGCTTCAATGATTTATCCTTTATTTGAGCTCGATTTTGCACAAATTACAACATTTAACCATAAAGCTATAATTTTTGGATTTTTCACTTCGTTTATTGTTGGATATTTGTGTGTTAAATATTTTATGAAGCTTTTGGCGAAGTTAAGTTTAAGAATTTTTGGTTATTATTGCCTTGCTGCGGCTGTGTTGATGTTTGGACTATTTCAAGCCTATTATCATTAACGAATTTTAAATTGTCTTTGTTTTTCATTTTGTTAATGTAATTTATTGCTGTTGTGTCTTTGTCATATTCATAATATTTCACAGGATATTTAGGGGCAAGTGCAGAATATTCGCCATCTGCTCTCATTGTGAAATCATCATAAACAGCAGTATAGGTAATTTTTTCTGATGGATTTTTTATATCTATTGGTTTTTTTCTGCCTTTTTTGTCGATAAAGCTTAATTCTAATAAATTGCCTTTTTCGTCTATTTTATATGTAAAACCACTTACAAACAAAAGCCCTGGTTCGCCTGTTGTGCCGCCAAGAGTTTCTTTTGAAGCTTGAGAAATTGCATCAACTACTTGTTTTTGGGTAACTTTTGTTTTGATTAGGCGATTTTTCATTGGCGCCGATTCGCTGATGTCTCGTTCGGTTAATTTGCCTTCTGTTGGAACTTTTCTGATATTTGCAGCATTTAAAAATGCACAATCTGCTCCCAATTCAAATTTCATTGAATCAACAATTAAATTTGCCCAAGCGTGAGGTTTTATTCTTCTGTTTGGGGGCATTGTTTCAATTTCTTTAATTGTTCCGACTGTTGGGCTTGCACCAAGCTTTTGTTCTTTAATGTATTCAATTGTTGGGCTTTTTCTTGAAGAAATTGTAATTAATTTATTTGAAATTTTAGAAAGAACGCCATTTAAATCAAATTCAACGTCTAAAATTCCATAGTATTTGCCGTTTTCGCCTGCTTGCGTAATAACAACAGGTTCGCCTGATTTTGATTTAACAATGTTTTCGCCTTCTTTTGCGCCATCAACAACGCTATGAGAATGCCCGCCAATGATAATATCTACACCATCAAGGTTTTCTGCCATTTTTTTGTCATTTTCGTAGCCTGTGTGCGACAAAAGAATTATTCTATCAATGCCTTGTTTTCTTAAATTATTGATTTCTTCTTGCAGCGCTTCAATTGTGTCGTCAAAATCCATTACTTCAATATCTTCTTGAACAGATTTTTTTGTGCAAGATTCAAAATCAAGAGGCATTGCACCAATAAGCCCATATTTCGTTCCGTTTTCGATTTTGATAACAGATTTTTTTGTAACATTTTTCATTGGGCTATCGTCGTCATATTTAACGTTTGTTGCAACGAAGTCTATTTTGTGACCTTTTGCAAATTCGCTTAAGCCGTCTGATGTTGCATCAATTTCATGATTTCCAACAGCAGAAGCGTCAACACCCATTTCGTTCTGCATTAAATCCATTACAACTTCATTTTTCTTAACGTCGCCGCCTGAAACATTGTCTCCTCCGGAGAACATAAAAGTATCATAAGATGAAGCATTATTATCAAATGTTTTTCCTGCTTCCATAACCCCAGCAAGCTCGTCTGTGTTGCCGTGTAAATCATTATAATGGAAAATAAGCAGTCTATTGTTTTTGGCTGGCGAAGTTGCCCCAGAATGTCTGGTTGAAGCTTGAAAAGTATTAAAATTAATTCTATTAATGCTTAACATACTTCCATAAAACGACTAAAGGTAAAAAATTGCCTTTTTGTAAGCAATAATTAATATATTAGGTTGATTTAATTACTGCTTGATTTCATTATACTTGAAACATTACGATTGGGGAAGAAGTTTTTAAAAATGGCAGTTAAAAAAAGTACAAAAGTTAAAAAACAATCAAATCTTGAAGTAGTAAAGCCAATTAAAACAAAGCCATATAACGATATTGATTTGAATAATTGGAAATTATACGAAAATATTAAAACAGGCACCTGGTGGGAATTTGATAAGCGTGAAAAAGGGAATGGGCATTCTTATGATTATCATGGGAACTATATTCCTCAAATTGCAACGCAACTTTTTGAAAGATATACAAAAAAAGGCGATATTGTTTTAGACTTGTTTTTTGGTTCTGGTACGTCAGGAATTGAAGCAAAAAATATGCAAAGACGTTGCATTGGGGTTGAATTGAAGCAAGAAATGGTTGATTATGTTTCTTCTAAATTTACACCAAAAGAACTTGTTGTTGATGTTAATATTATTCAAGGCGACAGCGCAAGTTCTGAAGCTAAGGCAAAAGTTCAAGATAGGCTTGAAATTATGGGTGAAAAATCTGCTCAATTTTTGATTTTGCATCCGCCTTATGATGATATTATCAAGTTTTCAGACAAAAAAGAAGATTTATCAAATTGCGCAACTACTGAAGAATTTTATGATTTATTCAAAAAAGTTGCTAAAAATGGATATGATTTATTGGAACAAAACAGATTTGCAGCCTTAATTATCGGCGATAAATATGCAAATTCTCGATATATTTCTCTTGGTTTTGAATGCCAAAGACGCATGGAAGAGCTTGGTTTTGTTACAAAAGCAGTTATTGTTAAAAACATTGTTGGAAACGAAAAAGCAAAAGGTAAAACTGCTAATTTGTGGAGATATCGTGCTTTATCGGGTGGGTTTAATATATTTGAGCATGAATATATTATGATTTTTCAAAAAACAAAATTGAAAAAAATTAAAAATTTAAATTCCTAGAACAATACAAAGACAATAAAAGAGAACAAAAAGGCTGGAAGTTGACCAGCCTTTACTTTTAAGTATATAGAATTAAGAATTTTTGAGGTTGCCTTTTTTCTTGTCTATTCCTTTAATTAAGAAAACCAAAGGAATAATAATGACACAGGCTATTGCGCAAAATTCAAATGTATCACGAAATGCGCCCATATTTGCTTGTTGGAGCATTTGTTTGTAAAGCATTGTGTTTGCCATATTTCCTGCATTGATTGAATCAAGCCCTGCTTGAAATTGCGCTTGGTAAGCGTGAAACCTTTGTGCAAAATTATCATTTAGCATTGTCATATTGTCAACAAGAAAAGTTTGATGTGCTTGTGCTTTTCTTGAAATTAACGTTGTTACAATAGAAGTTCCTATTGCGCCACCAAGGTTTTTAAGCAAATTTTGAACGCCCGATGCGTTTGTCATTTGGCTTTGAGTTAGTGTTGCGGTTGAAAGCGTAATAATTGGAATCATACACATTGACATTGCGATTCCCATAATAAAATTAGGAATTGCAATATTTATTGTTGCAATTTGAAGATTTAAATTGCAGAGCATAAAGCCTGAAATGCTGAGTAAAATTAAGCCGAATATAACTAAATATTTTTCGTTAATTTTATTTCCAATTGCGCCAATGGTGAAAATAGTCAACATTGCACCCATGCCACGAGGCATCATTGCAAGGCCAGACAAATAAGCATCATAGCCCATTAAGCCTTGTAAAAATTGAGGTAAAATTGCTAATGAAGCTAATAAAACCCCCATCATTACCACTTGAACCAATGTGCCAATAAGAAAGTTTTTATCTTTAAAAACGGTAATATCAATTAAGGAATCTTTTTTCTTTGCTTGAACAATAAAGAAAGACAAAGCAAAAGTTACAGCAAAAAACGTCATCCAGCAAACCCAAGTAGAACCAAACCAATCGGCGTCGTTGCCTTTGTCTAAAACGATTTGCATACAAGTAAGCCAACCAATTAAAAGATAAAACCCGAGAGTATCCATCTTAACATTTTCTTGTTTTCTTGCGTAAGGAGGGTCTTCGATTAATTGTTTTGCGAAAAATACGCAGGCTATACCAATTGGAATATTTATAAAATAAATAAAAGGCCAAGACCAATTTGAAGTTATCCATCCTCCCAAAACCGGTCCAATAATTGGCGCAATTACAACAACCATCCCGAATAAAGCCATTGATTGCGCTCTTTTTTCAACAGGCCACATTTCAAGAGTGATAGATTGAGCTAATGGCAAAACTGCGCCTCCGCCAAAGCCTTGAAGGACACGAGTAATAACCATCATGGGTAAACTGTTTGCAATTCCGCAAAGAAATGAAGAAACAGTGAAAAGAATAACGCTAAAAATAAAGAAATTTTTTCTTCCCATCAATTTGCAAAAGAAGCCAACAGAAGGAATTACGATTCCTGAAGCGATTAAATAACTTGTTAAAACCCAAGTGCTTTCTTGACGAGAAACAGAAAAGCTTCCTGCCATATATGGAAGAGCAACGTTTGCAATGGTTTCATCCAAAACAAACATAAAAGCTGCCATCATTATTGGAATACAAACAATCCAAGGATTATGTTTGGGTTTCCATTCTGTTGTTTCGTTTGCCATATTTAGCCTATTTAACCTTTACTTTTGGAACAACACTCATACCAGAAACGATATTATATTCTTCTTTTTTGATTTCTTCATCAAAAACGATTTTAACTGGTATTCTTTGAACTATTTTTACAAATGAACCAACTGCGTTTTCTGGAGGGAATAGGCTTGATTTTGCGCCAGATGCTCTTTGGATTGAATCGATGTGTCCTTTGAAAGTTTTTCCTTTATAGGCATCAACTTTGATTTTAACTTCCTGACCAGCTTTCATTGCTCCAACTTGGTTTTCTTTGAAGTTTGCAACAACCCAAATTTTGTCTGGAACAATTGCAAATAAAGGTGCGCCAACTGAAACATAGCTTCCTTTTTCAATTCTTCGATTTGTTACAATTCCAGTATTTGGAGCGGTAACATTTGTATATTCAAGGTTTAATTTCGCTTGGTTCATAATTGCTTTTAATGCTTTTAAATCAGCATCAGCAACATTGTCGCCTTTTGAAAAAATATTTTCTTGAGCATGTGTTAATCTAGCATTAACAGCGTCATAGTTTGCTTGCGCTTTATCAAGCATTTGTTTTGAAATTGCGCCTTCAGCAAATAATTTTTGATATCTTTCTAAATCTAGTTTAGCTAAGGCAATTTCTGAATCTGCTGCTTTTAAAGTTGCTTTTGCATTTTTTTGATTTAAAAGTGCTTTTTCATAGTTAGCACGAGCTTGTTCATATTTTTCTTTATAAACTTCATCGTCGATTTTTGCTACAATATCGCCTTTTTTTACTTCTTTATTGTCTTGAATATAGCTTTCAACAATGTGTCCTGATACTTTTGGGGTTACTTGAATAATATCTGCTTCAACATAAGCGTCGTCTGTTGATTGAAATCTGCTTTCGCTAAATAAATAACAACCAGCCAAAATCGCAACTATGATTGCGATTGGAACAATAATTTTTCTTTTTTGTGGTTTTTGTTGTTCTTTTTTTGTTGCTTCTTGCGCCATTTTATGCTCCTTTATATTTTTGTTTTTAGTGTTTTAGAAATTAATTGTGTAAAATCATGAAGAGTTTTAGTCATTTCATCGAGTTTTTCTTTTGAAAATTCTTTTTCAATTTGTTTTTTTAAAGGTTCAAACAAATCCATCGAGTTTTTTGCAAGTTTTCTGCCTTTTTCGGTAATTGTTAAAATTTTTACTGCACGATTATTTTTAATTGTAGCTTCAATTTTAACCAAGCCTTTTTCTTCTAAGGATTTTGCGAGTTTGCCAGTGTTGGCTCTGTCTTTTAATAAAACCCTTGCTAAATCTCTTTGGCAGCAATCTTTTGTGTCATGAACAACCATTAAAGCAAGATGTTCTGCGGCAGTTACTCCTATGTTTATTTCCTTAAAAAATTGTTCAAACAGTTTATCAAAATGCTTTGCACTTGAATTAATTTGATAAATTATTGAATCTTCGTATTTTGTTTTCATATTCCCCACTGTGTTGTTAAAAACAATATGTTGCTTTTGCAACATTAATATGCTACCATTCAATTATAAAAAAAGCAATAAAATTTTGAGGGAGATATGAAAAAAGTATTAGCAACAACTATTTTGTCAGCATTTGCATTTGGTTTTATGATTGAGCCAGCAAGCGCTATTTTAGAAAAAAAAGTTGAACAAAAAACTGCGCAAGAAACAATTTTAGACACTGTTAATTTTGATTGGTGGAAAAAACAAAACGATGAACATCTTGAAAAATATATCGTTTCAGCGCTAAATAACAATTACGATATTAAAACTGCGGCTTTAAAAATCGAACAAGCGCAAATAAATGTTCTTGCGACTCGTGCGGGGCAAATGCCAACTGTTTCTGTTGGGGCAAGTCCTGCAATAGCAAAAATGCCTGAAACCACCAAAACAATGGGTTCTTTTGCTCTTCCTATCATGGCAAGTTGGGAACTTGATTTGTTTGGAAAAAATTGGGATAAAACAAAATCTTCTAAAAAATTATTAAAAGGAGTTCAATATCAAGCTGCTGCAAGTGATATTGCAATTGTTTCCGCTGTTGGAACAGTTTATTATAACATTGTTAAGCTTGATAAATTAATCGAAATTCAAGAAGATTTGGTTAAAGATAGAGAAGCTATTTATAACTTAATGAAATTGTCAAACGACGAAGGTATTGTTTCAACTTCTGATTTAATTCAAGCTGAAAAATCTTTTGTTATGGCGCAAAACGAATTAATCGATTTTGAAAAAACAAGAAATTCTGCGCTTAATGCGCTGGCGGTTTTAATTGGCGACAGCCCTGAAAACAAAAAAGATTACAAAAGAATTTCTGCTGATGAATTAAGCTTAGAATTCAATATTCCAAATGAAATTTCTTCTGATATTATTACTTCTCGTCCTGACTATAAATCTTTAGAACATCAATTAGAAGCAGCAGGGCTTGATGTTCGTGTTGCTAAAAAAGAATTTTTGCCAACAATTAATATTTTAGGAGCTTTGGCATTTGTTGCAACTTCAAGCGCTAGTTCGATGAGTTTTGAAAATGCTCTTGGTTTATTGGGCGGAAGTGCCAATCTTCCAATATTCACTGGTGGTTTAAAAACTGCTAATTTAAAATTAAACAAAAATAAATATGAACAGCTTTTGGCTCAATATCAAAAGACAAATATAGTAGCAATTCAAGAAGTGAACGATTCTTTATATAATTTTAAATCTAATGAAGAAAAATTAAGAAACAATACAAAAGCATATAACATTCAAAAAACTGATTATGGCTATTCTGAGTCAAAATATGAACAAGGAATTATTTCAAAATTAGATTTGTTACAGCATAAAGAAGCGCTTTTATATATGGAAAAATTGCTTGCAAGTTCAAAAGCTGATTGTTATATTGACAAAGTTGGACTTTATAAAACAACGGGCGCAAAAATATAATTTAAAAGGGGTATGTTACATACCTCTTTTTTTGGGTATAAATTAATTGTTATGAAATCTGCAATTAAATTATTTTTAGCATTTTGTCTGGTTATGAGTTTGTCTGCTTTTGCAAGGGTAGACAATCGCACTTATACTCATCATGTTGATACTTTGGCTGTTTGGGTTAATCCAAAAGGTATTAAGGTTTATGTTGAGCCTGCTAATAAGTCTCAAATTTTAGAAAGAGCTATCAATATTTGGGATGGCGCAATGCGAAGTGATATGAATTTTGTTTTCGTAAATAACAAAAATGACGCAGATATTTCGCTTGCTTTTGTTGATCAATTGGATGGAAATAAGCTCGGCATTGCTGAATCTAGCCATATTCAAATACAAGGCAAAATCTATTTGTATAAAGTAAATATTTCTATTGCAAGAAAAGACCCAATGGGCTTTATTAATAATGATGCGGAAATTTTAAAAACTGCACTTCATGAAATCGGGCATGGTATCGGAATTTTGGGACATAGCAACAGTATTAACGATATTATGTATTATTCAAGTTCAAGCACAAAAAGCACATCTCCTTCTTTAAGAGATATTGACACTGTTAATAAACTTTATGGTTTTTAATGTCTAGAATTTTTTTAATTTTTTTGTTTGTTTTTCGTTTCACAAGCGGCTTTTGCTTTGTCGGATGTGAATCTTTTAAATGAAAAAGTTCGAGCTTGCAATTGGAATACTAAATGTCATCATAATTTAGCGTTGCAATATGGGCAACATCCTGCTCTTTTGTTTTATTATGCTCAAGCTTTGGTTTATGACAAGGAATATTTCAAAGGAAAAAGTGTTTTTGAATCGATTTTGGCTGATTCAAGAACCAATCAAACTTTAAAACAAATGACTCAGGATGAATTAGCCAAGCTAAAAACATTGTTAAACGATATAAGAAGCGCAAATATAAACGATTATGGCAATTATATTGACGATTTGCCTGAGTATTATACTTGGAAAAAGCCTGATAAATTAAAAGTTTTCATCAAAGGACAGGCTAAAAGAGAAATTTTAAAGCAAGCTTTTCATAAATGGGACTATGAACTTTATCAATTAGTAAATTTTGAATATGTTGATCAGGAAAATAATGCCGATATTGTTTGCTATTGCGTAGATTCTATTAATTCAACTACTGCTGGAATAACAAAATATGCTAGAACTACAAAAGGCGACCTTGTTAAGGCAGAAATTCAAATTTCACTGATTGACCCTAATAACAATTATTTTAACGATAAAGAAATTCTTTCTGTAACTTTGCACGAAATCGGGCATGCGCTTGGAATTGCAGGGCATAGCAAAAATTTAAACGACATCATGTATTATTCAACTGATTCATACAAAAATGGAATAATTTCCAAAAAAGATGTTAATACAATGATGAAAATTTATAGTTTGAGAAATTAAATATATTTTTCAGCAGACCTTAGTGCTCTATCGGCTTTTGCCATTGCTTCATTGTAGCGTGCAAGTTGTTGTTCGCTTAGGGCTGAGCCTGTTGCGCTAAATTCGCTTGATGGAATATATGTTGCTGTGTCAACAATTTTTTTTCGTTCTTTTTTTTCTGTTGAAGTTGCTTGAGAGTCATTATAGCTAACAGCGTTTGTTTGATTATTTAATCTGTTTTTGTTTGCAGGGCTAATTAGAACCCCTTGGCTTGCTGGAGATGGTTTTGGTTCAATATATTGAACTTCTTTGCCATCTAACAAATCAAGAATTGCTTTTGGGTTTTGAGAAATTGTATAAGCTAATTTTTCGTCAGTTTGAAGTCTTTGCATAGCTTGTGGATTTTTTTCCATTTTTTCCATAAGCTCGCCTTGAGTAATTCCGAGTTCTGGAATCATTTGTTTCTTTTGTTCTTCAAGTTGACGTTGTTTTTCTGCTTCTTCTTTGTCGTATGGTTTTCCAAAGAAATTATGAACTACTTTTTGAATTCCTTCTGAAATTTTTGGCGATAATAAGAACATAATTGCCCAAAATCTGAATGCGCCGCCTGCAAATCTTTTTAGGAAGCTTTTTTCTGCAATTGTTCCATTTTTGGTTATTGTTGGTAAGCCCATTCCAACAAGTTTTCCAATCCATTTTAGTGGATTTTTGTTATTTTCAAGGTTTTTAAATGTTGAAATGCCATAAGTTAAAGCTGAAGCTAGTGGCATAGAAATTACAAATTGACCAAGACCGCCAACAAAGTTGTCTGCTAAAGTTGCACTTTTTTGTTCTTTTGGAGCTTCTTGAACTGTGTTGAATAAATCTAATAACATTGGAACTGTGATTAATAGATTCATTGTTGATAAATCGGCAACATGATTTGAAACAGATTCGCCTAAATATAGCGGAATTTTTTGAGTTAATTTTCCTGCCGCAGTTGTTGCAAGTGTTCCGTCTGCCATATTAAATTTAATTAAAGCATCGCCAAGGTTGCCTTTTCCAAAAGGTTTCCATTTGTCTTTAAATATTTTAGAGCCAAGTTTATCAATTCCGTTTGCAGGCGCCCAGCCTTGAATAAAGCCTTCACGATTCATTGTGATTTGCGTGAATTCATCGCCAAGTTTGCCGTCGTTTAAGTTTTGCAATAGTTGCGCTAGTTTTTTAGGATCGCTTGAGTCAACTTTTTGACCTTGCGCAATTGCTTGAGTTAATTTTTGAGCAAAACCGCCTTTATCAGCGTCGGGTTCTATTTCCATGAAGTTTTTGTAAAAATACTCTAAATCTGGATTGTTTTCGCCAACAAGTTTTCTGATTGAGGCTTCTAAATTATGATTGTTTGTTTTTAATTTTTCAATCAATTCTAAAGCTTCTTGTTCGCCAAGTTTGGCTTGAAGTCCTTTGATTGTCCTTTGATGATCAGACATTTTTTGAATTCTTCCAAGAAAATCTCCCATTTCATCATCAGCTATACCCAAGCTTTTGATTTGGTCAATAAGCGGTTGAAGTTTTGCTTGTTTAGCACTTCCTTTTGTGAAAAATCCAAAACTGTCCTCAATATCAACATATTTTTTAACTAAATCTTGAATTTGAGCTTCATCAAGATTTTTTCCTTGATAATTTGCTAGAAAATCACTGACTGAAATTTCGTTTAATTTCAAGCTTTTAAGGAATTCAAGGGCTTTGCCTTTTCCTCTTAGTGAAAAACCGAATCTGTTATTAAAGCCTTTTTTCAAGCTTTTGAAGTCGTCGCCTTGAAATTTTAAATGAATTGCTTGAACTGTATCTGAAACGTTATAAGAAAATTGTCCTTTTGGACCTACTGTTTTAGCCATTGCTTGAACAGGTCCAGCTTTTCTTTTTGCAAATGTTTCTTTAATATCTTTTGTCCAGCTATGGTTTTCCATGAAATTGCCAATTGCTTTTTTGACTTTTTCGCCAGTTTTACCCATATTTTTAAAGATTGGCAATTCGTCAATTTTTTGGCTGGCAGCGATAATTTGCTTGTTGAATTTATTCCCCAAAGCAGCAAAGCCAAGGGTTGTTGCAATCATTAATCCAGTAGAAATTAAGAATTTTTTAGGGTCTTTGACACCAAAAACGTTTCTTAAGGTTCTAAAAATGAAGTTTTCTTCGACTTGCGTTTGGGCATTTTTGGCGATTTCAACCGTATCTTGTTTTAGTTTTTCTGTATCAAGCGCGCCAAAATTCTCCTGTGATGCCGCTCTTTTTTGCAGCTCAGGAGAAATTTGTTTATAGTTTGAAGTTGTTAAATTGCCAAATGAAACGTTGCCCATATATTAATAAAGTCCGTAAAGCTATATTTTTTGCTATTTTTATTGCAGAATATTAAACTGAACGATATATTCTATCGTATTCGTTTACTTTTGAAATAACGTTTGTTAAAAAAGTAATAATTGCCATAGTACTCTCCAAATATCTCTCTTAGATATATAAAGTATATTTGTGAGAAAAAATTGCCTAAAGATTATTAATTATTTCTTTTATTTCGTTAAAGCTATAACAATCATTTAAAATATGAATTTTTAAATTTTTATTTAATTTCTTAATGTCTTGGAGTTTTTTTCCGTCCAAAAATTCGTCGCTATGACTTTCTCCAATTTTTTTGAGCATTACAGAAGGAATAATTAAATTTGTCACATCTTTGTTTTTGATTGCTTCAATAATATCGCAGCCAACAATTAAACCTGCAACGTTAATATCGTCTCCAAAAAATTTGTTTTTTATTTCAATGATTTCAATTTCAAGATTTTCAACATTGATTTTTTTTGCTAGTTCTTTGAATATTTTAGCAGGGCTTGAAGCTGTTGCAATTGTTAGCTTTGTTTTTTCTTTTATTTTCTTCTTTAGTTTTTTTAAATTTCTATCAAAGCTATCTTTCAAGAGTCTTATTGCTCCAACTCCATCTTCAATTTGTAAAAAATCTCCATAATATTTCTTTTGCGGAACTTCAATTCCTGTTAATAGGAAAAATTCGTCTGAAGCCATTGCAATTTGTTTTTTAATTTTTTTGTTAAATTCTTCAACAATATTAATTGTTTGAAGCGCAATTTTCTTGTCGACTTTTTTTAAAATATCTCCTTCTCGATATTTTGAAATTCCGACTGGTACAATTGCAATTGATTTGATTATTGATTTAAATTTTGATAAATCATCTAGTGTTCTTTTTAGTTCTTCGCCGTCGTTAAACCCAGGGCAAAGCACAATTTGTGCGTGGATTTGAGTTTTTAATTTTTTAAATCTTTTTAATTGTTCAAGAATTTTGCCTGCGTTTGGATTTTTTGTCATTTGAATTCTTAAATTCGGGTTTGTTGTGTGAATTGAAACAAACAAAGGCGAAATATGATATTTTTCAATTCTTTCCCAATCTTCTTCTTTAAAATTTGTTAAAGTAACATAAGTCCCTTGAATATATGACAATCTCCAATCGTCGTCTTTGATATATAAGGAATCTCGAAGCCCTTTTGGCTGTTGGTCAACGAAACAAAAAATGCAATGATTTTGGCATTTTTTAAGTCTATCAAAAACAGCAGAAGTAAAAACAATTCCTAAATCTTCATCAAAATCTTTTTCGATTTCGTATTCTTCTAATTCTTTGTTTTCATGCTCAACAAGAAGGCTGATTTCTTCGTCGTTTATAATGAAGCTATAATCGATAATATCTTTTGGTTCAAGATTGTTTATTTTTAAAATTTTATCGCCTTTTTTAATGCCTAATTCATCAGCGATTGAATCTTTGATTATGTCTTCAACTAGCATATTTATTTTTGTCATAGCAGTTTAATAATTCCATTCACTTCTTGCAGGGTTATTTCGATTGTTTTCTTTTGAATTTCGTTTAGGGAAATATATTCGTTTTTTAAGCCCTTTTCGAGCTTGATTTTATAAAGTTCAAGATAATTTAAAAGATTTTCTTTAAAAGATATTAATTCATTAACGCTTAAAACGCTGCTGCAATAAAGGGCAATTTTGGCATCGTTAATTATATGATATGGATTGGTTAATTCAATTCTTTGCAGTTCTTCGCAAAGATGTTTTTTGCCTGCTTGCGTAATTGAATAAATCTTAGAAAGCATTCCGCCATCAGACATTTTTTCGCAATATTCTACGCAACCCATTTTTTCAAGTCTTTTTAGAGCAGGGTTTATTGTGCCTGTGCTTGATTTTAAATATCCAAAAAATAATTCGTCTATAATTTTTCCAGCACGATAAATCGTTGTGTCGTATTTGCTTAAAATAAATAATATTACAATTTCTATCATAATTTCATATTATCATAATTTTTGATATATTTGAAACTATGGAGTTAATTAAATTGGTTGAAAAATGGCTTGATAAAATTTTGCCTATTGGGCTTATTTTGGCTTGCTTTATTATTATTTTAACTAGAATTCCTTTCTATGATGAAGCCCATAGCTTTTTGTTGTCCTCTTTTTCATTTGGAGAATTGTTTGAAATTTCAAGAATAGAAGGACATCCACTTTTTTGGTTTTTGCTTTTAAAACCATTAAACAATCCTGATTTTTATCCTTATTCAATACTTTTTTTAACTTTTATAATTTCAGCTTCTTTGATAATTTTCTTTTGGAAAAAAGCTCCTTTTTCTAATTTTATTAAAGCTTTAGTTTTGCTTTCTTTTCCTTTTTTAGGCTGTTTTTTTATTCTTGCAAGACCTTATGGAATAAACATTCTTTTTTTGTTTTTGCTTGCTTTTCTGTTTGAAAAATCAACCAAAAAATCAATTTTATATAGTTCAATTCTTGCAATATGTGCTAATATAACGATAATGGGTGCAATTGGGGCAAGTACATTTTTTGTTCTTTTTATTAAAAAGATAATTCAAGAAAAAGTTTTTTTAAAAAAAGAAATTTTGTTTTCTTTACTAATTGTTTTTTTGGGAGTTTTGTTGTTGTTTGTTCAGTTGAATAATCCTCAAATTCCAGATAAAATAACTGAAATTGCAAACGAAGTTAAGGATAATTTATTTTATTATTTTGTTTTTCCGTTCAAAAATTATTCTTCAAAAACATTTTTTCAAAACCTTTTTCAAATTTCATTTTTTCTTTTCTTTTATTTTTCACTTTTTGTTTTTGCAAAAAGAAGCATTAATTCTTTAATTTTTGTCCTTGTTTCATATTTTGTTTTATCTTTGCTATTTCTTGAAATTTATTGCGGTGCAATTTGGCATTATTTTTTCTATTTTGTTTTTTTTGTTATCGCTCTTTGGATTGGTTGGGATAAAATTAAAGATTTGAAAATTTATAAAAGTTTTTTAATTTTTCTTTTGTTTTTAATTTTGAATCCTTTTTCGTTTTTAAACGATAATCAAATCAAAGTTTTGAAGGATACGAAGCACTATATGCCAATTTTAAATAGAATATTAAGCGATGATGAAATGAAAAATTCTAAGCTTTATTGCTTTGAAAAAAATTCATATCTTGCTCCTGCGCTTTTGCCATATTTAGAAAAAAACAATATTTCTTTGTATGATATAAATGGCTACAAAAGAGGAAGCTTTGAATCTTATATAAAAACTTTTTCAAATAAAAATAAAGAAATTAAAAATTTTATTGAAAGCTTGGATAAGACCAAAAATAATTACTTGCTTATGAATAATTTATCTAATATGGAAATTCTTAATAATGTTGTTGTTAGACAAAATGGCTATATAATTAATTTAGAATTGGTTGATGTTATTAAAGAAAGCATTTTTGCAATTTATAAAATTGAGGTTGTTCAAGAAAATGAATTTTAAATTTGAAAATATCGATGTTTTTTTGGAGAAATACATTCCTTTTTTGTTCATTGCGCTAACATTGTTACTTTCGCTTTTAAGAACTCCTTTTTATGATGAAACACATGCTTTTGTTATTTCGCAGCTGAATCTGAGCGAAATTTTTTATCTTTCAAGAATAGAAGGACATCCAATTTTTTGGTATTTACTTTTAAAACCCTTTAGCAATTTGAATTTTTATCCTTATTCGATGATGTTGATTAATTGGGTTTTTGCTTCAATAATGATTTTTGTTTTTTGGAAAAAAGCTCCTTTTAATAATTGGATTAAATTGCTTTTGACTTTTTCTTATCCTTTTTTTCAATATTTTGCTGTCGTATCAAGACCCTACGCTCTTGGAGTATTGGCGATTTTTCTTTTGTCTATATTTTATGAAAAATCTCTTAAACGACCAATATTATATTCGCTATTGTTAATTTTTTGCGCAAATATAAGTGTAATAACTTTTTTTGTTGCGTTTGGTTTTGGAATTCTTTTTTTGTATGAATGCTATAAAAATAAGCTTTTATTCAGTAAAAAAACTTTGTTAATGTGGATTATATTTGCTTTTGGGATATTGCTGTTAGCTTGCCAATTTTTGTTTCTTGAGACTCCAAAAATGCAATCAGCAAATGCTCATAGCTTATTTTTGAAGCATTTTTTATATTTTGTTTGTCTCCCATTTTCTGATTTAGAAAATAAAAATTTAAACCAGATTTTACTTCAATTGACAACTTCTGTTTCATTTTTTTATTTTATTTTTCTGTTTTTCAAAAAAGCAAAGAGCTCACTTTTTTTGATGATTTTTTCTTGTATTCCAATGATAATAATGTTTTTAACCATTTATATCGGTGATTTTTGGCATTATTATTTTATTTTTATAGCTTTTATTTGTGCTCTTTGGATTAATTGGGATAAATTTAAAAATGAAAAGATTGCAAATATTCTTCTTGTTTTGCTAATTTTCTTTAATATGACCTCATATTCAATAACTCAAAATGGAAAAAATCAAACAAATCAGCCAATTTTTTATAAAAAAACTTTAGATATTATTTTAAACAACAATGACTATAAAAAATCAAAATTGTTTTGTTTTAATCAATATTCCCATCTTGCGCCTGGGTTATTGATGTATTTAAAAAAAGAAAATATAAGCCTGTATGATAATCATAATAATGATAGAACAAGTTTTGAAGCAATCAGAAATATTCAAAATGACGAATATAAAATATTGAAGCTTGATGAATTTATTAATTATCTTGATAAAAATAAAAATAATTATTTGATTGCAACATCAAACAAAACAGCCGATTATTCAAGTTTTGATTACACTGAAGGAAATAAAACAATATATTTTGATTTGGTTGAATATCATCCAGAAATATATTTGTTAATCTACAAATTAAGATATGAAATACGCTAAATATATAATACCTTTAATATATCTAATCGCCTCTCTTGTAATAAGTTTTAATAGAGTTCCTTTTTGGGATGAAGCAAGAGCCTGGCTTATTTCGCAAAATTGCAATCCTGTTGAATTTTTAAGCTTAATGAAATTAGAATGCCATTTGTCAATTTGGTATATAATAATATTTCCTTTTGCAAAATTGAATCTTTTTTATCCTTATTCGATTTATATAATTAACGCTATTTTTGCGTTTTTATCAATTTTTATTTTGTGGAATAAATCTCCTTTTAATTTTTTGCAAAAAACTTTAATTACTTTTGGTGTTCCTTTTTTGTTGTTGTGGGGTTGTGTTGCAAGATGTTATTCTATTGGGATTTTGTTTTTCTTTTTGGCTTTGGCGCTGTATAAAGAAAGATTTAAAAAACCTTTTAAATATTTAATTCTTTTGTGTTTAGCAACTCATACCTCGGTTATGGCTTTTATTGGCGGCTTTTTTCTTTGTGTTGTTTTTCTTTTTGAAAATATTAAACAAAAAAATTTTTTGAAGCTTTTAATGTTGTTTCTTTTGTCTAATTTATTAATATTTATTCAAATTTACGATCCAAACCCTGATTATTTAAAGCAAGCACCGCAAATGACTTTTTTGAGAGATTTTGTTTGGTATTTGTTAAATCCCGTTGTTTTGATTTCGCAATATAAAATTCAATCTTTTTTAATGACGCTTTTAAGGCTAAGCGTTTTAATAACGGCATTTTCGTTTATTTTTTATTCGTTTAAAAATAATAAAAAAGTTTTGTTCTTTATTGTTTCAAGCTATTTTTCAATGGTAATTCTTTTCACATTTTTTTATAGCGGAAATTTTTGGCATTATTTTTATTTCTACCTTTATTTTCTAATAGCGATTTGGATTTTAAAAAGCGAAAAGCAAATTCCAAAATTTTTAAGTATAATGACAACGATTATATTAATAATGTTTATGTTTAAAGGCGCATTGTTTATTGATTCTAAATTAACAACAATAAACAACTCAACTTCTGATTTAATAGCAGAAGAAATTCAAAAAAATTATAAAGGCAAAAAGCTCTTTTGTTTAGACCCTTGGAGCGATATTGCACCAAGCGCTTTACCTTTTTTAAAAGATATAGAAATTTTTGATAAAAATAATCAAAATAGAAAAAGTTTTCAAAGTATGAGAAGTCAAATTAGATTCAATCTTGAAGAATTTAATCCTGACGAATTTGCTCCTTATGTTGAAGAAGGCTCTATTCTTTTAACGACAACCGCTTTTTTAAATCATGAAGAAAAAAATCCAAAAAGAAGATATGACAAAAAAACAAAAACGATTAGCTTTGTTGGAAAAAAATATACTGTTGAATTTATTCCTTATGTTTTTAAGGAGGATATTTGTCTTTGGACTTATTTAATAAAAGTTAAATAAGTAATGTTTGTTTTTTGGTTTTAAGATAGAATGGTTTTGAGCTTGTATGAGGATAACATGGAAACATTAGCGCAAGATAAGATAGAAAAAATTGTTAAAGATACTAATTTAAAACATATTGCGATTATTATGGATGGCAATCGTCGCTGGGCAAAAGAGCGCTTTTTGCCTTCAATGATGGGGCATAAAAAAGGGGTTGATGCCCTTAAAAAAGTTACTCGTGCTTGCGATGATTTTGGAGTTAAATATTTAACTTTATATGCCTTTTCGACCGAAAACTGGAATCGAAAGCAAGAAGAAGTTGATTTTTTAATGGATTTATTAGCATCAACTTTGAAATCAGAATTAAAAGAATTAAATGAAAATAATGTCAAAATGAATTTTATTGGAGATTTGAGTGCTTTAAATAAAAATCTTCAAAACATTTTGGATGAGTCTCGTGAAGTTACAAAAAACAACACAGGTGTAGTTTTAACTGTTGCAATTAATTATGGCGCTAGGGATGAAATTGTTAATGCGGTTAAAAATATAATTAAAGATGGAAAAAAACAAGAAGAAATCACTCAAGAATTAATTTCAAAATATCTTTATACTTTCGATATTCCAGATCCTGATTTTTTAATTAGAACAAGTGGAGAAAAAAGAATAAGCAATTATTTACTATGGCAAATTGCATACAGTGAAATATTTGTTACTGACACATATTGGCCAGAATTTGATAAAGAACAATTATCAAAAGCTATAATAGAATTTGGTTTAAGACAAAGAAGGTATGGAAAATAATGCTTAAAATTACTCTTGCGACAGGAAATCCTCATAAAGTTGAAGAGATAAATTTAATTGCAAAAAATTATAATATTGAATTTGTCCTGCCAAATGGCGAATTTAATCCTATCGAAGATAGTGATAATTTTTTGGGCAACGCATATTGCAAAGCTAAATGCGCAAGCAAATCTCAAACAACACAATTATATCTTGCCGATGATTCAGGATTATGTGTTGAAGCGCTTGATGGCGCTCCTGGAATACACAGCGCAAGATATGCTCCTACTGCAAAAGAGAGAATTAATAGGCTCTTAGAAGCCTTAAAGAATGAAGAAAACCGAAGAGCATATTTTACCTGTGCAATGGTTGTTGTTGATAAGAATGGAAAAATTCTTTTTGAAGTGCAGCAATATTGCCATGGTTCAATTTTGAAAGAAGAAATTGGCAATGGCGGTTTTGGATATGACCCAATATTTTATGTTGAAGAAGAAAAAATGGGTATGGCGCAATTAACTCCTGAAAAAAAAGGAGAAGTTTCTCACAGGGCTCGTGCTTTGAGTAAGGTTTTGGAGTGGTTAAAAAATGAATACTCTGAAGGCGAAAATTAATAAATATTTAAATAAAAATTGCATATTTATTTTTGCAGTCATAACTTTTTTAATAATGTTGAATCGAGTTCCTTTTTGGGATGAATCGCACGCTTTTTCAATTGCAAGATTGGATTTAAAAGAAATTTTTTATCTTACAAGAATAGAAGGGCATACTTTTTTATGGTATTTGCTTATTAAGCCTTTTAGCTCTTTAAATCTATATCCTTGGTCGATGTGGATTATAAATTGGCTTTTTTGTTTGGGGGCTATTTTTGTATTATGGAAAAAAGCGCCTTTTTCTCCTATTGCAAAGGCTTTAATGACTTTTTCAACCCCATTTTTGTATTATTTTGCTCCTGTTGCAAGATGTTATTCTATTGGAATTTTTCTTTTATTTTTGATTTGTGCTTTATATAAATATCGATTCAAAAAGCCTTTTTTGTTTTCCTCTTTGATTATTATTTGCGCTAACACTTCAATTTTGGCTGCGTTTGGTGTTTTTTATATCGGTTTAATTTATGTATATGACTTAATTTTAAAAATTAAGAAAAAAACATTTTCTTTAAAAAAATTTTATTCAGTAATAGCAATTTTTTTAACTGGTTCTTTGGTTATGATTTTGCAATTTATTGGTGCAAGAAAGCCAATAATTGATGATAGACAAGCAGTTTGGGATGTTCTTTCAAGAGCAAGTGTTTTACCTTGGGCAGAAAATATTTTTCCTTTTGTATTACATTTGATTTGTTCTATTGGTTTTTATTATTTTGCTTTTTTGACTTATAAAAATTCAAAACGCGCTTTCTTTTTTATAAGCGGAGTATATTTATCTTTAACATATTTGTTTTTGATGATATATCAAGGAAGTCATTGGAATTATTATTTTTATTATATCTATTTCATTGTTCTTTTTTGGTTGTTTAAAAAGCAAATTTTAAAAAATAAATTTTCTAAAATTTTATTTATAACAATATTATTTTTGTTTATTTTCCCTAAAGCAGTTTTGGAATCCGGAAAAATGGATTTAATTTATGCTTCTAAAAGCAAGCTTATTGCAAAAGAAATCTCTCAAAATAAAACATTGAAAAATTCAAAATTATATACTCTTGAATGGTGGAGCGATTTATCCCCTGGAGCGATTGTTTATCTTGAAAAAGAAAAAATATATATCTATGATTGGCACAATCGAAAAACAACATCTTTTGAAAGTATAAAAGATATTTTTAAGATGGAAAAAGAATTAATTGATTTTGACGATTTTTATCAAAATATGGATAAAAATGGCTATTTGCTTTCTATGGGCATAATGTTTGAGCAAAATTTTGTCAATATGCTTGTAATGCCACAGCAAAATGGCGATTATATTTTTAAAACTGATAAAAAATCTTATCTTTTAAAAATGATAATAAAGCCTGAAAAGACCGATTTGGCAGTTTTTAAAATTAGCGAAATTTAGTTTTTGTGCTAAAATTTTTTTATGGAATTTAATCCCGTTGTTATATCAGTAATAGTTTTATGCATATTGTGCTTATTTAAAATAAACGTTTTGTTTTCTTTGATGATAAGCTCTATTATTGCTGGTTTGCTTGCAAAAATGCCAATTTCAAAAATTATGGAGTTGTTTATTTCTGGCATGGGGCAAAATTCTGAAACTGCGCTAAGCTATATTCTTCTTGGAGCATTGGCTGCGGCAATGACTCATACTGGATTAACAAAAGTTTTGTCGATTAAGATTGCGGAATTCATCAAAGGAAATAAATATCTTTTAATAAGCATTTTGATTTTGATTTCGGTGATGTCTCAAAATCTTATTCCTGTTCACATTGCTTTTATTCCAATATTAATTCCGCCTTTACTATCCTTAATGAATAAATTAAAAATTGATAGACGTGCAATTGCTTGTTCTTTGGCTTTTGGCTTAAAAGCGCCATATATTTCTTTGCCTTTGGGTTTTGGGCTTATTTTTCAAGGCTTAATTGCTGACAATATGACACAAAACGGGCTTATGGTTTCAAAAACGGAAATTTGGCATTATAGCTGGACGCTTGGTTTTGCAATGCTTATTGCGCTATTATTTGCAATTTTTGTTAGTTATAGAAAACCAAGAGAATACGAAACTAAAGACGAAGTTGTTTCAAATTTTCAAGAAGAAAAATTTAACAAAAAACACTATATTACTCTTCTCGGGGCAATAATTACCCTTGTTGTTCAGCTCATTAGTGGCTCTTTGCCTCTTGGCGCTTTGATTGGGCTATGTGTGATTTTTGGTTTTAGGGCTGTTTCTCACAAAAAGATGGATTTTCTTATGAACGAGGGCGTTGGCTTAATGGGCTATATTGCTTTTGTAATGCTTGTTTGTGCGGGTTATGCTCTTGTTTTAAAAGAAACTGGCGGAATTGAATCTTTGGTTAATTTTATTTTGCCTTACATTGAAAATTCAAAAATCCTTGCTTCTTGTGCCATTTTAGCTATTGGATTATTAATTACAATTGGAATTGGTTCAAGCTTTGGAACAATCCCTATTTTGGCGGTTTTGTTTGTTCCTTTGTGTTTAAAATTAGGTTTTTCAACTCCTGCAATAATAATTTTGTTGTGTGCAGCAGCAGCCTTAGGAGATGCTGGTTCTCCTGCTTCAGATACGACTTTGGGTCCTACTGCTGGTTTGGGCGCAGACGGGCAACACAACCATATTAAAGACACATGTATCCCGACATTTTTGCATTTTAATACAGCGCTTATTGTTATGGCGCTTATTGCGGTTTATATTTTTAAATAGAACTTATTTAAGAGCCATACATTCTTTGAACTGCTTCGCTTCTTTGTTGTTTAACGCTTTGTTCTTCAGCATTAATCATTTCAAGTTGCTGTTGCATTCTTTGAAGTTGCGCATCGAGCGATTTTTCCGCTTGATATAAACGTTCTTTTTTCTTTTCTAAAGCTTTCATTTCGGGGCTGTCAGGGTCCATATCAGAACCAAGCCCAACGATTTCGTTAATTTGGGCAGATAAATCAAGCTTAGTTGAAGATATCAATTGAATTTGATATTCAAGGTCAGATCTATAATTATTAATTTGTGCTAATCGCATTTGAGCGGTTAATAGACCCATTGCTATCTCATTTCGTTGAATTTATTACCCCTTAGAAAAACATGCTCGTTATTTTGAGCGATTAGTTTTTCCATTTGGCTTAATTGATGCATTTGGTATTTTAATTTGTATTTAACCATCTTTCTTTTTTTGTTTATTGAAAGTGCATCTTTTAAGCTTGCAACAAACTCTTTGCGCAAAAGTTTAATAGGATTGTTTCTTCTTAAATAATTTTTTGAATAATTTAAGAAGGTTTTTAATCTTTTTAAATTTGCCTTAATTGCTTGTTGCAACGGGTTTTCTCCTTTTCTTGTTTAAATTAAGGATAGACCCTACCTTAATAAAAACATCTGCACAAATTAAATTGACTCTTTTGTAAACAATTATTACATTCTAATATAATGATATTTACGGCATTTTTATTAAAAACTTTAGTCGCATATACAAAACTTTACAACCGATGATTAAGAAATATTGCCTTGTTTAATAATTTAACTTTTATTTATTTTTTTGTTATAATTTTGAAAAATACTAGATTTCGAGGATGTTAAATGAAAAATAAGTTAATTCTCTTTTGGGTAATCATGGTAATTACGCTTCTTTCAATCGTTGTTGTCATGAAAAAACCGGCAAGTCTTGGTTTGGATTTAGTTGGCGGTTCTAGGCTCATGCTTGAAGCACAAACTTCTGATTCTGTGCCAAAAATTACTTCTGAAATTATGGATAGTTTGCAATATGCAATCGAAAATCGTGTTAATGCTATGGGCGTTGGCGAAACAATCGTTCAAAGAGTTGGCACAAAAAGACTTTTGGTTGAAATTCCAAACATTACAGATACAGCAAAAGCAAAAGAATTTATTGGCCAAACTGCTCAATTAGAGTTTAAAAGACCTGTTATTGATAAAGCTGGAAATAGAGATTGGGAATCAACTGGTTTAACAGGAAAAGACCTCAGAAAAGCTTTAGTTAGCTCAACTCCAACAACTGGCGAATGGGTTGTCGCTCTTGAATTTAACAACGAAGGAGCAAAAAAATTCTCTAATTTAACCAAAGAACTTGTTGGAAAAGAGATGGCAATTTTCTTCAATGGCGTTTTGCAGTCTGCTCCAAGAGTTAATGAACAAATTTCTGGCGGAAGCGCTCAAATTTCAGGCGGTGAAGGCGGTTTTGAATATACTCAAGCAAAAGAAATGGTTGATTTGCTGAATGCTGGTGCGTTGCCTGTTGGTGCTGAAATTATTCAAGAAGAAACAGTTGGACCTACTCTTGGTGCTGATAGTGTAAACAAATCAAAAATTGCTGGTTTTATCGGTATAGCAGCAGTAATGGTGTTTATGATTCTTTATTATAGAGTTATGGGGCTTATTTCTTGCTTTGCGTTGATTATTTATGCTTTAATCAACTTTGCAATATTTAAATTAGTTCCAGTAACCCTTACTTTAACTGGTATTGCTGGTTTTATTCTTTCAATTGGTATGGCAATCGATGCAAACATTTTGATATTTGAACGTACAAAAGAAGAATTAAAAATGGGCAGAACGTTATTCACAGCAATTAATTCAGGCTTTGATAGAGCATTTACAAGTATTTTTGATTCAAATGTTTCAACAATCATGACTTGTTTAATTTTATATTATTTTGGTGCTTCAATGGTTAAAGGCTTCGCTTTGACATTGATAATCGGCGTTTGCTTGTCTATGTTCAGCGCAATTACTGTTACAAAAAACTTCATGCATTTAGTTTTTGGCTCAAGCGAGTTGAAATATCCTGAACTATTTGGCTTAAGAAGAGAAGATATTCAAGATGCTTATGTTGCAACAGAAACAAAACGTGAAAAAGCTAAGTTTGGCGTTTTGGATTAATCTTTAGGAGAAAAATATGGCGAATACAAATTTAATTCAAAAAAACTATAAACTAGACATTATTAAATGGAGATATCTTTCCCTAATTGTTACGGGATTGTTGTTGATTCCTTGTATTGTTGCAATAATCTATTTGATGATGACCCAACCAAATCATGCTCCATTAAAACTAGGCATTGATTTTACGGGCGGAACAATTTTGCAATATGCAACTGATAAAAAAGTTGAAACGGATGATATTGCGAAAATTCGTGTGGAATTAGAAAAAACGGGAATTAAAAATCCTGTTATTCAGGTTACAACTCAAGCACAAAATGACAACAAAATCAAAAATCTTGTATCAATTAGAACAGCCTTTCTAAGCGACAAAGAAGGAACTCAAAAAATTGATGAAGTTACAAAAACTTTGTCTGCTAATTATCAAGGAACACAGCTTGTTCAAGTTAGTTCCGTTGGTCCAACTTTAGGTTCTGAATTGCTTAGAAATACGATGACTGCTTTGGCGATTGCTTTTGTTGTTATTGTAATTTATATTTCTTTTCGATTCCAAGTTGAATATGGTTGGATTGCGCTTCTGACTTTGTTCCAAGATGTTTTATTTGTTATTGGTGTTTTTGCAATTAGAGGTATTTATTGCGATACAACAATTGATAGCTTATTTATTACTGCGATTTTGACTGTTATTGGTTATTCAATTAATGATACAATTGTTGTATTTGATAGAATTCGTGAAAATATGAGATTTTTAGCTAAAAAACATTCTTCAAATGAAATTATCAACGCTTCAATTAACCAAACTCTTGCTCGCTCAATTAACACTTCTGCAACAACATTATTTACATTGTTGGCGTTGTATTTCTTTGGTGGCTCAACAATTAAAGAATTTGTTTTGGCTATTATTATTGGCGTTGCGGCTGGTGCATATTCTTCAATATTTACAGCAGGAACAATCCTTTCAATTGTTAAAGAAAGAAAAGAGAAAAAAGCTCAAGTATAAAGCTTTTAAAGATATAAATCAAACCCCTTTGGCTTTTTGCCATGGGGGTTTTGATTTGGGTTTGCAATTTGTTTTAATTAAGCCAAGTTTTTCTTTTCTTAGTTTAATTAAAATCAAATACCAATAACAAACATCAACAAGACTCTGAAACAAGTTCAGGGTGACGGTCAACAACTTCAAAGTGACGTATCTTAAAACAAAATTAAATTCTCCTCCGTTTGCCCTAAATTCTAGTTTTCCACTTCTAATATATATATATATATTAGAATACCTTTGGCGAGCGAAACTTAGTGCGCTTGTGCGCACTTGTTAAGCGAAGCCTAAGGCACAAGGTGTCCACGGGACTACTTTATCCGTAAGCTAACGCCAACGGCTAAAGCATTGTGAAGTGCGATGGCGGCTGCGAGGAGCAGGCGGCAAGCACGGATACCGTACCCCTTGTGCAGGAACCTAAAAAGGAGTTATCATGAAAAATGCATTCAATAAAGCCTTCACCATGGCAGAAGCAATACTAGTTATGACAATCCTCGGTATCATA
>JAFQHZ010000039.1 GCA_017415185.1 Candidatus Gastranaerophilales bacterium
TGTTTTCAATGTGCAAGATTTACACTTCTGTTTGCAGGTTAAAGTATTCTAAATCTTTTTCCTTTCCTGCTTGCAGACTAATCATTTTAGCCGCATTTACTACACTATCACGTCAATATTTTTTGTCAAATGTTTTATTTGGAATTTTTAAAAGAACTTAATGTTCTGTTGGGAATTACTCAAAAGGTGAATTTGAAAATTGAGTTGTTAATTAGCTCGTGAAATGTGCAACCAAACTTATCCGCTTGGGTAATTATTATATTACGACATCAAAAAATAAAATCAAGCATCTTTTTTATTTTTTAACTTTTATCTTTTTATAGATTATGAACATTACTGCATATTCGAATATTTTCTCACAATCCAATACATTGGAGCAAAGGGTTCTTTTGCATGGTCATGCATAATTTTCTTCGAAACATCATAATCAAAACCATAATCATTCATTATTTTTTGAATTTCACTTTCAGCCAATTTTATTGCTTCGGCACGGCTTATATTATGCCAGTTCATAAGGTAATGTATGACATCTAAATCATACCTATCCTGTAATTCATTTTTTTTCGCACCCAAATCACCAATACTTAATTCTTCAATTACTTTGGCGGATTTTCGTCCGGGACGATTCATAAATTTTTCACCATGCTTTTCCCATAATCCTGTTTTTACAGCAGCAATTTCCTCATCAAGAGGATAAATTGTGATTTGATGTTTTTTTGCAAATTCCTCAAATGCTTCTTTAATTTCCTCAGATGAACGAGTACTTTTGTTTCCTGAAAAAATACGATATTCAATTTCACCATTAATTATAGATAAAAATTCCGATGCAATTCTTGGACTAACTTCTTCAGGAGGAATGTTTTTTACAGCTTCTTTTGCAAACAACAATCCTTCGTCTGTATATAATTTTACTATTGATTTAGACAAACCATGCGCAAAATCTCCGAAATTTTTCGATTTATTTCGAAACAAATTAAGCTCTTGCCAAAGGTTTTCATATTCTTCTATTTTTATATATCGAGCAACATCGCCCCTGTTTGCTTTCTTGTCAATTTCTATAATAATATTTGTAAACTCTCGGACATCATTCAAGTATTGTTGTCTCAAGGCACGCTTAGCATTATTTAGCGCCTGTTCTTGTCGGGCGAGCATTAAAGCTTGCGCATCATTTTTCTTTTTTTGAATAAATTTTTTTTCATGCTTCGCTAACAATTCAGACTTTCTTGCTTCTTCATCGACAGGACTTAAAGCCATAATAACTTCTTGCGATTCTTCTGCGGATTTATTTGCAAAATTTGCGCTCAAGTGTCTATTTTCAATTTCCGCATTTATATTAGACAATGCTTCTTTTTTAGCTTTTGAAGACAAAGGAGCTTTTTTAACAGCAGACCTTGCACGAGCAAGCCCATCATCAACAATTTTTTTAGCTTCTTTTTGTTTAACAGCAGCAATTTTTGCATCTTCACCGCTTGTCTGCAAGCCAACAATAGCCTTGCCTTGCGCAGTTTCATAATCAGCAAGAACCTTCTCAAGCTTTGAACCTTTTGTTAAAACATCTTGCGTGATTTGTTGTGCTTCTTCTTGAACTTTAGAAGTTGTTGGCAACATATTTCCAATTGCCTTTTGGGCAGCAGAAGCCATTTTTTCAATATTTCCCATAATAACCTTTTTTAAAATAAACTAAGTATATAAAAACAAAACTTAGCTAAAAATTGCCTAATCTATGCAATATTCTTCCCAATGGCGAGTTATTAAATCTTTTTCTTTAATTTTTTTAGCTTCTTTAACCCAACAATCTTTCAATTTTATTCTTATTTCAAAACAAGCAGAACATTCATTACAAAAAGCTTGAACAGTGCTAGGAAAGTGCCTTCTTGAAGGATGTTCTTCATAAGCATCAAAAGCAATTTCTTCTTCGTTTACGATATAAACATTATCCATGTTTATTTTTATTTTAACTGGAATTAATTCTGTTTTCTTGCATTTTGGGCATTTTTTAATTGTGAAATATTTTGTTAAAATAAGCCCTTCTTTTTCGTCATAATTTCTTGATTCATTAGCAAAATTAACAACAGTAACAAAAATTTCATTGTCATATTTTCCATCATAATATGGATTAATTTGCCCAATTCCTATTATTTCCATCATTTCAATAGGAATTTCTCTAATTGACCAAGATTGCAATTTAGATTTTGGAATTAAAAAATCAAGCATAAATAAATCATACAATATTTTTTATTTTTTGGAATCTTCTTAATAAAAAATTATACTGATGGATAAGAGCCCAAAAATTTATAAAAATTTGTCGCTTTTTTAATCTCTTCAATTGCGGGTAAAATAAGCTCAAATCCCTTATCTATATCCACAAAGAAATTATATTCTCCAAAATTTTTCTTAGAAGGTCTTGATTCAATATAAACCAAATTTAAATTATATTTTTTAAATATTTCCAAAATTTCAAGCAAAGCACCCGACTCGTTTTTAGTATTAAAAACAATCGAAGTTCTTGTTTTTTCGCCTAGGAATAAATCATTTTTTGAAACCAAAACAAAACGAGTTTTGTTTTCTTTATTGTCGCCAATATTTTTATCTATTAAATTTATATCCGAACTGTTTCCTTTTTCGCAAGCGCAAATTGCAGCGAAAGAATTATCTTTATTTAAAATTTCATCAAAAGCTGCCGCAGTAGAAGAAGAAGCAATCAAATTAATTTTTTCATCAAAATTTTCTAATATATATTTTGAACATTGAGCCAATGCTTGAGGATGAGAAATTATATTCTTAATATCTTCTTTTTTTCCTTTTGAAAATAAACAATGATTAATTTCAACATCAAATTGTGCTTGAATTTTTAAATCGGAATTCAATAAAAAATCAATCGTTGGACGAACAACTCCTTCAATCAAGTTTTCAATAGGTAAAATTGCATAATTGCAATCGTTGTCTGATAGCTCAACAATTTTGGCTATGGTAGAAATCGGAATCAATTCAACTTGTTCATTTAAAACATTTTTAATTTTATTTGCGCCAATTTCGCTATAAGTACCTTTGGGTCCTAAAAAATATAACTTTTTCATTTAACCAAGCCTTTTAATATCTCGTTCTATATCTTTTTTCTTAAGAGAATCCCTTTTATCATAAAGTTTTTTGCCTTTAGCCAAGGCAATTTCCAATTTTACCCAACGAGAAGAAAAATACATTTGAGTTGGAACGAGTGTATATTTTTCTTGTTTAATTTTGTTTAAAATTTTAAGAATTTCTTTTTTATTTAAAAGAAGTTTTCGCTCACGTCTTGGCTCATGATTATATATATTTCCAAATTCATAAGGTGAAATATGGCAATTAATTAAATACGCCTCTAAATTGTCTGTTATTTTAATATAGCTATCTTTTAAATTTGCGCCATTTCTTCTAATTGATTTAATTTCTGTTCCCAAAAGCGCAATCCCAGCCTCAAATTTATCAAACAAAAGATAATCAAAGTGAGCCTTTTTGTTTGAAGAAATTAATTTATTTCCTTGAGTTTTAATATTTTTTTTATCATTTGCCATATTGTTAGTATAGCGCAAATATATTAATTTAAATATAGCAATAAATTTGAAATAAAATACTTTAATAATATATATTTATGAGCAGAATTTCAGGACTAGAAAAATACCAACTTCAAGTTAAATCGGGCGAAATTAAACCCCCGACTTCGTGTAATTCAAAAAATTTAACTACACAAGCGCAAGCAGATGAATTTGTTTCTTCAAAACCCAAAAAGAAACTCACAACAAAACAAAAAATTTTAATCGGCGCAACAACCTTGCTTGCAACAAGTGCAGCAGTTTTAGCTGGATTGTTTTTAATTAAAGATGGAAAATTAAAACCTGCTCAATTTAAGGAGTTTATTAAATTTACTCCTGCAAAAACAATGGAAGAAGCAAGAGAGTTTGCAATTAAAAACTTTGGGGTTGAAAAATTCGATTTTGAAGACGACCTCGAAATGGCAAATTGGATAAACGAAGGACTAACAAACGTTAATAATAAATTCAAAGGCAAAGCTCACATGCCAAAAATATTAGCCTTTGGCGAACATAAATCATCACAAGCTCAAGCATTTATTGACGGGCTTGGAGAAGGAATTTATATATCAAAAAAAGCTTATGATAAAGATGCCAATATTGAACACATTAAAAAATTAATGAAAAATGTTGGAATTAATATCAAAGAAAACAAAATCACAATGCTTGCTGGAATGGATAAGCAAAAAGCATTGTCGTTCATTAAAAAATATCAAGAAATGATTAAAAGTCCCGATAGCTACACAAGATTTCAATGGGCAGATTTGCAAACACAACTTGAAGACGCATACGCAAGCGTACATAAACCAATGCGCTTCATTACCGATATATCAGAAAACAAAGAAATTTCAAAAATACTAGAGAAAGAAAATATTCCTATTGTTTTAGAAGAAATTTTCCAAAAAAGCCCAGAAGAACAAACAAAAATTGCACAACAAATTGCAGATGCTCTTGATAAACATAAAATAAAATACAATGCGCAAGGCTCAGATAGATTTTTAAGCACTTTTGACACAATTTATCATGAGATGGGACATTTGCAAAATTACAGAAATTCAAACTATTTTACTCGCTTTTTTGGAAAACTGAGCGACAGACCAAAACAAATTGAAAAATTCACAAAAGATTTTCAAAAACAACAAATTGCACAAAAAATTTCTTGGTATGCACAAAAAGATCCATCTGAATTTGTAGCAGAAACATTTGCTCAAATGTGCAATGGAAAAGAGCTTGATGAGGACATTTTGAGGCTTTATAAATATTATAATGGTGTAACTTTTTAAATTGTTTTAAAATTAGATATTTAAAAATAATTAAATTATGTTACAATTTCAATTATGAAAAAGAAATTCAACTTTGATTTAACAACCCAAAACGAATTAATTGTTTCTGCGCTCGTTATTTCAACCTCATTAATTGTAGCAATTTCCTTTTGGGCAGTTAATCGAGTAAAGATAGAATTAGACGAAAGTTATAGAAGTTTTGGTCAGCTTTTGACTAAAACCCTTGCTGTGCAAAATTATGAAATCACGCAAGCAGACACAAATCCTACTGCGCTAAATTACATCAAAGCGCACGTCAATTCAATTCTTTCTTCAACAAATGACATTTCATATATTACTTTCAAGGATAGACTTGGCGATGTAATTTATACAACAATTGAAACATACAGCGAACGTGCAAAAAATGCAGATACTAATATTTCTTCTCCAATGCACGACGCAGTAGGAAAAGTTGCCGGAAGTGTTGAAGTTGGTTTATCTGCCGACCTTGCAAAAGGAGTTACAAACACAACAAAAAATGCAATGTTTTGGGTGTTTAGCACTGTTTGGCTAGTTTTCACACTTGTAATTTTAGGAAACGCTTTTTTAATAAGAAGAGAATTAACCTTATTGCATCACGGGGTTAAAGAAATTGAACAAGGGAAATTTGGAACAGTTTTAGATTACAATCAAGCATCAGGCGAAATTAAAGAGCTTTTTGATGCGTTCAATGATATGTCTAAAAAGCTTCATAACTATGAAGAACAAAATATCGATCAATTAACACTTGAGCGCAACAAGCTTGAATCGGTGTTGATGAGCATTGCAAACGGGGTTGTTGTTTGTGACAATTACGACAAAATTTCAATCATCAATTCTGCTGCTCAAAAAATATTAAACACATCTCAAGCAGAAATTCTCAATACATCAATTCAAAATTATTGTGACACAACTGGAGAACTTTGTTTTAAAGAAAAGATTTCAGTCTTTAAAAACACTCCGCTTGATATAATCGAGAAAAAACCGCTTGAATTCAACATCAATGTTGATCAAAGAATCATTAAATCAATAATTTCTCCAATGTATTCTAAAATGCACGATTATCTTGGTTATATCATTGTTTTAATTGACATAACAAAAGAAGCAGAAGTTGATAAACTTAAAAATGATTTCATTTCAAATGTTTCACATGAATTAAGAACTCCAGTTACAATTTTGAGCTCTTATGCTGATACGCTATACAACTTTGGAAATGAATTCAAATTTGAAGAACAAAAAGAATTCATTGGAACAATCAACCAAGAAGTTATTCGCTTAAACCGCATGGTTAATGATATTCTTGATTTTTCAAGATTACAATCAGACAGAACTCTTGAAAAAGAAAAACAAGATATTACTTTAACAATTGAAAAAATCGCTCAAAGCCATAAAGTTTTAGCTGATGAAAAAAATATTTCAATAACATTTATCAAAGAAGACGGACTTCCACATTTGAATTATAACTCTCAAAGCATAGAAAGAGTTATGAGCAATTTAATTACAAATGCAATTAAATATTCTCCAAATGATTCAAGAATTAAAATCAGGGCAGAAATTGCAAGAGATTCGAATTATTTAGAAGTGTCTGTTGAAGACAATGGAATGGGAATCGCTCCAGAACATCAAAAAATGATTTTTGAAAGATTCTATCGAATCGAAAACCAGGTTCATACCGTTAAAGGAACTGGGCTTGGATTGCACCTTGTTAAAGTGGCAATTGAAAAACACCACCAAGGCAAAGTTTTTGTTAAATCAAAACTAAACGAAGGTTCAACTTTTGGTTTTTGGCTTCCAATCGATAAAAATGATATAGTTGAAACAAACAAAAAACCAGAACAAAATTTCGAACAAAACTCACAACAATATCAAGAATATAAAATAGAAAAAATCGAAGATTATTCAACAAAAGCGCAACTCGACGCTCAATATGTTGAACTTAAAAAATATAACGAAGAAAAAGAAGAAACAAAAACTTCATCTTCCTTAGTTTTTGAAGAAATAAACAATAATATTGATAACCCAATTGAAGCAGAAAACCTTGTTGAGCAAAAATCAAATTCTGACGAATGGGAAATTAGCTTTGAAGTAAGAGATTAAACAAAGCTTTAAACCTACATATCAATCAATACGTCTTGCGGATAAACTTCATTAATCAATTCATTTGTAGAATCAATGATACAGAATGAAAGTTTGCCTTCTTCAACCCCTAAGTCTTCAAAAGGAATTTTTAATTCAATAACTTCCCGATATGCAATTTTTGAATTTTTTGAAAGCATTTGGCTCCACAAACCATAAGGACAAGATTTGTTAAAAAACAATCTTGAAATTCGATTGCTATCAAAAACAAATCTTACTTCACGAGAAAATTGATTCATTAAAATCGGATAAATTGAATTATCGTTTTTGCTTACGAATCTAATTGGCGACAAAAATCTTTCGTTGTCATTTGCAAAATAAATTGCAATTTGATTTTGAATGCTTTCATAAGCCATTTTTACAGAATTGCGATTTAAAACAAATCTGAAATAAATATATTCTTTGTCTTTGCCAAAATAAATGTTTTTAATTAAACTTGAAATGTTTGAAGTAGGTCCATCGGGAATAAATATTGTTCCCGCATCTTTCCACTCTTGCAATTCATCGTCTTTATTGCACAACAATTTTGGCGAAATATCGCTTTTTGGATTTCTCAAAGGTTTATTTGCAACATTTGCTAAAGGCATAGTCAAATAATGAGGAATATCAAGTTCCATAATCTCATAGGCATTCATTAAATGACGTCTGAATAAATAATCAAAAATACCATCAGATTTTGATTCATTTGGCTTTCCATACCACCAATACCAATCTGAACTTTGCGAAATTAAAATTTCTCTATGCGCTAGTTTAAATTTTTCTTTTAGCTTTTCTTTTTCGTTTTCATTTTTTAAATCTTGCAACTGTTCTTGATATCTTATTTCGATATCTTTTGAAACACTGTCCAAATAAAGCCAAGCAACGTTTTTTGTGGGTTCGCCTATCCATAAATCAAAATTCCTGTTAATCCAAGAGCCCGATTTTAAAGCTTCCAATTGTTCAGGTTTATTTTCTTGAACAAAATCGCCAACCAAAACAGTTTCAAGCGTTTCATCGTCATCAATTAAACCATATAGCGTGTCTAAAAATTCAGCGCCATCATTTTGATATGTTTCCCAACAATTTTCCCCATCAAGCGCAATTGTAAGAATATGGTTATCTTTTGGCGAATTTTGCAACTTAAATTGAATTGTTTTAATTTTTTCATACAAATCATTTGCCGCAATTTTAGAATCATAATTTCCATATCCAAAATTCAACAAATTCGCAAAAAACGAATCAGCAAAAATCAAATTAAAAGGATGTTTGCCTTTTGTAATATAATTCGTCATCAATTCATAAGGATTATCAAGATTTCCTTCAAAATCTCTTTCAAATTCTCTTTTGATTGATTTTGACAAAATTCCTTCATCAACAACAGACCAACTCAAGCCCGATTTTGACAATAATTCGGCTGTTTTAGAGCAAATGCATTGTTCAGAAAGCCACATTCCTTTTGGATTTCTATTAAAAATTTCATTATATTTTTCTATTGCAAGCTCAATTTGCTCTTTTGCGTCTGTGTTGTTTGAATAATTTTCAGGCAAGTTTTCAAAATTTTTAATTTCTTTGCCCTTAAAATCAATCAACAAAGGCAAAACAGGGTGATAATATGGACTTGTTAAAACTTCAATTTTACCTTCCTCTTGATAATTTTTATATTCAATCAATATTCTTTTTATAATATCAAGCTGTATTTCGGCAATTTTTTGTCTATCTTGAAGTGTGTAATTTTGTTCTTTTTTAAAAAGCTCTTTTAGTTCAAAATATTCTTTTTCAAAATATTCATCAATCCAACAAAGAGTATAATTCGCCATAATATCAACATATTCTTGAACAGAAAACATTGATGTATTAAGCTCTTTTGCATTTGCCCTTTTGTTATATAAAACTGTGAAATATGGTCTTTTTAAAGCCATATTTTTATAATTCAAATCGAAATAATTGTTTAAAATATAAATTTTATCTTGCTCATTTAAATCGTTTTCGTTTTTCAAAAGAAGCTTTAAATGCAAATCTTGAAAACCATTCAAATATTTTTGAAGGGCAACCAATAAAACCGGTGAAAAATTAAAATTTAACTTAATTTTTGAAAAATTATCAATTCGCTTAAGCATATCAAGATAATCTTTAGAAGCGTGTAAACGCACCCAGGGGAGCAAAAAATCACCATTGTAATTCTCTTGATAATTCGGCTGGTGAAAATGCCAAACAAATGCGATGTTTAATTTTTTCATATTGATAATTATAGCGATTTTTTTAAACACTTGCAAACAAAGATTAAGTTTTTTATACAAAAATAACGTTTTTAAAATTTAATATATACTTATCTTATGGAATTAATTATTTTAATCATTGCAATAACCTTATTTTTGATAATCAAAAAACAAAACGATAAACATAAATTTTCTTGTCCTTTGACAAAAAAATTATTTAAAGTTAATCTATTTACAAATTTGTTTTTATATATTGCACACGTTTTAATCAGCATTCCAGAAAATTCAAACAATATATTAACAATGGTTTGTTGGGTTTTAGTAATATATGTTGTAATTTTTGTATGGCTAAATGTTTTAATCGTTTTTCCAGTATTTTTGTTTGAATATATTAAATATTTAAAATCAATTAAATAATTTCACCATTTGAAATTTTAACTATATCAACATTTTTCAAAAATTCTTCATCAAAAGCCAATGTATCAACAGAAGTTATAATCATTTGGATATCATTTTCGATTGCATTTAATAAATAGTTTTGTCTAATATTATCCAATTCCGCTAAAACGTCGTCCAACAACAAAAGCGGAGTTTCATTGATTTTTTCTTTAATTATTTGAAGCTCAGCAAGCTTAAGCGCAAGAACGATTGTTCTTTGTTGACCTTGAGAAGCATATTTTTTTGAATCAATATCATTAATATAAAAATCAATATCGTCCCGATGAGCGCCAATTAAGCACTGCTGACGCCTGATTTCATCAGGTTTTATTTCTTGCAATTTTTTATAAATTAAATCTTTTAATTCTTCAATGTTTAAAAAATCATCCGTAATGGTTTGATATTTTATTGTTAAATCTTCATTTTGCGCCATTGCTTTATGCTTGATTTTTGCAACACGTTCAAGTTCCATTAAATATTTTTTTCTAAGATAAATAACATTTGCGCTTGCAATTGAAAGTTGCTCATTAAAAACATCGAGCATATCGTTTTGAATAGCACAAGAGGCAAGATAATTTGCTTTTTGAAGCCTAATTTTGTTAAATTTTTGCAATTTATCATAATACAAAGGATATACTTGGAAAATCGCCAAATCAAGCCATTTTCTTCTATTTTGAGGCTCACCTCTTAACAAAAGCAAATCAGAAGAAGAAAAATTAACACTCGACAAAACTCTTAAAAAATCTCTTTGTTTTGTTTTTTTAAGTCCATTCACCTTTAAAATTTTATTTTTAGGAGGGTTTAAAACAACTTCTAAATCAAGCTCTGTGTCGTTTTTTTCAACAAGTGCTGAAATTGATGCAAATTCTTTTTGAAATTGGATCAATTCTGAATCCTTTTTAATTCTTGAACTATCAAGCGCACAAAGATAAAAAATCGCCTCAAGGATGTTTGTTTTGCCTTGAGCATTTTTGCCAATTATTAAAGTTTTATTTTTTAAAAAATCATATTCAAAATTTTCATAATTTCGATAATTTTTTAAAATTAATTTTCTCAACTTCATAAGATTATAGTATAATAAAAGCAATAACGAGGCAAAAGTGAGGAAAAAATGTACGATTTTATTACAATTGGTTCAGCAACACAAGATGTTTTTGTGCAATCCGACGTTGCAAGCATTGTTAGCGTTAGTCAAATTAGCAAAAAAAGCGAATTTATGTCTTTTCCTTACGGAGCAAAAACCGAAATTGCCGACTTCACCAAAAGCCTTGGCGGCGGAGCGGTAAACACCGCAACAAACCTTGCAAATCTAGGCTGCAAAACATCAACAATTATCAAACTTGGAAACGATGAATTAAATTCTATTATCAAATTAAAACTTGCTCAATCGGGCGTAGATATCATGAATGTTATCGATTCAGATAAACATTTAAGCGGTTTTTCAATTATTCTTGTAAGTTTTCAAGGGGACAGAACAGTTTTAGCGCACAGAGGCGCAAATGCACATGTTCATGAAAAAGAAGTTAATTTTGAAGCAATTAAAAACTCAAGATGGGTTTATGTTTCACCACTTTCAGGAAACAGCAACAAAATTCTTGATAAAGTTGCAAAATTCTGCGAAGAAAACAAAATCAATCTTGCAATTAACGCCGGAACAACAGCATTAAAAAAAGGTGAAAAATATTTTTCAAAAATTTTAAAAACAGCTCAAATTGTTCTTATGAACAAAGAAGAAGCAACTTTGGTTACAAAAATCCATGTAAGACAAGACACCAAAGAACAAAAATTCTCTAAAGAAATAATTCATCCAGATATTGTTGAAATGCTGAAAGCTTTAAAAGGCGACACAGACGCAATCACAGTTATTACAGATGGCAAAAACGGAGCTTATTGTTTTGATGGCAAACAAATCTATATTTGCCCAACTTTCCCTGCGATTGTAACTTCAACCCTAGGAGCAGGAGACGCTTTTGCTTCAACATTCTGCGCTTCTATGGATAAATTCAATTGGGATATAGAAAAATCGCTTAAATATGCTTCAATTAATTCTGCTTCTGTTTGCACGCACTTTGGCGCACAAGAAGGCTTTTTAACATTTAGCGAAATTGAAGAAAAATTAAATTCACAAAAAGATTTCAAAGTTACAATCCTGAAGGTTTAAAATGCGCTTAGATAAGTTTTTAAAAGTATCGAGATTAATCAAAAGAAGAACTGTTGCAAACGATGTTTGCGATAGCGCAAGAGTTTTTGTAAACAATAATCCCGCTAAACCTGCTAAACAATTAAAAATTGGGGATATTATTTCAATAGAATACAAAAATGCAACAAAAACATATAAAGTTCTTTCTATTCCAACAGGAAATGTTCCAATTAATATGGCACAAGAGCTTTACGAAGAAATATCAGAAAATAATTAAGAGGTTAAAATGAAATATAATTTTGGTGTTGTCAAAGAATTAAAAGAAGGCGAAACAAGAGTTGCAATCACTCCTGATGTAGTAGCAATGCTACAAGCAGACGGTTTAAGTGTCCTAATTGAATCAGGCGCAGGCGTTACTTCAGGCTTTAGCGATGATGATTATATTAATAATGGCGCAACCGTTGTAAAATCAGCAAAAGAAGTTTGGGACAATTCCAAAGTCATTGTAAAAGTTAAAGAGCCTCAAGAATCAGAATATCAATATTTTAGACCCGATTTAATTATTTTTTCATATTTGCATTTAGCAATTGAAGAAAAATTAACTGCTGAACTTTTAAAGAAAAAAGTTACAACAATTGCTTCAGAATCAGTTAAAACTGAAGATGGTCAATTACCTCTTTTGACTCCCATGTCTGAAATCGCAGGAAGATTGGCTGTTCAAATCGGAGCAAGATTATTAGAATCACACAAAGGCGGTTCAGGGGTTCTTCTTTCTGGTGTTCCAGGGGTTCAACCAGGCAAAGTAATTATCATCGGCGCAGGCGTTGCAGGCTTCAATGCTGCACAAATTGCAATCGGAATGGGGGCAGATGTTTCAATTTTTGATGTTAATCCTAAAAAGCTTGTTCAAATTGATGGAATTTATGGAACATCAATCAAAACCCATTATTGCAACCCTGCTCGTATAGCCCAAGAAGTACCAAAAGCAGACATCTTAATAACTTGCGTATTAAACCCAAGCCATGTTGCAGAAAAAATTGTCTCAGAAAGCGTTGTGCGCACTATGAAAAAAGGGTCTGTGATTGTTGATGTTGCAATTGATCAAGGCGGAAATGTTGAAACAATCGACAGAATCACAACGCACGAAAACCCAACTTATGAAAAACATGGAGTTTTACATTGTGCAATTCCAAATATTCCATCCGCAGTTCCAAAAACTGCATCTTATGCCTATTCATACGCAATGTATCCTTATTTAAAATCTTTAGGAGAAAAAGGCATAATTGAATCAATCAAAGAAAATCAAGATTTATCAAACGGCGTTACAACATTCAATGGCGAAATAACAAACGAAGACGTAGCAAAAACGTTTAACCAAGAATATACACAAATTGAACTTTTAGTAGGCTTTAAATTAAAATGATAGAAAATTCAAAAAGAATAGTTTTTAAATTTGGAACAAATATCTTAAGAAACGAAGATGGTGATATATCATTGGCACATTTGTATTCGTTCATTGAAGATATTGCGCAACTATACAAAAAAGAAAAAGAAATTTTAATCGTAACATCAGGCGCAGTTGGTCTAGGAGCAAAAAAACTAGGAATTGATACATCAGGCTCAACTACTCTAAAACAAGCAGCAGCAAGCGTAGGACAGCCTCTTTTGATGAGCATTTGGCAAGATGGATTTGAAAAATATGGCATAAAAACAGCGCAAATCCTATTAACCGAAGAAGATTTTGCAAACAGAAAAAAATATCTTTCTTTAAGATTAACCTTGTCAAAATTGCTCGAAAATGGCGTTATTCCAATAATTAACCAAAACGATGCAGTGTCGCCTTCTGAATTAGAGCATGTTTGTTTTTCTGACAACGACAAACTCTCTTCAATTGTGGCTTCAAAGCTTGATGCAGATTTATTGGTAATGGTGTCTGATATTGATGGGCTTTATGATAAAAACCCAAAAGAATTTGATGACGCCAAATTAATTAAAAAAGTAGAACGTGTTACACCAAAAATTGAAGCCCTAGCAAGCGGAGCAACTCTTGGTGGCAGAGGCGGAATGATTACAAAATTAATCGCTGCAAAAGTCGTTACTTCAAGCGGTTTATATGCCAAAATCGTCAACGGAAAAACACCAAACATAATTAAAAAAGTTTTTGATGATGAAATTGGAACAACATTCATTCCAAACAACACTTTATCACACAAAAAACGCTGGATTGCTTATGCAACGAACATTATGGGTTCAATCATAGTAAACAACGGAGCAAAAACAGCCATAATTGAAAATCAAAAAAGTTTATTAAGCATTGGAATAGTAAATGTTCAAGGCACATTCCAAAGAGGCGAAATAGTTTCAATATTTGACGAAGAAGGCGTAGAATTTGCAAGAGGAATTTCAAGCTATAATTCAGACGACATCGAAAAAATCAAAGGACAACATTCAGACAGAATAACAGAAATTCTTGGTTACAAATTTGATGATGATGTTGTAATTAAAGACAATTTAGTTTTAATTTAGGATAGCAAAATGATTGATATATTTGATATTGCACACAAAACAAAAAATGCGTTTTTAAAAACAATGAATCTTGAAAATGATATTAAAAATCAAGCTTTAAGTGCGATTGCAAAAAAAATTGAAGAAAACAAAAAAGCAATTTTTGAAGCAAATGAAAAGGACCTTCAAAGCGCACAAACAATGCTTCAAGAAGGAAAAATCAATCAAGCAACATTTAATCGTTTAAAAATAAACGAAAATAAAATCAATGATTTAATTGCTGGCTTAAATGATTTAATTAAGCTGGGTGACCCCGTTAATAAAGTTTTATGGCAAAAAGAGCTTGACGAAGATTTAATTTTAAAAAAAATTTCAACACCAATTGGGGTTATTGGAGTAATTTTTGAAGCAAGACCAGATTGCTTCATTCAAATTGCAAGTTTACTTATTAAATCAGGCAATTGTGGAATTTTGAAGGGCGGTTCTGAAGCAAACAACACAAACACACTGTTTGCCGGTCTTTTAAATGAAGCCCTTGATGAAATTAATTATCCAAAAAACGCAATTAATTTAATATATTCAAGAGACGATATTAAAAAAATGTTGTCACTTGATGAATATATTAATTTAATCATCCCAAGAGGCTCAAATGCGCTTGTTAAATTTATCAAAGAAAATACAAAAATCCCTGTTTTAGGACATGCAAGCGGCATTTGTCATATTTTTATTGATGAAAATATGGATTACAATAACGCTAAAAAAATCATTATTGATGCCAAAACCCAATATCCAAGTGCATGTAACGCTGTTGAAACAATATTAATTCATAAAAATTGGAACTATATTGAAGAGCTTAAAAAAAGTTTAGCTGAAGCGAATATTAAAATTGTTGAAAACCCTGAAAATTTTGCACACGAATACAGTGACACAATTTTATCAATTAAAATTGTAAATGATTTAAAAGAAGCAATTGAGCACATCAACAAATATGGCTCAGGGCATACTGATTCAATATTAAGCAACAAGCAAGAAAATATTGAAAAATTTATGAATTTAGTTGATTCGGCTTGTGTTTTTGCAAATTGCTCAACAAGATTTTCAGACGGTTTCAGATTTGGTTTTGGAGCAGAAGTTGGCATTTCAACAAACAAAACACACGCAAGAGGCCCTGTTGGATTAGAAGGTTTGACGATATACAAATACAAACTTTTTGGAAAAAACCAAATTGTTGCTCCTTATGCTCAAGGAGAGAAAAAATTTAAACATAAAATTATATAATTTGTATAAATGAGCCTTTTTTGAATAAATTTTGCTATGCTGTTTAAACTAGGATAGCGATTATGGATTCAAAAACTTTTAACGATATAAAAACAAAATTTCAAACAACATATTTCAAAGAAATTAAACCAAATCTTGATGATTTTGAAGCAAGAAGAAAAAAATATAGCAATACTTATTTTTATATTACACTACCACTTGGCGTTATAATTTCCCTAGTGGCGCTTTTCACCCTTGGAACGCAAAACGACCAAGAAGCAATAGAGCTTTGCTTCTGTATTATAGCTTTTGCCATAGTTATCAATATTGCACTATACAAAGGGCTCGAAAAGAAATTAGAAAACGATATTAAAAACAGATTTATGTCAAACATTTGCAAATGTTTCGAAAATTTAAGCTGGAGCAATCAAGTCTATTATAATTCAAGCGAGTTTCATAAAATAGGATTATTTGATTATTATAACACAGAACGGTTTGACGATATTTTTTCTGGGAATTATAAAAATGTAAAATTTGAAATTATAGAAGCAAATTTTAAACATGAAATCAGAGCAGGAAAAAGAAGATATGAAAAACCCGTGTTTGATGGAATAATTTTAAAAATTCAAACACCGAAAGATTTTGAAACACATACACTAATAAGACCTGATGGGCTATTTAAAATGCCAATCAAAAATCTTAAAAGAACAGAGCTTGAGGATGTAGTTTTTGAAAAGAAATATGATGTATATACCGACAACGAAATAGAATCAAGAGTTATTATAACAGCAGCATTTATGGAAAGATTGAACAATATCAAAGAAGTTTTCAATGCACAGAAAGTATATTGTTGCTTTATAAAAAACATTGCATACGTTGGACTTCAAACAGAAAGAGATATGTTTCAATTGTGTTCATTAAGAAAAGGGCTAGATGCTTCATTTTTCAGCAAAATGTTTGAAGAAATTATTTCAATTTATAGATTAATAGACCACTTGAAAATGTCAAAATAGCAAACGAAAGGAAAATAATATGCTAGAAATTTATTCAATTTTTATGTTAGTAGCAGTCCTTGTAATTTCAATGGTACTCTATAATTTATATGCTGGCGTTATTAAATCAAAAAACAAAGTAAAAGAAGCTTTTTCTTCTATCGATGTTCAACTTAAAAAAAGATATGATTTAATTCCAAATATTTTGACAATTGCAAACAAATTTATGGAACACGAAAGAGGCTTGCTTGAAGAAGTTACCAAATTAAGAGTGCAAGCAATGGGTGTTTCTAATGATTTATCTCAAACAAACAAAAAATTTGAACTTGATAAATTAATTAATGCAAAACTTGGTCAAATTACCGTTGCAATGGAAAACTATCCACAATTAAAATCCGATGCAACCATGACTCAAGCAATGAGTGCTTTTCAAGACACAGAAGAACACATCGCAGCAGCAAGAAGATTTTACAATTCAGCAGTTAATGATTTAAATAATAAAGTTGAAATTTTCCCAAGTTCAATTTTTGCAGCAATGTGTAATATTCAAGCTCAGCCTTTCTTTGAAGCAGACGAAGTTTCAAGAAAATCAATTAACGCAAGTGACTATTTAAAATAATAAAAAAAGCCCTCAAAAGAGGGCTTTTTTATTGAACATTATAAGCTTATCTTTGTTCTGGAGTTCCATACATTTCTTCTAATATTTCAATAGCATCTTCTAAAGAAATGCCGTGTTCGTCAGCATATTGTTGAGCAAAGCTATCAGGATCTTCTAATTCTAATGAATAATCGTTTGATTCATAATTGTCAAAAAAGTTTGTTGTGCTTTCGCTTGCCCAAGGGTTGCTGAAGAAATTTGTTGAACTTTCGCTAGCCCAAGGATTAGCGTTTGAATTTGAATCTTGTTGTTGAGGATCACCATATAATTCTTTAAGTTCTGCTTTTGCTTCGTCTAAAGTAATTCCATTTTCGTTCGCATATTGTTGAGCAAAATCGTCTGGGTCTTGAGCGTTAATACCAGAATTGATTTCAGTATCCATTGAAGGTTGTTGCGGATCACCATAAGTGTTTTTTAATTCTGTTTTAGCTTCGTCTAAAGAAAGACCATTTAGTTCTGCATAAACTTGAGCAAAATCATCAGGATTTAAAATTCCAGCTCCTTGCATTCCTTGTTGATTCATTCCCATTGGTTGACTTACGCCTTGTTGTCCTTGTGAAAAAATTGATGGCGCTTGTTGAGCTCTTTGTCCGCCTTGCATTGGTCCGAATTGAAATTGTTGTTGTGCTGATTGTGGTTTGAAATTGATAGGTCTCATATTTTTATCTCCTTGTGTCGTGCTTACAATAATATAAAAAAATGTTTTTAATCATGAATGTTAGTTCTTGAGAACCATTTTTTAAAATTCAAACAAAAAACCCAAAAAAGCTTTTGCAAACAAAAAAAATCCACTTTTTAAGTGGATTTCAATACCTAGAAGAATGGTCTATGGCTTTAGTAAGACTTCCAGAATACTGGAAAGGATGAAAAAATTTACAATATTATAAAAATATTTTTTAAAAGTAAATTTCTAGCCCTTAAGAACCATTTAATCTAATAAATTATTTTTTAGCGCAAAAACAGCGACTTGAACCCTATCATCCAAATTTAATTTCTTGATAATGCTTGCAACATGATTTTTAACAGTATTATGCGCAATTACCAACTCTTCTGCAATTTGAGCATTTGTATAACCATCGGCAATTAATTTTAAAATATTTCTTTCACGCTTTGTAATATCGTAATCATTAATTGTTTTTGCCTTAGTTTCTTCTTCTTTTACATCAACACATTTCAAAATATCCATAACATATTTTGCAATTTGCTTATCAAACCAAACTCCGCCATCGTTGACAATTTCAATAACAGACATAAGCTCATCCATTTTAACTTGTTTAACGCAATAAGCATTTGCGCCCGACTTAAAAGCCCCCAAAACTTTTTCCTTTTCATTGTGATTTGTGAGCATAACAATTAAAATATCATTATTAAATTTTTTAATCTCAGAAGTTGCGTCAATGCCATTCATTTTTGGCATATCAATATCCATCAAAATAACGTCAACTTGTTGCGTTTTAACAAATTCAACAACATCTGCTCCATTATCAAAAGACGCTAGAAGATTGATTCCTTCTTGTTTTTTGAATTCATAAACAAGAGTTTGACGAGTAAAAGGATGATCTTCCACAACTACAAGATTAATTTTCTTCATTTTCAACTCCCAAAGGCAAGGTCACGATAAATTTCGTATAAGAACCAGATTTGCTTTCTAGTTTAATATTTCCCAAATTTTTCTCAACTAATTCTTTCACAATATGCAAACCCAAACCTGAAACGATTTTGTCGCCTTTTCGCCCTGAATAATATTTATCAAAAATTGTTGAAATTTTCTCTTCTTCAATTCCAGAACCATTATCTTCAACAATTAAAATTGCTTCATTTAAAGATTTTTTTGCGCTAATTTTAATTTTTTTATCAAAAGAAATGTTTTCGATAGCATTTGAAATTAAATTTCCAAAAATTCTCAAAATTGAAATATAATCGGCAAAAAGCACAAACTTTTTATCAATTTCGTTTATGATTTCAATATTTTTCTTGTCTGCCAATGGTTTTAAATTTTGAGAAATTGTATTTATAACTTGATAAAAATTAAATTCAGTTTTTTCAATTTTAACTTCGTTATTATGAAAAGCTTGCATAACAATATTAATCATTTTGATATATTCTTGGCTATTTTCAAGCATTCCATCAAGCAATTCGTGATTTTCAAATTCTTCTTTTAAAATTTGGATTGCACGCTCTTGCGCAACAAGAGGTGCTCTTAAATCATGGGAAAGCTTTTGAATAAATTCATCCTGCAATTTGTTCCTTTGTTTTAATCCAAAAACCATATCATTCAAAGTTGAAAAAGTTTCATTAACTTGTTTATTTTCACTATTTGCACAAAAAGACACATCAAGCTTTCCATCTTTAATATCTTTCAAATTATTTTGAATTTGTTCAAGCGGAGAAATAAAATTTTTGTTTAAATAATTAAGCAATAACAAAATAAAAAACAAACTAATTCCGCCAATAAAGAAAAAAGGCACAATTAAAGAAGGTTCCTTAGGCTCTTGTTGCATATCAAAAGAATCAGAATAAAAAGAAGGAGGTCCAACTTGCATTGGCATTGGATGATTTTGTCTTTCCATACCTGCTTTTTGAAAAAAAATCAAAGTAAAAAAGACAAAAGAAATTAAAGACATAAAAATTAGAGTGAATTTTAAAACAAAATTTTTCATAAAAATATTTTAACAAAACAAATACCGTCTTAACTCAATCAAACACACTATACACGCAAGAAAAAATCATGTAATATAGAAATATGGATAGCAAAAAATATTACGAAATAAGAGCAAATTTTCAAAACAATTATTTTAAAAATGTTAAACCAAATCTTGCAAATTTCGAAGAAAAAAGAAAACAATTCATAAAACAAAGCAAAATTACATCTTTTGTTGTTTATTTTATTGCCATTATTATAATTTATTTAATTTACGCATTTTTTCCACAAAGCGAATATTGGATTGTTTATTTGCCAATCGGATTAAGCACGTTTGCACTTGCCTTTGGGATAGGCTTTGCGATTAAAAATTGTAACGAATACAAACTCGAACAAGAAATTAAAAGAAAAATTATGCCAGATTTATGCAAATGCTTTGAAAATTTGACTTGGTGCAAAGATTCAATTGATAATCCAGCGGAATTTTTTGAAAGCAATCTTGTTGATTATTACAATTCAAGCATTTTTGACGATATTTTCAAAGGGAAATATAATAATATAGATTTTAAAATCATTGAATCAGAATTAATTCATATCTCAGGAAGTGGAGAAAACAAAAACAGAGCAAGGGTTTTTAGAGGAACAATCATAAAATTATCCATGAATGAAAGTTTCAAAAGTCAAACAATCATAAGACCAAAAGCGATTTTCAAAACTCCAATTCAAAATTTAAAAACAACAGAACTGGAAGATATTGTTTTTTCAAAAAAATATGATGTCTATACAGACGACGAAATTGAATCAAGAGTTATTTTGACGACTGGTTTAATGAATAAATTAAACGAAATTGAAAATAAATTCAATATTAAAAAAATAAACGTTGCTTTTTATAAAAACAATCTTTATATCGCACTGCATTCTAAAAGAGATATGTTTAAAATATGTTCCTTAAGGGAAAACATTGATAATCCAAAGAATTTTTCAAAATTTTTCGAAGAAATTTTTACAATTTATGGATTAATTGATTATTTAAAATTAATACAGTAGACTAAGCCAAATGATTTTTTACAACAAAAACCCCAAGTAAAACTGCAATTGTGCAAACAATTATTGTTGTAAAAGTATAAGAAATTGCCCTTAAGTAATCACCTGTTTGAATAAAATGCAAAAGTTCAAGCGACATTGCGCTTAAAGTACTTAAACCACCACAAAAGCCTGTAATCAAAAGCGTTCGATAGACAGAATTAAGCCCTGTTTTTGAGGCTAAATAGACAAAAACAATTGTTGCAATAAAACAACCAAAAAAGTTTTTTTTAATATGGCGGGGCTGGCGCTTACAGGTTCGAACTTTTTGAAAGAATTTATCATAATGTTGAACGAATTAATTGCAAGAAAATCAATTATTTAATATGTAAATTTAATTATATGTAAAGCTTTTGTTACAAAGGATGGGTTAAATATCAAAAAAAGAAAAAAACGGTTTTTATAGGTATGTAATTTCATTAAAAGGAAAATATGTTTATGGAAACAAATAATGTTCAATTTCTAAATCAGGTAACTTTTAAAAGCCAGCAAATATCAAAAAAAGAAAATAAATTAAAAACACCAGAGCAAAAGAAAAATGGTGTTAAATTATTAGCAACTGGCGCTGCTACAGTTGCTTCAATTGTAATTGCTGGTCTTGCGCTATATAAAAAACCAAAATCATTTTCAGATATTCAATTTAGCAAAGGTATTGCATATACCCCTAAAGGTGACTTGTTTACTGGGGTAGCTAGGAAAACAACCCAAAAAGGAGATGTTTTCAAAGTACATTATAAAGATGGTAAAGTGATAGAATCTTGGAAAAATAACAGTTTACTTAAAACATATTCTTATACTGATACATTAGGTAACGGCAATACAACAATAGTACAATCTTTTGATAAAGCAAATAAAAAAGCGAAAGTTCTTTTTTATTCCGACGGAAAGGGTGTCGGGATGACATCACCTGCATCAGTGGAAATATATGAATATTCCTACAATCCTGAAAAAATCAGCATAGAAAGATTACACAAAAAATTAGGTGACGATTTTAAAATTTATTCAGATACACTACAAGCAAACGCTGAAAAACATGGCATCAAAATTGACGAAACGCCAAAGCCTGTAAGCTACGATATTTATGGAAAATTTCACAAAGGTTATCATTCCCACAAAGATCTTAGCAAATAAATCCAGATAAATTTTAAAAACTTGCAATAGAATTACTAAATTACAAAAAAATATTGTATATATCAATAAAAAATTATACCAACAGAAAGGCTATTATGAATATCAAAAATATTTCAAAAACGACATTCAAAGGAACTCTATTATTTGACAGACCAATGAAATTTAGTGCAAAAGATAGTGATGTAACAAGCAATAATAATATAGTTTACAGCGAAGAACAATCTAAAAGTATAGCTGAAAATGCAAAGCGCATTATGCAAATTCCAGATGATGAAGAAATTTTTGGCTTGGAATTAAATGCTGATAATATAACGTTTCTAACTCCTGGTGAAGTAAGATACAAGGTACCAAGTACAAATTATGAAGCTGTTTTTTTGTTTAATGGTGATTACAAAGAATTAAACACTCAAGAATATATTAGAGTGCTTACTGCTTACAATGCGGCAAAAATAGCGGAACCAAATGTTATAATTCAAGCATAAAATATTACTAAAAAAGGATACCTGACGGTATCCTTTTTTAGTAATATGGCGGGAACGACGGGGCTTTCTTAGATTTTGACAACTCGAAAATTAAGCACTTCGCTTTAAAAACTGCGTTTTTGTCGCTTCGTTAATTTTCTCGAACAGACGGGCTCACGACGGGTTTAAAAGCCCTGTTCCGCCCTGGTCAAAATCCGCCGAACTTCCGCGATAATGCTTCGCATTATGCGGGTTCAATCCTATCATCTCAATATATTACTAAAAAAAGATACCTGACGGTATCCTTTTTTAGTAATATGGCGGGAACGACGGGGCTCGAACCCGCGACCTCATGCGTGACAGGCATGCGCTCTAACCAAACTGAGCTACGCTCCCAAACCATATTAAATTTTCATTTATATTCTAGCAATTCTAGAACTATTGAGCGTAAACGCTTACTTGTTTTCTTGTTCTTCTGTATGGTTCGAATTTTACAACGCCATCAACTAAGGCAAATAATGTGAAATCTTTTCCCATACCTACGTTGTTACCTGGGTGAATTTTTGTTCCTTTTTGTCTAACAATAATGTTACCAGCAACAACTTGTTCATTAGCGTATTTTTTAACGCCTAATCTCTTACTTTCGCTATCGCGACCGTTCTTTGACGAACCTACACCCTTCTTATGTGCCATTTTTATTCTTCTCCTGTTGTTTCTTCACTTTTAGCTTTTGCAGCTTTTGTGTTGATTTTGTTAATCATTACACGAGTGAATTGTTGTCTGTGACCTTGTTTAACTCTTGTGCCCTTTTTAGGACGTTGTTTGTAAACAATTACTTTTTTAGCTTTGTCATTTTTAACAACGGTACCATCAACAGTAGCAGAAGCTACATAGGGTCTTCCAACTTTTGATTTTTTACCATTAACTAACATAACGATTTTATCAAAAGTCACTTTGTCATCAGCTTGAGCATCTAATAACTCGATATCAACATATCTGCCTTCTTCAAGTTTATATTGCTTTCCGCCAGTTTCAACTATTGCGTACATTGTGTATCCTTCCTTTTAAGGGACCGCAGCTTTGATTTGTACTTATCAATGCATTTTAACGCGACCAACCTATCTGCATAAATCAATATATCTAAGACAAAAATTAATGTCAAGAAGATATTTACAAAACTTATTTTATTAATTTTAACATCATTCTAATTGCTTCTTCAAGCCCTACAAACACAGCTTTTGAAATAATAGAATGACCAATATTTAACTCGCAAAGCCCTTCAATTTCGTGCATCAAAAACACGTTTTCATAATTTAAACCGTGCCCTGCATTAACCTTTAAGCCTAAGCTTTGAGCTAATTTTGCAGCAGATTTTAATTTTTCAAGTTCTTTTATATAATCGCCATTTTCGAATGCATTTGAAAAACATCCTGTATGCATTTCGATATAATCAGCTCCAATATAACTAGAAGCTTGAACTTGAGTAGAATCGGCATCGATAAACATGCTAACCAAAACCCCAGCTTCTTTTAAAGGTTTAATAAACTCTTTTAAATATTCTTTTTGACCTTCAACATCAAGTCCGCCTTCGGTTGTAACCTCTTGACGGCGTTCAGGTACAATGCAAACACTATATGGCTTTAAATCGAGTGCAATTTTTTGAATTTCAGGCGTTGCCGCCATTTCAAGATTAATTTTTGCACCCAATTTTTTCACATCATAAAGGTCTTTGTCTTTAATGTGGCGTCTATCTTCTCTTAAATGCATTGTAAGAGCAAGAATATCTTGTTTTAAGGCAATTTTAGCCCCTTCAACAAGATTTGGCTCCAGTCCGCCTCTTGCGTTTCTTAGCGTTGCTATATGGTCAATATTAACTCCTAATTTCATAATTAAATATTACTACAAAATTTGAAAAAGAATAAAAATTTACAAAATTTACATAAAATGTTAAAATATAGAGATTTGTATTATAATTTCAATTAATAGTGTTACAAGTAACTGGGATTTAAATCTTGATCTGTCCAAAATGTAAGACTAAGGTGTCTAAAGACGACACAAGTTGTCCAAAGTGTAAATTAAAATTAATCTTCAAATGCCCCAGATGCAACTCACTAACAAGATTAGGCTCTGTTAGTTGCAAAGATTGCGGCTACACTTTTGTTAAATTCTGCCCAAAATGTAAAAGCGCAAATTACGCAACAAGTTCAATTTGCAGAAAATGCAGCTTCGAATTTCAAAGCGAAATTGCACAAGAAGAAATAGTTCAAGAACCAACAAAACCAATAGAACAACCAGTTAAAGAGCCAAAGAAAAAAATTATTAATCTAAGCGAAAATAAAATCACTCAAGCAAAAATTGAAAACGAAAAAGAAGGAAGAAAACAAGAAGAAAAACCTCTTCTGTTTTATATAGATTTCATCAATCTTGAAAAAGTTTTTGAAAAATATAACAAAAAAGAATTTGCTCAAGAAGTTATTCAAAACATTAGAACAACAATAAAAATCGCTTTTGGTGCGCAATGCGATTTTATAAATTCCCATGTTGTAATGTTTAGAATAAATTATTCAAAATCTATGAAAATTCTTGATAAAATCAACCAGTTCGGTCAAGAATTTGCAAAATTTAACCAAATTTTAGAACAAAAGCTCGACAGTGGGCTTTCATATAAATTCGCAATAACAACTCAAGAAGAAGTTAGACAAGAAAACGAAATTTCGCAATTAAAACTTGGCTCAGACAAAGATGTCATCGTTTCTTCAGGAACATATTCACGACTTAGCAACGAGCTTTCTTTAATCAAAATTGCAACAAATTCATATAAAATGATTTTCTTGGAACAAAAGCCTGTTTTTGAGCAAGCCCAAGATGTTAAATATGACAAAGCTCTTGAAATGATGTTAGATAGTTTATCTGACAATGCAAGCCCAATTAGGGCAATTTCCCTTAATGCGCAAAGGGGTGCTGGAAAAACGCATCTTTTAAACGATTTGTATTACAAGCTTTATCGCTTAAAACCTGAAAACACAATTGTTTTCCATGCACAATGCAGCGCTTTAACGCAAGTTAGCCCCTATGGATTAATTCAAAACTTTTTTGCAACATTTTTCAATTGCCCTTCAGTTTTAAAAGAAGAATTCAACCTCAATGGCTTTGAAAAAAAAGTTTTAGACAGGCTTCAGCTTGAAAAAATAGACGAAGAAAAGCTCGAAACACTTGCAAATTTAATTTATCCAATGAAAAAAGATTTCTTTGAAAATATTTTAATAAACAAAGAAATCACATATAAATATTTAAAAGATGTTTTTGATTATATCAAACTCAAAAAAAATGTAATTTTAATAATTGACGATTTTGATTTGATTGACGAATCTTCTTATGGATTTTTGAAATATCTTGTTGGCGAAAATTATTTCGAACGTGATGCAAAAATGGTTTTAGGATATAAAAACCAACACAGCATTGCAATGTATTTCCAAACCACAAAATTAAACAACAACAATTGCCTAAACATATCTTTGCGAAGCTTAAATGCCTCTGAAAGCAAAATTTTCATCAAAAAAGTTTTAGGCGAAAATTGTGATGTTCCAAACGAAATATTGGCTCATATTGCATACAATGCCCAAGGAAATATTGCATATATTGAACAAATACTTCAATATTTGTTTGAGCGAAAAATATTATTCGTACAAGACAAAATTGTCAAATTTAACAAAAAATTCATAGATATGGAACTTCCTCAAACATTAGAAAAATGTTTCTGTGAAAGATTGGAATTCCTCAAAAAACACAACGAAAAAGAATATATCTTCCTAAACGTTGCTTCATTATTGGGTGACAGGCTTGATTACAGGCTTCTTGCTGGAGTTTTCCAATTAACCGAAAACGAATTCTTTGAAATAGTTGGCTTATTAGACAAAAAAGGATATCTAAAACGAAAAGTTGACGATATTTACGGATTTAAAAACTCTCTAACTTGGTCATATTGTTACATCAAAGCAAAAGAAGAAGATTTAATCAAAGAAGATGCTAAAAAATTATTGCTAGAATTAAACAATAAAACCATTTCAACACCGTTAATTTGCCCGATTTTAGCGCAAATAATTGGAAATAAAGAATTGGCTTATAGTTTGTGGACTAAAAACCTTCAATACGCAAGCTATATCGGAGATGTTAATATTTATGCAATGGCACAAAAACAAAGTTTAATTTTATTGGAAAATGTTAAACTTGATAGCTTTGAATACACAAAAAACAACATTTGCGAACGTTTGGGCAAATTAATTTACGACAAAAACCCAGCAGAAGCAAAAGACTACCTTTCTAATGCTCTTGCTGCAGCGCAAAAAAACAAAGATACAAACAAAATTATTGAACTTTCAGGCTTCTTAACAAAAAGCGCATATCTAACTCAAGACTACACAGGCGCTGTTGAAGTTGTGGATAATGTTTTAAAATTCTTCAATAAAGCCGACAAATCTGACAAAAAAGCAATAATAGAACTTCAAATTGCTCTTATTAAAACAAGAAAACTTGAAGCATTGTTAAAACTTGGCTCTTGGCAAGAAATTACAAGCATTGTTAATACAGAAATCACTCCTGTTTTAGAAAAACATTTGAATTTCTTCTCTAAGCACAAATGGATTAGCCAAACAGAAATATTTTATGCTTGGATTGAATCAAACATTATTCTTGCACAAAGCTATGCCCAACAAGGCTCTTCAACTGCTTTTGAATTAATAAACGAAATTGATAAAGTTCTTCAAAAAGAAAAAGGCTCAAGAATTGATGCCCTTAAAGTTAAGCTTGCTTTTGCAGACGCAATGGCGAACACTTCAAGGGGATATTTTGAAGAATCAGACGTAATTTTACAAGAAATAGTTAAAAATTTTGCTTATGTTATTGATTCTCCTGAACTTGTTTGTCAATGGAACATAATAAATTTAATCAATAAAATTTTAAGACTTGATTTTGAAACAATAAAAGAAGATTTATTTGAAGCAACAACTTATGCAAACAATTGCGACAATGAAGTATCAAAAAACTTTATAAAAACACTTCTAGCATACGTTATGTTAGAAGAAAAATCCTATGTTAAAGCAATTGAAATTGCAACTGCGCAAATGCAATATTTTTCAAGCAAAAAAATTGCCCTTGGAGCACTTTTGGCTTGGTACATCAGCGCCGCTGCAACTGCTGCAAATAAAGCTGATATGTATTGCATTGAAATTTGCGAAAAAGCTGTTAAAATTTGCGAAAATGCTCACAACAATAATTATTATTTCAAAATTTTATTCCAAGAGCTTCTAGCAAAAGCATATCTAAAATTAAACGATAAAGAAAATGCGCAAATGTATTGCGATTTAGCTCTTCAATGCGCAATTACGCAAGAATTATTGTACCTTCAAGCAAGATTAAACAGTTTAAAAGCATCAATTGCTCGTGAAATGATTTCACAACAAGCTGACAACAAAAAATATGATTATGCACAAAGCATAATAAGAATGTATAATAGAAATATAGACCTTTCAAAGAAATTGAACCTTAAAAGCTACACCAAAAAAATAGAAAAAGAATTAACTTCTTTCAAGGCTCATTGTCAATTAAACAGAATCATAGAGGATAAATAGGTAATAAAGTTATGACAGTAATTGAAAAACCAAAGCACTTATACTGCGAAACACCTCCTACGGTTTTAAGAAACAGAAAAGAAAAATTCAGAACAGCAAAAGACAATCCTTTTTGGAATGCCGTTGCAAAATATGTTTTTGGAAAAATGGTTAAAGCAAGATTTCATTCTTTAATGTATAAAGGGATAGAAAACCTTGAAAACCGAGACAAATCAAAGGCTACAATTTTTTATGTTAATCATAGCAATTGGTGGGATGGAATCATTGGCTACACAATGGTTAGAAGAGTCTTTAAAGGCAGACTTCGCCTTATGATTGAAGAAATGAACAGATTTCCATTATTTCAATATATTGGCTGTTTTCCAATCAACAAAAAAACTGCGCAAGACGCAATGAAATCTTTAAAATATGCCGCAACAACGCTCGATAAGGGAGACATTTATTTTTGGCTATTTGCAGAAGGCATAATTAGACCTCCAAGAAACAAAAACAAAAAATTCCAAACAGGAATTGCATATTTAATCGAAAACGCCATTAAACAATATGGCGGGATTAATATTGCGCCAATTAGCGTTGATTATTCATTCTTAAGACAAGACAAACCAGAAGTTATTGTTGAAATTGGCGAAGTTCAAACTTTTTACGAATTCAAACAAGACAGAAAAGAATTTTGTGCAAAATTAAGCAAAGATTTTGGCGATTTTTGTGAATCGCAACAACAAGACATTTCAAGCGGCAACTTCAGCGGATATAGATATCTTTTCAAGCAAAAACTAAGCTGGTGGAGGGATATCGAACGCAGGCTTAAAAATATAGGAATGAAAGACGATAATAAACAATAAATGAATAATGATTTTATAAAATTAAATTTTTTAGATAGTTTTATTAAATCAAACTCCAAATATCGTCTTGTTTTATCGGGGTTGTTGTCTCCTATTGATTTATTTTTAATTAAATCAATAGTTTCTCAAAACAAAAAAATCCTCTATATCACGCCCGACGAACAAAGCGCCCTAAGGGCGCAAAAAGATTTAAAAACTTTGCTTGAAATTAATAGTGAAGTTTTAGTAAGCCAAGAAGTTGGATTTTATAGTGAATTAGAAAAAAATTATTATATTTATCAAGAACAAATTAATATTTTCCTTGAAAAACCAAGTGTAGTATTTGCTCCAGTTAAATCTTTATTGGAAAAATATGCTAATATAGATTTTTATAAAAAAAATATAATTGAATTTAAAAAAAATGACGAAATAGATTATCAAAAAATAAGCCAAAAACTTGTTGAATTAGGATACAAAAGAACAACAAATGTCACCGACATTGGCGAATTTGCTCTTCGTGGGGATATTTTAGATATCTATGGACTTGATTACAACCCAATTAGAATTGAATTTTTTGCAGAGACAATTGAAGATATAAGATATTTCAATCCAAACACACAAAAGAGTTTCAAAAAAGTTGAATCTGCAAGAATTCTTCCACTTTATAAATTTATTTTAAATGATGAAAATCGCAAAAATTTCATCAATAAAATCAAATCAATTGAAAACAAAGACGATTTTTCAATTCAAATCAAAAACGAATTAATTGAAAAAATTGAAACAATAGGCTATTTTGAGGGAATTGAATATTATTTAAATAATTTTTTAAACGCAACTTCATCCGTTCTCGATTTTTTTGAAGATTATATTTTAATTTTCAAAGAATCTGGTCAGATTTTTTCAAAATATCAAAATTTGGATGAAAAATATATTCAAGAATACACAGATTCACTAAATTCAAATTTAAAATTACCTCTTGAAACCTTAAATCACACATCATATAACGATTTTCAAAAACAAATTAAAAAATTTAAAAACATAGGCATAGATAATTTTTTAGAAGACGATTACGACAAAATAATCGAATTTGATTTATCTATTCCTCCGATTTTTTCTTGTGATATAACAAAAATCGACAAGTTTTTAAAAGAATATTTAAACAAAAACTACAAAATTTTAGTTTGCACTAATTTTCCAAATAGATTAAAAGAAATTTTTGATGAATTAGAAATTTTTTCGGATGATATTTTTTATTTTCCCGATATTTCAACAGGAGGAGTAATTTGCGACGATGAAAAAATATCAAAAGAAAAATTTATAATTCTATCTGACAAAGAACTTTTTAACCGCCATAATCGAGATATTACAACAAAAAAACATTATTCAAACAAGCAAACCCAAGATTTTATTGATTCAATAAACGATATAAAAATCGGAGAATATGTTGTTCATTCTATCCATGGAATTGGGATTTATAATGGAATTACAAAGCAAACAATTGACGAAAATCAAAAAGACTATCTCGAAATTCAATTTCAAGGAACAGACAAGCTTTTCATGCCAGCAGAACAAATTAATTTGCTTTGCAGATATCGAGGGACAGGCGCAAACAAGCCAAAACTTTCAAAAATGGGCGGAAGCGCTTGGGAAACAACAAAATCAAAAGCCAAAAAAGAAGTTGAATCAATTGCTTATGATTTATTGGATTTATATGCAAAAAGAAAAATGGCTTCTGGCATAGAATTTGAAGCGGATTCAAATTGGCAATATGAAATGGAAGAAAATTTTGAATATACAGAAACTCCAGATCAAATGAAAGCCATTATTGAAACAAAAAAAGATATGGAAGATATCAAGCCAATGGATAGATTAATTTGTGCTGATGTTGGCTTTGGAAAAACCGAAATTGCGCTTCGAGCAATGTTTAAAGCTGTCATGTCGGGTTATCAAAGTGCGCTAATTGCCCCAACAACAATTTTGACAATGCAACACTTTGAAACAATCAAAGAAAGATTTGAACCATTTGATGTTAATGTTGCTGTTTTAAATAGATTTTGTTCAAAAAAAGAACAAAAACAAGTTATTCAAGAAATTAATGAAGGCAAAGTTGATGTTGTTATTGCAACGCATCGTTTGCTTTCAGATGACATTAAATTTAAAAAACTAGGGCTTTTGGTAATTGACGAAGAGCATAAATTTGGCGTTCGACATAAAGAAAAACTAAAAAAATTCAAAGAAAACATTGATGTTTTATCTCTAAGCGCAACCCCCATCCCAAGAACGCTAAATATGGCATTATCAGGCTTAAAAGATTTATCTGTTATTAATACTCCGCCAAAAAACAGACTTCCAATCAAAACCTATGTTGGCGAATTTAGTGAAACTTATGTTAAAAACGCAATAAATCAAGAGCTTCAAAGAGATGGTCAAGTCTATTATTTATATAACAGAGTTGAAACCATAAACAAATTTAAAGAAAAACTTCGACAAATCATTCCAAACGCTAGAATTGCTATTGCCCATGGGCAAATGGCAGAGCGCGAATTAGAAACAGTAATTTGTGATTTTTCTTCAAAAAAATATGACGTCTTATTGTCAACAACAATCATTGAATCAGGTCTTGATATTCCAAATGCCAATACGATGATTATTCACAACGCAGATAACTTTGGGCTTGCTCAACTTTATCAATTAAGAGGAAGAGTTGGAAGATGCGACAGGCAAGCTTATTGTTTCTGCTTTTACAAAAGAAACAAAGAATTAAACGAACAAGCAAGAAAAAGATTAGAATCAATTAAGGATTTTTCAAGCCTTGGAAGCGGCTATCAAATTGCACTTCGAGATATTGAAATTCGAGGCGTTGGAAACATCTTGGGAACTCATCAACACGGTCAAATGGTTAATGTTGGATTTGATACATATTGCAATCTATTAAAAGAATGCATTGATGATATTAAACAAAAACAAAATAAAAACCCTTATGAGCAAAATATGGTTTCAAAAAAAGAACCAGCAATTGTTGATATTAATGCTGACGCATATATTCCAGACGAATGGGCGCAAACTTATGAGCAAAAAATTCTTGAATATAAAAGACTTTCTGATGTTTCAACAATTTCAGAATTAGAAAATATGGAAATAAGCTTGAAAGATAGATTTTCCAAGATTCCAGTTTGTGTTGAAAATTTAATCAAATTAATTAAACTTAGAATTCTAGCAACAAACGCCAACATCAGCGCAATTCGCCAAGCAGGAAACCAAATTAGAATCAATACTCCATTTACAGCACAAGAATGGATTATATTAAAATCGAAAATCGAACCAAAATATACAAAATATTTCACTTATTCAACCCCACCAAAAAACTTGAACAAAGTTAAAGGAATTTTACTTATGAACAAAAATGAAGACGATTTTGATGAAATATTTAACAAATTGTCTGATTTGTTTTATCATATTTCTGAAGTAATTTTAAATTTTAAAGTTAATCAATAAGGAGAATTTATGAAGTTTACAAAACTAGCACTAACACTTTTATTTAGTAGTGTTTTATTTTGTGGTTGCGCAAAAGACAACAGCATGGCAATAAAAATTAATGACAAAGTTATTACAAAAGCAGAATTTTATGATGACTTTAATAAAATTAAAAATCTTCAAGTTAAACACTTACCAGAAAATCTAAAAAAAGACGACAGCTATATTGTTCTATCTCTTAAAAATAAACAAGTAAAAGACACAATTGCAAGAGAATTATTAATTCAAGAATTTGAAAAAAGAAAAATTACCGCAAGCGAAGAAGAAATTAAAGCAAGAAAAGACGAATTAATTAAACAAGTAGGCTCTCTTGAATCTTTCAACAAAGCTTTAAAAGACAACAACATTTCAGAAGAAAGATTAAATTCCGATATGGCAAACGAAGTTAAAACAACAAAATTAATTAATTCAATTGCCAAAGGAAAAATCACAGATTCAGACGCTGAAAAATACTATAAAGAAAACAAAGCAAGCTTCACAACCCCAGAAAAAGTGCAAGCTTCACACATTTTGTTTGACACAAATCTTGATTCAATTAAATCTGCAATTGTAAAAGCAGACAAAAAAGGTGAATTGTCTCAAGAAGAAATCGAAAAGAAAGCAAAAGAAGAAGTTGCAAAAGTTGAAGCTTTAGCAAAAGAAGTGAGACAAAAAGCAGTTAATAACCCAAAAAACTTTGCGCAATTAGCAAAAGAATATTCTAAAGATTTGGGTTCGGCTCAACAAGGCGGAGATTTAGGCTACATTGCAAAAGAAGAAGTTGTTCCTGAATTTGGAAACGCAGCTTTTTCACAAAAAGTTGGAACAATTAGCCAATTGGTAAAATCTCAATATGGCACACATATTATTTATGTTAAAGACAAAAAAGCAAAACAAGTTCAAACTTATGCCTCAATGAAAGCTGATATTAAAGAATTTTTAAAACAAAAACAAGAACAAGACGCACTTAATAAACTTATTAGCGGCTTAAAAAATCAAGCAAAAATTGAATTTGGAGATAGTTCTCTTAATCCGGTTAATATAGAAAAACAAATCCAAGAATCATTATTAAGCGGATTAAGCAAAGCAAAGAAAAAATAACAAAAACCGCCAATATGGCGGTTTTTTAAGCGAGGAAAAATGGGACAAATAATTTCAAAAAACGAAGCAAAAGAAACACTTGAAAAATTAAAAAAACAAGGCAAAACCATTGTTTTCACCAATGGTTGCTTTGATATATTGCACGTTGGACACGTTAGATATTTAAAAGAATCAGCACGCCACGGAGATATTTTAGTAATTGGCTTAAATTCAGATTCTTCTGTTAAAAGATTAAAAGGCGAATCTCGCCCAATAAACAACGAAAACGACAGAGCCGAATTACTATCAGAGCTTAATTTTGTTGATTATGTTATAATTTTTGAACAAGATTCACCTGCTGAATTATTAGAAGAAATCAAGCCAAATATTTATACAAAAGGGGCAGATTATACCCTTGAAACTTTAACTGAGGCTAATGTTGTTTTAAAAAATGGCGGTAAAGTAGAGTTCATCAACCTTATCGAAGGCAAATCAACAACGAATGTTATCAAAAAAATAGAACAAAAGTAAAAATTTTATTAAAAAATTAGCATTTTTTTTGCAATTGTTATAGAATAAACATACATAGACTAGTTATTTTAAGGGAGTGTCGTATGGGTGAGAAAAAATTTAGCCTTGAAGAGTTAGCACAAATTGTGGGCGGTATTTTAACAAAAGCAAGCGATGTAACAATTGATAAAGTTGCACCTCCAAAAATTGCCGACGAAAACACATTAGCTCTTGCAATGAATGAAGACGAAATTCAAAACATGGCAACTTCAAAAGCAAAAGCGGTTTTGGTGCCTCTTGGGGTTAATTTAGATGGAATTTCAACAATCGAAGTTGAACGCCCAAGATTAGCTTTCATGAAGCTTTTAAATGTATTTTATATTGCTCCTGATACTCCAAGAAATATTCATCCAACAGCAGTAATTGACCCAAGTGCAAAACTAGGGCAAAATGTTTCAATTGGAGCAAACGTTTTTGTAGGGCGTGATGCAGTAATTGGCGATAACACCGCTCTTATGCCTAATGTTTATATCGGAAAAGGCGCAACAATTGGCTCAGATTGTTTATTTCATCCAGGAGTTAATATTGGCGACTTTATCAAAATTGGTTCTCGTTGCATAATTCACCATGGCGCAAGCATTGGTGCTGATGGTTTTTCTTTTGTAACTGAAAATCCAAATAATATTGAACAAGCACGCTCAGAAGGAGCTATCAAAGAAGTTAATACCGATGTAAAAGTGTTTAAAATTCCTTCTTTGGGCTCTGTTGAAATTGGTGACGATGTTGAAATCGGCGCAAACACTTGTATCGACAGAGGAACAGTTGAAAACACAATTATTGGCGCTCAAACAAAAATTGACGACCTTGTTATGATTGGACACAACTGCCGAATTGGCAAAGCCTGCACAATTGTATCTCAAGTTGGCATTGCAGGCTCTTGCGTAATTGGAGATAGAGTTGTAATTGCTGGTCAAGCTGGTTTGAAAGACCATATTGAAATTGGTGATGATTCAATCATTCTAGCTCAAGCAGGTGTTTCTAAATCATTCCCTAAAAAATCAGTTGTAATGGGTGCTCCTGCTGTTTTAAGAAAAGATTTCATTAAGAGATTAAAATACTTAGACGAAGCAGAAATAATGGTTCAAAAATACAAAAAATATCAACACTTATTAGAAGATTATGAGAAATTTTTAAATGAAGACGGTAAAATCTAGTTTTAAATTATCAGGAGCTGGGCTAATGTTTGCAGCTCCTGTTGAATTAACAATAAAACCATCAGACAAAAAAGGAATCCGCTTTTTTATTGGTGATGGTGTTGTTGAAGCAACAGCGCAAAACGTTGTTTCAACCGAACATTGCGTAATTTTAGCAGACATCATGGCAGGCGCAAAACACAAAATTGCCCTAGTTGAACACTTTATGGCAGCTTGTGCAATATGCGAAATTGACGCTCTTGATGTTTATTTTGAATCTCAAGGGTTTGAAATGCCGATTTTTGATGGAAGCGCTAAAGTTTGGGTTGAAGAATTTAACAAAATTGGTTTTGTTGGTGAATCTGAACTAACAAAAAAATTAAATAAAGTTGTGAGTTTTTCTCGCAACCATTCTTCAATAACATTAATTCCTGATGAAAACCCAACAACAATTTTATACGCAGTGAATTTTAACCACCCTGATTTAAACAATAGATGGGTTAAATTAAACGACAATTTAAGCGAAATTACAGAAGCAAGAACTTTTGGCTATCTTAAAGACCTTGAAAAATTTCAAGCTGCTGGATATTCAAAAGGGGTTACAATCGAAAACACTGTTGGCTTAACTGATGATGGCTATACAACAGAATTAAGAAGCCAATATGAACCTGCTAAACACAAAATTTTAGACATTATCGGAGATTTATATTTAACAGGATATAACCCGCTTAAGCTAAATGCTAAAATAATCGCAATCGAAGCAGGGCATGCATATCATTGCGAGCTTGCTAAAAATTTAAAACAAATATTAGACAAATAAAAATTCATACAAGGAAGGGGAGAAAAATGGATACAGTTATCACACCAGTATCACTAAATTACGCTCAAATTCTAGAAATGCTGCCACACAGATACCCATTTTTATTAGTAGATAGAATAACAGAATGCGTTCCTGGTCAATATTCAAAAGGATATAAAAATGTTTCGTTTAATGAGCCTTTCTTCCAAGGGCATTTTCCAAACAACCCAATTATGCCAGGAGTATTGCAAATTGAAGCATTAGCACAAACATCTGCTCCAATTTTAATGCTAATGGAACAATACAAAGGTAAATTAACTCTTTTTGCAGGAGTTGATGGCGCTAAATTTAAAAATATTGTTCGTCCTGGCGACAAGCTTGAAATGGAAACAGAAATTATTAAAATGAAAGGTCCAATTGCAAAATGCTTTGGTCGTTCATTTGTAGATGGTAAATTATGCTTAGAAGCAACTTTAACTGTTGCACTTAAATAGGAATTAAGAAAATGGAAAACAAAATTCATAATCTAGCAGTTATTGATGAAACTGCCAAAATTGGTCAAAACGTTACAATTGGAGCATTCAGCGTTATTGGAAAAGACGTTGTTATCGAGGATAATTGTGTTATTGGAGAAAATGCAAATATTCAATTTGCACACATAGGAAAAAATACTCGCATTTCTCCTTTTGCTTCAATTGGCGGTGAACCGCAAGATTTAGGCTATAAAAACGAAAAAACAGGCGTTATAATAGGCGAAAATTGCTGGATTAGAGAATTTGCCACAATAAACAGAGCCTCAGGCGAAGGAAATAATACAATTATCGGCAACAATTGTTTATTAATGGCATATACCCATGTTGCACACAACTGTGTACTTGGAGATAATGTCATAATGGCAAACGCAGCAACTTTAGGCGGACATTGCCATGTTGGTTTTGGCGTATTTTTAGGCGGTCAAAGCGTATTCCATCAAAACCTTAGAATTGGCGATATGGCTATCGTTTCAGGAGCAAGTGCAGCTCGCCTTGATATTATTCCATATTGCAAAGCTGAAGGGATTCCAGCTGTTCCAATGGGAACAAATGCTATCGGCTTAAAAAGAAAAGACGTTGATAAAGAATCAAGAGACGCTCTTCATAAAGCAATTCGCCTTTTAAAAAGCGAGGAATACAACACAACCCAAGCTCTTGAATTAATTGAAGAAGAATTCAAAGGCAACAAATATATAGACAATCTTGTTGATTTTGTAAGAAGCTCAAAAAGAGGATGTTCGCTAAAAAATCGCAAATCTACATTCGGACAAAACGAGGAATAAAATGTATAATCCGCTAATAAATAAATATGCAAATGTTTTAGTTAATTATTCAACCAAAGTTACCAAAGGCGATTTGGTTATAATTTACGCTAGAGGCCATGAAGGTCAGCCTTTGGTTAAAGAAATCTATAAATTATGTTTGCAAAATGGTGCAAATCCAATTGTTAGAACTTCAATGGATGAACTAGCTGAAACATTTATTAAATACGCAACAGACGAACAGCTTGAATATATTGATGAAATGTCAAAAATTGAAGTTGAAAAAGCTGACGTTATGATATTTATTGGCGCTCCAAATAATATTAAAAATATGGCAAATGCCGATTCTTCAAAAGTTGCAAAGCGTTCTAAGGCAACTTTGCCAATTTTATCTAAAAGGCTTGAACGCTCAGCCAGTGGCGACATGCGCTGGGTTATTGCAGATTATCCAACCAATGCACTTGCTCAAGAAGCGTCTATGAGTTTAGAAGAATACTCTGAATTTTTGATTAATTCTTGTTATTTAGATTTAGAAAATCCAGTTCAAAAATGGGTCGAAATAGATAACGAACAAAAAAGATTAGCTGATATTTTAAATAAGACATCGAAAATCAGAATAGTTGGCGATAAAACTGATATTACATTTTCTACGGCAGGAAGAACTTGGGTACCATGTTCAGGAAATATGAACTTTCCTGATGGCGAAATTTTTACTTCTCCTGTTGAAGACAGTGCAAATGGCTATATTTACTTCGATTTTCCGCAAAATTACCACGGTTCAACATCTAAAGAAGTTTATATTGAATTTGTAGACGGAAAAGCCATTAAATACCACGCAGAAGTTGGAAACGAATTTTTGTGCAACATGTTAGAAATGGATGAGGGTTCTTGTTTTGTTGGAGAAGTTGCAATTGGAACAAACGACAGAATCCAAGATGTAACAGGCAATATTCTTTTTGATGAAAAAATTGGCGGCTCAATTCATATAGCTCTTGGAGCAAGCTATCCTGAAGCAGGCGGAAAAAACCAATCCGGACTTCATTGGGATATGATTAAAAATATGAAAAATGGCGGACAAATATTTGTCGACGACAAATTAATCTATGAAAATGGAAAATTTATAATTTAATGAATAGAATAATTTTCCCTATAAAAAAAGAGCTAGAAATTTTCGAAAAAGACTTAAAAGAAATTATCTTATTACAAGATAATTTCTTAATGTCTGATTTAGAAAAATTTATTTTCAACAACCCAAAAAGACTCCGTCCAATTTTAATATTTTTATCAGCTAAAATATTAAAAATCGACAATGCTTTAACAAACAAAATTGCCATAATCACAGAATTGATTCATAGCGCCTCTTTAATACACGACGATATTATTGATGAAGAAGCGCTTAGGCGCAATCATCCAACTTTTTTCAAAAAATACGGTTCAAAACTTGCTGTCCTAGAAGGAGATTTGCTTTTAGCGCTCGCTCTTGAAGAATTAGGCAAAACAAGTTTAGATATTACAAAAATTTTTGCTTCAAAAATCAAAAAAACAATTCAGGGCGAAATAAACCAAAATGAAAATTTAAACAAAATTACAAATATTGAAACATATTTCAAAAAAACAAATGCAAAAACCGCAAATCTTTTCATAGCGGGCATTGAGGCATTATTTACCTTAGGCAAAAAAAACGAAAATTTATTATCATTCATTGAAAATTTCGCTTTAGGATTTCAAATTAAAAACGATATTGATGATTTTAAATCCAACAAATCAGACATCAAAAATGGCAACTATACTTTGCCTATGATATACTCATCCATAGAAAAATCAATTGAAAAAGTTGAAGAAATAAAAAACATTGCACTTGAAGAATTAAATAAAATTGAAAACTCAATTTATAAAGATTCGCTAATCGAGCTTGCAAACTATACATTAAGGAGTTAATTTTGGAAAAGATTAAAACATTTTTAAATAAAAATTTTAAACCCATCTTGTTTTGCATAATTTTTTTATCAATTTGTTTTATCTATAATCAAAACAATCAAAATCTAAATTTCTTCTTAAAAAGAGGGATAATCCTTGAATATGATGCTAAAAATGTCAATATAAAAAATCTTGAATCAAAATTAGTTTCCTTAGGAATAAAATATTCATCAACAAAAGAAACAAAAAATTCACTTTATCTTGCTTTGCCAATTAAAGGCGAAAAAAAGGATGAAAAATTAATTAATGATGTTTCTGAATATATTTTCGATACTCATCCAAACTCTAAATTATTAAAAATCGATTCACTAAGCGAAAATTATCATAAGCCTTTTGCTTCTTTTGTTAAATTTTTAAATATTCTTTTAATTTCAACTTTCATTTGGGTATTTGCTCTTTATTTATTTTATGCAGACAAAATGTTTTTCATTAAAGCAAAAAATGATTTTATTAATTTTGCAAAAAGAAAGAAAAATTCTTTTATAACTTTTTGCAAAAACACAAAACAAAACGGGTTAGGATATTTTCTTAAAAAAATATTTTTTGATGAAGAGCGTGATGAAAATGGAAACGAAAAAGAAATTAACTTTATAAAAGAAACAATAAGCACAATTGTTTTTGTTATTGCTTGCGTTATTTTAATAAGATTTTTCATTGGAGAATTGCGCTGGATTCCTTCCGGTTCAATGCGTCCAACAATTTTAGAGCATGATAGAGTTTTTGTTGAAAAACTAGATTTTCCTAAAAAAGACATTAAACGTGGCGATATTTTAGTATTTTATCCTCCAGAAGAAACATTAAAAAAAGATATTTTATCTGTTTTTTCAAGACTTTCAGGAATTCTTTGCAAAGATGTTGCTTTCATTAAAAGAGCAATAGGTATGCCAAACGACAAATTTGAAATCAAATTCAACGAAAGAAATTCATCATATCAAGTCTATATTAATGACATAGCACTTGATGAACCGTATATCCTTTCTCAAACAGATTGGAGCAAATGCAGCGAAGGCATGCATTGCGGTCCTTTTGTTATTCCTGAAGGTCATTATTTTATGATGGGCGACAATAGGGGAAATTCAAAAGACAGCCGTTTTTGGGGCTTATTAGAACAAGAAAGAATTATCGGCAGAGCAAACTTTATGTTTTGGCCAATATCTCGAATTAATGTTTTAAACGATAAATATATCGAATTACACAAAGAAAAACAAAACAATAACTACAAAAAACAAAGATATATAATTAACAGATATTAATTTTTATATAATATTTGACATGCCTTATTGTTTTATAGTCTAATTAATATACTAGGCTGATTAAGAGTTTACAAATAAGTAGATGTATATAAAAGAAATCGAAATTGACAACTTTAAATCCTTTGCAAACAAGGTGACAGTTCCTTTAATGCGCGGATTTACAGCAATATCAGGTCCAAATGGTTCAGGCAAAAGCAACATCATTGACTCTGTTCTTTTTGCGCTTGGATTAACTACTGCTCGCACGTTGCGCTCAGAACAAGGCGTTGCAGATTTAATCACAAACCATAATAAACGTGGCGAAGCTTCTGTTAAAGTTACTTTTTCAGAGGATGATGACAGCCAAGAATTTTCAATCAAAAGACATATCAAAAAAGGCAGAAATGGCGTTCAGTCCAATTATTATTACAACGACAAACCTGCAACTTTAACGCAAATTCACCTAGAACTTGAAAAATATAACATTTCTCCAAACAGCTACAACGTTATGATGCAAGGGGATGTAACAGAAATTACAAAATGTTCTCCAAACGAAAGAAGAAAAATTATTGATGAAATTGCAGGAACTGCAGATTTTGATAGAAAAATCAACCTTGCAACAGAACAAATTCAAAGCGTTGAGGACAAAGTTGCTAATACAAATATTTTAATGAACGAAATCGATAACCGAATCGAACAATTAAAACAAGAAAGAGAAGTTGCTCTTAAATATAAAAAATTCAAAGACGAAAAAACCGAACTAGAAACAAAGATTCAATCAGCTAAATATTTTGATACTCAAAGAGCGCTAGAACTCGTTCATCAAAATATACTTTTAGCAACAAAGACAAAAAAAGAATTAACCCAAAAATTAAAAGAATCCGAATCAAAAATTGCAGACATAAAAGCAAAATATGACGAAGTAAATACCGCAGTTAGAGCGCAAGGCGAAGAAAAACAGCTGGAAGTTAAAAAAACAGCCGAAGAGAAAAAAGGCGCAATAGAGCGCAAAAATTCTGCCATTGCTCAATGCGAAAAAACAACTCTTGATAATTTAAAATCTATCGAAGGTTACAAAAACGGAATTATTGTTCAAAAGGAAAAAATTGAAGAATATACATCTTCAATTGAGCAAAAAAACAAAGAATTAGAACAACTTAATATCGATTTAAAAGCCAAAAAAGAAGAATTAAGCAAAATTATTTCAGAAATGACAGGCTTAAATAAATCCGCAGACGAACACATCCAAAATCGAAACAAATTAAGAAAAGAATTGGATGATTTAAAAGATAGCGAAACTCAGCTCATAAAAGAGCAGCTTCCCCTTGATAATACATATAAAAACAATGAAGAAAAAATTAAATCCATTAAAGAACAAATGGATAAACTTTTAAACTCAGCCAAAGTTTTTGAAAACGAAAAAGACAAATTAAGCGTTCAAGTCGAAACTTTAACAAAAGAAGTTGAAGAATGCAAAATCATTCAAACAAGGACTTTTGAAGAGCTCGACAAAACAAAATCTAAAAGAGAAGATGCTCAATATAATATTCAACAAGCACAAAAAAGAATTGCAATTTTAGACGCCAACAAAAATGCATATAAATCAGTTGGCTTAGGTTCAGGTATTGAAACCGTAATGAATGCCAAAATTGCAGGTGTTCACCAACCATTAGCACAATTAGCAGACATCGAAGAAGAATATATTGACGCAATTAACGTTGCAATGGGAGCAAGAGCAGCTTCAATTGTTGTTGATGATCAAGATGTTGCATATCGTGCAATTCAAGTTCTTCGTTCTCAAGGAAGAGATAGAGCTTCTTTTATACCAATGAGCATAATTAAAAAAGCCCCAACCCGCATGGCATTGCCAAAAGAAAAAGGTGTAATTGATTTTGCTATTAATTTAATTGATTTTGATGATCAATATCTTGATGCTTTTTATTTTGCCCTTGGAGAAACTGTTGTAGTTGAGGATGAAAATTGCGCTAAAAAATTAGCTGGAAAATATAGAGTTGTAACTCTTGAAGGCGATATTACAGAAAAATCTGGTTTAATTACTGGTGGTGCCAAGAAAAAAACTACCGGTTTGTTTGATAAAACTCAAGAAAGAGAACTTGAAAAATACAAAAAAGCTCTTAAAAAATATGAAGAAGAAGCGCGCGAACTTGTTCAACTTCAAAAAGATTTAGAACGTCGTTTGGAAGATACAAGACAAAAATACTCTTCTTCTTTAAACGCCCTTAATTCTGCAAAATTAGAGCTTAAAAATCTAATTGCAAACAACGAATCTAGTGCAGACTTCATCAAAGAGGGCGAGGCGCAATTAAAACTTTTAAAAGAAGCTAATTCAAAATTAACAAAAGAGCTTGATTTATTGGAAAACAAACACATTAAATTAATGGATAAAATCCAAGAAAAACAAGAAGAATTGGAAGCGGTTGAAAAGCTGATCGACGAAGGCGAACTCAAAAAACTAAGAGAAAAAACTCTTGGTGTTGAAGAGGAAATCAAAAATATCGAAAAAGCAATCATGACAAAAGAAAACGATATTGAAAAAGACCAAAACCAAATCAAATTCCAACAAAGTCAAATCGTTACTCGTGAAAACGATATTAAAAAATTAACTAAAGATAATGAAGCTTTAGCGGGCGAAAAAGAACAATTTAAAGCTGAAATTGAAGCCTTAAAAATAGAACTAGAAGCTCTTGAAAAAGAAATTGAAGAACTTGGTAAAAATTTAAAAGAACTTCAAACAAAACGTGATGAATTAAATGAAGAGCTTTTAAACTTAAAAACAGCTAAAAATAAAACAACAGACGAGCTTGAAAGATTAGCAGAACAAGAAGAAAGCTATAAAGCAAGAAGAAGAGAACTTGAGCCTATGCTTGAAGCCATCTTAAAAGAACTCGAAAGCGCTGGAATTAACTATAAAGAGCTTGAAAAAACAGATATTTCTCTTGATGAAATAACTGCAAAAATCAATTCTCTTCAAAAGAAAATGGATGCCCTAGGCGATGTTAATATGCGTGCTTTAACTGAATATGATGAAGTTATGGAGCGCCAAAACGCCTATAAAGAAAAGGTTATGACACTAGAAAACGAGAAAAATGAAATCAAATCTCGTATGAATGGTTATCAAAACCTTAAAAAAGAAACATTCCTAGAGGCATATCATGCAATAAACAATAATTTTAAAGAAGTTTTTGCACAAATTTCAGAAGGCACAGGAAGTCTTTACCTTGAAAATGAAAACGATCCATTCTCTGGCGGTTTGACTTTTGTAGCTAACATTCGTGACAAAAAAAATCAAAAACTTGCAGGTATGTCAGGGGGCGAAAAATCCCTCACAGCTCTTGCTTTTGTTTTTGCTATTCAAAAATATTTACCAAGCCCATTTTATGCATTTGATGAGGTCGATATGCACTTGGATGGTCCAAACGTTGAAAGATTATCAACAATTATCACAAATCAATCAAAAACTGCACAATTCGTAGTTGTATCGCTTAGAAAACCAATGTTAGATAACGCAGATAGAATGATTGGCGTAACCCAAAAGGACAAAGGGGTTACAAAAATTTCTGGCGTTAAATTAAGGGATGAATAATGTCTGAAGCTGTGAATTTTTATTCAAACAACAAAAAAATATATGATGACATAACAGTCCTTGATGGTACTGTTGATTTTGGCGGAAATACAGAATTTATATCAAAATCAGGCATAAAAAAAGATGTTCAAACAGATGCAATCGAAATTGTTTTAGATTTAGTTCGAATGGGCAAAATTGACCCTTGGAACATTGATATTGTCGATTTGTATGACAAATATATGGCTCGAATTTCAGAACTAAAACAAGACAACTTGCGCTCAGTTGGCAAAGCCTTATTATTTTCGACAACTTTATTAAAAATCAAATCTGATATTTTTCAAGGAATTTCAATTAGTGATTTTGAAGTTGAACCTTTGGATTATTTTGAAGACGACAATTTTGACGATTCAGACTATGAACAACTGCATATTCCGACAAATAATATTGTTTCTTTTGATGAAGTATTACAAAGAAGAACTTCCGTTCGTTTAAATCGCAAAAGGAATGTGACTTTAAAAGATTTGATTCGCCATATCCAATTTTATGAAGAATTAGAAAAAAAATACGCAATTAAATCAGCGCTGGATAGAAAAGAAAGAAGAGTTCGAAACTATGCAAGCCTCAAGGCTCATCAAATCAAAGAATTGGCGCATGATGAATATGTTGAAGAAGTAGTTGAAAAAATGAGACAAAATTTAGCACAAATTTTATCTCGTGAAGAAAGCATTGAATTAAGGGAACTTTGTTTATTAAATTTTGATAAAAGTTCTGCTTTCATTGCGCTATTGTTTTTGGCTCGTGAAGAGCAATATGAACTTTATCAAGAAGAATTTTATGGAAAACTTTTTGTCAAAAAAGCAGAAAAAAATGAAAATGTTGAGGAAGAAAATTAATGGAATCAGCAATTTTAAAATCAAAAATTGAAGCAATATTATTTATCACATCAAAAGCAATGCAACCAATTGAAATTGCACAACTCTTAGATATTGAAGAAGAAGTAGCACAAGAAGCACTGCTTGACTTAATGTTTGACTATGCTTCAAGAGAAGGTGCGCTTGAAATTGATGACGAAGATGGATATATTATCCAAGTTAAAGCAGAGCACATGGATATTGTTGAAAAACTTTGCCCTGTTGAATTATCTCCTGCAGTTATTAAAACTTTAACTGTAATCGCCCTAAAAGAACCAATCAGACAATCTTATTTAAAAGAAATTCGCCCAAGCGCTTATGAGCATATTTCAGAGCTTCTTGAGCAAGGTTTGATTTCTCGTTCAAAAGATAAAAACGGAAGAAGTTTCAATATTAGAACAACAAAAAAATTTCAGGAGTATTTTAAACTTAAGGGCGACATCAAAGCTCTTGTTAAAAAACTGGATGCAACTCAAGATTTAAAAGATTTGTAAATGTTAATCACTCCCATCACCAAAACAAATATTCAGCCAACAAAATTACAATCACATCATTTAGCTCAAATTCAAACAAGAGAGGATGGCTTTGTGTTTGAAAATCAAAATATAAATAAAAAAGTTTTAATAGAAAGAAAAATAATCAAAGAAAATCAAAATATTAATTCTTTTTATGATTCGATTTCAACACATATCTTTCCTGATTCAAAACTTGCACACAGTTTTTCAAAACTGCTTCAAGGGGGATATATAGCGCTTTCAACAAGCGCATATAGCGATTTATCAAATCCAAAAAGCGCAATAGCTCTTAAACTTGATAGCACAAAAAACGTTGTTCATCATTGTTGCACCCTTGAAAATTATATTAGCAAAGGAATTGGCATTGGAATAAATTATTCCAATCTTAAAAACCCAATTGAAGAAATAATATACACAAACAACTATTTTAAAAAAAGAGAACCCCATCTTCGCCGTCCTCCGGCTGGAATTGGTCTTTTGAATATTACTCATCCTAAAATAATGGATTTTATTGCCCTTAAAGACAACGCAAACTACAACGATTGGTGTTTTAATTTGTCTGTTGTAATGGATGACAATTTTTTAACAAAAGTCGACACAAATCAAGACTTAATTTTAGACGATGGAACAAAAATTAAAGCGAGCGAAGTTTATTCAAAACTTATCGATTCAATGAGAAAAAAAGGTGAACCAGGAATAATTTTTTCAAACGAAAAAGATTTCATTTGCGATTCTTGCGCAGCAAGCCAATTGAAAGAAAACGAAGCTTTAAACTTGGCTCAAATTAATCTTTCAAAATTTTACAACAAAGAATCCAAAACATTTGACTATGCATTTTTATCGCAAAGCGCCAACACTTTAACCATGGCGCTTAGAAGAATTGCTCCTGATGGCTTTATTAGCATATTAGGTTATCAAGATTTATTAAATCAAATGGGATTAAATTATGGTTCAAAAGAAGCGCTTGAAGTCTTAGAAAAGGCTCTTTTAACCATAAAAGAACAAAGCCAAATTGAAGGAATAAGAATGTGTATTTCACCATCAGGCGCAACATCAAGAATCTTAAAAACCACCCCATCAATCGAGCCAATAAACAATACTTACGCAACCTATTGGGATGAAATCGACACAATGGCAGCAGCTCAAAAATATCTTGATGGCGGAATTTCAAAAACAATCAATTTGAAACCAAACCACACAACTCAAGATGTCGATTTAATTATTCGCTCTTGCTTCCAACAAGGAATCAAAGGAGTTACTGTTTTTCCACCGCAATAAATTCATTCATATTTAGCGCTAACAAACTTTTTATTTCATTAATATCAGCGCAACGACCAAAAACAATCGCAAAAACAGGCTTTGTTTTATAATCAATTTTCCTTACATCAAGAGGATTAGAGATATTTTTCAAATATTTATCATATTTTATTTCTTTAATTGAATTTTTATCTATATTTGATGGAACATCTCCGATTGTGAAATAAAAATAATCATCATTGGCATTTTTTAAAATATCATCCCAATTTGGTTTTTTGTTTTCCATAAAATAAACATAAGGATTTATACCCCAAGAAAATTGCGCAATATCTGTTATACACCAACCACAAAATCTCATTGGATTAATTTCAATTGGAATGATTCCTTTTTGAGAAACTCTTAATTCCAAATGAAAAGGAAAATTTTTATAATTTCCTTCTTTTTCAATTTTATCTAATAGTTCATTAAAAGGCTTTAAATATGTTTTAATGATTTCTTTTGAAGAATAATAAATTCTATCTGATACATCATTTTCATCAAAAAAAGGATGTTGAAAAATATTTAATATTGTCGCCTTTCCTTCACCATCAAAATAAGCATCGATAGCAAATTCCTCTCCTTCAATCATTTCTTCGATTAAAAAATTCGTGCAATCAACAACGCTCAAAGGAAAAACACCTTTTAATTTTTCAATATCAGAATCAATTTTTGAAAGAACTTTTTCAAATTCAACTTCATTTTTAATTGGATAAACTCCAAAGCTCAAAAACCCAACACAAGGCTTTAAAACAAAAGGATATTTAAAATCTTTTGAATTTGCTTTTTTCAATTCAAACAATGTTAGCTCTTTAAAATAATAATCAGGATAAATTTTAGAAAGCATTTTTCTGAACAAAGCCTTATCTTTGCTAATTTTAATCATTTTTGAAAATTCAGAATCAGGCAAGTTTTCAACTATCCAATCAATCGAATTTTCAGAATTTGAATAAAATTTTTCTTCTGTTTTTGCAACTTCGCTTGAAGTTAATTCGCTTTTTTCAAAATAATTTCTTGAAATTTCATTATCTAAAACTTTATATCCCTGTTTTTTAATTGTTTCAACCAAAAAATCTGAAACATAAGGATTATTTAAAATAAACATCTATTCTCCTTGAATTTTTAAAAGCATATTTTTAATGCAAATTTTTGAGTCTAATTTCTCTTCAATAATTTTTCTACAATTCTTTGTAATTTTCAAGTATTCATTTGGATTGTTCAAATAATATCTTATTTTTTCTGCTAAATCTTCAATATTTTTATACTCTGGAACAATATTATTAAATAAATCTAGTTCTTTCCTTTTATCGGAAATCAAAAGCCTTTCGCAAGCCAAAACTTGCATTGTTCGATAATTTAAAGAGCCAATACCTTGCGAATTAATATTATAAACAATTTTTGCTTCATTAATAATTTTTGCCATATCTTTTTCATTATCAATAAAACCACGATAGCACTCTTTTAAAATCTTTTTGTCATTGTCATTCAAGCGACTAAGCGCATCTTGAAAATGTTTTTCAATAGCATAATAAGAAAAAGAATATTCAGGAAGAAGTTTATTTAATTCAATAAACAAATTCAATCTTAAATCGGTATCCAATCGCCCCATAAAAACAACATCATTTTTTGGAATAAGAAAATTTTTATATATTTTAGTATTAACAAAATGAGGCTGATAAAAATATTTTGTATTTTTTGAAAGCTCTCTATCCCAATAAAAAACATAAATATCAGAATTATTAAGATATTTGTTATATTCTAAATATCCAACACCGCTTGTTTTTTCTTCTATGACATCAGAAAAATAAGCAATGCATGGCGTTTTAAGATTGTAATCGATTTTTAATTTAATAGGAGAAAAATCATATCCAACAATATAATCGTATTCAAGATTTATAAAATCAGCAAAATTTTCTTGCTTTAATTCATCAAAAACAACAACATCGAAATCATTTTGCAAAAAACCATCGATAATACTTGAAGTTGTAAGCCTTCCGCCAATGCTATGGGGTAAAATTGCCAATATTTTTTTCATTATGCCTCAATAAGAGTTTTGTCCAATACTTCAAAAATTTTCGTTTTTTTGTTGCTTAAATTATCAATATATTTTTTCATAAACAAAAAGCACTTTTCCAAAACTGCAAAATTAACCAATTCATCATATTTTGTTTTTTCTTTATAATCAACTTTTGATAATTCAGCCAAAAACAACCTTATTTTGTTATGAATTCTAATTCCATTAACATTATCGCCACATTCTAAGCACAAAAAACTTCCCAAAGAATAAGAATAAAAACAACTTTGGGTCAAATCACTTTCCATATTTTTTTGACATTTTGAACAATATTCAAAATCCAAACCCCAGCCCAAAAAATTCATCAATTTAATTTGAAATTTCAATGTCGCAAAAATAACTTCTTCTTTCGTGTTTGCCATTGCAATTTTTTCATAAGTTGCATAAATTAAATCATAAATTTCAGGATAATTTTCATCCTTATTGTAATCATTTGAACAAAAATTATTCACAAGCTCTGCAACATACATAGAATACGATAATTTATCTAAATCATTTCTAATTTTAGAAAAAGTATTCACACTCTGAGCTTGTGCGATTGTATCAAGATTTTTGCCTTCAAAAAGCATTAATTGATTTGCGATAAACATTTGAACTCGAGCGCCCAATTTAGATTTTGGACGCTTAACTCCTTTTGCAACAGCACGCATTAAACCCTTAGTCTTAGAAAACATAACAACAATGCTATCATTATCGTTTAGAGGATAATTTTTAAGGTTTATTGCTTCTGTCATAAAAGATTTTTTCAAAACATTCTCCTAAATATTATTAAAAAAATCTTCCAAAGCGTTGTTCTGAGTGTTTACCTTAACTTGCGGTTTAACCTTTGAAATTATATTTTTATAATGTTCTCTTATATTTATGTCTTTGTCTAAAACATATATTTCTTTAACATTAGAGCTAACTTTTAGTGCACTTTCAATCAATTTTGAACTTGTTTTATCCGCATAAGAAGGATGGATTAAAAGCCAAACTTGAGAATTAGCAAGATTAACCAATGCTTTGTTGTAATATTCAATATTTAATAAAGCTTTTTCGCCCGTTGCATATAAATCGGGATACATTGGATTTTTGCAATTAGGACATTCCAAAACAAGCGGTTTTGCACCTTGAGATTTATCAAGATATTTTTCTTCGCATTCTTCGCAAACAAATAAATTAGATAAACCATAAAGAGGAATAATGTTTATTTTATTATCTTCATTTTTTTCATAAAGACCATAAGGAACGCTTAGTGCATCTAATAATTCGCTAAACATTGCACTTTGCGAATTAGTAATTAAATTTGTATTGTTTCCCCTGTTTTTTAATTGTTCTAAAACGCCATGAAGCTCATTAATATTTGTATCTGCTTGAGTTGAAATTTCAGAAATCAACGCAAACAAATCATCAATTAAAGATTCTTTATCTCTTGAATTTGCAATTATTTCTCTTAATTTTAATATATTTTTTGCTTTTTCATTTGAAACATCTTGCCCATAAAAAATTGCAACAGATTTTCTTTCTTCGTTTTTTTCTTCTTCAAAAACTTCTTGCGCAACAAAATTTTCTTCTTGAGAAGCTTCTTGAATTTCCTCTTGAATGTTTTCTTGCACGGATTCTTGTTGATTTACAAAATCGTCAATCGTTTCTTTTGCAACTTCTTGATAAGCCTGTTCTTGCGCTTCGTTGATTTCTTCTTGTTGGTTTGATTGTTCAAATTCAACCATTTGAGGCTCGTCTTTTGGCGTATTAAAATCTTTAAATGGTTCAGCACTGAACGGGCTTTGAGTAAAATATTTTACAGGAGCAGGCGCAACAGGCTTTTGAGGGCTAAAAGCATCAAAAGCATTAATTTTTGTTTCTTCCTTTATTGGCTCTTGAACATTTTGATTTAAAGAAATAGAAACATCTTGCTGATTTAAACTTTCATAAGGAGAAGTTGCCGTATCTGCTTGCACGCCACCTTGAGCCAAAATATCTTCAATTGTTGGAGATAAAATATCTTTTACATCTGAAGGAACAGAAGGATTGTTTGAAATTTCAATATAGATTTCTTTTAATAAATCGAGATATTCAAATTTATGCCCACTATGATATTTTTCATGAAGCTTATAAGCCCCATCTTTTAACAACTTAAAGTCCATTTTTCTTAATGCAACTTCAAGTCTTTTGATTGTCATAATCTCTGCTTCTGGAAATGGCGTCATATTTACTCCTTTAAATATCTATAATATTGAATCCTCTAGTGAACTATCTTGGTACATGCCTCTGATTCTTTGATCCATTTCATTTTTCTCAAGGCTATATTCAAGAGCAGTTTCTCTTGTGATTTTTCCTGCTTGATACAAATTATACAAAGACATGTTCATCGTTGAAATGTTTGATTGCTTGCTTCTTTGCATAAGCAAATAAACTTCTTCTAATTTGCCTTCTTTAACATAATCAATTACTGTTGGTGTAAATGTTAATATTTCAACCGCAGGCGTTAAAACGCCATTATTTACAGTTGGAACAAGTTGTTGGTGAACAATTCCACGAATACAATTTGCAAGACGTTTCATAAATTGTTCTTGTCCTGATTCTTCAATAAAGCCTTTTAATCTGTTTATTGATGCTGCTGTTCCGTTTGTATGAAGAGTTGAAAAAACCAAGTGCCCTGTTTCTGCTGCTTCAATTGCGCTTAACAAAGTGTCTTTATCTCTAATTTCACCAACAAGCATAACATCAGGGTCTTGACGAAGAGCATATTTAATGCCCGTTTTAAAATCAGAAACATCAATATCAAGGCTTCTTTGAGTAACAATAGATTTTTTATCCTCGTACACAAATTCAACAGGGTCTTCTATTGTAACAATATGCCTTTTATATTTTTGATTAATAATTTCAATCAAGCTTGCTAATGTTGTAGATTTTCCTGAGCCTGTTGCTCCTGTGACAAAAACAATGCCGTTATTGAAATTTGTGTATTCTCTTAAATATTCAGGTAAAGCTAATTCTTTTAAATTTTTTATGTAATAAGGAATTGTTCTGAATGTAAATTTGCCATGGTATATGTCTTTACAATAATTAACCCTATATCTTGAAACACCTTTTATTTCATAAATATAGTCAATGTCCTGAATTTCACTAATTCTTTTTAGATATTCTTTAGGTAATGTGTGTTCTAAAATTCTGTTAATATCTTCATAAGTTATTACCTCTGAAGCAATTTTATAAATTTCCCCATTAATTCTCAACGAAGGGGCTTTATTACAGTTAATATGTATATCCGAAGCTTGCGCTTTATGTGATTTTTTCAAAAAATCATCTAAATTGAATGCCAATTCTTAAACTCCTTAATAACTAATTTTATTTTATAATTTAATTTTAAGCTTGGCAATTTATTTAACAAAGTTATTTTTCTGTTACAATATTAAAGTAATTAATAAGGAATCAAAGAATGCAAGAAAACATCCAAAAAATTAAAAGTATGATTAGAGATATCCCTAATTTTCCAAAAGAAGGAATTTTATTTCGTGATATCACAACAGCATTAAAAGACGCACAAACTTTAAAATTAACAGTGGATGAAATTTATGAAGCATTCAAAGACGAAAAAATTGATTATATTGCAGGAATTGAGTCTCGTGGCTTTATTTATGGAATGCCTTTAGCATACAAACTTGGTTGCGGTTTTATTCCTGTTCGAAAACCAAACAAATTGCCAGCAGAAGTTATTTCGCAAGAATATGAACTTGAATATGGTACAGACAAAATTGAAATCCACAAAGATGCTCTTAAAAAAGGGGATAGGGTTTTAATTGTTGACGATTTACTTGCAACAGGAGGAACAGCAGCAGCCGCAGCAAGCTTAGTTTCGCAAGTTGCAGATGTAGTTGGAATGGCTTTTGTAATTGAACTTGTTGATTTAAAAGGAAAAGACAAGCTTCCAAAAGACATTAAAGTTGTTTCATTGGTAAAATATTAATGAAAAAAGAAGATTTTATTTCAATAGGAAAAATTACAAACTTTTTTGGCATAAAAGGCGAAGCAAAAGTTGGTTTTGACAATGAAAATCAAATTAAAAACGCCAAAAGTGTTTTTATACTTGATGACGAATCTTGTTGCGAATTAAAAATCAAATCAATTCGTTTTCATAAAAATTTTGCAATAATAAAATTCGAAGGAATAGACGACATCAATGAGCTTCTTCAATACAAAGGTCAAAGAATCTTTACCCCAAAAAAAGAAGCCCTAAACAAGCTTGAAAAAGACGAATTCTTAATTCAAGATTTAATCGGTTGCGTTGTTTATAATGAACAAAATGAAAAAATCGGAGAAGTTGTTAATATTTCAACAAATTCTTCTCAAGACCTTTTAAATATCAAAAATGGCTTTGGTAAAGTTGATTTGGTTCCTTTTGTTAATGAATTTTTCCCAATTGTTGATATTAAAAACAAAAAAATCATCATAAAACCAATCGAAGGACTTTTATCTTGAAATATGATGTTATAACATTATTTCCTGAAATTATTGAAGGCTATTGTTCTCATTCCATTACTAAAAGAGGAATAGAATCAGAAATTATTAATGTTAAAACGCACAATCCAAGAGAATATTCTCTTGATAAACACAAAAGAGTCGACGACACACCATACGGCGGCGGAGACGGCATGGTTTTAGCATGCCAGCCTATTTTTGATTGTTATAATTCAATTGAAAAAAAAGAAAATTTTGAATTTATAATGCTAACTCCACAAGGAGAAAGGTTTAATCAAAACATTGCAGTTGAATTATCAAAAAAAGAACAAATTATTCTTCTTTGCGGTCATTACGAAGGTTTTGATGAAAGAATAAGACTTGGTTTAAAACCAAGGGAAATTTCAATCGGAGATTATGTTTTAACAGGCGGAGAACTAGGTGCTTTAGTTTTAATTGATTCAATTTCAAGAAATCTTGAAAATTATCTTGGAAAAGACAAATGTGCTTGTGATGATAGCTTTTCTGAAGGACTAAATGGATTATTAGAATATCCACACTACACAAAACCAAGAGAATATCTTGGAATGAAAGTTCCTGATGTTTTATTAAACGGCAATCACAAAGAAATTGAAGAATATAGAAAAAATGAAAGCATTAAACGCACAAAACAAAAACGTCCCGATTTATTATAATTATATTCAAAAAGTGACGAGCAAGCTCGCCACTTTCATATTGATTTTATTATTATTTGCCTTGATAACCGAAAGCAATTGTAACACATTCTTTTGGATTAACTTTTGAAATTGGATTTCCAGATGGGTCAACCAAATATGCAACTTCATCGCCAGTTGTTTGGAATAAGCCCATTGTGCCAGAAATTGCTGTTCTTGTTAAATCAATCGGAGCTTTAACAATTGTTTTTAAGCCATCTTGATAGCTTCTGCCTGCGGCTTTAAACTGCATTCCCAATAATTCAGATGTACCAACGCCTGTTTGGTCTAATAACGCTTCTGCAGCATTTGAAATACCAATCGCAGCACCGCCAATTGTTCTTCCTGCTGTACCGATGATTGAGCCAGCCCAAGTGAATGGCAATTGAACTAATCTTAATACGCCATTAATTTCTTTTTTGCGTTGAACTTGAGCTGTCAAAATTTGTTGAGGAAGATCCATTTTGCAACCATCATTAATTATTTGATTAAATGACAATCTTAAGTTACCTTTGCAATTTTTGCTTGGTCTTGTAACTTCAACAATTTTACCTCTAACGGTAGAACCGCAAGGGAATGTTTGACCATTAATTGTAATTTCATTTTGCGTTGTTGCGCTGAATTGTTCGCCAACATTTGCATGTTTTGCATTAATTACATCATTCATTGTTAAAGTTAAAGTAGGAATGGTTACTTTTTGTTCTTTTTCAACAAAAGTTTTGCCGCCTAAATCTTGTGTAGCTGTTTTTGTTGATTTGTCATAACCACCTGCAAGGCGCATTCCTTGAAGCATAGAGGACGCTTCAGCACGAGTTGTTTTGTCGTTTGGACGAATAAAATCTTGATTTCTTTCGTTTTTCAAAGCACCATTTTCAATAGCTTTTGCTACATGTTGCTTAGCCCAGCAAGGAACAGAGGAGCCATCTTTATATTGAGACAAAATTTCGTTTGCCTTAGCATCATCCATTGGACAATTTATACCTTTTGCCATAATAGTTAAAGCTTCTGTTCTTGTAATATGTTTATCTGGATAAAATTTATTGTTAGCCATGCCTGCAATCATATCTTCAGAAACGCCCTTTGAAATATAATCATGAGCCCAATGGCTTCTTGGAACGTCTTTAAATGTTAGCGCATCACAATTTGATGTAACATCTAAATTATAGCCTTTTACAACCATTGTCGCCATTTCTGCACGAGACACCTTTCGATTTGGCTTAAACATTCCATCAGGATAACCTTCTAAAACGCACTGTTCTGTTAAACGATTAATATCGCTTGCAGCCCAATAACTATTAAACACGTCAGGATATTGCTGAGAAGTAACATCGGCAGCAGCGCCAGTAAAACCAAAGCAAGAACAAGGCTCTTTAGTCACTTTAATTATATCCATAGTATTTGTAGAATACACGTTTGGTGCAGCATTACAGTTATACTTTGGTAAATCATCCGCATTAATAATCGGAGCAGCGCCGCCAGTAATGCATTCGCATTCAACAGGAACACCAGGATTAACAGGAACAGCAGCGCCCGTACAAGCGCAATTTGCACTAGCTCCTCTATGGCTTGGCACTAAAAGCGAATCGCTAATTTCTGCACCATTTAAAGACTCACCAACTTGAGCTTGATTTGAATGAGAATAAATCGCATTTGGATAAGCGTAAGTTTGTTGATTTAAGGGCTTTGTTTCGATACATGGTGCGGCTGCGCCCGTACAACCGCAATCATTTTGCTTTTTTTCGCAAGAACAGTCATCTTTCTTTTCTTCACATCCACATGGAGCAGCAGCCCCTGTTTGACATCCACAATCGTCTTTCTTTGAAAACATTTCAGAAAAGAAATTCTTTTTCTTTTCGCAACAGCAAGGATTTTGCTTGCATTTTGAACAAGTTGCATTATCAGGCGTAACAATTGGCGCATTTGCCCTTGAACAATCGGATGTAACAGGGCAAGCCGCAAAACTCATTGGCACAGTTAAAGCTAGAGCGCAAAATGTGGTTGTAGCGCCTAATACTAATCTTTTTTTAATAGTCATTTTTCCTCCTTTTATGGTTTTGTTAATTTGTTTCAAAATTAAAACGCACAATTTTATGTTAAAATTATGCGTTTTATTTAATCTGTATTCATTACCATAAAAGGTTATCTAAAATGCTAATTGTTTTTGATTACAATCAGCCAAAAGCATCTTTATATTATATTTCAGAAAGCAAATAATCAGCCATCCATTGGTGTTCGTTGCTTTCAGTTGCAAGCGCCATTAGAGGCTCTCTTGAAGATTCACCAATTCTAATAAGGCTCATTGCAACAATTCCTCTTTGAATTCCTTTTAGGGTTCTAAGCTTTTCAACTAATGCATTTACAACTTTAGCACCCATTGCAACAATTGTATTTTCAACATCATTTTTTGTTGTGTTATCAACATCTGACAATAAATAATCTAATTTTTCTGAAATTGTGTCTTGAGTTAATATATTTGAATTTACAACAGCTTGCATATTTATCCCTTTTTCTTCTGATTGTTTATAGTATAAACAAAAAAAATTAAAAAAACGGATTTCCTTATACAATCTTTATATCTTGGTTAGTAAAAAATCCAAAAAATGACAATTTTTTGAGATTTTTTACCAACGTGCCTTGGTGTGTGAAAATCAGGCTGAATGCGAGACAGCATCCAGCCTGATTTGAAACCGTACCTTTTATTTTAAAAATCCAAAAAATAACAAACCTATTGTTTTGTTGGATTTAAAAGTTGCTCATAAGTAATTTTTTGAGATTTTAAAATAAAATCGCAAAGTTCACGAACAGCCCCTCTTCCGCCCTTTTTTTCTGAAATAAAATTACAAACGTTTTTCACTTCAAAAACCGCATCATTAGGACAACAAGAAAGCCCAACTTCCTTAAGAACACATATATCAGGCAAATCATCGCCCATATATGCAACTTCATTCGTTTTTAAATTATATTTTTCACACAATTCTTTTAAAGCTATGACTTTATTTTTTTGCCCCATATAAAGCTCTTTAATATCTATTTGTTCAGCTCTCAATTTAACGACATTATTATTTCGAGCGGTGATAATTGAAGTAATAATTCCAGCCTTTGCAAGCATTACAACGCCAAGTCCGTCTTTTGCATTGTATGTTTTAATTTCTCTTCCATCTTCCAAAAAAGTCAAAGAACCGTCTGTCATAACGCCATCAACATCAAAAGCAACTAATTTAATTTTTGAAGCTTGCGCCACCAATTCAAGATTATTATTCATTTTTCACCAATTTTCATTTTATATTTCATTATTATTCTACACCAAAAAGACTAGTTTTTAAAAATACGAATCAAATTTTTTATAAAAAAGTCGACAACTAAAAAGTACGAATAAACAAGTAAAATTATGAACACTATAAAAAATATAAAATTATCCAATGGCAATTTTATTGTCGAAATGGAAAAAACCTCATTAAAATTGAATTGTAGCGAACAAGAAGACAAATATATCATTGATATAAGTTCAATGAATCTTATTAACGCAACAAAAACAGCGATTTTCTGCTCGACTTTTTGCTTTATAAAAAACTTCAAAAAAAGACTATGTTGGCTTGTTAAAGACGAAGAAACAAAACGAGCAATTTCAATTTTGCGTCTAAAAAATGTTGAACAACAAATCAAAGAACAAATCCAAAAGAAAAGAACAGTTCTTGCATCATGAAAATTTTAGACATTATTAAACAAGAAAAAATATATGGAATCATAAGAGAAGACGACCAAGAACGTGCTTATGATTTAGCACGTTGCTATATTGAAGGCGGAATTAAAGTTTTAGAGCTAAATTGCCCCTTAGAAGTCTGCGAAAAAATATCAAAATTTGATGATGTAATTGTTGCACAAGGCGGAGTAATTACAACTCAACAAGCACACAAGGCGCTTGAAGCCGGAGCAAGCATTATCTCAAGTCCAATTTTTCAAACAAATTTAATCCGTTTCGCCTCTTGTTATTCAACTTTTTTAATACCATCTGTTACAACGCCAAACGAAGCATATAGCGCTTGGCAAGCAAGAATGCCGATGATTAAAATTTATCCTGTTGCAGAAATGGGAGGCGTTGAATATATAAGAGAAATGGTTAAACCAATGCCTTTTTTAAATTTATTGCCTTGCGGATTTGTTAAAATCTCAGAAGTTGAAGGATATTTAAAAGCGGGCGCAAAAGCAGTCGGAATTGGCAGAGAGCTATATGCCAAAGAAGACTACAAGGAAATAATTGAAACTGCAAAAAATGTAGTGGAAATGGTTAGACGAATTTAGGTCAATAGCGGACAAAAGTCCGCTTATTTTTTTAATTATCTAAAAAATCTTTCATTTCTTGAACTTCACTATAATCGTCAGATTCAATATTTTCTTCAACTTCAATTTCTTGTTCGTTTTCTTCAAAAGATTCTTGCGGATTTTCAAGCAATTTTTGTTTTAATTCGCTAAGAGCTTCTTGCGTATCAAGCTTCATTCCAATTGCTTTATTTATTTCTTCATCAATCATATCCTTGCTTTGAGAAATCTCTCCATAGGCTTGCGCAAGGCTTTCTTCTTCTTGAATTTTTTTCTTCATATCTTCAATCATTGCAATAGAAGAATCAGAAGTAACTCCTGCTAATTGCTTATTAATTTTTACGCTTGTTTTTGCAACAGTTGCCCTTGCTTTAAGGGTTAAATATTCATTTTCTGAATCTTTAATTTTGTTTTTAAGAGCTAATATTTTTTCTTCCATCACAAGCAAAGATTCATCATATCCTTTAATATCTTGCGCAAGTTTTTGAACTTGCAACATTGCTTGTTGTCTTTTTTCAAGGGCAATTGTTGCAAGTCTGTCTGCTTCTTGTTGTTCTATTTCGCCATTTTGGGCTTTTTTTAAAATTTCTGTTGCTTTATTTTCGTAATCAATTGCAATCTGCTTTTTAGCTTCCATTTCTCTTTTAGAACAAATTGAAATAGTTTTAACTTGAGCAACGCTTTTCATAGATTCATCAAAATCTTTTTTTAAATCTCTAATTCCTTGCTCTATCATTTTTATTGGGTCTTCGTATTTTGATATAAAAGAATGCAGAGCAGCTTCAATCAATTTATAAATTTTATAAAATAAATTCATAAAAATTTCCTTTCAAAGTAGTTATATGCTTCATTTATTTTTTTAATTAATTTTTGAGCAATTTTTAATTTTTCTTGATTATTTATAAACAAATCTGGATGATATTTTTTCAAAAGTTTTTTATAAGCTTTTTTAATTTCTTTTAAACCAGAACCATATTCAACTTCTAATATTTTATAATATTCCTTTTCTTTGTCTTTTTCAAAAGAGGAGCTATTTGAATCATCAAAATAAAAATCTTTATAAGAATTTAAATCTATTTCAATTTCACTTGTTTTTGAAAAATTTAAATTGCTTTTTATTATATTTTTTATTCTTGAAAATAAACTCATTTAATTCTATATCCATACCCTGCTGTTTTTTATTTGGCTAATTTTCATAATATTATATTTAGCCTTCAACAATTCCTTATATCCATCAGGAGTTCTTGTATATATCTTATCTAAAAATCCAAATTTTTGTTCAAGATTTTTGACAAATTTCTCAACTTGTTTGCTTTTGTCTCCAATTATTTCAGGAACGCCAATATATCCATTTGGATTTTTCAAAACATATCGATAACTATCGTCAATTTTAAAAATTTGTTCATAAGCATTAATAAACAAATTTCTTTCATAATTTGTGCTTCCAAAAAGAGTAATGTAGAATTTGGAATTTGTTTCGCTATTAAATTTTAATTTCATTTCTTTATAAGGAGTTTTAATTTTTCCAATAGCGCACAAGGTTTTTAACAACGCCTCAGCAAGATTTTTAAGATTTTCTTGTTGAATAAATTTATAATAATTTTTATCAACAACATATTCCCAATCTTTTCCTATCGCATTGCAATTAGATAACATTTTAAGAATAAATTTATTAAATCTTCTATCTTTAATTTCTTTTGTATAAATGCTGTTTTCATGAATAATATGCTTAAGAAAAGAAAGATATTCAGGAATTTCATTGATTGTTATATCTATTTGAGTATCTTCGCCTTCAATAACATTATAAACTTGAGAAACCATAATATCTTCAGTTATTGCGCTTTTTTTAAAAATTTGTTGCCATTTTGTTTTCAAATTTCTCCTATCAAGAGCATATTCAAAAATTTTTCTATTAAGCTTTGCACAATCCAATTTTTCAATTAAGCCATAATTCAAATCAAGCCTATCTATTCCATTTCGAATTTTATTATCGCAATAGCTTATGCCTTCAAAAGTATTAAATCGTTTTTCAATAGTTAAATAGTCTTGGTTTGATAAGAAATTTTTATCTAAAGAAACAAGATGCCAAATATTAGAAGTTTTATTTGGATTGTTTTTATTAATTCTTAAAGCTCGTCCTCTCATTTGATTTGAAAGCATAAAAGAACCAACAACGCTTGCAATTATAAGCGTATTTACGCTTGGAGAATCCCATCCTTCCCCTAAAAGCGCAGCAGTTCCAATTAAAATATTCATTTCGCCAAATTCAAAAAGACGAGTAATTATTCCAACAATATCAATATTTCCATAAGCTTCTACTCTTAAATAATTGTCTTTAAAGTCCGCAGTTAAAACCTTTGAGCTATCTATGTTTTCTTTTTTTAAAAATTCATAAAGTCTTTCTTTTGCATTTTTTGGAATTACAATTAAAGTTCCGGTTAAAACGCCGAGTTTAATATCTAAATCATATAATTTATCAAAAACTGATAAAATATTGAGTCCTTCGCTGTCTCCCTTTCCGATATAATCAAGCAAAACAACTTCTCTTAATTCATTTTGCAAAACTTCATGTTCAAACTTTGAAATGTTATAAATTGCTTCAAGTTTATTTTTGCTTCTTGCAAAAAGCTTCTTAAAGTCTGTTTTTCCGCTAAAATCAACCTTATTTCCATTAATTAAATTTAATTCTTTTAATTTGTTTTTAATTAATGCGCTTCCTTTGAATACTTTTTCAAAATCAGAAAAAATTGAATTAAAAAAAGTTTGTGCAACATTATAATCAAACTTTGGAATTTGCTTAATATCTAAATCCAAAAATTCCAATAATAATCTTGCTTCCATAGATAATTCATCACAAAACAATAAATATGAAATCAAAGAAACACTGAATGTTGTGTTTTTATAAATTAACTCCATATTCTTTTCGATATCACAAACAAAAGGGGACGTTAAAACATTAGAATAAAAATCAAAATTAGTGTTAATATATTCAAAAAATTCTCTTCTTTTTTCGTCAAAATCAAAAATGATATTGTTCTCTTCATTTGTTAAATTTGAAAAATAAATCAAATCTTGATGAGGACACAAATCTCCTGTTTTAACAAGTTCAGGAATTGATATTTCAGCATCAGTTGGCCCGCATAAATTATGATAATTTTGCCATTCACGAGGCGAAACATCATAAGGAGGAGTTCCTGTAAGAGAAACAATTTTTAAATCTTCATTTTCTAAAGTTTTTACTAATCCGCTTAAAGTTGCCCACCATTCAACTCTTAAATGGTGCGCTTCATCAAGAATTATCGTCTTTATATTAAAAGATTTTAAATCAGCAACTAATTTTTCAATATCTTTTTTTGTTTTGTATAAAGTATGAAGAGCTTGATATGTTGTTATTGTGATTGTTGAAATATTTCTTATATCGGTACTTATCCATGTTGTATCACAATTTTCTTGCAAAAAATTATCAATTATTCTTTGTTTCCATTGATTTTTAATTGTTATAGTTGGAGCAAGAATAAAAGCAGGGTTATTTAATCTTTTTAAAACTTCTATTCCTAAAGTTGTTTTCCCAGCGCCAGGAGCTGCTACAACATTTAATTTTGAATCATTTAAATGTTTTTCTAATTCGTTTAAAACCCTTTTTTGATAAGAACGCCAAGTCCCCTTAAAATTAATTTTTTCTATGTTTTCCTTGGTTTCTTCTCTAATTTCCATCATTAATTAAGTTTAATTTGTATCAATATTAAATCATACAACCAAATATAGGATACATCACAAAATTTTAAATTTAGGGGTTTTGTAGCTTTATGAAAATCAATTTTTCTCATCCCCAAAATTTCAAAGGATACGATGCTCTTGCGCTAAAAGCGCTCCATATAGAAGAATCTACAAGCGAGCCAATAAGAGAAGAGCTTAAAAATATTGCAAAAAAAGAAAATTTTGAACTTAGACAAGAACTTGATTATTTCAAATGGACACAAGATTTTAAAACAATCATCGAACAAAAAGGAAAACCCGTTGTTGTGGTTAATAATCGAGTGGATGAGAATTTTCTTGATGAAATGAAATATAGATATGGAATTCAAGGAAAAACACTAGATTTAATTGCAACAGGAGGAAATTCATTCATTGGCAAATTTCCAAATGGCGACAAATGGATGTTAATTGGAGAAAGCGAATTTAACACAAAATCAAAAAAATATATTTCAAAAGAATACGAAATTAAAGAAGAAAATATTTTTCCAATTCCTCAACAATATTACCATCTTGATATGTTTTTAAGGCCCATAGGTTTTCCTTATGTTTTAGTTGACAGCCCTGTTTTGTCGGAAAAAAAGCTTGCTTCAAAAGATATAAGACAAGGAAGTTATGATTATATAACTTTAAACAAAGAGTTTAAATATTGGGAACAAAACCGCTCAAAAAATTATGATTCACATAACGATGTGATTGAAGCATTAGAAAAAGCAGGCTTTAAACCGATTCAAATTGCAGGAGTATTTGGTTCAGGAATCAATTTTATGAATGCGATAATAAATCAACACCAAGACGGTACAATTTCATATATAACCAACGGCACAAAATGCGATAGCGATTTTATAACCAGCCTTCAACAAGATTTTGAAAAAGAGCTAAGACAAAAAGTTCCAAACATAAGAAATGTTTATTTTGTAAATGGCGACGATTCATATACTAACGAAATGTCGAATTATATGATGGACAATTTAGCCTATCGTGGAGGCGGAATTCATTGTATGAGTTTAGAAGAACCTAGTTTTGAACTTTGGGGGTAAAATTTCTCAATTTTTCCCATAAAACAACATCAGAATCAAGTGAAATATTATAATATTTCTCAGACATGCCATAATCAATACAATAATCATATCGAGGAGCCTTTTGATTCCAGCTATATTTATAATCGTCTATCAAATTTTTATTAACATAAGCAAAAGCAAGCCCCGCCACCCATTCTTTAGATACAAATGCGCTATCTAGCTCAAAAGTTCTTATCGGATAAAAATTAGTTTTCCCAACAATAACAAAATGTTCATTTAATTTTTCAATAGCTTTAGCTGATTCAGCAATATATTTTGGAGACAACATTTCAAAAGCCAATGACATGCCAGAAATATTTTCTTTGTTTTTAATGATATCGTCAATATATTCATGAGTTTCAGGAATTCCTAATTTCAAATACACCATCTTGTTTTCAAGCTTTAATTCTTTTAATTTTTCAGAAAGCGAGTGTGTTTTTCCCGATGTTTTTTGATAAGGCATAATATATTTATCTGTTCCAAGACATTCGCTTTTTAAAATAACTTTTTCTTTAATTCCTTCTTGCTCATTAATTTTATTATATGCTTTTATGTCTTCATCTTTCATTGAACAATCAAAAACATTCACCTTTTTTTTGTAAGCTTTAGCAATATTTTTTTCAAAATCCATATTGTCTTCAACACCCCAAGCCAAAACCGCTTCAGATATCAAAATTGCTTCTTTGACAGCAGGAAATATTATATCAGGCTTACAAACATTGAATTCTTCATTATTCTTTTTTGCAACCCCAATAATAGTTTTAGGAAACAAATAATTAAAAGTTTTATTTAAACATTTCGTATCAGTATAATCATAAGTTGTATGAATAGAATGAATTACATCATTCTTCTTGATACATTCTTGCAATTCTTCTTTTGAAACATTCGTATCGTTATAATACATCCATCCACGAATCAAAAAAGAAAGAAATAAAACCACTATTATAATAATAATCGAATAAATTATATTCTTTTTCATATTCACCTATATTAAATAATTACTTGCTTCCAATTTGCATTGCTCAATGATTTCTCTGCAATATTGCTCATTTGGAGAAAATCTATTTTGAGAATAAATTGCATAATTTTTTTCAAATTCCTCAGGCGTTCCATCGTGAATTGTAATCGTGTTACATCCTGCCATTAAACCGTTTATTTGTCCTTGATTTTTGTTTATTGCAAGTGAAGTTGTTGAAGGAATAAGGCAATTTGGTTTTAAAATCCTCAATATTGCTAGAAAATTTAGCGTTAAATCAATATCGCCATTAGAATAATTTTTAAATTCAGAATTTTCACTCGAAATAAATCTTGTTGCACTAACCATCGACAATTCAAGCTTGTTAATCAATTTTAAATCAGCAATTAAATTATCCAAAGTTTGCTCAGGCAGTCCAACAATATTTCCCGAGCCAACTTGAAAACCAAGCTCAAGCAATGTTTCTATATGTTTAAGCCTATTTTCAATTGTATCTGAAGGACGGCAAAATTTATGATGTTTTGAATCCGATGTTTCAAATTTTAAAATATATCTTGAAGCTCCTGATTCTTTTAAAAGCCTATATTGCTCATAGGATAAATTGCCTAAGCATAATATGATTTTTGAATCTGGATATTTTTTTGTTATTTCAGAACAACAATAAGCAACATCATCAACAAATTTTTGATTAGAATTTTCACCCGATTGCAAAAGAAAAGTTCTTCTGCCTTTTTTTGCCAAAAAATCAACATTATTCAAAACAACTTCCTTCGATAAAACAAAAGAAGGCTTCCCATCTTTTGAAATTGAACAATATCGACATTTTTGAGAACAAATATTTGAAAGTTCAATTACGCTTCTTAATTCGACTTTGTTTTGAAATTTGCTTTTTTCTCTAATTTTTCTAGCAGCTTCAAAAAGAAATTCTTGTTCTTTTCCTTTATATAATAATATTTCTTTAATTTTGTCTTCTTTTAAATTGCTAATTGCTTCAATTATTTTTTGTTCTGCCATTTAACACCGAAATACATTTAAATAATTTATGCTAATATTGTACTATAAAATTTAAGGTCAAACAAAATGAACACAAACCTTTTAGGAATAACTTCCGCATTAATTTGCGCAATGTCTTGGGCGATTTGTTCGCTTTTGTTTAAAAAGCTTGGAAATAAGCTTAAAGCAATCGAAATGGCAACAATTAAAACCGTTTTTAGTGGCATAATCTTGCTATTTATAGCGCTATTGTGCAGGGCGGATTTAACAATTGAGATTAACAATCTTCATATCGTTGGCATAAGCTCAATTTTAGGAATTGCAATTGGTGACAGTTTGTTTTTTGCTTCATTATCCAAATTGTCGCCTTTTATGCTGTCTTCAATTCTTTTTGCAAGCCCAGTAATATTATCGGCAATTTTTGGTTTCTTTTTCTTAAACGAAACACTATCAGTCATTGCCCTTATTGCAATAATTGCCCTTCTTTTGGGTTTATCATTATTAATTTTTCCAATCAAAGACAAAAACAACACAAAAACAAAATTTTTAGGGATTATTCTTGCTCTTGCTTCTTTGATTTTTACAACATATTCTATGGTTTTAATTAAGCCAATTTTAATAAATCATTCAACGCTAACAATAACAATGTATAGAATGTTTTTTAGCGCATTAGTTTTAATGGTTTTTTGTATTGCAACAAAAAAAATCTCAACCATTCAAACAGCATTCAAAGACAAATGCTATGCGCTTAAATTAATTGGAACAATTTTAATAGCAACGCTTGGCGGTTTTTGGCTTTCCCTTGTTTCAATAAAGCATTGCAAACTGGCAATTGCAAGCTCCGTTATGTCTCTTGAGCCTTTGTTTGCCTTAATTTTTATGATATTATTTTATAAATACAAAGCGAAATTGAAAGAATTTGTTGGAATTTTCATCATAATCACAGCACTGCTTTTATTATATTTGGAGTAGAAATTGGAATTTAGCGAATTAATAAATTTAGCACAAAACAGAAAAAATGATTTTTTTGAAATGCAAAAATTAGGACTTCATTGCAACAGCGGAGAATTTATCCCAGCAGGAGTTCATTATCCTCCAATTACTCATTATCCAGATATTGAATATAAAAAAATGTATGAAAATTATATTCCGCCAAAAGATGGCCTAATTGATTTATATGTTCATTTTCCGTTTTGCTCAAAATGTTGCATTTTTTGCCATTATCCATCCCAATATAACGACTCAAAAGAAAATAAAGACAAATATTTAAATGCACTAGAAAAAGAATTTCAAATTAGTCTAAACAATCTTGGCTTAAAACAATTTAAAACACGCTCAATTCTCATCGGCGGAGGAACTCCGACAGATTTATCCTCAAAACAATTAGAAAAATTTTTAAAATTTTTCACAAAATATACAGATTTATCAAACAATCCTCAATTTAATTATGACGTTTCTCCACACACGCTAATTGGAAACGAAGGACTAGAGCGCTTAAAAATATTAAAAGACTACGGCGTAAACAGGCTCACCATTGGTGTTCAGTCTATGGATGATAATGTTTTAAAAATTATGAATCGTCCGCATGATAAAATTCAAGCCATTGAATCAATTGAAAATTCAATGAATATGGGCTTTCAAACAAATATTGAGTTCATTTATGGTCATCCAGGACAAACATTAGAAAGTTGGTATGAAGAATTAAAGCAAATTGTTCAAATTGAAACCCACGAATACCAGTTTTATAGATTAAAAATCGACGCTTATGGAGATCAGCAAGGAAACATTAAGCAATTTAAAAATAATCATTCTTCCTTGTTTCCAAAACCGCAAGATACAATAATGATGAAACAAATGGTTTTTGATTATTTAAAAACTTTTGGGATTCAAGAAAACCTTAGAAGGGTTTTTACTAAAGATAAAAAATATATTTCTAAATATGCATATAACCAATGCTGTATGCAATATGACCAAATTGGGCTTGGTTTAACAGCTTTTTCTTCCCTGAGAGACAGATTTGTTTTAAACACTCAAAATCTCAACGAGTACTATTCAAGAATTGAAAACAATTTGCTGCCATTTAATAGGGGTTATGTGAGAGACAAAATTGCACAACAAAGATGGGCAATCATTTTACCTTTAAAAAATTGGAATATATCAAAAAACAGATTCCAACAAACAACAGGAGAAAAAATTGAAAACACCCAATTCTATCCAATCATCCAAAAATTAAAAGAATACGATTTAATTAATGAGGACGATAGAAAAATTTTCCTTACAGCAAAGGGTGGCTTTTTCTCCGATGAAGTTGTTGGTCTGTTTTATGAAAAAAAATTCATTCCAAAACCAAAAGAATTTTTCAACGAAGGACCTTTAAATCCATATTTGATTTAATTAATCTTTTCATCAAATTGATTATATATAGCCAATTCGCCGCCTGGCTCTTGTTTGTATGCATTTCTTTGTTTGCCTTGGCTATCATATACAATCACTTTTCCGCCTGGATTCTTTTTGAAATAACCAATTAAAAAACCATATTTATCAAACATGTAGGTAAATCTTCCTTTATGAACATAAATTGGTCTATCTTGATAAACATCAACAGAAACCCTTTTGTCGTATTGTTGCATAATTTCTGCTGCTTGAATAGAAGAACAAGTAATCAATAATGTCATTAATAATGCGAATTTTTTCATTTCCAACCACCTTTTTATAATAATTTATTAATATTTTTTTAAAGTTCTAATTTTTCTTCCATATTTATCATATTCTACAACTTTTCCATTTTGCTGTTTTTTATATGAGCCTGTTTTTCTTCCGTATTTGTCATAGACATTTGTTGTAGAGCCTGTTGTTTTATATGTTGCTTGTTTTCTGCCATTTTTATCATATTTGGTTGTAGTTGAGCCAGATTTTTTATATGTTGCGGCTTTTGAACCATATTTATTATATTTTGTTATTTTATTTCCTTGTTTTTTATAAGTGGATTGTTTTTGACCATATTTATTGTATTTTACAGTTGTTGTTGCGCTAGTTCGATATGTTGCATTTTTTGAACCATATTTATCATACGAATTAATTGTTGCTGCAAAAACTGAAGCAGACAAAAATAAAACTGTTAAAATTGAAGCTATTAATTTTCTCATATTATTTAGAACGAAATTAAATTTTATTTGTTCATTTATTTGAAAAAATTTATGCAATAAATTATAAAACCACCAATTACACCAAGAATAATCAAAAGTGCAACAAGAAAACAAAGAACATCTTTTAACCATCCATCAGGCAAAAGACAAGCTATGATTATCAATACGATGATAATTTTAACCAATGGGATTGATAATAAACAAAGTATTGAAATTAAATCTTTCATAGAAAAATTATACAATAAAAACTTCAAACTCTTTATGAGTAAATATTCAACTTTTAGTTTTAAATGCATAAAAAATATATAAAGATTATAGCAATTTTTTAAAAAAGAATGTTTTTAAATATGTATAAAATAATAAGAGGATTTCAAAATGGATTTTTCTAACGTTACCGGACTTAGTGTCAGCATTAAACCAGGACAAGAAGAACAAAAATTTGGAGACATGTTTAATGAATATGCAGCTTCAGGCATGAGCTTATTTTCTCCTTCAGACCAACTAAGTATAGGCGAATTAGAAAATGCTTTAAGCGATAATTTTACAATCAACATCACAACCGAAAATGGTGAAGAAGCATTGCCTTCAGGCGTTTCTGCGGCCGCAATTTTTGGCTTCATAAATACCGATATGGATATAGCTATATCCACAGAAGAAATGGACGCTTTCTTGGAAGGTAGCGAATATGATTATGCTGATTTAGCTGAAATGAATTTAGAAGATGCAGTTAATACTATACTTAATGTTGGAATGAGTAAATTTCAATAATCTTAAATAAATAAACATTAAAAAAGCGCCTTATGGCGCTTTATTTATATGGTACCCCCAAGGGAATTCGAATCCCTGTCTACACCGTGAAAGGGTGTTGTCCTAGGCCTCTAGACGATGGGGGCGCAAGGTTATTTCTTTTCTGAGAAAACAAACAATCCAATGATATCGTTCAATTTATTCAATTGTTTTTGATAGCTTGCTGCTTGTTTTTCAAGAGTTCTGATATTGCTTTTGTATTCTTGGATTGTATAATTGCAATCTTTAATTGAGCTATTCAAGCAATCTCTAACTCTTTGAGCATCTTGAAGAACTGTTTTCATTGGAATTCCAAGAGCTTCAATTGTTTGGCGGATAATTTGTGCGCCAGTTTGTCTTGGAACACCAGTTGGAAGCTGAGAAATCAATCTTTTTAAAACATTGATATTGTTTGGCATTTCAAATTCTTCAATGTCATCATCATTTTCAATTGACAACTTCATATCAGGATTTGGTGTGATTTCTTCTTCGTTCACAGAAAATACCGGTGTATATTCCTTTGAATTTTGACCAAAATCAAACGCATCAACATCAGAAACATCTTCAAGAGAATCTAAAGAAATGTCGTCTGAATCAGTAAATTCTTCGCTTAAATTTTCATTGTTCAACTCGTCAGCTGATTCAAAGTCTTGTTGCTTAAGCGCGTCAACTATTTTTTTACCCATATTTTTTGGTAATTCGTTTTCTTGCATTTAGCAACTCCTTCTACTTGCCTCGACCGACTCTGTATTATTATAAAACCAAAAAAAAATATATTTGTCAAATTCATTTTTTAAATCGTCTTAAAATAAATTAATATAAAGTGTTTAAAATACTATTTCATAAAACTTTTAAAAAATTATCCTTCAGTTCTTCAAACGCTCCTTCAAGCTTAATCGTTATTTCAGACTCTTTCTCAAGACGCATTATCTCTTCATCAATCGCACCAAAATCAATTTCGTGGTTTAGAAAATTTAATACTTCTTTATTTTGATACAATTCTTTTCGCCATTTTGACAATAATTTCGCTGCATATTTTTTATCAGCACTTATTTCATCAAAAGAAGAAAAAGCATATTTTAACAATACGTCTTTAGCATTTGCCCCTTTTGAAATTTCAAGCAAAATTTTTCTTTTTATTTTTTTTGAAAAGCGAACTCTTTGCCCGTCAAGATTTACGTCTTTTTTTTGCATATAAAAATTTTAACATTTTAGGCAACTGTATTCAAATTTTTAATTTGTTCAAGCGTCATTTTTTCAATATTTAAATCAGCACGAGAAGAGTTATCAGCTTGTTCACGAGTATAAATTCCGCCTTTGTGTTTTAAATATGCGCTATATTTTTGTGCTGCTTCATAAAGATATTTATAACGTTCAGCTGTTCCATCCATTTCCATTCTAAAAGCTTTAACATCCGCAGCATTATAACCAACATTATCTTGCAAAGCTCTGTGATAATTTTCTTCATAATTTCGTTCTAATCTTGTTTTATAATCATGCGCAGGGTCATTTCCGTGATAATCAATTTTTTCCATTCTTCCAAACAAATCTGTATGCATTATGAAAGAATGTTTAGCAAGGTCAATTTCCGCAAAACGACCTCTTGTATATTTTCTTATATGTTCATTTCTATTGTTATCATCCTTAAAAAGTTTCCAACCTTCGCTATGACCATCTTGCGGACGTCTATTGAAAACTCTTTGTAGCGCTCCAACTTGCTTATCGGATTTTCTTTTATCCTTAGCACATCTTAAAACGCCTTCTTTATCGTGATTATTTGTCCCAATAATAAAATCATCATTTCCTAAGCCGATATTATATTTGAAAAACGGCAAACTTCCCCAGCCAATATTAGCTTCGTCATTTTTTTCTTCTTCGGTTGTTAAAATTGCAAGCCCTTGAACCTTATCAAGCTTTTCTTTGTTTGCCCACAAATTAAAATCTGCACCATCGGCGTCGCATTCATACATCAATTTTCTTTGGTCAAAATCTTCGCCTTTAATTTCACGAGCAGTTTTTTCGATAAAATCTGTAATTTTTGTTCCAGCATCAAAACGAATCATTTGTTTATCGCCAAAATGATAAGAAGGATTCATATACGCCCAACCAACATCAAAACGAATAGAATCAAAATTTATTAAATGATGAGCTAATTTTGCCCTGAATAATTTATGAGCAGGACTATTGCTTTTATTCACCAAATCATGATAATTAAGAGCATGAATTCCCCATCCAAGCTGTGCTGCTCTTCCCCATTTATCTTTCAAAAATGCATCAGGAAAAACTTGCTCTTCAACCCAAGAAAATGTTATTGCGCAATCTCCAGCCAAATCCATTCCTAGAGAATTAATTTCTTCTTTAGCATCAGCCAAAGCTTTGTGAGATAAAAATTGTTTAAATTTAAAAAATTCAATTTCATTTTTATATTTGGCTTTCAGCGCTTCATATTCTGGCATTTTTTTCATTCTAATGTTTATATCAGAATCAAATCCAACAAAAAAATCCGTCTTGGCAGTTGCCCAATCTTTTATATAGGGAAATAATGCCAATCTTGTATAAATATCATCATAATCAACTGGTTCTTTTTGGTTTTTAAATGCTTCAAATTCACTTCTTAATGTTCTTAAATTTTCGTTTGGATTTTCATTATTTTTAAAATTTTCAAAAGCAATTCTTAAAGGCTCATTGATTGGATAACTTTCTTGATTTTGCCAACCAAGAGTTGTTTCAAAATCGGCAATATTTTGGTTTTTGCTTAATTTATTATGCTTTTGAACAAATTTATCTACTTCAACTTGAGGCAAAATTTTACCATATTTTTCACTTGTCAATTGTGATAAGTCGATTATATCTTCTCCGATTGTCAATGCGCTTCTTTGATATGCACCAGGATATCCTCCTTGATAGCCTTGTTTATCGGTTAATTGTCCCATTGGCATAAATTTAATCGCAGTTGCACCGCCATAAATTCGAGCCAATTCATACATTCTTATTGCCTCATTTGATGAGGGTTTACCAATGCCTGTGTCGGTTTTTTCGTTTGATGGAATTGAAGGAGTATATATTTTCACAACTCTTATGCCGTCATCATGTCCTTGAATGTGCTTTAATTCCTGTAACAAGCGCAAATATCTTTTTTCTTGTTTAGTAGATAGCGCGTCACCAAAACTTGGCGAAAAATTCCTTGTACCGACAGCATTAATTTTCATTTAAACACCCATAAAACACTAGCACTATAACAAAACAAATGAATAGTGAAAATTGCCTCAATATAAAGAAATTTTAATTATTCTTTATTGCCAGCTCTGCCGCCTGAATAGATATATATAAAAGGCAAAATTTTATCCACAGGAACATAGTCTAATATTTTTTCAAAGCCAATTTTAATCGTCGCAACAATATCATCAAAATTTGCGATTGAATCTTTGATTGTATATTTTCTATATGGTTCGCCTTCTTCTCGAGTTGCATTTGTAATTTTTGTAGCTAAAGCAGCACCAGAAGTCATTCCAATTATTGAAGCAACGATTTTCGTTGGAACATTATTCAGCATTTTAACATTTTTGCAAATTTCAAGCGCAGCGCTAACCATCAACATTGGAATAGAAATATTCATGACTTGAAAACCTGCTTCTTTCCATTTTTTCTTTTTTTGTTCTTTTGTTGCACCAACAGAACCCGCCAAAACACCGCCGACATTAGCTCCGCCCGCCATTAAAAGCATTTCAGAAACATCATTTAAAGTTTTATATTTTGCTTTTGGCATTTTTTTGTTTGCCAAAATCGCAGCCCCAACACCAAGCGAAGAACCAATATATGGAACAATCTGGTGTAAATGGCTTTTTTTATTTTCTACAACTTGCGCTTGCTGTGGCTTATTGTAGTATTTAAACTGACTAAATGGATTGTTTTCTACTATCATGATTGATTGCCATAGAATATTATCTCAAAAAAATATTTTTTTGAAAGCATTTTTTATTTCTTTTTAGTCTAATTCTTTAAAGTCTTCCTTTCCAGCTTGGCATAAAGGACAAACCCAATCAGAAGGCAATTGTTCAAAAGGTATGTTTTTATTTTCTTGCGGATGATAAATATAACCGCAAACTACACATAAATAATCGTTCATTTTTTTCTCCTTTTTTATTAAAAAAATAGATTCTAATTTAAAAAAAATTAAGCTCACAGAAGGCTAATCCAAGTTTACAAAACTTAATATTAAAATTATTTAAAGCAATTTTTATCTCAAAAAAAACTTTATTACCATATAGGGGATTTATATTTAAGGGGGATAAATGAGCTACGATAGCTATTTAGTGGCACATGATGATTATGTCAACAGATATAGGGCAAGATATGGTGCAACTCCAGCACGCCAATCTGCTTCACAACCAATAAATTCAACGCAAAACAACGGAACATATTCAAGCGGAATTTCAGACGCTGGATTATTCAAAAATGAATGCACTGATGGAAAAGACGATGGCCAAATTAATGGATTTTCAAAATTCTTAAATGTTTGCGAAGGCGTCTTAGGAATGGGTGTAAATATGGTAAAAAGCGCCATAAAACATCCATTTAAAACAGCGGCAATGATTGCTGTTTGTTGCATTCCAGTAGTAGGTCCCGTTATAGGCGCAGGTATGGCTTGCTATGGAATTTATAACGGAGTTAAAACAGTAGCAACAGGAATTCAAGCAGCACAACTAGCAGAAGCAAATGCAACATCTGACGCCGAAGCAAAAGCAGCTTGGGAAAATGTAGGTAGCGGAATTGGCCAAACCGCATTATCGGTAGTGGCTCTTAAAGGAAGCGCTGGCGTACTAAAAGGACAATTAAACGGCGGTTCACAAACCGTTAATCTTATAAAAGCGGCTAAAGGACAAAGTGCTGGTGAAATTGCAAAAATTGCAATTACAGAAGGCATAAAAGAAACAGCAACAAATATCGGCGGAATTGCTCAAGCTGGAATCAAAAAAGCTTCACGAGTATTCGAAAAAGGGAAACAATATTGGGAAGCAGGCAAAAGCGGCAACCTTGGTCAAACTTTGGCAGACGACGTTGCAACAACAGCAAATAGAGCAGGCGAATGGGCAAAAGGCAAAATTGAAAACTTTAATAGCAAACAAAAAATCGATGATCTTCCAGATGGACCGTTTGATGCAGATGGCAATATGACTTCTGTTAGAGAAGATGGAACAACAATCAAATGGCATAAAGACGGAACAGGCAAAATTACCGCTACTGCGGATGATGGCACAGTGACTGTTTACGGAAGAAACGGAAAAATGATTAGCCAAAAAACCACAAGTTCATCAAACGCTTCAACAGACGGTTGCACAACAACTACAAAATATGGTAACGGCAAAACAGTTGTAGAAAACGTTAAATATAACGCAGACGGCACAAAAACAACAACAGTTACAACAACTTCTGCCAAGGGAAATACAACCGTTAAATCAACAACAATTGATTCAAGTGGAAAAACAATCAACACAACAACAACATCAAATGGAATTACAGTTGAAGTTGATAAATCTGGAAAATCAACAGTAACAAACACTTACAACGAAAGCAATACAGGCATAATTAGAACAAAAGGTGAAACAATATACATGAAAGATGGGGTTGTAATTGAAAATCCAACTCCAGCACAAAGAGCAGAAATTCAAGCAGCATCATCAGGAAAATATATACAACTAAATCAAGCAATAGATAATCCTTTTGAATTTATGGGAATTGAAATTTCAGATGAAATGCTAATGATGTTAGGAATTTTAGAAAACACAAATGAATAATTAAAAACGAGGCAATTGCCTCGTTTTTAATTATCTCAATTTTACTAAGTCAGCTTTTCTTATTCGAACGCTTTGCGGTGTGATTTCAACCAATTCATCATCCTGAATGTATTCAAGAGCATCTTCAAGGCCCATAATTTTAGGAGCTTGCAGCGTTACCATAACGTCTGCTGTTGCAGATCTCATATTTGTCATTTTTTTAGTTTTGCAAACATTAACCGCAATATCTTGAGGGCGATTGTGTTCTCCAACAATCATTCCACGATAAACTTTTGTTTTTGGAGTGATAAAGAAAACGCCTCTATCTTCAAATTGATGAAGTGCATAAGCAACAGCTTCGCCTTCTTCATGGGCAATTAATGAGCCTGTTCTTTGGCGTGCAATATCGCCTGCATATTCATCATATTGAGCAAAAGTATGATACATTATACCTTCGCCTTTTGTCATTCTAACAAATTCTGAGCGGAAGCCAATAAGACCTCGAGCAGGAATTAAAAAGTCAATGTTTGTTCTTTTTGGTCCAGCTTCCATATTAAGCATTTGAGCTTTTCTTGATGATAATTTTTCAATAACAGAACCAACAAATTCTTCTGGAACATCCACAATTAAATTTTCATAAGGCTCTAATAAAATACCATCTTCTTCTTTTGTAATTACTTCAGGCTTTGAAACTTGGAATTCATAGCCTTCTCTTCTCATTGTTTCAATTAAAATTCCCAAGTGAAGCTCGCCTCTGCCAGAAACCTTGAACATATCAGTTGAATCCGTGTCTTCTACTCTCAAAGATACATTTTTTTCAAGTTCAAGATATAATCTTTTTCTTAGTTGTCTTGATGTAACAAATTTTCCTTCAGTGCCTGCAAATGGTGAATCATTAATTGAAAAATTCATAGATAGTGTTGGTTCATCAATTTTTATCAAAGGCAAAGCAACTGGATTAACCAAGCAAGAGACAGTTTCTCCTATTTGGATATCAGAAAAGCCTGCAATACCTACGATATCTCCTGCTGTTGCTTCTTCTATTTCAACTCTACCCAAGTCTTTAAAGCCAAATAATTTAACAACTTTTCCTTTTTGAGCAGTTCCATCTGCTTTTAATAAAGTAACTTGTTCTTGAGATTTTATTGAACCATTTTTGATTCTTCCAATTGCAATTCGACCAACATATTCATTATAGTCTAGAGTTGTAATTTGAAGCTGAAGCGGTAAATCTATATCAGCTTCAGGACCTTCAATGTTTTCTAAAATGCAATCTAAAAGTGGAAGCATATTAACGTTTTCATCTTCTAGATTAACCTTTGCATAGCGATTTAATGAGCTTGAATAAATTACAGGAAAATCAATCAAATCATCCCTGTCGGTTAATTCTGTGAACAAATCAAAGACTTTATCCAATGTTCCATCTGGATTAGCACCAGGCTTATCAATTTTATTAATTACAACAATAATTCTAATTCCTAATTCGAGAGCTTTTTGCAATACAAAACGAGTTTGAGGCATTGGTCCTTCTTGAGCATCAACAATTAACAATGCACCATCAACCATACCCAAAACACGCTCAACTTCGCCGCCAAAATCAGCGTGGCCAGGGGTGTCAACAATATTAATTTTAACCCCTTTATATTCAACAGCTACGTTTTTGGATAAAATTGTAATTCCACGTTCACGCTCAATATCATTGTTGTCTAATACGCAAGTACCCATTTCTTGATGAGCCTTAAAAACACCAGTTTGGTCTAAAATGCAATCAACCATCGTAGTTTTACCATGGTCAACGTGAGCAATAATAGCAACATTTCTTAATTTTTTATTTTTCATCGTTGTTAAACTTCCTAAATTTCTATATTCATATAACGCCTGTGGCAAAAAATATTTTACAATAAACAAATAAGATATGGTAAAATTTAGCTATGAAAATTGCAGTTATTCCAATAGACAATCGTCCAATTTGCTATGACTTGATTCAAGACGTTTTATCAATTGATAAAAATATACAATTATTTATGCCTGAACTTAAAGATTTGGGCGGTTTGACAACTAAAAGCAATATTGACAGATTATTTGCTTTTATTGAAAACTTGGATAAAGTTGATTATTTAATTATTTCGCTTGATACGATTGCCTATGGCGGTTTGGTAACATCTCGCCGTTGCAATGACAAATTTAGCGAAATTAAAGAAAGAATTGAAAAATTAAAAGAATTAGCGTCAAGTCGTGCAAAAAAAATTCTTGCCTTTTCTTCTATAATGCGAATTTCAAACAATAACATTAACGAAGAAGAAAAAGAATATTGGGCGCAATGGGGCAAAAGAATTTTTGATTGGTCATATTATCTTCACAAAACTGAAGTCGAAAAAACCTATAATTGCGTTCACAACATTATCCCTTCTGAAATTTTAAACGATTACCTTGAAACAAGAAAAAGAAACTTTGAAATTAACAAAATTTATTTAAAATGGGCAAAAGAAGGCTTTTTTGACACATTAATTTTATCAAAAGACGACTGCGCAGAATTTGGCTTAAATGTTAAAGAAGCGCTTGAACTTGAAGAAATAATCAAAAAAGAAAATATTAAAAATGCCAAAATTAAAACAGGAGCAGACGAAATCCCTCTTTCTTTAATTTCAAGAGCATTAAGCTATAATCACGAAATCAAGATTAAACCAATTTTCTTATGCGAAAAATCGATTAATAAAATTTCAAAATATGAAGATATTTCCATTAAAAACTGTGCTCTTGCTCAAATCGAACTCGCAGGATTAAAGCTTGATATTGAAAATCCTGATTTAAATATGATTATCAATAATTTTGAATTCGAGCAAGGGGATTTGGTTTTGGGCGATAAAATTAATGAGACAACCAAAAAAATAGCTTTTCCAAATTCCTCATATTTTATAGCAGACGTCAATAATGCAAACGGGGCTGATAGTGGTTTAATTAATCAGCTTTTAAAACAAAATCTTAGTGATTTTTATGGCTATTGCGGCTATAACACAAGCGCAAACACAATTGGATGTGCCATATTTTGCGCAATTGTTAAACATTTGGCAATAAAAAATAATAGCTATAATAATGATGCATTTAAAAAATTTCAGTTAATAAGATTGGCTGACGATTGGGCATATCAAGCAATTTCAAGAAAATTTGTTCGCGAATCTAATCCAAATTTCAAACAAGCATTATTTGAAAAAGAAAGCGAATTAAATAACAATGCATTAAAATTGTGTGAATTTTTGGATTTTTATCCAAACAAAATGACCTATTCGCTTCCTTGGAATAGGTCATTTGAAATTAGAATTAAAATTGATTGATTATTTGTCTTCACCTTTATACATTTCAAGAAGATTTTTTACCGTATTTTTAACAGGATCAGCTGCCAAGAATGTTTGGTTATCAATGAATAATTTTTTACCATTCAATGTTTTTATATACATTGCAGGATATCCTTTAATGCCAAATTCATCAGCATATTTGTTGTTTTCTGGAAGTTGTGCATTAACAAATGCTACTGCAAAATTTTTCTTAAATTCTCTATCTTTTGCAACTTTATTGAAGATTGGAGCAAATTTTTTGCTATAAGTACACCAATCAGTATAGAAAAATACAACAACAGGTTTGCCTGTTTTTAATGCTTTTTCCATACTTCTGCCTTTATCGATTTGTTTTGAAATAACAACTTCTTTTTCAGTAATTCCACCGCCATTAACCATTGTATAGATTGATGTTGTTAAAGAAGCTACTGAAAGCAAAAATGACAAAACAACCAAAAGCATCATTTTGTTGCAAGAACATTTATGCTCTTTCTCTTCTAATTCGATACGTTCTTCTGACATAATAAACTCCTTTTCTTTTTATTCTTTATAGCATAATTTTCTAATTTTTTCCACAGCATTTTTTATATTTCAGCCCAGAACCGCAAGGGCAAAGCTCATTTCTCTTTGGCTCTTCTTCTTTTGGCTTGCTTTCTTGTTCTTCAATATGAAGGATGGTTGAAAATAAATCTGAATTAAACAACACCGTTACAGGCGAAAATACTCCCGAATCAACATACACAGCTTTTGCATTAAACAAAATTTCTTCTAAATTTGAAAATTTTGTTCCCAAAACAGCATTTATAATTTCAAAGAAATTTTCATTTTCTTCAAGCGCATATTTAATAACGCTTGGAGGAATTTTGTCGCTTGTTAAAAATTCTTTTATACAATCAGCCTTTCCTTCAATTTCTCCTTTAAAGCATTCCATAAATGTTTTAAAAAATGGAATAATATAAAGTCCTCTTTTTTTATCAACCCAAAGTGCAACATCATAGATTTCCTTATGAGTTGAAAAACCACCAACAGCGGTTTGCATAAATGTATTATCAGAACAATTTAATTCATCAATTTTTAAATACTCAAATTTTGGAGGATTTTGAATTAAATTTGAATAATCTTTCTTTTCGCCATCAAGCCTGTAATTGTTGAAAAATCCAATAAGTTCGTCAACTTTTTTGTTTGTTGTGACAATATAATCCGCACCAAAGCATTCTTGAAATTTTTCGTAAAATTCAATGGCGCTTTTTTCTAATTCAACTCTTTTATTTTCATTTTTATAATAAGCAATTTTTGGATTTTGAAGCATATATCTTATTGCTTCTGTTGTTGCTTTATAAACGTCGAATTCTGAAATTACATCATAAATTTCTAAAATATATTGAACATTATCAAGCTCAATTATTCTTGCACTTATATAGTCAAATTTTCCGATTTGTTTCAAATGGCTCATTTTAACCATTGGAATCAATGTTGTTTGAACATCTGAAGTTAAGCATTTTGCTTCATAAGCATTTGACAAGACCTTTTCAATTTTAAAAACACAACAAATAGAATCCTGTAAAGCACTGATTATTTCATCATAAGCGTGATTATTTCTTCGATAATATTCCAACACTCTTAAGCCATTTTGCATTTTCATATCAAGCATATATTGAATGATGACATTGTTAAATTCTCGTTCTGTTTCTATTTCGATATTATTAATTTCAAGGTATTGGCGAAAATCCTCAGATAAAGCTTCGTCTTTTGCAACAAAATTAAGAATATCTTCCATTGTTTCGCTAATTAAATTTAAACTATCCACTACGCTTGGCATTCGTCGTCCCTCTTTAAATAAATTAAATATTCAATATTTTTACTTTTTGCGCCCTGAATTGGACTTTCAATCACCCCAAGAGTTTTAAACCCAATTGATTCACAAAAAGATTCAATATCTTTTATGATTTTTTTTCTAACTTTTTCATCTTTAACCACTCCGCCTTTTTCAATATCCGAGCGGTCTGCTTCAAATTGTGGTTTAATCAAAAGAACTGCGCTAGCATCTTTTCTTATTAAATTTTTGCAATTTTCAAGAACTTTTTTTATGGAAATAAAAGATAAATCCATACTCATAAATTCGGGCAACTCTTCTTGAGGCAACGACTCAAGTCCATAAACATCTTCAAATGTGCAATTTTTAACATTTATTTTTTCAATAGATTTAATTCGCTTTTCGTTTCTTAATTTCCAAGCAAGCTGATTATATCCACAATCAAGTGCATATACAAATTTTGCACCAAATTGCAACATGCAATCGCTAAATCCGCCAGTAGAAGCTCCCATATCGATACAAATTTTGTCTTTTAAATCGATATTAAAGGCTTTAATTGCCCCTTCAAGCTTTAACCCACCTCTTGAAACATAAGGAATTGAATCAATTTCAATTAAAACAGGCTTATTTTCATCAAACAAAACAGTTTCATCAAACATTTCACCTGCTTTTGAAACGACAACACCGTTTATTTTAACATTGTGCGCTAAAATATTAGCACTCGCTGCGCTTTTTGTATCAAAAAACCCGCGTTCAAATAAAATTAAATCTAGTCGTTTTTTTGCCACTTTTATACCAATTTATTATTCTTGAACAATATATTTTTCTTCTTGTAGCGCAACTCCAACAATTCTGTCGGACAAAATTGTTGCTTTTTTAATTGGTCCAATTGGCTCAAATTCAACAAGTTTAACTTCTGTTGAATTAATTAAAGTTCTTAAATCTTCATATATTTTTTGAGCATTATCAAAATACAGAACCATTGGACTTGCCATATCTTTACAAAAAACCAAAACCGCTGTTCTTGTTGCGATTTTGCCTTGCACTTGTGCTTGAGATATTTGTTGAGCCATTATTTTCCTCTCCTACTTATTTCCTAAATTAAAAAATTTTCTTGCATTTATTGAAGTTTGACTAACAACACTATCATAAGATATATTTCTCAAATTAGCAATTTCCTTTGCCACAAAACCAATATATTTGGGGGAATTTTCTTGTCCTCGAAATGGATGCGGAGCAAGATATGGGCAATCGGTTTCAAGCATTAAATTTTCAAGATTAACCTCAAGCGCAACTTCCTTAGGCTCACGAGCATTTTTAAAAGTCACAACTCCACCAAGCGCAATTTTATAGCCTAATTTTTCGCACTCTTTCATAAATTCAACGCTTCCCGAATAACAATGCAAAAGAACATTTTTCATATCGTGCGCTTTTAAAATTTCCAAAACATCTCCGTGCGCTTCTCTATCGTGTATTACAACAGGAAGATTTAAAATTTTGGCAATTTCTAGTTGTGTATTGAAAACACGCTTTTGAATATCTTTATTTTCCTTTGTATAATGGTAATCAAGCCCAATTTCGCCTATTCCAACAACTTTTTTATGACTTGCAAGCTCCATAATTTTTTTTGCGGTTGAATCGCTAAATTTCTCACAATCTTCAGGATGAACCCCCAAAGTTGCATAAACATCATCATATTTTTCACAAAGTCCGAGTATTGTTTCAAAACTTTCCTCAGATGCGCTTGGAATGATGATTTCTCCAACTCCTGCTTCTCTTGCTTCTTTTATTCCAAGTTCTGGATTTTGCAACATATCAATATGTGCATGGGTATCAATTAATTTCATTTAAAATTCTCCCGCTAACAGAAATGATAAATTCATTTCCATTTGCCTCAACTATTGCCCATCTAAGAGCTTCTATTCCTTGTTTTTCAATTTCTTTTTCAATAAAGTCAACTTTTGGAGGCATTAAAGGTGATTTTATTTTTATAGTTTTAGAAACAACCATTATAATAAAATTCCTGCAATTGCAGCTGAAATATAGCTCACTAAAGTACCGCAAATTAATGCTTTAAGCCCCAATCTTGCAAGATTTTTTCTTTGATTTGGCGCAAGTTCACCAATACCGCTTATTTGAATTGCAACAGTTGAAAAATTTGCAAAACCACAACAAGCAAATGTTGCAATAGCAATGCTTTTTTCGCTTAATGCTTCAAGATTCATATATTTTACTAAATCAATATATGCAATTGTTTCATTTAAAATTAGCTTTTCGCCAATTAGTCGACCAACAATTTCGATATTACCCCAAGTTGCACCAATTAAAGCAGCAAACGTTGCAAATATTTTTCCAACAATCATTTCTATGGTTAAATTTTGCAAGTCAATTCCAATTCCTGAAAGATTAATATGACAAGTATTATAAAGAAATAGACCAATGTGCCCTATTATCTCATTACAAAATGTAATTAAAGCAACCAAAGCCAAAAGTACAGCAATAACATTAATTGATACTCTCATACCTTCAGAAGCACCTTTTGAAATTGCCGCTAAAATATTAACGTCGTTTTTTCTTCTTGAAATTTTAAAATCTTTCTTTGTTTCAGGCTCCATTGTTTCAGGATAAACAATTTTAGAAACAACAAAAGACCCAGGAATCGCCATAACAGAAGCAGCAAGAAGGTATTCTGTATTAATTCCAAAACCAGTATACATAGCAATACAGCTTGCAGAAATACAAGCAGTTGAACCAGTCATTGAAGCCAACAATTCGCTTCTTGTTAAATTTGGAAGATAATGTTTAATCATAGATTGCGCTGCAACGTTTCCAACAAAAGGGCTTGCGCAATTAGATAAAGCTTCTGCTCCAGAAACACCAAGAATTTTGTTCATAATTTTTCCCAAGAACAAAATTACTCTTTGCATAATGCCGTAATAATATAGAATATTAACAATCACAAGAATTAAAATCATAGTAGACATTAAAATAAGAGCAAAAATAAAATCGTGTCCCGGGAAAAGTTCTGTTATTTTTTCAGGAGAATTTGTAAGCCATCCAAAAACAAAATTTGAACCAGAAATCGATGCTTCAAGAATTTTGTTTATAATTTCAGCCAAAAAACCGAAAATTTTAGCCCCGATTGGAGTTTTCAAAATAAAAACAGCCAATAAAAATTGAAGCAATAAGCCAACCCCAACCGTCTTTAAATTGATTTTCTTTTTGTTGTTAGACATTAAATAACAAATGCCCAATATAACAACTATCCCCAAAATACCTATTAATCTAGATAAAATTTCCAAAACAATCTTCCTTTAAGCTAAACTCTAATTTTATTCTATCAGAAAAAAATCTTATTGAAAATGCAATTACTTTTAGCGTTCAAATATGTTAAAATAAGAAAAATTAGGGAGGGTGTGATAATGAGCAAACGCAAATTTTATCAAAAGAAAAGAGTCATGATTCCGCTTACAATAGCGTCATCCTTGATTTTCCTTGGCATTTTTGGCGCATTGCATTCTTCAATGTATCAAACGACTGCAAATGCTTATGTTGATGAATATCTCATTCAAATTACACCTAAAATTTCTTCAAAAGTTATAGAGCTAAATTTAAATAATAATTCAAATGTCAAAAAAGGCGAAATAATTGCCGAATTAGATGGAAGCAAATATTCTTTAGAAATCAAAAATCTTGAAAAAAAATTTCTTGAAATTCAAAAAGAATTAAAGTCTTTTGATGATGAAATTAACAAAACAAATTTCGAAACAAATGCAACAAAAAATTCAATGGAAAAAGCAAAAACAAACCTTGAAAATGCAAACAATGACTACATTCGCTACAAAAACGAATTCAAAGACGGAACAGTTACAAAAAAAGATTTAAATAATGCAATTAAAAATCTTGAGCTTGCTCAAGAACAATATGAACAAGCTCAAAGCAATCTTAAAAATACAAGCAAAAATTTAAATGAAATTATTTCAAAAAAAGATTCGCAAATTGATAAAGCTCGTGAAATCCTTGAAACATTAGAAAACAAAAAACTAGAATTATCAAACGCAACAATAATTTCTCCAAAAAATGGCAAAATTACCAATTTAAATACAAAAGTTGGAGATTTTGTGACCAACGATAAAGTTTTGTTTTCAATTTTACCTGATGAATGTTTTATTATTGCCAATTTCAAAAAAGCACACAATGCAAACATAAAAATTGGACAAAAAGCTACAATTAAAATTTATTCTGCTGGATTTGCAAAATTTAGTGGCGAAATTGTAGAAATATTGCCCGAAAAAGCAAACTATATTTCAACAAAAATCAAAATCAATGACAATGTTGAAAAATATAATCTTAAAACAGGCGCAAAAGCAATCGTTAAGCTAAAATTAAAATAATTATTTTGATAATTCTTTTAATTTTTCTTTCAATTCCAAAACTTCATATTTTAAACGATTCATTTCGCAAGCGATTGGATCAGGGATTCTATTGTGTTGCAATTGTCCTTCGATATATTTTACCTGTTTAACAATTCTTCCTGGGATTCCAACAACTGTGCAATGTTCTGGAACATTTTCAATCACAACAGAACCTGCGCCAATTGTCGAATAGTCGCCAATTTCAATATTGCCAAGAACTTTTGCCCCTGCTCCAACAGTAACAAAATTGCCCAAAGTTGGATGGCGCTTTCCTTGTTCTTTTCCCGTTCCACCCAAAGTAACGCCTTGGTAAATCAAAACATCGTCACCAATTATTGTAGTTTCGCCAATAACAACACCCATGCCATGATCAATAAAAAATCTTTTTCCAATGGTTGCTCCTGGGTGAATTTCAATTCCAGTAAAAAACCTTGCAACTTGAGAAATTAACCTTGGAATAAAAGGAATTTTCCAATAGCGCAATTTATGAGCAATTCTGTGCGCCAATAAAACATGAAAACCTTGATACAAAAAGATAACTTCCAAAACGCTTCTTGCTGCAACATCTTTTTCTTTAATCGTATTTATATCTTCAATTATTGTTTTTGTCCAAGAAATAATACCCATAGATAAATTATATTACATAAATTTTTCGGTTAAATCAATGGTTTTATGGTATAATTTTTTTGCTTTAAAAAGATAGGGAAAAAACATGGAAAAATTCTATACAACAACCGCAATCGATTACGTTAATGGCGCTCCGCACATCGGACATGCTTACGAAAAGATTTTAACAGATGTTATTTGTCGTCATTTTTCTCAAAGAACATCTGACGCTTATATGCTAACAGGATGCGACGAACACGGCATTAAAATTCAAAAAACATCAGCTAGTGTAGGTATGGCACCACAAGAATTTTGCGATATGAACGCAGCAAAATTTGCTGAAGCTTGGAAATTGTTAGACATTAATTATTCTCAATTAATTAGAACAACAAATCCAGAGCATAAAAAAATTGTTCAAAAAATATTCAAAAAATTGGTTGAAAAAGGCGACATTTATAAACATTCATATACTGGTTTATATTGCGCAGGTTGCGAAAGTTTTGTTTCAGAAAAAGATTTGGATGAAAACGGCTTTTGCCCAAATCATAAAGCTAAGCCTGAAGTTGTTGAAGAAGAAAACTATTTCTTTAAATTAACAAAATACAAAGATGCAATCATTAAACACATCAAGGAAAATCCAAATTTCATTGTTCCAAGCTTTAGAGCTAACGAGGTTTTAAATCAATTGGAAGATATTGAAGATATTTCTGTTTCTCGTGTGAAATCAAATGTTTCTTGGGGAATTCCGGTTGATGGCGATGACAATCAAATTATTTATGTTTGGATTGATGCGCTTTCAAATTATATTACAGCTCTTGGCTATGATATTGAAAATCCTTCAGAAGAGTTCAAAAAATATTGGCCAGCCGATGTTCAAGTTATCGGAAAAGACATTTTAAAATTCCATTCAATTTATTGGCTTGCTATTTTAATGGCGCTCGAAATTCCTCTCCCAAAACACATTTTAGCCCATGGCTGGATTACAATTGACGAAACAAAAATGTCTAAATCTTTAGGCAATGTCGTTTCGCCATCAAGCGTTATGGAATCTTTTGAAATGACTGAACCAGACGCACTTCGCTATTATATGGCAACAGCGGCGCCAGTAGGCAAAGACGGCAATTATTCCGACAACGATTTTAAAGAAAAAGTTAATGCTCATTTGGCAAATTCTATGGGCAACCTTTTAAATAGAACATTGTCTATGCTTGTTAAGTATTTTGATGGTGAAATCAAAAACGAATTTGTCATAAAATCGCCATTATTTGAAGAAACAAAAAAAGCAATTGAAGAAGTAAAACACCACTTCAATTATTTCGAAGTGGCTGAAGCTGCACTAAAAATCAACGAACTTGTTGACAACACAAACAAATTCGTAACAGATTCAGCCCCTTGGACTCTAGCAAAAGAGGAAAAATGGAGTGAATGCGGTCAAGTTCTTTATACTGTTTTAGAAGTAATGTGTGTGGTATCTAGCCTAATTTATCCATATTGCCCAAATATTGCTTCAAAAATGGCTAAACAATTAGGCTATGATTTATCAACAAAATTAGACGATATTAAAATTGAAAACATTAAAGTTGGCAAATTGATTTCTAAAGAAGAAATCAGCCCTGTATTTTTAAGATTAGATTCAGAATTAGCTGACAAATCCAAAAAAAATTAACCAGAGTGAAAGCGTTAAGAAACAACAAAGCCACTTTAAAAGTGGCTTTTATAATATTAAAGCTAAAATCATCAACAAAAGCGAACCTAACTGCATGCCAGTCGAAGTCAATTTTTGAATTTTATTTGCTTCATATAATTTTGCAGTCTGCTGGGCGCTTGCGGCAGCTTGAAGCCTTTGAATTCTTAAATTATCGTCATCGGAAGCAAAGTCTCTTTGGAAAATTTTTCGCTCCAAACGATTCAATCTTAAACCAACAGGATCTTGAGAATATGTTTTCATAAATAACGTTGATTCAAGCCCAGCCAATTGAATAAATATATCTGAATTTTCGTACTTATTTTGAGAACCCATATATTGTTCTATATCTTGAGTTTGTTGATATGGACGTTCAATATAATAATTTGGATTTTGAACAACTTTGTCTTGTCTTATATATGCTTTTAATCTATCTGTTCTTGAGGCTAAATTTCCATCTTGCGAAGAGCCAAAAATCTTTTTTTCAAGCCTATCAAGACGTTTATATATATTTTCTTTTTCATAAGTTGTCATAAACATTTGATATTCAAGCTTGTCAATTTGAGGATAATTAACCCCCATAACTTCTGTTGAATCGATTTCATAAGCTTGTTTTAAGCTATCTTCATAAGATTCAAAACCCAAGGATTCATTGATTTTTTTAATTCTTTGCTCGATTGAAGCTTTTGAAACCGTTCCAAAAAGATTATTTTCAATTCTTGCCAAACGGCGCTCAGCACTATCTTTTGAATATTCAAAACCCCAAATACTCTTTTCCATTTTTGAAAGTGAAGCGCCAGTAGAATCTGCGCCAAACGCAACCAAGCCAAGGCTTAAAAACAAAAAGATTATTGAAATTTTTGCACTGTTTTTTAATATTTTCATAATAGATATTATATCAGCACACAAATAGTTTTTTCTTAGCGCTTTGTATAAGCTTAATTAAACCTTTTGTGCCATTAATTCTTCAACCAAAGAACAAGTTAAATCAACCAAAGCATCTTTATATTGGTCACATTTTTCTTGAGTTCTTGCTTCAAAACGAAGAGTGAAAACAGGTTCTGTATTACTTTGGCGAATCAGCGCAAAGCCATCTTCAAAAATTATTCTAAGCCCATCAATCGTGATTATTTCTTTAATTTTTGAATTAAACAATTCTTCATTGATTAAAGTTTCAAGCTTTGCTAAAACATCTTTTTTGAATTCATTTGGACATTTTAGACGAACTTCGTCTGATAAATAAACTTTGCCAAATGCTTCCAATAAATCAACCAATTTAAATTCAGGATTTCTTAATTTATTTTTAGCTACAATTTCAATCAAACGACATCCTGCATAAATTGCATCATCATAACCGTAATATCTATCTTTAAAGAATGTATGACCAGACATTTCGCCCGCTAGAAGCGCTTTAACTTCCCTCATTTTAGATTTAATATAACCATGACCAGTTTTTGTCATAACCGCACATCCGCCAAGGCGCTCAATTTCATCATATAAAACTTGAGAACATTTAACTTCAGACACAATTGTCGGTTTTTCGCCGTGGATTTTTAGGGTTTCAATTAAATCTTGAGCATAAATTAAAAGTAATTTATCTCCAGAAATTATTTCCCCGTTAGGTCCAATTGCGCCAATTCTATCAGAATCACCATCAAAAGCTATACCAAAATCAGCTTTTTCTTCTTTAACTTTTGCTCTAATAGCGTCAAGCGTTTTAATATCAGAAGGGTTTGGGTGATGATTTGGAAATGTTCCATCTGGTTGTGAATATAGTTCAATAACTTCACATCCTAAATCTCTATATAATTGCGGAGCAACAATTCCGCCTGTTGCGTTTGCGCTATCTACAACAACTTTTATGCCTTTGCCAATGCGTCCAAACATGTCTGCAATTTTTGCTTGATAATTAGAAATAATATCGTATTCATGCTTGAAACCGTTTATAATTTGACGATAGCCAGTGCTTTTTTCATGGATTTCAAGAGTTAATCTTTTAACTTCTTTGATTTGTTCTTCATTTAAACTTTGACGATTAAAAGTCATTTTTAAGCCGTTATATTCACTTGGGTTATGAGAAGCAGTAATAATCAAAGCACCCATAACTTTTTTTGATTCAGTAATTTCATCCTCTATTTTTGCAAATTCGCTAAAATATCCCAATGGAGTAGGCGCAAGACCCAAATCTAAAACATTTGCTCCCATTGAAATAACCCCTTGAATAACTGCTCTTTTTAATTCAGGAGAATGGGTTCTTGCATCCATGCACACACCAAATAATAATTCACGAGCATTTTTTTCTTGTCCCATTTTTTTCAATTCTTCAAGAGCAAAAGCAACATATCCTTTCGCAGCAGAAAAGAAAATTTCAGAATTAACTTCTGTCGGGAATAATCCTCTAATGTCATTTTTGCCAAATGCTTTAGTATTTAATGTGTTATCCATAAAATCTCCTTTATCGTCCAACTTATTGATTTTATTATAATATAAAAATTTCTTTATAGCATTTTTATGGGTTTAATTGTATAATTCAAGTATTATGGAAAAAGAATATAAATTAACGCAGGAACAATTTGACAATTTAATTAAATTGTCAAATATTGAAATCGCAGCTGATACACAAGAAAACGTTGAAGAATTAATTTCAAGAGCGATTATCGGAATAGAGCGCAAATTGAATTATTTCAATACGCCATTAAGCTTTTTTACAGCTGAAGTTACAAATGTTTTAATTGTTGACGATACGGAATTATCAATTTTCCAATTGTCTGTTATGCTTGAAAAAATCGGCATGAATGTTTATGTTGCAAGAAACAAAGAAGAAGCTTATGCAGAATTCAAAAAGAAAAACTTCGATTTCCTTGTAATGGACTTGTATTTGCCTGATTATCAAGATGGTTTTGAGCTTATAAAAGAAGCAAACAGAATAAAAAATGAAGAAGGAAAAGATTTCAAAATTGTTGCAATTTCAGGAACAGACAATCCTCAAATTATTCAAGAAGCATACAAGCTTGAAATTGATGAATTTATTTCAAAAGCTCCTCAATGGCATGAACAAGTTTTGAAATTCATTTCTAACTCAACAAATAAAATTACAAACGAAGAATTCACAAGATTCTATATCAACGACAATATTTGTTCTTTAACTTTATATAAAGTTAATAACGAAAAATATGTTGATAAAATCATAAAAGAAGTTAATGCAAATGTTTTAACCGGAAAACAAAATGTGATTTTTAATATGGAACATATTAAAATCTTTTCTGATTCTTATGCAAATTTGTTTTCTGAAACTTACAAAACAATTTCTTCAAAAGACGGTATGCTAATTTTAATTAAACCTTGCGAAGATGTTATAAAAGCGCTTGAATATGTATTCTTAAGCGATACAATTCAAACTTTTAACACAGTTGAAGAAGCTGTTGAATATATTGAAATGAATAACTTTGCATTTTAATTAAATAATTTTGTATAAAAAAAGACTATGGTTTTTACCATAGTCTTTTTAAATATAACCAATTTGAACCATTGTGAAAACTTCAACTCTTAAGTAAAATGATAATATAGATAGTAGGTGGATTATGTATCATAACAAAGTTTTGGCAATGATTTTAGCAGGCGGACAAGGAAAAAGATTGCTCCCTTTAACAAAAGATAGAGCAAAGCCCGCAGTGCCTTTCGGGGGAAGATATAGAATTATTGACTTTGTTTTAAACAACTTTGTTAATTCAGGTTTTCACAAAATCAAAGTTTTAACTCAATACAAGTCTGATTCACTAAACAAACACATTTCTCGTGGTTGGAATTTGTGTTCTTCAATTGACCAATATGTTGATTTAGTTCCTGCGCAAATGAGAACCGATGGAAATTGGTATAAAGGAACCGCCGATGCTATCTATCAAAATATTAATCAAATAACAGACGAAAGTTTTTCACATGTTTGTGTATTTGGAGGCGACCATATATACAAAATGGATGTTCGTCAAATGCTTAATTATCATATTGAAAAACAAGCCGATTTAACAATTTCCGCTATTGCAATTCCAATCGAATTAGCAAGTGAATATGGAATTATTGAAGTTGATAACAATTGGAGACTAACGGCGTTTATCGAAAAACCGCAACACACTCCAAAACATATCCCTGGAAATCCAGATTATTGCCTTGCTTCAATGGGTAATTACATCTTTAATCCAGACAATTTAGTTAGAGAATTAAAAAAAGACGCAAACGACGAAGCTTCAAGCCATGATTTTGGAAAAAATATCATCCCAAATATGCTAAACAATGGCTCAAAAGTTTATATTTATAATTTTTCCGATAATAAATTCCATGGAATGACTAGTGCAGAACGTGGATATTGGAAAGATGTTGGAAATGTTGATTCTTATTGGCAAGCAAACATGGACTTGTTGGCTTATGAGCCTGAATTAAATTTATATTCTCCCGATTGGCCTTTAAGAACATACAACTACAATTATCCACCAGCAAAGTTTATTTGGGACGAGGATGAGCGTGTTGGCGTTGCTAAAAATTCATTAGTATCTGAAGGATGCATTATTTCGGGCGGTATGATTTCTGGCTGCGTTTTGTCACCAAAAGTTCGAATCAACAGCTATTCAAGCGTTTGTGATTCAATTTTAATGGAAAATGTTACCATAGGCAGACACTCGCAAATTAATCGTGCAATCATTGATAAAAATGTCGAAATTCCGCCATACACAGAAATCGGCTTCAACAAAGAAGACGATTTAAAACGTGGTTTTTATGTGTCTTCAGGCGGCATAACAGTTGTTCCAAAAGGTGCTATTCTTGACTAACTTTGTGTTATCATTTTGATATGCAAAATTATGAAGAAAAACTTGCGCACTTAAAAGCACAATCAAGCTTTCGCTCAATTAAAAACATCAAAGAAAAACAAGGAAAATATATAATTGTTGATGATAAAAAAATGCTCAATTTATCATCAAACGATTATTTAAATTTAAGCACTGATTCAAATTTAAAACTGGAATTCATAGAAAAATATAAAAATCATAATGAATTTCTTTTTTCTTCTGCTTCAGCTCGCCTTTTAACAGGGAGCTCTTCTTGTTATAAAAAATTAGAAAATAATTTTGCAAAACTTTTTAATAAAGAGTCTGCTCTTCTTTTTAATACCGGATATCAAGCAAATCAAGGAGTAATTAGCGCATTATTTCAAAAAGGAGATGTAATTTTTTCTGATAAATTAAACCATGCAAGCATTGTTTCAGGATTAAAATTATCTCCAGCTGAACATTTTCGCTATAACCATAACAACTATGAACATTTAGAAAAAATCTTAAAAGAAAAAAGAGATAATTATAATAAAGCAATTATTATTTCAGAATCTGTTTTTTCAATGGATGGCGATATTGCAGACATTCAAAAGCTTGTCGAATTAAAAAAGAAATACAATTGTCTATTAATGATTGACGAAGCGCACGCTTTTGGAGTTTTTGGAGAAAATCTTCAAGGAATAAGTGCTCAAGAAGGGCAACTTAATAAAATCGATATTATAACAATTACCCTAGGAAAAGCATTAGCTTCATCAGGAGCAATTTGCATTTCTAACAAAACAATTATTGATTATTTAATCAATAAAGCTTCAAGTTTTATTTTTTCAACAGCAATTGCGCCTGCTAATGCTATGTGGAGCAATTTTTTATTGGAAGAAAAATTTGATTTATTAAAAGAAAAAAAAGAAAAATTAAATTCTCTTTTTCAAAAAATTCATAAAATTTATCCTTCAATAAGCTCTTCTCAAATTGTTCCAATTGTTTTAGGCTCGTCACAAAACGCAAACGAAAAAGCAAAAGAGCTTCAAAACAAAGGGTTTTATGTTCTTCCAATTAATCCGCCAACCGTTCCTTTGGGAACTTCAAGACTTAGAATTTCATTAACTTCAGACATAGAATTTGAGGAAATATGCAATATTTTTGGCTAAACAAAAACAACAATAAAAAATTAATCCTGTTTTTTAATGGTTGGGCAATGAACGAAACGCCCGTCAAACATTTGAAATTTTCCGATTTTGATGTTTTAGTTTTGTATGATTACAGGGATTTAAATTTTGATTTATCCCAATTTGATTTTTCAAAATATGAAAAAAAATATTTAATTTGCTGGTCCATGGGAGTTTATGCCTCTTGCTTGTTTAACGAAATTTTAAAAGATTTTGACAAAAAAATTGCAATAAATGGCACTACAAAAATAATTGACGATAATTTTGGAATTCCTGAAAAAATTTACAAAATCACTGTTAAATTATTAAACGAAGATTCTTGCGATAAATTTATAAAAAACATGTTTGATAATGGAAAACTAAACCCAAATATCACAATTAATCGAACATTAGAAGAATTAAAAGAAGAGTTAATTTCAATTCAAAAAATAAAATTAAATAAAGAAATTGCTTTTGATTGCGCAATTATTTCTTCTTTTGACAGGATTGTGCCAACTAAAAATCAAATTAATTTTTGGCAAAATAAAACCACAATAAAGCAAATCGATTCAACTCATTGCCCGTTTGACAAATTTGAAAAATGGAGCGATTTGTTGTGCTAGACAAAAAATTAATCGAAGAAAAATTCAAAAAAAGCATTGATTTTTATAACGAAAATGCCATAATCCAAGAATTAATGGCAAACAAACTTGTTTCTTTGATTAAAAAAAATAGTTTCAAAAATATTCTCGAAATCGGCTCATACTCAGGAATTTTGACAAAAAAAATTGTTAAAAATTTCAATTTTGAATCATATTTTGCGCTCGACATCGTTAATAGCTTTAATAAAATTAAAAATTTAAGCAATAAAATCAATTTTTTGCAAATCGATGTTGAGAAATTTGAAAGCAATGAAAAGTTTGATTTAATTATTGCAAACGCAAGCTTGCAATGGTGCAACGATTTCGAAGGAACAATTCGAAAATTAAAATCTTATTTATCAAAAGACGGAATTTTTGCGATAACAACTTTTGCAAACGATAATTTTTTTGAAATTAGAAATTCTTTTAATATTAGTCTCGACTACAAAACAATCGAAGAATTAGAAAACATTTTTTCAAATAACGCAAAAATTATTCAAGAAATTCACACTCTTCAATTTAAAAATCCAAACGAATTGCTTAAACATTTAAAATTGACAGGCGTTAATGCGATTTCTAAAAATAATTTAAGCTATATCAAAATTAAAAATGGCTTAAAAATTATCGAAAAAGAATACAAAAACAAATTAACCTACAAACCAATTTATATCGTTGATTAGATATTTTTTATTAAGTTTTGTAACAAAAGAAATTAATTAGGCAATTTTTGTTCTCATATATACTTTATATATATGTAAGACATAAATAACCTCCCCTTCCCCACACAAGTAGTTTTACATTCACACACAAAACACACTACTAACAACACACTAACCAAACACACGAGAATCAAGCAAACAGATTTTCAATCCCTTTCATAGAAAGGGTTTTTTCTTTTTTTAAAACTGTTTATGTTAAGAAATGTTAAGCGTATTTTATCAAATAGGCAATTTATATGAGAAAAAATACTTTATTATCTTGTAGGGAA
>JAFQHZ010000040.1 GCA_017415185.1 Candidatus Gastranaerophilales bacterium
TATATATATATATTAAGATTAATTTTATTCAGTGTAAAAAAATCTAATGTTAATTCACAACATCATTTTTTAGACAATACTCGAGTTATCCAATCAAAAGGAGAGTAGATTGGATAACTTTTTTATTATCAATTTTCCTGAGCTGTTTTTTCAAGCCACTCTGTTGCACGAACTCCAGGAATAATTTTACCAAAAGGACTTAAGCCATAGCCAAAAGGCTCTTGCCCACCCCATTGATCATCGATATCTAAACAGACAATTTTATATCTAAAATTACCAAAATCACCAAATCCAAATGCACGATGTTCACAAGTGCCAAGAGTAGCACATTCATCATTGGTTCCATTACCCTTTAACAATAAATCACCTAAACTCATCCCAAAAGGCATATGGATTGAAGATTGAAAAAATATGGTTCCATTTTTAAAAACAACCTCTCTTGTAAAACCGTTTGTTCGATATCTTGAACATACATCATCAAAATATGTTTTTGCATTATCCATTGCACCAGTAGAATTAGAAATCTGAACCCCATACCAACCGCCAGAATTTCTATCAATACAATTTTTTTCCTTATATTGAACGACGCTTGCAACCGTTTCGCAAAGATATTGGTTATCGCCCTCATGAGTACTATCAACAAGATTTCCATTTGCTCTTATACCCAAATCACCATCAAGATAATATTTATCACTTGTAACTAATTCTTGAACGGCTTTCATTAAGGTATTATGGCTTTCTTTAAAAAGCATTAAATTTTTGTTTACTTGAGCTTTTTGGATAACTGGCAATAAAATTGCACTTAAAACCCCAATTACAGCTAAAACAATCATAGATTCAGCCAAAGTAAACGCAAATTTGTTTTTCATATCGATACTCCTATGCGGAGCATTCTAATATATATATATATATTACAAGTTGAATGTGGGAAATTGGGGTGAATGGAGGAGAATTTAGTTTTGTTTTAAGATACGTCACCCTGAACTTGTTTCAGGGTCTTACTGATGTTGGTTATTGGTATTTGATTCTAATTTTTATTTGGAACTAAAGTTCCAGTTCATTTTCTTTTTCTTTGTTCAGACGCCGAGCAAAGAAAAAGAAAACAGGGCTTGGTTAATTCGTTGATTTCTTCTTTTTTAAATTTTTATCTACTCAAAAAACAGTCGAGCTTTTGTATTTAAATCATTCTCATACAAAACATGCTTATTAACTAGAACTAAGCCATGTTTAGCAAAGCCTCTGCAGTTTTTTGATGTGATGATAAAAATTTAAAAAGGCGAATAAAACTAAATTCCGTCTTCCTCTAAAAGCTCTCCAACGTTTTGTTGAAGCTCATTATAAACGTCAATTGTATTTGCACAAATATAATATCTTTTCGAAACAAGTTTTTTAATAGTCTCGCAAAAGCATTTCAAAAGAGCCAAATCAAGCCCAATCACGCCTTTGTTTTTTTCAATTAATTTCCAAATTCTTTTTGTATATTTTTCATCACGAGTGTTTGATTCAATCTTGTCTGCAAGGAAAATTATCTTCTCAAAAGTTGTCATATTTGTTTTTCCAATCGTATGACAACGAATTGCGGAAATTATTTCCTCATCATCAATTTCAAATTCTTTCCTTGCAAAATATGCACCAACAATCGCATGATAAGTTTTAGGGTTTTTAAGCTCAGATGGGTCAAAGCCTTCTTTGATTTCATTTTTGATTAAATCCAACAAATGTGCATCATCAAAATTCTTAGCACAATCATGAATCAAACCAGCCAAATAAGCCTTATTCTCATCCAAATTAAACAATTTTGCCAATTCTTTTGCGGTATCGGCGCATCCTTGAGAATGATGCATTCTTTTAGCTGATAAATTCTCTTCCAGCCACGTTTTTATATAGTCTATTGTTTTCAATATATTCCTTCACTTCGCTAGTTGTTAATCCTGTAATATCATAATTGCGCTCCACCATAGCACGAATTATGCTTGATGAAACATCTAAAAAGTTAATATTCAAAACTTCAAAGCTATATCCTCTTTTTTTAAAATAATCAAAAGCTTGTTCGCTCATCACTTGACCATTTTGAAATTTTCGAGGAATCACCACAAAATTAATCATTTCTTTTAATTTTTCGGGTTCCTTCCAGCTTTCAAGCTTGAAAAATTGGTCATAACCAATTATAAAATTAACTTTTTTGTTGTTGTTTTCTTCGTATAATTTTTCAATTGTGCGATATGTATAGCTTGGAACTCTTAAATTTCTTTCAATATCGGAAACATTTTCCTCGCCAACAGCAAGCTTGGTCATTTCAAGCCTATCTGAATAACTTGCGAGCCCTTCTATTTTATGCGGAGGCATATAAGAAGGAACAAAAACAACTTGTGAAAAACCCGCAAGCTCTTTCACTTTCCTTGCTATTTCAACATGTCCCAAATGAATCGGGTTAAAAGTTCCAAAAAAATAACATTTCATATTACTCATGATTATATTACAATAATTTTTATCATGAAAGCACTCGATTCCTTAACTTTACAATATTTTTACCAAGAAAACTTTGATTTCATTAATGGCGCAATTGTTCAAAAAATTCAATTGCCTTCAAGACATGAAATCATTTTAAACATAAGGAATTTAAACCAGCAAAAAGCACAAAACAAAAAACTATATATTAACATCAATCCAAAATATCCTCATATTTGCTTCATTGACGAAAAAACAAGCTCAATGCGTGACATCGAAATTCCTCAAAAACCGCCAATGTTTTGCATGCAACTTCGCAAATATTTAAATGGTTCAAAAATTAAAGATTTTAAAATCATAAAATACGAAAGAATATTAGAACTTTATTTTGATTATTTTGATGAAATCGGCTCTTTAACAAGAATCTGTCTTGCGCTTGAATTTATGGGCAAACATTCTAATATAATTTTATACAATGCTCAAAACAAAACTATAATCGGAGCAATGCATAATATTTCCTCCGACAAAAGCTCAATTAGAGAAATTTATGGCGGAATTAATTATATTTATCCCCCATTAAAACAAAAGCTTGATATTTTAAACATTAGCTATTCAACTTTTTTTGAAATTGCGCAAAACAAAGATTTAAAAGCAATTTGCGACAATTTTTATTATTTAAATCAAACTCTTTTAAATGAAATATTTAAAAAAATTGATAATCTTGAAGATATTTTTAAATTTCTTCAAGAACTCCAAAACGGAAACAAGCTCGATTTTTTAATTGAATTTTGGGGCGGAAAAACAATAAACAATGCAATTGACAATTATTATTCAAGCTTTATGTTTGATGAAATCTTAACAAATAAAAAAGCGAAACTTAAAAAATATCTTCAAAACGATATTAAAAAATTATCCAAAAATATTTCAATTGCACCCGATTCAACCAAAGCAGACAAATATAAAGAAACAGCGGATTTAATCATGTCTTATATGTATTCAGACCCAAAAATGCTCGAGGGTATAGAACTTGATGAAACGCTTGATTTAAACCAAAATGCGCAAAAATATTATGCGATGTATAAAAAAGCTCGCTTAGCTTTTGAACATTCTTGCTCAAGAATTCAAGAAGCAAAACAAAAATTAGAATATATTGAAACAATTGTTTTTAATATTGAAAACACAAAAAGTTTTAGTGAGCTAAAAGAAATTAAAAACGAATTAATCGACCTAGGCTATATTCAAGACAAAAAAGAAAAAATTGATTCAAAAATTGAAAAAATTGATTTTAAAGGATATGAAATCTATATTGGAAAAAACAACAAACAAAATGATTTTTTAATTTCAAAAATTGCAAACGGAGAAGATTTATGGTTTCACGGGCAAAATTTCCCTTCAAGCCATGTTATTTTAAAAATTCCAAACAATAAAAAAGAACCAAGCCCTGAAGTTCTCGAATTTTGCGCAAAATTGACAAAAGAAAATTCAAAAGCTCGTAATGGCGGAAAAGCAGCAATCATCATGACAAAAAGAAAAAACCTCAAAAAACCACCAAACACATATCTAGGATATGTTACATACAAAAATGAAATTGAAATTATAATTTAATTATTAACTTTTGTAAACTTGTTTTTTGCCCTTAAAAATCGTGCTTTTTGGCAAACATCCCACTTTTAGTTTGTCATGAATTATTTAAAAAATGTTTTTAAATAATTAATAGGGTTTATAGGGGAAATATATGGAAACTCAAAATATTGCCACACAGCAAGTTGGTTATGTCCAACCAGTTAGCGTGCAAACTCAAACCAATCCAATTGAAAGCGCCAAAAAACCCGAAATGAAAGAAGATGGCGAAAAGAAATTGTGGGGCGCACTAGCTTGCCTTGGTGCAGCAGCCATGGGCAGTTTGGCTTTGTATGATCTAAGCAGGGGCGACTCTAGCAAATTAAAAAAATTATTCAAAAAAGCGCCAAAAACAATCGAAACAGGACATACTCCTAAAGCGCAAAAAGTTCAACAAGCAGTTGAAGAAGGAACAAAAAAAGCTCAAAACGCAATCAATGAACTTTCTGAAGGTGCAAATTATAAAAAAATCCGAATGGAAGGAAAAAAGAATCTTCCAAAAGCAGGCAAAAAAGTTTTCCAAGAAGAACTAAGCGAAGCTCATTCCAAAAAAGTTGCAGCGCAAATTGCCACAGAACACGCTAATAGCGCAAATGTTGTCAAAACAATTGATGCAACAAAAGAAATCAAAAAAGCTAATCAAGGAATACATAGCGCTGTTTCTTCTGAAGAAATAAGCGCAAGAATGGAAGCTGCAAAAAAAGCAAGCGAAACTGCACAAAAAGCAGCAGACGAAGTCAAAATAATTTCACTTGAAAATCCAACTCATCAAAACACCAAACGAGCAACTTTTGCCCAAAACCAAGCAAACGAAGCTCAAAGAATGGCAAAACGAGTTGAAGAAAATGGATTAGCTGAACAAATGGCAATGGGTAGAGAAGCCGCAGCAAAACAAAGAAATATTGAACAAATGACAGCAAGTCCAAATTATCAAGCTGGCTTAGAAAAACAAGCGCAAAATGCTCAAAAATCTTCTCAAAGAAAAGTTAATCGCGATTTAGCTAAAATTACAAGCAAGCCAGAATATCAAAGAACTCTTCAAAATATGCAAAGACAAAGATTTACGGGCGAAAAATTGATGCAAATTATGGATAATCCACAAAAATCTGTTTATGAACGACTTGCTGCACAAGAACTCTTAGAAAAAATGACAAAATAACAAATAATCACAATTAAAAACTCTGACATTAAAATTTGTCAGAGTTTTTTTGTAATATAATATTCTTATAAACACGTTAAAATAAAGGGAAAAATATGCAAGTTTCACACGAATGGTTAAATGAATATGTTGATTTAGTTGGTATTACTCCAGAAGAAATAGCCCATAACCTTACAATGTCCGGTTTAGAAGTTGAAGAAATTGAGCACAAAAAACCATCATTTAGCAACATTCGAACTGCAAAAATTATAAAAATAGACAATCATCCAAACGCTGATAAATTACATCTTGTAACGCTTGATCTTGGCGGAATCGAAAAACGAGTTGTTTGCGGAGCACAAAACATTGAAGTAGGACAAATTATTCCTTATGCTTCTGTGGGTTCTAAAGTATTAGACAGAAAAACAGGAGAACAATTTGAGCTTACTCCTGCTGTTATTCGTGGCGTTGAATCTCAAGGCATGCTTTGTTCGCAAGACGAACTTGGCTTAAGCAACATGCAAGAAGAAGATGGAATCCTTATTTTAAACCGTATTTTTGGCGAAATCGAACTTAATCAATCATTAGAACGTGTTTTAAATTTAGCACAAGATATTATCTATCACGTTGCTCCAACAGCAAATCGTGGCGATCAAATGTCAATCATTGGAATTGCAAGAGAATTAAGCGCCTTGTTTAATCGCAAAATGAAATTCGAAAAATCAGAATTACCAAACAAACCAGTTGATTTTGAAGTTGAAATTAAAGACGAAGAAGCTTGCAAATATTATAGCGTTGCAGTATTGAAAAACCTTGAAATTAAACAATCACCAGATTTTATTCAAAGAAGAATTTCAGCTTGCGGCATGCGCCCAATTAACAATATTGTTGATATTACAAACTACATCATGCTTGAATATGGTACACCGCAACACGCTTTTGATTTAGACAAATTAAACAATTATTTATGTGTAAGATATGCAAAAGACGACGAAACACTTGTCACCATTGATGAAGTAGAAAGAAAATTAACAAATCAAACAGTCGTAATCGCAACAAAAGACAAACCAGTTTGCGCTGGCGGCGTTTTTGGCGGTTTAAATTCTGAAATTGATAACAATACAAAAAATATAGCCCTTGAAGCAGCATATTTCACACCTCATACAAACAGAAAATCTGCTCGTTCAATCGGATATCGTTCAGACGCTTCTGCTAGATATGAAAGAGGAATTGATATTGAAATGGTTGCTCCTGCAATGGCCCGTTCTATTGAATTATTGCAAAAATATGCAAGTGCTGAGTTTGTTGGTTTATCAAAAGTTGGAAATGATAAACTTCAAGCGCTTGAAGTTACTTTAAGAAATTCCGAAATTAAAAGAATTTTAGGAATTGAAATTCCTCAAGAACGTACAATTGAAATTTTAGAAAACTTGGGATTTAAATTATTAGGCAAAAACGAAATGGCTGCAAAATTTGCAATTCCAAGTTATAGAATGGGAGATGTCGAAAGAGAAATCGATTTAATTGAAGAAATCTCAAGAATTGATGGCTTCGATAAAATTACTCCTCAAATTCCTGCTATTTCTCAAGGCGCAGACATTAGCTTTGACACCAGAATCACAAAAAATATTAATGATATAATGCTTTCTTATGGTTTTGATGAAATTATTACAAGCTCGCTAATCGGTCATAACTTGGCTAATAGCTATCTTCAACCATTAAACCTAGAAACAGCTGTTAAAGTTTTAAATCAACACAGCGACGATTTTTCAATCTTAAGACAAGCGCTAAACCCAAGTATGCTTGATGTTGCAAAAAACAACTTTGACAATGGAAACAAAAACTTTAGACTATATGAAATTGGAAAGACATATATCCAAGCGCAAAACGCAACACAGGACGATTCTGGAGTTGTTGAAACAAGAAAACTAGCAGGCTGCATTTTTGGCTCAACAAACAACAACTTATTAAACAAAAAACAAGACGATTTCTTCACTCTAAAAGGCGTATTAGAAGGATTATTTGAAAAATTAGGATTATCAAAAAGAATAATTTGGACACAATTCAATGAAGAAGACAGAAAAAAATATGAATTTATTCATCCTGCACAAGGTGCAACAATTTCAATTTTAGGCAAAAATAGAGAACCGATTGGCTTCATTGGAACTCTGCATCCAATATTAGCTGACAAATTGAAATTCAATCAACCGCTTTATATCTTTGAAATTAATTTAGAAGATGTTATTGGTTCTCTTGCACCAAGCATTTCAAAATATAAAAAATTAAGCGTTTTTGGCTCAGTACAAAGAGATATCGCCTTCATTACTTCAAAAGAAACAACGGTTGAACAAATCAACAAAGCAATCAAAAAAGTTGCAGACAAAAACATTTTCAAAGGTTCAAAAGTTTTCGATATTTATGAAGGAGCAAATATCGAAGAAGGCAAAAAATCAATGGCTTTCAGAATAACTCTTCAAGACGAAAATAAAACGCTAACCGATGAAATTATTCAAAGCGAAATAAACAAAATTAAAGCTGGGTTAGAAAAAAATATAATCGGTTTAAGTTTAAGATAAAAAAGAGCCTTAAAGGCTCTTTTTTTATATATTAAAATTCAGTTTCTTTGATTCTATCTTGGTAGAAATTTGTTTTTGGTTTTGGAGTTTCTAAAGATTTAAGCGCTTGCTCGTAATCCATTTTTGCAGCAGCAGCAGCGTCTAATTTTCTTTGAATTTCAGCATTTGCCTCAGCAGCTCTTCTTCTGCCACGAATTGTATTGTCGTTCACAATTGTTCTGCCTGTTGAGTCATATTGCACACGAGCTTCTGCGTATGAAACAAAACCGAACATTAATAACATTGAAATAATAAACAGTTTTTTCATATTTTCCTCCATATATGATTATTTTATATGTATTAAAACGAAATATCAAAAAAATTGTTTATTTTTTACTTTTTTGTAACAAAATTTGAACTATTTATTTCTCATCTTCATTCTTAAAGTTTTATATTGAGGACAATATTTTTCAACTTCATGCCAGAATTTATCGCTATGGTTTTTTATTCTTGTATGACAAAGTTCATGGATTAAAACATAATCAATGCAATCAAAATCGTAATTCATTAAATTAATGTTTAAATTAATATTATTTTGATAAGAACAACTTCCAAAACGGGTTTTTTGGTTTCTTAGTGCAACTTTTCCATAATCAAAACCATATTTTTTAGCTAAAAAATCAAGTCTAGATGGCAAATAGTTTTTTGCTTCTATTTTAATAGCCTTTAAGAATGCTTCTTTTAAGGGTTCTTGAATTTTTTTGTCTGAAAAATCAAAATTTTTAGGATAATAAAAATAAACAATATTATTTTTAGTTATCGTTTTCAATTCATCAGCTTCTATGATTTTCAATGTATCAAATTTTGTTTTTAAATTTGGCATTAAAATTTTATTCTCAACTTTAAAGCTTTTAATTTTTTCAAAATTTTTCAACAAAAAATCACGAGCAAACTTATAAGGACACAATATCGGCATAGTGACCAAAATTTGTTTTTCTGTTTTCAAACTCACTTTTATATTTTTTGAAAAAGGATGTTTTTTATATTTAACTTCAAATTGCTCTATTTGTTCAGTTTTATTCATCTTTAAATATTTTTAAATGACGCTGTGCTCCTTCGCCAACGCTGATTGATTTAAAGCCATGGGCTTCAACAAGTTCATGCTGCAATTTTCTAACATGTTGATCTTGCGGTTGCAATTCGACCACTTCAGCGCCTTCTCCCAATTTTGCAATAGCAGCATTTGTTTCATCAAGTGCCAATTCTGTTGAATCTTTGTAGTTTGTTAAACGCTGAACTTCTTGGTTTTCTTGCGTCAAATTAAGCGCTTCTTTTAACACTCTTTGAATTTGGCTCATGGAGTTTGTTCTAACAAAAAACACAGGCAATCTATATTCATTAGCGGTTGAAAGAATTTTTGTTCCGCCCTTTGCAAAGTTTTTATGAGCAATCACAAAATCTGCCTCTTCAACGCTTCGAACAATTGTTGCGTCAATATCAAGTCTTTCGATTAATTTATCAACGATTGAACGAGAAACCGCATAAATATAGATTTTTTTATGTTTTTTATTTTCTTTTATATATTGCTGACGATTAAAATTAAAGCTTAATGAAGATTTTTCTTGTGGTTTTTCAATCTTTTTTTCTAGCTTTTCAACTTCCGCCAAAATGCTTGTTTCAGGCTTTTTTTCTTTATAATTGCCGTCAACTTTTCTTATTTCTGGCTGAATTGGCCAACTTCTTAAAATATAATCAACCGCAGTAGCTGAATCTTTATAAATAGCTAAAGTATTTCTATCAATAATTTCAATAACTATATCAAAAGTTGGCTGTTTTTGACGTTCCAAAACTGTTTTTTGACAACCTCTGTGCTTTGCTTCATCATCCCCTAAAGTTACTGTGTCAACTCCACCAATCAAGTCTGACAATGTTGGGTTTTTGATTAAGTTGTCCAATGTGTTACCATGTGCTGTTGCAATAAGCATTACACCACGCTCTGCAATTGTTCTTGCTGCTTGAGCTTCTAATTCTGTACCAATTTCATCAACGACAATTACCTCTGGAGTATGGTTTTCAACAGCTTCAATCATAATATCTTTTTGAAATTCTGGTTGAGAAACTTGCATTCTTCTAGCTTTACCAATCGCAGGATGGGCAACATCGCCATCGCCTGCAATTTCATTTGATGTATCAACTACAACAACACGCTTGCCAAGCTCATCCGCCATTAAACGGGTAATTTCTCTTAATTTTGTAGTTTTACCAACCCCAGGACGACCCAAAAAAAGGATAGATTTACTTTGAACAACGAAATCTCTAATGCATTCAATTGTTCCAGTAATAACCCTACCAATACGACAAGTTAAACCAACAATTTTTCCTTGACGATTTCTAATTGCGCTTATTCTATGCAATGTTCCAGCTATACCTGAGCGATTATCATGAGTAAATTCAGGCAATTGACGAGTAATAAAATCTAAATCTTCTCTTGTAATGTTGTCATTTCCAAGAGTTAAAATTTTGCCATTACCAAGGCGAATTTCAGGAATTCTTCCGATATCTAAAACAATTTCAATAGCATCATCAAGCAAACCTTCCTTAATGTTTGCTTTGATTCTCACAGGAAGAATCTCTATTAACTTTTCAATGTCTGTATGAAATTGTACTTCGTTCATTTCCCGAATGCCTTTTTATTCCTTTTTCTAATATTATAATGCCCATTTTAATACTTCAATCATCATTTTTCAACAGGCGCGCAATAGTTTGAAATAATGTATTTATAACACTCTTCGCCAAACAACAAAAAAAATATTGAGAGGTTTTATAGATATGGTATAATATAAGTGTAAGTGTGTGCGAAAAGGAGGTTAATATGATAAAACCTATCAAAGCAATAGCATCAAGAACCATGGTGTCTAATCCTATCGCACTTAACCCTCAAGTTGCATACAAAAACCAAATGAATTATGCTACAAAAGGGGAAAAATTAAACATAAACTGTAACGAAATGCGCTCAGTTACAAGATGTGGTCAAAAATTAGACATTATGGCTTAAACAATTATACTAAAGTCGAGCAATCGCTCGGCTTTTTAATTTAATGGTATAATTCAATTATGGAAAAACTGGAACTTTTAGCCCCTGCACAAAATTACAAAACAGCAATATCCGCAATCAACTGCGGAGCCGATGCAATTTATATTGGTGCGCCAAAGTTCGGCGCAAGAGTTAATGCTAAAAACACTCTTGAAGATATAAAAAAAGTTTGCGATTACGCACATCTTTTTAATGTCAAAGTTTATGTGACTTTGAACACAATTTTATCTGATGAAGAGCTTATTGAATGCGAAAAATTGATTTGGAAATTATACGAAATTCAAGTTGACGCTATAATTTTTCAAGATTTTGGAATATTACAACTTTCTCTTGAAGGAAAACTTCCTCCGATAGCGCTTCATGCAAGCACACAATGCGACAATCGAACAATTGAAAAAGTACAATTTTTTGAAGAAATCGGAATAAAAAGAGTAATCTTAGCTCGAGAATTACCCTTAACAAATATTGAAAAAATAAGAAAAAATACAAATATTCAACTCGAACACTTTGTCCACGGTGCGCTTTGCGTATCGTATTCTGGACAATGTTATATGTCTGCTTTTATTGGCGAAAGAAGCGCAAATCGAGGCGAATGCGCACAAGCATGCAGGAAAAAATATAGCGTTGTTGATAAAAACGGAAAAACAATATTAAAAAATCAATATTTGTTATCATTAAAAGACAACAATCTTTCCAACCACCTCGACAAACTTATTAAAGCAGGGGTTATGAGCTTCAAAATCGAAGGAAGGTTAAAAGACGAAAACTATGTTAAAAACACCGTTTTTTATTATCATAACAAATTAAAAAACTATTCTCGCCAAAGCTTTGGAAAAATTATTGCAGACTTTAATCCAAACCCCGATAAAACATTTAACCGCGGCTTTTGTGATGATTATTTGTTCAATAAAAAAGACAACATTTATAATTTCGCTTCACCAAAATCAATAGGCGAATATTTGGGAAACATCATAAGCGCAAACGATAAATGTTTTGTTATTAAAACAAACACACAAATATCGCCTCAAGACGGACTTTGCTTTATTGCTGGAGGCGAACTTGTTGGATGCTTGGTAAATAATGCTGAAAAAACAAAAGAAGGCATTAAAATTTATCCAAATAAAAAAATAAATCTTCAAAAAGGAATTGAAATTTATCGAAATTCAGATACTCAATTCAACAAAACACTAGAAAACAGCAAAACTGCTCGCAAATTGAATATTAGCTTTGTAATTTATGAAAACAAAATCGAAGTTTTTGATGAATATAACAACAAAGTTTCTCTTGAATATTCGTTTGAAGAGTTTGCAAATAATCAAGAAAACATGAAGCAAAATTATATAAAAGCATTATCAAAAACAGCAGATACGCCATATTTAGCTAAAAGCATAGAATTCAAACTTGAGCAAATTCCATTTTTGCCTATTTCAAAAATCAACGAACTAAGAAGAGAAATTTTAGAAAAATTAAGCGAAAAAATTCTATCTAAATATAAAACCAAACAACAAAAACCTGTCGATATAGCAAAATTCTCGCTTGACGAGGGGGATTATAGGCTCAATGTTCATAATAAAAAAGCTAAGGAATTTTATGAAATATGCGATTGCAAAGTTATTGAAAATTCTTTTGAAAGCAAAAAACCCTGCAAAAATTGCGAACTTATGAGAACTCGCCATTGTCTAAAAAGGGCTTCATTGGGCTGCGATTCACACGAAGAATTGTTTTTAGTTGATGAAAAAGGAACAAAATTCCCACTTAAATTTGATTGCAAAAATTGCGAAATGGTTATTTTATCGCCTTAAATTGATTTTGTTTTTTGATTTTCTGCCTCTTTTTGCGGTTTTTTCTAGATTCAAAATTTCATCTATATCTTTTTTATTCGCAATCTTATTTATCAACTCAAAATAATCGCTTGGTTTAATTTCAAACTCTTCTAATAAGCCAAAAACAATTTTTATCCCACTCAGATTTAAAGCTAAATTTTTTGTAAAATACAAAATCAATTTTGCTTTTTCAATATCATTTTGTGAATACAATCTTCTATTTTTAAGCGTCCTTGCGGGCACTAAAATTTTTTGTTCATCATAAATACGCAAAGTTCGCTGATGAATATTAAGAAGATTTGCTAAAACACTTATTGGGTAAAGCGGTTTATTATTCATAAAGTCCTCTATCTATTGAATTTTATTTTATTTTGACAAGTCTCACTTGGTAGAAAATAATGAAAAAATATTTGAATATATTTGTATGAATAAGGCTTATCTAAAAAAACTTGGCAACAACATAAAGCATGCTAGAAAAAACAAAAATATGTCTCAAGAAAAATTAGCCGAGCTCATCAAGAAAACAAGAAACTATGTCGGAATGGTTGAAAGAGCAGAGCTCAACATTCCTGCGAGTGTAATCTTTGATATCGCAAATGCCTTAAACGTAGAAGCAAAAATATTTTTTGAATTCTAATCTCCTTGTTAAACTTCTACCCGATATTTCGGGCAAATTAATTAAATATTAGCATTATAGTTAAATAAATGCAAGACAAAACTCAGAAATTATATCAAGCTATTTCCAATATTTTATGCAATGAAAAAAAGAAAAAAGGCATAAAATATACAGAGTTATGTTACGAAAACGATATTCCAACATCAACTTATGACGATATAATCAACTGCAAAAACAAAGCTTCTTTTGTAAATATTGCAAAAATTATTATAGGATTAGGTTTAAATTTTGAAGAATTTGGCAAAATGCTTGACAAAGAATTAGGCGAAAATTTCAACTTTATAGATTAACATTTTTCTTTATCAACAATCTTAAATCCAAAATAAACTTGAATTAAGCTCAAAACAAAAAACAGTCCAAAAACCAGCAAATATGAGTTATTTTGATATACCAAAATTCCATTTTTTTCAATTGGTTCAAAAACATTCATAAGCATTCCAGAAACCATCCCCAATATGCCTACCATTGTAAAAAAGCTGAAATTCTGGATTGATACAGCGGTTGAACATATTTCATAACGATTAATTGTGTGTAGCGCCAAAATCAAAATCGGAGAAATGCTGCCTATATATGACGGAATGCAAAAAATTAAAGCAATAATTTTAGAATGAATATCAAAAGCAAGAAATAGCGTAATGCTCAGCGTTGAAAGAAAAGACAAAATTCCAAATGTTTTAAAAATTATTGCTCTTTTGTTGTTTAATTTCTTTGAAATAAAAGCAGTAATTGTTCCTGCAAAAGCAGATATTATCGCCATTAAGGATAAAATTAAAGCTGCATTATTAACATCAAAATTTCCAAAATCTTCCAAAAATTTCTTGCCTATAACTGTTTGTAAAACATAATATAAACCATAGTTGCAAGCGCCAAAGGAATAAAGATATAGGTTTTCTTTATTGGATAAAACTTCTTTAAAAGGAGCAAAAGAAAAAGGAACTTTTTTTTCTATATGAATCGGTTTAAAAATTGCAAAAAGAATAAGATAAGCTAACGCAAGAGCCAGCGTTAGAAAACCAAGCAAATAAAGAGAATTTCTCCATCCTATTTGATTTGTGCAAGCGACAAAAGGAGCGTTTGCAAATATTCCTCCGCTGTATCCAATGAAAAGAATATATGAAACAGCAAGAGAGAAATTTTTGTCTTTAGCATATTTTTTAACTTCTCTAATCGTACTTAAATAAAAAGTTGCAGCGCCAAAACCCAACAAAGCACGAGAAAAATAAAGCCCAATTAAATGTTCGCTATGGGGGAAAATTATTGAACCAATTGCAAAAATTATTCCACCCAATGCCATAACTCTAAACCCGCCAAATTTATCCACTAAAGGACCAACGATTAGCTGAGTAAAGGCGTAAATATAGCAAAATATTGCTCCAAGGAAGGTAATTTTAGAAGCGTCAGCATTAAAATCGCCTTGTAATAAATCAAAAATTGCTCCAGGAATTGCAACACGTTGTATGTTTGCAATAAAAAACAAAGTTGTTGCAATTATAATCAAAGCCAATCTTAATCCGTGTTTTTGATGAAGGGTCATAATTTAAACCTTTATTTTTTAAATATAAAAAATACTGCTAAAATTATAAATACAAAACCGATTAAATAATTCCATCTAAATTGTTCTTTAAGATATAAAACGCTAAAAAGACTGAATATTATTAAAGTTATTACTTCTTGAATTGTTTTCAATTGAACAACATTATAGACTTCATGTCCCATGCGATTAGCCGGAACTTGAAAACAATATTCAAAAAAAGCAATTAACCAAGAAACAAGAACAACAACCCACAAAGCAGAGTTTTTGTGTCTTAAATGCCCATACCAAGCAAACGTCATAAAGACATTTGAAACTATCAAAAGAACAATTGGGCTGATATATTTAATCATAATTTTATTTTAATACAAAATAAATTATTCAAAATGCATTTCATAATTAATATCAGCTTTTTGATATTTTGAAAACGGCTTTTGTTTCCAAAGTTTAAACTTCAACACAGCACTTCTTGATGTCACGAAAAAAACAATTTCGGGTTGATTTGGAGAATAATTATTACATCCTCCTTCAATTCCGCAGGAATATCCCCTATGATAATAGCCTTTTAGTTGATAAATTCTTTTTGAAATATTGTCTGAAGATTTAAAAAAGGCATTTTGAATTTCATCGCAATGAATCCAATCATATCCTAAATCTCTTGCATTTGTGTCGTCAGGATAAAATTCAATTCGCATATAGCCTCTTTTTTGGATGAAACCAGAATAATCAAAATACGCTTTTATGGTTTTTGTTTTTTCATTCCAAGTTATTTTCTTTGGATAAAAATAATCAACATCACTTGGCTCAATATCTTTATTTTTAAAACTATAATCAGGAATAATGAACCCAAGCAACAATTCAGGATTATTTATCATCATTGAATGACGAGAAATTCCCTTTGAAAGTTCTTTGCTTTCTAATCCATTTTTCACAATTTCATAAGCGCTAATCCAAGGCAACCCGTCTTTCATTTTATATACGCTAGGATTTGGATAATAATTTTCTAAATCAGAAAAAACAATCGATTTTCTAACATGTCTTTTTCTTTCATCGAGAATTTGAGCGTTTGATAAACCGCTTAATTCGCTCATTGGGCTTAAATATATTTCTTTTGTATCAAAAACATCATCATACCCATAGAATTCCACCTCTTCTTGATATGTTTCTTTATAAAACTGCTTAGCAAAATCAAAAATTTCGGTTTTCGAAATATGATAAAAAGCAGTTACAATGATTGCAAAACACAAAAGCCTTGTCATAGTTTTATCCATATTCATTGGGGCTTTATATCCGCAATTAGGACATTGTTTTTCAAGGTCATCATATTTTGTTTCACAAATTGGACAGATTTTTTCGCTCATAATTACATTTTATTTATCAAAATTTTTTTTCAAACATCTTTTTGAATTATTTTAATTTGTCCTTAATTAAAAAATATGCGTATAATTATATTAAATAGATTTTAAGGAAGCTTATGAAAAAAATTATATTTATATTTTTTGCCGTATTTTTTCTTTCTTTAAATGCCTTTGCCATTGAAGAAACGGACGAAAAATTATTTAAAAAATATAAAAACGTTACGCAAGATTTTAATTTAATCAAAGCATTAGAAATTCTTGACAATACAACGGGCAAATATTCAAAAGAAGCGATTTTAGGGAAAAATTTAACAAATAAACCAATCAAAATTGAATTTATGAATTTAGCCTCAATTAACCCAATGTATATGAATTTCGACGCTTTAGGATGGAAAAAGAAGAAAAATCTTTATATATACATTAACGAAAAACACAATGATGCCCCTCCTGAAGCATTGAGTGCGATTTTAGCCCACGAAGCAATTCACCAAGACGAATATAATTCGCTAAACGAAGAAACTTATGCGTGGACGCTTGAAGCAGCAGTTTGGACCCAATTAACGGATGATAATCCAGATTTAGAGAAAATTTCGCATCCGTTAGTTGAAAGAGAAAACGTCATAAAAAAATTATTCGTTCGTGGAAATTACACAAATGAATATATCCGCAAGTTTGTAGTGACAAACAAAGGATATCAAAATTTGCCCGAACGCTCTTATGGATTTGAAGAATTGTTGTAATCTACTACAACAACGTGTGCTAGTATGCCCGAATCTGCGCTCGTTAAGCCCAGTCGGGCTAAACTCGCTTGATTCATTAGTCCAGTGTCCGCACTCGTCGCCTGCTCAACGCAGCCGTCGTCGTGCTTCACATCCTTATGCCTGAATCTGCGCTCGTTAAGCCCAGTCGGGCTAAACTCGCTTGATTCAGGTTATCTTCCGTAGCTGTTTATGCTTCTTGAAGCAAGATGTGAAAAATATGCACATCTAAAATCTTCAGAAGAAAGGTATTCAACCGCAGTTGGGATGATTACAAGAACCGTATATACAAACATTCCAAAAAATACAAGACTAATCAATTCTAACATTATATAACCTCTCTTTGAATTGTATCCTTATATAATTTAAGACGGTTTTTGTTCAATTTTCTTTAGGAAACTTCAGTCTAATTTAATAAAAATTAACATATTTTTTCTTATTTAATTGCCCTATAATATATTTATGAAAAAAATTACTCTTTTATTGATTTCTCTTTTAATTTTTCACGCTCAAGCGCAAGCTTATGAAACATTTTGCTCACCAAAATTAGCAAAAAAGACTCTAGGCGGGAATATTCTTAGCTTATCGGGTTTCAATGCAATATCAAGAAACGCAATAGAAAATGTTCTTCAAAAAGAAATCAAAAAAGAAACAAATTCAAAATTTAAAATTAGAATCAATAATTTTTATGGAAATAACATTTTAAATGGTGAATTTAAATCCATCAGAGCAACAAGCAAAAAATATGCTCATGATGGAATTTATCTATCAAATATTAATATAGAAACAATTTGTCCATATAATCATATTTTATTTGAAAACGATATTTTATATTTTAGAGAAAACATGGTTTTAAAATTTAGCGCAAATTTAACCAAAGAAGAACTTGAAAAAACTCTCGAATCAGGGAATTTAAATAAAAATTTAGCGTCTATTTTGAAAAAATTATCAAAACACAAAAAATTCTATTCATTTGCAAACGTTTTGCTTCCAATCAGCATTCCAATAAAAATCGATAGCAATACGCCTGCAAAATTAACAATAGAAAAAATTGATTCAAAAAACAAAGAAATTTATTTTGAAAGTTATATTTTAATCAACAAAAATAAATAGCTATTTCACGCAACAACCCGAGCAAGGAAACTTATACACAGTGCAATATTTTGCCAATTTTTTAATTTTTCTTTTCTCAATTTTTTGAAAATGCTTAAATTCAGAGATTTGTTTTTTACACAAATATTCTTTAATTTCTTCTTTAAAATCTTTTGTTTTTTCTTTTGCTTCTCTTTTAATTTCCCTCAACCTGTGCTTTTTTTCTTTTAAAGAAGAGCAATTGGAATCCATTGCAATTAAAAGGTCTTCTCGAGATGAGCGATATCTTGAATGAATATTATCCATATCAGCTTTAAAATTTTTATACAATGAATCAATACATTCTTCTTGTCTTTTTGTAAGACATAATGTCCTTTTTAAATTTCTATATTGTTTATCAAAAAAGCATTGATTATAAACAAAATATTCATCATCGTCTATTTCGAGGCTATTACAAGAGTTTTTGCTTTCTTTGCAATGTTTTTGCTCATTAGACGAACTTTCCTTTTTGCAATCTTCGCATTCGCTTTGGCAGCGCTTTTCGCATCCGCCACAATTAGCAAGAAGCATTTTTTCAAAATTTTCAAAACTATTTGCCCAACTGACGGAACAAAAAAACATTAAAACGCCAAACAAAATTAATGCTTTTTTCATTTTCCACCTTTCTATTTAAACTACATTTCAAAACATAACAAGAGGCAAAAGCAAGGAATATAGGCAAATTGACAATATACAATTGACTAATGTTAAAAAAATGTAAAAAAGTGTTTGACGAAAAAAAATGTTCTTGTTATATTAAATAAGCAATCGGAAACGATTGAATGATAATTAAATAAATTTGCGTCTGTAACTCAGCACTCGGTGAAGCTCGCTGAAACGAAAAAATAGCACTATGCTCTACCTGCTGAGAAAAGACAAAATGATAATTAAATAAATTTGCGTCTGTAGCTCAGCAGGTAGAGCACTCCCCTTTTAAGGGATAGGTCGCGCGTTCGAATCGCGCCAGACGCAAATTTTTATGTTTTAAAGGTTCAAAACACTCATTTTAAGGAATAAGTCACGCCGTTCGAATCGGCAGTAACGCAAATTTTTATGTTTTAAAGGTTCAAAACACTCATTTTAAGGAATAAGTCACGCCGTTCGAATCGGCAGTAACGCAAATTTTTATGTTTTAAAGGTTCAAAACACTCATTTTAAGGA
>JAFQHZ010000041.1 GCA_017415185.1 Candidatus Gastranaerophilales bacterium
GTTCGAATCGGCAGTAACGCAAATTTTTATGTTTTAAAGGTTCAAAACACTCATTTTAAGGAATAAGTCACGCCGTTCGAATCGGCAGTAACGCAAATTTTTATGTTTTAAAATAAAAAAGGCGAGAATTAATCTCGCCTTTTTATATGATTAATCAAACCTATGAATTTGGAACGCTGAATTTAGTGCCGCATTTAATGCAATAAATTTGTTGTCCACCCATATCTTGGTCTACATCGCCAAAGCCTAAAATAGACATTTTACCGCCGTCTTCTTTAGCTTTATATTTTGCTTCGCAATGCGGACAAATTACAACTGTTTGATCTTGTGCATTTTTGCCAATTGTTCCAGTTGGAACTTCTTTTGAGCTTGCTACGCAATCTTCAACCTTACCAAGAATTCTTGGAAGCTCAATTCCTGCTTGTCCTGCTAAATCGTGCATTGCAGGCAAAGATTTAATTAAATCTTTCATAAAATTTGCAGTTGTTGAACCGTTTGATGAACCTGCGCCGCCATCCCAAACAGTGATTTTATCAAATTTAATATTTTTAATTGCTTCAACTTGAGTTTTAACAATATCTTCGATTTTTTCAATCATCAAGAAGCTTGTAGCCACTTCAGGTTTATTTTGGCTAATTGCAACAAGTCTATCGTAACCTTCTGCTTTTGCTTCTAATACAGCCTTAACACCTTGCGCTTCAGCAAAGTATTTTGCTTTAATAGCGTCAGCTTCACCCATTGCAATTCTTCTCAATCTTTCGGCTTCAGCTTCAGCTTCAACTTGGATTCTTAATTTTTCAACTTCTTGTTGAGCAAGTTCTTCTTTTTTCAATCTTGCTTCTTCTTGTTCTTTTTGAGCGATTAAAATGTCACGTTCAGCATTTGCTTTTGCAACTTCACCCATTTTCAAAGCTTCTGCTTGTTTAACAGCAAGAGTTGCATTGTATTCAGCAATGTTTGCTTTTGAGATGTTTTCGCCTTCAACAGCTTGCGCTTCAAGGTTTGCTGTTTGAACCCTTTTTTCTTTTTCAGCGTCTGCTTGACCAATTGAAGTTTGAGCAATTTGTTGTGCAACTTGAACTTCTTTTTCTCTGTTTTGATCAGCTTCACCAATTGCACCAAGTTTTTCTTGTTGAGCAACTTCAACTTTTGCTTTGTTAATTGCTTCTGCTGCTGCTTTTTTACCAATCGCATCAATATAACCAGATTCATCGGTAATATCTCGAATATTTACGTTAATTACAGATAAACCAAGTTTATTTAACTCAGAATCTACGTTAATATTAATTTGTTCAAGGAATTTTTCCCTGTCGCCGTTAATTTCTTCAATTGATAATGTCGCAATAACAAGACGCAATTGACCTAAAATTACGTCAGAAGCCATTGTGATAATTTGGCTTTTATCGCAATTCAAAAGTCTTTCTGCCGCATTTTGCAACAATTTTGGATTTGTTGAAACGCCAAAAGTAAATGTTGCAGGAACCGCAACCCTAATATTACCCTTAGAAAGTGCGCCTCTTAAATCAATATCTGTTGTCATTGGTTGCAATGGCAACACGGCATAATCTTGAATCAAAGGCCAAACAAATACGCCGCCGCCATGAACGCAACGTGAGCTACCAGCGGTCGCAGTTTTACCATAAATTACAATAACTTTGTTTGAAGGACATCTTTTGTATCTGCTTGCAGCAAATGCTACTACACCAAACAGAATAACGAAGAAAAGAAATCCGCCCCCTGCTAATAATTCCATTTTTAGTCTCCTTTTACTATATAGATTTGATTATTTTTTACTTTTACAACTTTGATATTATCAAAAGCCTTAATTTCTTCATCAGAATCATTAATGGCATCTAAAGTATCCAATTTTGCATTGAATTCAATTTGAATTTTAGCGCTTCCTTTTGGGGCAAAATTCATATATGCTTTGCCTGTTTTTCCGATTAATTCTTCTAATTGCGGATTTGAAACTTGTTCCAATTTTTTAAATTGAGAAATTAACCAAGCAAACAAAAACATGCCGGCAACACCGAAAGCCAAACCAATCAATGCGCTCAATTTTAAGCCATATTTCAAATGTTCAAGACACATCCAACTAATCCAGCCTGAACACATAAAGAAAGCTGCAATACTTTCAATTGAGAACAAATGAAAAGAACTATCGCTTTCTGCCATAACATTAAAATCGCCAGTAACTTCTGAACCAAAATCAACAGGCAACAATGTCTTAATAACAAAAACTGCACTTCCAAATATAGCACAACACAAAGCTACACTTGAAATGTTTAAAACATCGAACAACATTTTTAAACCTTTCAATACTATCTAGTCACAATTGTATCTTTTTGCCAAAAAATATCCATCATTTATGCATATTATTTTATTGCCCGATTGAAAAACTTTCTAACAGCTCGCAAACTTTTTGCGTAATAATTCCATGGATTTCTTTTTTGTCTTTTGTGCCGTCAAGTTCAATGAAATCATATTCTTTGGATAATTTTTTATATTCATCCAAACATCTTTTTTGATAAATTTCAAAACTGCTATATATATCGGTTGAAAGCCCGATATCTCTTCCTGATTCAAAATAGTCTAAAACACCATTTTTAGCTATTAATCTTTTAATTAAATCTTGCTCAGGAACATTCAAATAAAACACCAAATCAGGCTTTGGGGCATAACTGTAAAGGTTTTTAACCCAATTAATATCATGTCCTCGAACAGAATCACGGACATAGGCTGTGTAAATATATCTATCCATCAAAACAACAAAACCTGCTTTTAGGGCTGGAATAATCTCATTTTCAAGCCTATCAGTATAATCTGCCGCATATAAAAGAGAGAAAGTTGTTGTATTTAGCATATTTCTTTCTTTTGCTTCGTTAATAACTCCCGAAATAAGACGGGAAGTTTTCCATTGCGAAACGGTACAGCCAAAAGATTTTTCTTTAATATATTTTGACAACATATTAACTTGAGTAGATTTTCCAGAACCATCTGTTCCTTCAATCACAATCAACAAACCATCGTATCCATGTGCCTTATTTATATGCATAACAACCTTATTCTTCTATTTTAATTTTATTTTTTTTCAATAATTCAAGTACTTTTTCTCGAATAAAACTTTGTTTTGAATGAATACTATCAAGAGCATCAATTTTAATTAAATCAAACTCTTCAACCATTTCATTGTATTGTTCAACTATGCGATTTTGAAACAAAACATAGCTTTTATATGGATTATTAGACAATTTCATATCCATGCCCGCTTCATAAAACTTTGGCTGGCGATTAGCGCAAATTCGCTCTAGGCTATCTTTTGGCGAAATATCAAAATAAAATGTTAAATCAGGTTCAATTGCAAAAGAATACATTTTGCGAACCCAATCAGGTTCAACATTTCTTGCAACATCACGAGCCAAAGCGGTATAGTAATATCTATCCGCTAAAACAATAAACCCTGCTTTAAGCGCCGGTTTAATTGTGCGCTCAAGCCTATCTGCAAAATCAACCGCATGCAACAGCGAAAAAGTCCTTCCAGACAAAAGATTTTTCTTTTTTGCCTTTTTTGTGGTGTTGGCAATTAATTCAGAAGAATTCCACTGGGTTAATAATACATCTAAACCTTTTGATTTTAACCAAGAATATAATAAATCCAGCTGAGTAGATTTACCGGAACCATCAATCCCTTCAACACAAATTAACAAACCGGAGTAGTTATGTTTTTTGGAAAATCTTAACATTTCTTACCTTGTATTTTCAACTAAACGTGTAATATATTAATAATAGATTATAAATCTTAATTGTAAATCTGAGGAGTTAATATTTATGAAGTTAATTGATATATATAAAAATTCATATAAAATGGTAATTTCTACCCCTGCCGTTACCATGTTTTTGGTGCTATTTTTAATTGTTTCCAATCTTTTAACAAGCTATGCTTTTTCTAGCGGAGTTAAATCACTTGCTTTAATTTTAACATTTTGCGTTTTTATGCTAACGCTTTGCTTTATTTCAGGCTGGTTGTATATCATTAAAGACACAATCAAAAACGACAAAAAAGAAGATAAAAACTATTGGGCAATTTTCCTTGAAGGAATAGGAAAAAATATTGTTTCTATTTTCTTTGGTTTTATTATTTATTTCATATTGTTTTTAATAATCCTAATTTTAACTGGAAAAGTTGCTTATACTCTTTTTGGAAATTTAGATTTCCTTACAAAGGATGCAACGCTTGTCGCACAAAGCAACCAAGCATTTTTAGAATATGTCAACAAATTGCCTGAAAATCAACAATTTGCATTTTTAGCTTGGCAATTGAGCTTTATTTTGTCAACAACAGTATATAGCTTTTTAATGTTGTTTTATTATCCTTCAATCATCAACAATGAAAAATCAAATATCTTTTTAAAGCCTATTGTTGCGCTTAAAGATTCAATTTGTTTCCTTTTTAAAAATTTCTTTGGTGCTTTAGCAATTCACTTTAGCATTCTTGTAATTTATTTTATTTTTAATAGCATTAGCCTGTTTTTTGAATCAAATCCAATTGTTTCAATTTTGCTTATTTTCTTCTATATTTATTTTATCTCAAGTGCAATTATGCTAATATTTAATTACTATGAGCAAAGAAATAATTGTGTTGACGGGTGCGACTGCATCGGGGAAAACGAAGATATCGATAAATCTTGCGAAGAATTATAATGCAGAAATAATTTGCGCCGATTCTCGAATTGTATATAAAAATCTTGATATTGTTAGCGCAAAGCCAACCATTGATGAACAAGACGGAATTGTTCACCATTTGATTGATATTCTTGAGCCAACTCAAGAATTTTCTGCTGGAGATTTTGTTACTTTAGCCAAAGAAAAAATAAAAGAAATTCAAAGCAAGGGAAAAAATGTCATAATTTGTGGCGGAACTTGGTTTTATATTAAAAGCCTGCTTGATAAAGAAGCCCTTCCGCAATGTCCAATAAATCAAGAATTAAGACAAGATTTATCAAAATTATCAAACAACGAGCTTTGGGAAAAATTGAACCAATTAGACCCCACTCGTGCAAATTTGATTCATCCAAACAACAAAGACAAAATTATTCGCTCAATTGAAATGTGCCTTGCTTTAGCTCAGCCAATAAGCAGCTATAAAAGAAGCGAAAACGAAGAATATAGCGCAAAATGGTATATGCCTTCTTGGGATAGAGAAGTATTATATGAAAGAATCAACAAACGTGTTGATGAAATGATTAAAATGGGTCTTTATGAAGAATGGCAAAAAAATAAAGAACTATATCCTGATTCAAAAATAATTAGAAATACTATTGGTTATAGCGAATTTTTTGATTATGAAGATGTTGAAGTTGCAATTGATAAAATCAAACAATACACAAGAAATTTTGCAAAAAGACAATTAACATATTTTCGAAGCAATCCCGAAATTCAAACAATTCAAGACGAGAACGATATATTAAAAAACTTATGTAATTAGTCTTGTTGGATGATTAAAAAGCAAAAAAATAATTATATAATTCAACTATGAAATCGGCTATCATAGAAATTTGGAATAATTTACACCCAATGACGCACTTTTGGATAATCATTTCAAGCGTCGGTGTTTTATCGCTATATTGTTTAATGTATTGCTTATAGTAAATTTAAAACTTCACGAATCAGCTTGCAACAAGTTGCGCTTGATGTTTTTGTGATATCAACATCAGGAGCAAGCTCCATTATATCTGCCCCAACGATATTGAAATTTTTAAGATACATTATCCATTCCATAAGTTCTAAATATGTTAAACCGCCCGCTTCTGGAGTGCCTACGCCACTCATTAAGCTTGGGTCTAAAACATCAAGGTCAATTGTTAAGAAAATATTTTTATCTTTAAATTTGTCTAATTGTTCTTTTTTGGTTTTCAAAGTATCATATTTTTTAACCAAATCAAACTCTTCTTTTTCGCCGCTTCTTAAGCCAATTTGGGCAATATTTTCGAAGCCTATTAATTGAGCAATTTGGTACATAACTCCACTATGAGTTAATTCTTCTCCTAAATATTGCTTTCTTAAATCAGTATGAGCATCAAATTGAACAACTGCAACATTATCATACTTTTTTAAAACCGATTTAACAGAAGCCAAAGTAATTAAATGTTCGCCGCCGACGCCTAATAATTTTTTGTTGTCGTTATATATGCAATCAACGTTTTCTTCTGTAATATCTAGTGCACGCTTTGCATTTCCAAAAGGATATTCTAAATCTCCAGCGTCATAAAAATTTAAATCATCCATTTCAGAATCAAAATAAACAGAATATGTCTCAATTCCAATGCTTTCTAAGCGAGCAGCCTGCGGACCAAAGCGAGTACCTGCACGATTTGAACAAGTGCAATCGTAAGGCATTCCAAGCATTACAATTTTAGACTCTTCATAAGAAGGATTTGCGCCAATAAAATCTTTTGATAAAAAAGGACCTTTAAGCATTCACACCTCTGTTTATTTTTTGATTTAATTCATGGGCAGATTCTTCATAGCCCATTCTTCCCATTAAGGCATAAGTATAATTTTTTGCTTGTTCCACTCCTGGCTGATTAAATGCATCAATATTGTATAATTCTCCAATAATTGCTGTTTGCATTTCAAACATATAGAACAATTGCGCTAGATAATATTCGTTTATTTTAGGCAAATGAATTGTTATATTAGGACGTTTATAATCACACAAAGCAACTGCAGTCGCATCAGCTTCAGCGTTAATCAAACGATTAATTGTTTTACCGCTAAGATAGTTTAATCCAGTATATTCAAAAATATTTGGAATATTAAGCTCGTTTTCAAATTCATCAACACGAATAAAAGTTATTACTTTATCGTTTTTACCTTCGTTATAAAGCTGAATTTGGCTGTGTTGATCGGTTGCACCAAGCGCTTTGATTGGAGTTGGACCATTGTTAATTTTATTTCCTTCTCTATCAAATTCTTTTCCTAAAGATTCCGCCCAAAGTTGAACATACCAATCTGAAACATATTTTAAACGAGTTGAATAAGGCATCATAACTGATAAATATTTGCCTTTTTGAGTATCCATTAAATAATGAATTAAAGCGTTTTGCGCTGCGATATTTTTATTGATATCGGTATTTTTTAATGTTAAATCCATTATTTTGATACCTCTGATTATTTCATCGATATCAATTCCAACCAATGCCAAAGGAACCAATCCAACAGCAGAAAATACACTGAAACGTCCTCCAACATCGTCAGGCACAACAAAAGTTTTATATCCTTCTTCGTTTGCAAGTTGTCTTAAAATTCCAACTTGTTTGTCGGTTGTTGCAACAATATTTTTTCGATAATCATCACCCAAAAGCTCGTGCATTTTGTCCTTGATTATCATAAATTGGCTCATTGTTTCGGCTGTTGAGCCAGATTTTGTTATAACATTAACTAAAGTTTTCTTTAAATCTAAAATTTCTAATAGCGCAGTGATTTGGTCTGGGTCTATATTGTCCAAGAAAAATATTTTTGGAAGATTGTCTCTTTGTTCTTTGTCTAATAAATTCCAATATGGTTTCAACAAAGCTTCAGACAACGCTTGCGCTCCTAAAGCAGAACCGCCAATTCCCAAAACCAAAACGTTATCAAATCTGCCATCAACCATTGCAGCAAATTCTTTAACATACCAAACTGTTTCTTCGTTATAACCCAAATTCATCCATTGAAGCCAAGAGCCAGGTTTATCTTTTCTCATGTTTAAATTAGTGATAATTTCTTGTATCTTTGGAGCATATTCATTAAAAGATTGAGCTAAATCAAGCCCTTCTTCGCCTATAATTTGATTTGATATGTTGTTAAAATCTAGTTTAATCATGAATATACCTTAATAACTCCGACTATTACTATTGTACGGGCTGATTAGAGAGAGTAAAGACCTAGGACAGCTAATCTTAACTTAACATAACAAATTTTTGTGTTAGAATTGTTTTGAGGCAATATGGCATTAATAACAAAAATATCAAACGTACTAACAAGCGCAAAAAATAAATTTCTTCCAACAAGAACAACGGCGGTCAATTCCTATGCTTTTGCAAACGCAAAAAAGCAAACTTTTGGCTATGACCTCTATAAAAATCTTGTAGATCCTGATATTGTCGAACTTAGCGCAGATTTTAGCCAAGAAGCGATGGACTCAATGGAAGAAGAAGAAACGAATTTCCCCAAATTTAATTTTCTTGCTTAGCTTTAAACACCCAATATTTCAAAATCAAAAAAGAAAGCATCGCAACAGGCAAAATTAAAAGCGCTTGCGCTAAATATTCATTAACATATTTAATTAACATCTTCAAAAGCACGCTATTAATTAAAAAAGTAACAATATAGCTTGCAACGAATTTGAAAATCAATTTGTTATTTTTATTTTGAAAAACAATTGTTCCCGTTGTTTTAAAATTCCACAAAACACCAATCAAATACTGCAAAAATAAAGCAAGGTTCGCAACAAAGCCAAATGTTATAAAAAGAGCATAAATAAAATAGCTAAAAGCAGTATTCAAAAATCCAACAAAAAGAAATTTTAAAAATTTTTCATCAATATTTTTCAACAAACCCCATAAAAATTTTTTATGGATATAGTTAAAACATAACGAAAGCGTAGCTCTTAATTTCTTAAAAGCTACGCTATTCATAAATTTATTATTTAAATTAGCCAACATATTCTTTAACTTCAGCAGGTGTATTTTTAGCATCTAATTTGATACCAGGACCCATTGTAGTTGTTAAATAGATTGATTTTAAATAAGTTCCTTTTGCTGCAGATGGTTTTGCTTTAATAACAGCGTCTGCTAATGTAGCAAAGTTTTTCATTAAATCATCAGCGCTGAATTTCATTTTTCCAAGAGGAACGTGAATCATACCTTGTTTATCAGCACGGAATTCAACTTTACCAGCTTTAGCTTCTTTTACTGCACGAGCAACATCAACTGTAACAGTGCCTGTTTTTGGGTTTGGCATTAAGCCTTTTGGACCAAGCACTCTACCTAATTTACCTAATTTAGGCATCATATCAGGTGTTGCAATTAATGTATCAAATTCAAACCAACCATCAGCGATTTTGTCGATGATTTCTTCGCTTCCAGCTTCTTCAGCACCTGCTGCTTTAGCTGCAGCAACTAGGTCAGCTTTTGCGATAACGCAAACTCTAACTTCTTTACCAAGACCAGCTGGTAATACTGTTGTTGATCTAATTTGTTGATCAGCATGTTTTACATCAATACCTAAACGCATATGAACTTCTAAAGTTTCATCGAATTTAGATGTTGCTGAAGCGATTTCTTGAAGTTTTTTAATTGCTTCAAGAGCTGTTGTTGGTTGAGCAAAATCAGCCAACATTTCGTTTATTTTCTTTTGTCTTTTGGTTAATTTAGCCATTTCTTTTCTCCTTTGTGGTGTTTAGCGGTAGCTAGGCTACCTCCCATCATTAATCTACTACTGTTACGCCCATAGCTCTTGCTGAACCTTTAATCATTTCAACAGCAGCTTCTAAAGTTGTAGCGTTTAAGTCGTCCATTTTAATTTTTGCAATTTTTTCAAGTTGTTCTCTTGTGATTTGTCCAACTTTGTTTTTGTTTGGAACAGCTGAACCTTTTGGAAGATTAAGTTCTTTTTTAATTAAAACAGCAGCTGGAGGTGATTTTGTAACGAAGTCAAAGCTTCTGTCTTCATACACATCGATTACAACAGGGATAATGTAGCCTGCTTGAGAAGCAGTTCTTTCATTAAACTGTTTGCAAAAATCCATGATATTAACACCTTTTTGACCCAATGCTGGACCAACTGGTGGAGATGGATTAGCTTTACCAGCTTCAATTTGAAGTTTAATTTTACCGGTAATTTTTTTGTTTGATTTTGGTGCCATTTTCTTTCTCCTTTCGTGGTAATTGCGGATTTAAAACCCTTCCACATTTTGCACACAAACTATTTATACTGTTTTGGCTTTCGCCCTTTTGGCTCCTGTGAAATCAAAGATTTCTACGTCGCCATAGAACGGTTTCGCCTAAAAACGTCAAATCTCATCGATTTGCCGTTTTCTTAACGGCTTCACACATTTCTATACTTTTTGTATTTGTTTATATTCTAGTTCAACCGGTGTCTCACGACCAAATATAGACACCATTGCTCTTAATTTTGATTTATCAGGATAAACTTCGGTGATATCTCCGATGAATTCAGCAAATGGACCGGAAATAATACGAACTTTATCACCAACTTTAACATCAAGTTCAATTTTAGTTGTAGTTTGTTGACCTCTGTGAATAATCTTTTTGATTTCAGAATCTTTCGCAGGAATTGGTTTTTTAGCTGTTCCAACAAATTTTGTAACCCCTGCTGTATGACGAACAACATACCAAGAATCGTCATCCATAATCATTTCAACTAAAACATAGCCTGGGAAAATCTTCTCTTCTTTTTTAGTCTTTTTGCCAGAACGAACTTGTGTAATTGTTTTTTGAGGAACTTCAATTCTGAAGATTTTTTCGCCCATGTTCATGTATTCAATACGTTTTTCAAGATTAACTTTAACTTTGTTTTCGTATCCTGAATATGTATGAACAACATACCATCTTTTCTTTGGAGCTTTTTCAACATTGTGTGTAGGCTCTTTGCTGATATAAATGTTTTCTTCAGTATGTTCTTCTAAATTTTCTAGAATTTCATTATCTTTTTCTGACATTATTCAACCCTTACTTAATTAGTCCCAAAAGTGATATAAAAATTTTATCCATTAAAAATACAACCAAGGTAAAAAAAGTAACAACAATTAAAACAATAATTGTTTCGGCAACAACTTGCTTTTTAGTAGGCCAAGAAACCTTAGACCACTCTGCTTTCACACCTCTTAAATATGTGATTAATTTGTTTTTAAAGTTTTGTTTTTCGTTTGCCATTTTTACTTTCCGTTTTATTCTTGCCGCCTGCGCAATTTTGATTTGCATTACTTTTTGTCATCACTCCAGCGCATCTACGACTTAAAATGGTTTAGCTGAATCAACCCAACGGGTTGCCGATTTAGCACCGGCTTCGCTTTTTTATTTAATTCGCGCCCTGAAGGACTCGAACCCTCGACATCCGGTTTTGGAGACCGACGTTCTACCGACTGAACTAAGGACGCAAATTAATATTAATTTTTCATTGTGCAACTTATTTTCTCAACAAAAACTCGTTATCACTCTGGCTCACGCCTTTTATTTTGTTTCTTTATGAGCAGTGTGTTTTTTGCAAGTTGGACAATATTTGTTTAATTCCATTCTTTCTTTGTTTGTTTTTTTGTTTTTAGTTGTTGTATAGTTTCTTTCTTTGCATTCTTCACAAGCAAGAACTACCATTTTATCGTTTTTACCTTTGATTCCCATCTTTCTTACCTTTCTTGGGGTTTAGATTTTTCTAACAGTGGTTTTTAGCTTACCAACCGATTTGTATCGGTTAATGCTTTCTTACTAAAAGAATGCCGACAAACGGACATTCTTCTAATATTATCTTATGTAATTATTGTAACAAGAATAAAAAATTTTACAAATATTTATTTTTTTTATTTATACTTTCTTAACAATACTTTATCTTGATTAATAAGATGCATCCATCAGACCAATTGCTCGTTTGAATTCTTCAGGTCTTTGTGATTTTGTCAACGCATCTAATGGGTCAACAAGCTTTCTTTTTACCAAATCTTGTAAACACATATCAAGAGTTTGCATTCCTTGTCCAATACCAGTTTGGATAGCAGAATAAATTTGCGCTGTTTTTTGCTCACGAATCAAGTTTGCAATAGCAGAATTAACAATCATGATTTCTTGCGCCATTACACGACCTTTTTTAGTTCCATTTGGTTGAAGCTTTGGCAACAAACATTGTGTAAATACCGCAACAAGCGAAATTGACAATTGAAGTCGAATTTGTTGTTGTTGAGCTTCTGGGAAAATATCAACAATACGGTCAATTGTTTGAGAAGCTGAACTTGTGTGCAATGTTCCTAAAACCAAGTGACCTGTTTCTGCTGCGGTTAGGGCTAATTTAGTGGTTTCTAAATCACGCATCTCACCAACAAGAATAACATCAGGGTCTTCACGAAGCGCTGATTTAAGAGCATTTGCAACAGATTTTGTATCTTGCCCAATTTCACGTTGGTGTATAACGCATTTTTTACTTTGGTGAATAAATTCAATTGGGTCTTCAATTGTTAAAATGTGATCAACACGAGTTGAATTAATATAGTCAATCATTGCAGCCAATGTTGTAGATTTACCAGAACCAGTAGGACCAGTTACAAGAATCAAACCACGAGGTCTATCTGCAATTGTTTTAATAACGTTTGGCAACCCTAGGTCTTCAAATTTTGGAGGTGTTGAATTAATTGTACGAAAAGCCGCAGCATAAGAGCCTTTATCACGATAAACGTTTACCCTAAAACGCCCAACGCCATGAAGCCCATAACCAAAGTCAAGCTCCCAATTTTGCTCAAGTTCACGTCTTTGGTCATTTGATAAAATTGGGAAAATAATTGTTTCAACGTCGTCCGGAGATAAAACCGGTAAATTTGTTCTAAACAATTTGCCATCAATACGCAAAACTGGCGGCAAATTAGCAGAAATATGTATATCACTGGCTTTTTTTGATACTGCCAACTCTAAAACTTCTTCAATAATCATCTGATACTCCATCAAAAGAATACTATTATACAAATTCACTATAACAACGAATTCAATATTTGATAATCGGCAATTTAAACTATTTTATTTACTTTATATAATAAAGCCTTGTATATAAATCTTTAATTAGGGTATAATTACTATATGGGAATACTTGATTGGATATCACAATCGGCTAAAAAACTCAAAGACGTTGAAAGCCAAATAGATAACGACACCAGAGACGTCTACGAAGTTTATCAAAGGAACGTTGTTCTTGAGCGTGAAATTGCTCAAAGAACAGAAGAACTTCGCCTTGCCAATCAAACCCTTTTAACTCTTGAGCAAGTTTGGGATATGATGAATTCTTCCCGTCCTTTATCTAGCGTTTTAGAAACAATTGTTTCAAGCTTATATGGCGAATTTGGATATATTTACAGCTTTATTGCTCAAAAACAATATGATGAAAAAGGAACTTTCTACGGACTTCAAACCTATCTTGAAAACGATTTTTCGCTTCAAATGGCGGCTTTGGCTGATTCAACAATTTACGATTTCAAACTTTATCCTAAAGAAGATGGCGTAATTGAACATGCAATCAAAAACAAAGAAGTTGGCTACTATGTTAGTGTTAAAGACTTAATTGAAGATAATGTTCCAAATATCGATGAAGAAAAAATTCAAACATTTAGCGATAATTACAGTATTAAAACAATTATAATTCTACCAATTACTGTTCAAAACCAATTTAGCGGCTTTTTGTCAGTTTTTTCACCAAGAAAAGAATTGAAAGACGACGAACTAAGCTTTTTAAACCTTTTTACAAGACAAATTGAACTTGCAATTACTATTGCAAACTTGTTTGAAACAGTTAAGAAACAAGCAGTTACAGACCACTTAACAAGTCTTTTCAACCGAAGATTTTTCGAAGACGCACTTCATAGAGAGGCCACTCGTTCGCTTCGCTCTAAACAGCCATTCTGCTTAATTGGTTTAGATTTAGACCATTTAAAAAGAATCAACGACACTTATGGTCATACGATGGGCGATAGGGCAATTGCGGCAATTGCAAGCGTTATCACAAAAACTTCTCGAAGTATTGATATTCCTGCAAGATATGGCGGGGAAGAATTTTTCGTTATATTACCTGGAATTGATGCCAAAGGCGGGCTTATTGCCGCAGAACGTTTAAGAACAAGCATTGAGCAAACTCCTGTCGAAGGTCTTGAAGAAGGAATTACTGCTTCATTAGGCGTTGCAAGCTTTATCGAACAAACAACAAATATTGACGAACTTTTTGAAATGTGCGACAAGGCAATGTATTCTTCAAAACAAAAAGGAAGAAACCAAGTCACACTTGCAGATACAGACAATATGACTTCTTGGCAAGATGTCGCAATTGATGCTTTTGTTGATATATTAACTCAACATCGAATTCCGTTTAATAGAAGTCTTGCAACTGATTTGATTGAAAAATTGCAAATCAAACAACAAGACTCTTCAGGCGCTTCAACTCAAGAAATGCTCTTTAGTATTGTGGATTCAATTTCAAAATCATATTTCCCATTACATCCTGATGGAAGTACAAAAAACAAAGTTGCTTTGGCTACATTAATTGCAAAAAGAATGAATCTTGCAAAAAGCGAAATTGACAAATTGAAAATCGCAATGCTTTTATATGATATCGGAAATACGATGATGCCAAAAGATATCATGAAAAAAGCGGCTCCTTTGAATTCGCACGAAAAAGAAGCCATTCAAAAACACCCTGTTGTTGGTGCGCAAGAAATTTTAAAACCAATCGATTCTGTTTCAAGCATTATTCCAATCATTGAACATCATCACGAAAATTGGGACGGAAGCGGATATCCAAACAACAAAAAAGGCGACGAAATTCCAACAACATCACAAATTATTTTAATTGTAGATAGCTATTTTGCAATGATTTCATATCGCCCATATCGAAAAGCCTACACAATTGACGAAGCAATCGAAGAAATCAAAACAAATTCAAATAAAAAATATTCGCCTGAGCTTGTTGAAGCATTTATTTATGCGATTGATGAGTTTAAAAAGCTATAAACTACAAATTAACATTTCTCATCATATCTTTTAAGGCTTTCAAAGTTGTTTCCATTGAAACAATATCAGTTGTTTTTTGTTGCAAAAATGCATTAATCTGAGGCATTAATTCAATTGCAACATCAAGCTTAGGATTTGAACCCATCTGATACATGCCAACATCAATCAAGTCTTTATTTTCTCGATACAATGCTAATAAATTTCTCATTTTCCCAGCCGCAACCTTATGCTCATCATCGCAAATTGCGGTAAATAAACGAGAAATTGAACCAAGAGAATCAATTGCAGGATAATGGTTTTGCTCTGCTACTTTTCTTGATAAGAAAATGTGTCCATCAACAATACCACGAACAATATCAACAATTGGATCTGTAATGTCATCCCCTTCCATTAGCACAGTATAGAGTGCAGTAATTGAACCACGTTCCGAATTTCCGGTGCGCTCAAGCGCTCTTTGTAACCAAGAAAATATTGAAGGCGGATAACCCTTCATTGTGGGCGGCTCACCTAAAGACAAACCCACTTCACGCCCTGCCATTGCGCAACGAGTGATTGTGTCTGTCATTAAAAATACTTTTTTGCCTTGATCTCTAAAATATTCGCAAACAGTAGTTGCTGCAAGCAAACATTTCATCCTAATCAAAGGAGGCTGGTCTCCTGTTGCACAAACCAAAACAGACTTTTTCATCCCCTCTTCTTTAAGGGCGTCAACAATAAATTCTTTTACTTCTCTTCCACGTTCACCAATCAGCGCAACGACATTCACATCAGCATCAGAATTTCTTGCAATCATACCCAACAAAGTCGATTTACCAACCCCAGAACCAGCAAACAAACCCATACGTTGACCAGTTCCCATAGTTAAAAGCCCATCAATAACTCGAACCCCAGTCGAAATTTGTTCTGTAATAATCGGTCTATGAAAAGCGTCTGGAATTGTACCATTAATATTCATATATTTAGCATTTGATATATCCATTGGCTTTGAATCCATTGGTTCTCCCAGTGGATTTACTAAACGCCCAAGCAAAAAATCGCCAACAGGAAATAAAATTGGCGCTCCCGTTGTTTCAACCAATGAGCCTTGCCCAATTCCTTCTCCATCATATAAAAGTAAAAGCTGAGCAACATCTCCTTTAAATGCTTGAACCTCTGCTGCTTTTCGCTCGCCCGTATGCGTTTGAATATAGCACAAATCGCCAATTTTTAGCCCTGGAAGCTTAACTTCAACAGTCAAACCCAAAAGCTTTGAAACAACACCTTTATATTTATACAAATCGGCATTTTCAAGGGTTGAAAATGCTTTTTGTTTAAGATTATTGAGTTTATACTCTAATTCTTCTTTCATCAAGTTAATTATAACATTTTTAAAGGGTAAGTCTAGTTTTTAGTGGTTTTTTGTTGCTTTTTGAATAATTTCATTCATGAAATCACTTTTATAAAAGGGCAAAGACTCAGAATTTTTAAAATGAATTTCCCTTAGTGCATTTTTTAAATTATCAAAATAATATATTTTTTCAAAATTATATTTTAAAACTATTTTTGAAAAACCATAATTTTTTGTTGAAATCATTTTCACATTATTTTTATCTAATATTTCAACAACATCAATATGAGGATGATTAAATTTATGACCAGCAGAAATCAGCGCATATTTTGGTTTTAATTGTTTAATCATTTCATTATTAATTGAGTTTTTTGCTCCATGGTGCCCGATTTTTATTATTTCAACATCAGATGGCAAAAGATTTTTAATGTTTTCATATCCCTTAGCACTTGAATCAGCCATAAACAAAAAATTTTTGCCTTGATAAGTTAATAAAGTAACAATTGAAGATTCATTATCGTCTTGAAAATTTGGCTTAAAAGTTTTAATTTTAACATCTTTTTCGCTATAAATTTCTTCATTGTTTTTTGCAAGTAAATAAGTCTTTTTGGCGTCATTTAAATATTCAAAAATTTCTTTTGAAGTTTGCGATTTAATCTTTTCGTTTTGAAAATATATTTTATTAACTTTGTTTTCCTTTAAAATATCAACAACACCAGCACAATGGTCTGAATCAAAATGCGTTACGATGAGAATTTCAAGTTTTTTTATTCTTTCATTTTTTAAATATTTATTAATTATCATTTGAGCAGAAGTTGCACCACGAAAAGATTTTTTGCCGGTGTCAATCATAATATATTTATTTTTTGGCGTTTTAATTAAAAAACTATCTGCATTTTCAACATCAAACATCATAATTTCAAGGTTATTATTTTTTATTTGAATAAAACTTGCCAAGAAAAGAAACAAACAAACACAAAAAGCAAGAATATGCCTTCTGTTTTTGAAATTATTTTTTAAATTCAAGACAAAAATTAAACCGACAACCCAAAACAAACCAATTTGAAAGAAATTCAAGCCCATTGTTGATATCAAAGAAATCTTGAACGAAGCAAAAAATTCGCTGATTTTAACCAATAAACCAAGCAAAGGATTCGCAAAAAAATCAAAAGCAAAAATAATCGTTTCATTAAAAAAAGGAATTAAAGCAAAAATTGAACTAACAAAGCCAATAAAACTCAAAATTCCAATAAAAGGAACAACAGCAATATTTGCAAGCAAGCTAAACGGAGCAAAATTATTAAAATAATACATTTGCAAAGGCAAAACACAAAGTTGCGCAACTAAAGGAATAGCAACAATTCCAGCCAAAGAATTTGGCGAAAACAAAAATAAAATATATTTTTCAAATCGAGATTTATTTTTGTATTTATCTTTAAATTTTTTGTCTAATTTATCAAATTTTGAAATTATAACAGGACAACAAACGACAAGCCCGATTGTCACAATAAAAGAAAGTTGAAAACCGACATCAAAGAGCATTTTTGGAGCAAAAAGAAGCATTAATAATCCAACAAAAAAGATTAAAGCCAAAGAATTTGCATTTCTGTCTATTATTTTTCCAAAAAGCACAAATAAAAGCATAATGCTCGCTCTTAAAATTGAAGGCGGAAAACCAGTCATAAAAGTATATAAAACAACGCAAATCGCACCAATAAAAATCGAAAGATTATAAGGAAAACGAATTAATGACGCAATCCACCACCAAATTCCATAAATCAATGCAACATTCAATCCACTCGCAGCAAGAAGATGTAATAATCCTGAATTTTTAAAATTTTCTTTAATTTCTTCGTCAGGATTAATTGTTTCGCTTCCAAAAACAATGCCGCCCAATATTTCAAGCTTTGGCGATTTAATATTCTTTGAATGTTTTTCAATAATTTCATTTCTTATTTTTTCAAATTTTCCTAAAACAAAAAACCACTTATCAACCCAAGAACCCTGCCAATTTGGCTCTCTTATTTTTTTGAATTCTTCTGCGTATAAAATGTTTTTAACATCTTGATATAGAAGATATTTTTGATAATCAAATTGATAAGGATTGCTTGAAGGAATCGGATGTCGCAATTTACCTTTTAAATATACATAATCACCAATAGAAATTTCTTTTTGATATTTTTCAATATCTTCCAAACTTACCAAAAATTTAATGTTTAAATTTTCATAATGAGAATCAAAAACTTCAACATCATCAGCCCTTAAATAAAATTTTATTTTATTATTTTTAACAGAAATGTTTGAAGAGCTCAAAATTTGTCCTTTTATAATTGCCTGATTAGAATAAATTTCATCCAAGCTTGAAGGAAGTTTTAAAGATTGATTTGCCCTTATTAAACCCAAAAAGAAAATTAAAATTAAAATGATTAATTTTTTATAATCTAAATTTAAATATAAAATTAAAAATAAAAGCACAAAAAACGAAACAAATACAAAAAGAATTTCGCACTCGCAAAAACAACCAAGCAAGCCAAAAATATAAAATATTGCTAGAAGAATTGTGAATGATTTTGAGTATGAAAAAATTTCTTTCATTATTCAAACAATGCGTTTATAAAATCGTCTTTATTAAAATCAACAACGTCATTTATTCCTTCGCCAATTCCAATTAATTTTGTTGGCAATTTGAGATTTTTAGCAATTGAAAATATAATTCCGCCTTTTGGTGTGCCATCAAGCTTTGTTATGGCAAGCGCTGATATATCAACCGCTTCATTAAATACAAGTGCTTGATTAAGCCCATTTTGTCCTTGAGAACCATCCAAAACAAGCAAAGTTTCAAGATTATCGTTTTCAATTTTTTTATAAATAACGTTTTTAATTTTTTTCAATTCTTCAATCAAGTTAAATTTGTTTTGTAATCTTCCAGCACTATCAATAATCACAACATTATAGCCGTTTTGTCTTGCCATATCGATAGAGCGATATGCGAGCGAAGCGCTATCTGCCTTATCTTCTCGAAGAATATCAACTCCAGCACGCTTTGACCAAACATCAAGCTGTTCTTCTGCTGCTGCTCTAAATGTATCCCCTGCAACCAAAAGAACACGCTCGCCTTGGATTTTGAAGCGATGAGCCAATTTGCCAATCAAAGTTGTTTTCCCTGCGCCATTAACGCCTACGACAAAATAAACATTAATTTTATCTTTATCAAATTTAAGTTTATTATCTTTTTCAAGATTTAAAATTTCAATGAATTCTTGTTTTAAAAATTCTCTCAATTGAGAAGATTTAATTCTTTTTTCTTTAATTTTTTCAACAAGTTCTGTCGCTAAATCAACCCCCAAATCTGCCTTGATTAGCATTGTTTCAATATCTTCAAGTTCAAATTCATCAGGAATTGAATCATTAGTCACAACATTAACAACGCTATCAATTAAAGAATTTGCGGTTTTTGATAATGCATTTTTTAAAAGCCCAAAACCTCCGTTTTGAGCTTTTTCATTATTATTTTCTTCTTTTTTCTTGAAAAAATTAAACATATTTTTCTACGACTCTTGCCAAAATTCCATTAATAAATGATGGTGAATCATCGGTTGAATATTTTTTTGCTAATTCAAGCGCTTCGTCAATAACCACTTTATGAGGGGCATCTTTAACGAATGCAAGTTCAGAAATTGCGATTCTGAGAATATCTTTATCAATTTTAAATATTCTTTCAATATCCCAACCAAATGCAAATTCGCTAATCATTTTGTCAATTTCTTCTTTATGATTTTGATATGTTGAACACAAAGTCATAACATATTCTTGAACATCTTCTTGATGAGATAAAGTGCATAGTTCGGCAATATCCAAAGCGCTCATTGTTTTTTCTGCTGCTTGCAACATAACATCGATTTTTGCTTCAAAATCAGACGTCAAAGGGATTGCAACAGGAATATTATCGCAATCTATTGGACGAGAAAGATTGTCTTCGTGGTTGTTTTCAAAATCTATAATTTGATTTTTAAGCTCGTTTAATTGAGAAACACAGTGTGAAACTTCGTCAGCTGAGGAAGAAACCAAAGTTCTAACAGATTTTAAAACAATTGTTGAAAAATCTTCTGTTTTATATTTTTCCAAATTTTTATCTAATTGAGAAAATAGTATTAAAGCTAATTCTCTACTTGCTCTTCTTGCTTGCATTGTTAATTCCTTATTTTTAATGTGAGATAATAAAATTATATTTTGAAAAAAACGATTTTCATAGAATTTTTTTAATAATTTCGTCATATTTATTCATAATTTTTTCTTGAGAATATTCTTTAATATTTAAAAGAGAATTTTTAATAATTTCTTCGTTATTTTGCTCATTAATTTTTTGCAAAATTTCTTTTATATTTTTAGAATCGGGCTTAATTAAATACCCATTTTTATTATTTTCAATAACTCCATCAATTCCTGTGTTTAGTGAACCAACGACAATCAAGCCCCTCGCTGCTGCTTCAAGATAAGAAACACCAAAAGTTTCATTTGTTGAAGGCAAAATAAAGACATTATTTTTATCCAATTCCTCCCAAATTTTATCATGATTAATGTGAGGATATATTTTGATTTTTTCTTGAAGTTTATGTTTTTTAATCAACTTTTCAAGTCGAGAAAGTTCATTGCCTTCCCCATAAATCGAATATTCGAAATCAAAATCAACTTGAGATAATGCGCTAATCACCAAATCAATATTTTTTCTTTTAATTAGCTTAGATAAAGTAATTATCTTCATTTTTTCAACATTAAAATCTTTTTTTTCGAGGATTTTTTCTTCATCAATAAAAGATGGCAAAACAAAATCTGCATTTAATTTTTCAGCCAAAAATTTGTTTCTTGCGCCAATTAAAGTTGATTTTTTTAATGCTTTTTTAAGACGATTTTTAAAATAAATAGAATATTTAAAATCATTCAAAACATGGTAATCGCTTTGGTGAAGAATTGATATATGAGGCAATTTTAATTCTTGATTAATCAAATCAGAATAAATATGCCCCGATGGCATATGAGAAATTATTAAATCAAATTTTTGTTTTAAAAAATCGATGTTTTTGTCAAAAAAAGGAAGAAAAAAATTTTTGTTATAAACACGAATTCCATTAATGCTCACTTCGCATTCTGGAATATATTTGTGTCCTCTTAAAAACGAATTCAATAAAAAATTTGGTCGAATTACAAAAACATCTTCTCCTCTTTTTTTAAAAGCCAAAGCAAAATCTTCAACAATTTTTGGAATAGTTTTATCTTCGATAATCGGATATAAATCTGTTACAAAAAGAATTCGCATATCCATATAATAGTTTTTTTTGCCTATTTTCGCAAATTTTCATCCAAACGTATTACAAGAATTTTCCTAAATTAAGTTAAGATTAACAAAGAATTAGTTTAGGTATATAAATATGGGACACCATTGGACAATTGACATAAACGGCATTAATTTCAACCTAGATACACTTATTGCAATGTGGGCAGCTATGTTGTTTTTGCTTGTTGTTGCGTTTATTGGAACAAGAAAAGTATCAATTTTCCCTACAAAATTGCAATTAGTTTTTGAAAAAATATTAGGTTATTTTGAAAATCTTGTTAGCGGAATGATACACGAAGACGGTCGCAAGCACTTTCCGCTCATCGCTTCATTATTTTTGTTTATTGTGACTGCAAATTTAATGGGTCAATTGCCTCTAAAAATGATTGAATTAAAACACGGCGAAATCGCTTCGCCAACAAATGACATAAACTTAACCGCAGGACTTGCAATAATCGTATTAGTTTATTACGTTTGCGCAGGTATAATGAAGAAAAAAGGAAAATTTTTACTACATGAATTTTCTTTTGTTGGAATAATTTCAATGCTTGTTGAAATTCTAGAATTAATCACAAGACCATTAACTCTAGCACTTCGACTTTTTGGAAACATTTTAGCAGGAGAAATCTTAATCACTGCGCTTTTAGGTTTAGCGGCTTGGGGTCTACCTTTGCCAATAATGTTTTTTGAAATTTTAGTAGCTTGCGTTCAAGCGCTTGTTTTCACAATGCTTACAACAGTTTATATAGCTACTGCGGTCAACGAACAACATTAAATTAAATAATAAAGGAGAATTAAAATGACAGACGTTCAAACAATTTCTGAAATGGCACAATTAGGCGCAGGTATTGCAATGGGCTTTGGTGCAATCGGCGCAGGTCTTGGTATTGGCTTTGCAACAAAAGGCTTAATGGATGCAATTTCAAGACAACCAGAAATCGCAGGTAAAGCAGTTGGTTTCTTCCTTGTTGGTGCTGCATTGGCTGAAGCTTGTGCGATTTATGCTTTAGTTATCGCAATGAAATTATCAGGAATGATGGGCTAATAAATAATGGAATTTAATGCAACATTTTTAGCAACAATTATATCTTTCATCATATTTGTATTTTTGATGAATAAAATTTTATACGCTCCGATTTTGAATATTATGCAAGAGCGTAAAAATTATATTGACGAAAATTACAAAACAGCAAATGAAAACAAAGAAAAAACAGAAGTTATCATAAGCGAAATTGAAGAAAGAAAAAATGTTGCTAAGAATGATGCAAGAACAAAATACGATGAAATTTTAGACAATTTCAAAGAGCAAAAAAATCAGCTACTTTCACAAGCTCAACAAGCAATGAAAGAAGAGCTTGAAAAAAACAATGCTGAACTAACAAACACTTCAAACGAAACAAAAGAAAACTTGAAAGGCTCAATGATTAATTTAGCAAACGATATTGTTGAAAAAATTATCGGCTATAAATCAGAGATTCAAGGTTTTGATAACGAAAAAATAAACGAAATTTTATACAAATAGGTTATTAAATTAATGAAAAATATAGGCGCAAAAATATTAAATATTTTGAAAAAAATAACTCTCGCAATTTTAGCTTTGGCGATAATTGGAGCTTTGCTTTTTGCGTTTTATGTTTTAGTGGATTTTGCTTTTGCAAAAGTATTGTCTTTCACAGCAAGAGCAGTTCTTGCAAACTTTATCATTTTTGCTTCTATTATATTCATTATTGCAAACAAAGTTGTTAAACCAAGCAAGCTGCTTGAAGAAGAGCAACAAAATATAAAAGAAAAAATCGAAACATCAGAAAAAACAAAAACTCAATCACAACAAGACCTTGAAGCAACTCAAGAACGCATTAAAAAAATTGACGAAGAAATTGAAGCTATCGTTAAAAAATTTGAAAACAATGCAAATCAAGTTGGTAAAAGAATTCTTCAAGATGCAAAAAAAGCAACTGTTGGAATAGAAGACGATACTCAAAAAACAATTAAAAACAATCAAATTATTTTAAAAAACGATATCATCAAAAAGACTTCAAGCGCTTTGATTGAGATTGCCAAAAATCAAATTATAGAAGAATTAAACAAAAATCCAGATTTGCATAATAAACTAATCGAAGAAAGTATTAAAACAATTGTTCTTAACGAACAAGAAACAGAAAAGGTATAAAAATGACATCTTCAGTTAAACAAAATTACAAAGCAATCGCAAAAAGATGGGCAAGCGCATTAATAGAGCTTGCAAACGAAGATGCAAACATTTCAAAAGACGATGTTCTTAAAAATTTAAAAGATATTGTAGACACAATCAATTCTTCACAAGAACTCATCAATGTAATCAATAATCCTTCGGTGACAACTGAAGAAAAACAAACAATTATTTCTAAAATATTTCAAAATTCAATTTTGCCAGTTGTTTATAATTTCTTATATGTGCTTAATTTAAGAAAAAGACTCGGAGCAATTTTTGAAATTGTTGACGAATTCGAAAGAAAATTGGAAAAATTTAATAATATTTTAAGAGTTAATGTGACATCTGCAATAGATTTAACAAACGAGAAAAAAGAAGACATTAAAACGAAAATTTCACAAAAACTAAACAAAAAAATCCTCGTTGATTGGGATGTTAATAAAGAAATTATTGCAGGTTTAGTTTTTAAAATTGACGAAACAATAATCGATAATAGCGTGCGTTGCAAACTTAAAGATTTAGAAAGAGCAATCGCAAGAAGCTAAATCAAAAAAAATTTAAGAAAATATATGAAAGGATAAAAAATGGCAATAATAAGTCCTGATGAAATTAGTTCAATATTAAAAGAAAATATCAAAAATTATGAAACAAAAACAGAAGTTGTGAATACTGGTTCTGTTGTTGAAATTTCTGATGGTATTTCACGCATTTATGGCTTAAAAAACGTTATGTCATCAGAACTTGTTGAATTTGATGATGAAAATAAAACCCTTGGAATAACATTAAACCTTGAAGAAGATAATGTTGGGGTTGTAATTTTGGGCGATTACACAGGCATTAAAGAAGGAATGAGCGTTAAATCAACAGGAAGAATCGCTTCAATTCCTGTTGGAGAAAGCTTAATTGGAAGAATAATTGACCCAACAGGTATTCCAATTGATGGAAAAGGCAATATTGAAACAAATAAAACTCGTCCAATTGAAAGAATTGCTCCTGGCATCATTGAAAGAAAATCTGTTCATGAACCATTGCAAACTGGTTTAACTGCAATTGATGCTCTAACTCCAATCGGAAGAGGTCAACGTGAATTAATCATTGGCGACCGCCAAACCGGAAAAACTGCAATTGCAATCGACACAATTATTAACCAAAAAGGTAAAGATGTTATTTGTATTTACGTTGCAATTGGACAAAAAACTTCAACAGTTGCGCACATTGCAAAAACCTTAGAAGAAAAAGGCGCAATGGATTATTCAATCATCGTTTCAGCGACTGCCGATAACTCCGCACCTTTGCAATACATCGCTCCTTTTGCGGGCTGCGCTGTTGCAGAAGAATTTTTAGAAAATGGAAAACATGTTTTAATTATATATGATGATTTAACAAAACATGCACAGGCATATCGTGCAATGTCATTATTATTAAAACGCCCACCAGGACGTGAAGCTTATCCAGGGGATGTTTTCTATCTTCATTCAAGATTATTAGAACGTGCTTGCAAATTGTCTGACGAAAGAGGAGCAGGCTCAATAACCGCTCTTCCAATCATCGAAACACAAGCAGGCGACGTATCGGCTTATATTCCAACAAATGTAATTTCAATTACA
>JAFQHZ010000042.1 GCA_017415185.1 Candidatus Gastranaerophilales bacterium
CAATGAGCAAAGTGAAGGCAAAAGTGTGTGAAGCACGCCTGCGGTTGCGAAGAGCAAGCGCAAAGTGCGAAAACCGTTCTATGGCGACGTGGGCGTTCACGCCCCCAGGAGCAAACCTGAACGAAGCGAATTGTGGCGAGATAAAATTAAAAAAACCGGTCTTATGACCGGTTTTTGTTTATCATATTTTTTATTAATCTTCGTATAAAAGAATTTCGCAAGCATACTCAGGAGCGTCAATTAACGCTTGAAGTTTTGAATATTCAAAAGTGTCAGCTTGTTCTTGTTTTTGTTCTTGTTTTGCACCTAATAATTTAGTTAATAATGTAATTGCAGCAGCAGCAAGTGCACCAACTGCGCCATATTTTAACATAGAGCGGTTTGCTCCTCGTGCAGCAGTAGCAGTGTTTGAAAAGAATGTATCAGCGCTAGATTTTAAAGAGCGCATTTCGGCTTTTGTTGGAACTAGATAGCGTGAACCCATACCAAGAGCAGCACCAGTTGCTGTTGCAAACATTAATTGTGCGTTATTTCTTTTTGTTGGTTGGTTTGATTCGATTCTTATCATAATAATCACACTTTCTACACAAGATAATCATGCCAATTTGACCAGTTTTTGGCATTGCTATTTTTACTTTCTCATTTGGTCAAAAAAAATTTGTTTCCCTAACTTTTTCACAAATTTTTTCCATTTTATCACATGAAAATCTCTATGTCAAGAAAATCATGGCAATTTTTTTTAAAAAAATGTTTTTATAATTTTAAGAGAGTAACTTTTAGGAGAAGTATAATATGGCAATTGTTTCTATTCCTCAGGAGTATACTAATTTTGCACAATGGCAAGATAAACATGAATTAAATGCAACAGTGACTTTAAGGTGTCTTGATAAGATTGATACGCAATTGGCAAATGGCGAAATTACTGAAGATGAGCACGAAGCTGCTACCAATAGTTTTTTAAATATTTATGCTGAAGAAACAGGAAATATTGGCTTTAATTTTGATTTTATGGGTGGAAAAGATGTTAATAATGAACAAGATTATGATGCCCAATTAGCAAAACTTGGTTTTGGAGATATTCTTGAACAAGACACAAACGGAGATGGATTAATTTCAAGAAGCGAATTTATTGTTTTTCAGGTTAATGATTCTGTTAGTCAATTAACACCCGAACAAAAGACTCAAGCTGCGACAGACGCTTTTATTCTTTTTGATGCAATTAATCAATTGCAAGATAATGGCGATGATGTTTTAAGCATGAGTGATTTTAAAGCGTTTTATAGAGTTCTTGATGAATATAATTATGACGAAACTCAAGAAATGGCTGTTCATAATGGAATAGCTGATGGACAAATTGACTATGATTCTTATGATGCTTATTTTGCGGATGTTACGGGAACAATACCCGAAGAAACATATAATTCAATTTATGAACACATGAAAAAAATATATAATCCAGAAGAGACTACATAAGCTCAGTCATAATCAAAGGACCATCTTCGCTTGCAATAACGGTATGTTCGAAGTGTGCAGATGGTTTTTTGTCGTTTGTAATTACTGTCCAGCCATCTGATAAGGTGTGAACATCGTCACAGCCTAAATTAAGCATTGGCTCGATTGCAATTGCGCAATTTTTCTTGATTATTACATTTGAATTTGTGCGGTAGTTGAACAAAAACGGTTCTTCATGCATTTCTCTTCCAACGCCATGACCGCCATATTGTCTTACGATTCCGCATTTTCCTTCAAGCGCAACATCTTCGATTGCAGCAGAAACATTTTCAAGTTTGTTTTCAGGAATCATTTGTTTAATGCCTGCAAATAGTGCATTTTTAGTGATTTCCATTAAATGAGCACATTCGTCTGAAATTTTGCCAACAGGATATGTCCAAGCGCCGTCACCTACTAAGCCTCTGAAAGTTGCTCCAACATCAATTGAAACAATATCTCCTTCTTTTAAAATTCTATCTGCTGAAGGAATTCCATGGACAACTTCTTCATTAACAGAAGCGCAAATTGAATTTGGATATCCGCAATATCCTAAAAAAGTCGGAATTGCTTTATTTTTTTTGATAATATCATAAGCAATTTTGTCTAATTCAAGAGTAGAAATCCCCGGCTCTATAACATTTGCCATTTCTTTATGAACTAGAGCGACGATATTTCCTGCCATACGCATAAGTTTTATTTCTTCTCTTGATTTTTTATTTATCATTTTGAACCTCTTGTTTGCTTATAAAAATATTGTAGCAAAAATATGTTTAATTTAATTGAAATGAGGGAAAATAATTGCTATAATCTTTTTTATATAAATATTTAGTGTTAAGGGGCAATTATGGCTAAAGCATATAAAGCAAAGTGGATTATTCCTTCTGATGGCAATGTTTATGAAGATTGCGCATTGATTGTTGACGAAGGAAAAGTTCAAGAAATTGTCAAACAAGATTTGATTGACGAAGCTCAATTTGATTTTGTTCGTGATTTTAAAAATGCTTTAATTACTCCTGGTTTTGTAAATTTGCATAATCATTTGCAATATACCGATTTAAAAGCAAAAAATAAAAGTCCAAAAGCAAAACTTAAAAAATTATATACAATTTTGAAAAAACATTATTTTCTTACTGGCGTTTCAAAAAAATCTTTCATTTTTAGATTGGCAAATCTTTTGTCAGATTATTTTTGCATGACAAGAGAAGAAAAAATTGCTTCTTTTAAAAAAGGAATAGAGCTTTCTTTATTAAATGGAACAACTGCTGTTGCTCAACTTTCAAGAGAAAGTAAATATTTCGATTTGATGAATGAAATGCCTTTGAAAACTTATCTTTTCTTTGAATTGTTTTCTGATTCTGTTGAATCATCAAAGGAAGAATTTAGAGCAATAAAGAAAAAAATCGACAAATTGAAAATGCAAAAATCCGAAAATACTTTTATTGGAGTTGCTCCGCATAGCGTTTGTTGTGTGCATAAAAGACTTTTTAAAATATTGGTTAAATACTGTAAAAAACACAATATTTTAATGACAATTCGTCTTGCTGAATCAAAAGAGGAAATGGATTGGTTAAAGCATGGTTTTTCTGATGTTGATTTGTTGAATGAATTTACAAATCATAAAAAGTTTGAACCAATGGAAGAAGGACTTTCTCCTGCTCATTATTTAGAACAGCTTGGGGTTTTATCGAAACAATTAATTGTTTCTTATGGAAATTATTTGTCTGTTTCAGATTTAGAGCTTTTAAACGCTTACAAAGTTGCTTTAGCATATTGTCCTCGAATTAGTGATAATTTGCATAATAAAAAATTGCCTTTAGATATTGTTAAACAATATTTCCAAAATCGTTTTGGATTTGGCGTTAATTCGTTGGCATTTAATGAAGATGTTTCTTTATTAAATGAATTGAAATATGTTAATAATGGGGAATTGGATGCTCTTGAAGCGATAAAATATTTGACAATAATTCCTGCTAAAATTTTAAGATTAAACAATATAATTGGCTCGCTTGAAGTTGACAAAGACGCTGATTTTAACGTTTTTGAATTGGAAGATGGCGAAGATTACAATGCAATTTTGAATAAAAAACGCCCAAATCATGTTTATATCAAGGCAAATCGTGTTGTCAAACGAGGCGAATTAAATTTCTAATTGTATAAATATTACATTTTATAACATTTTTGCAACATATTTCACCTTTTTAAAATTATATTTTATAATGGTATTTGTAGAATAATATTATGGTCACAAAGGGGAGAGATTCGTGCAAGAATCGTTGTTGAATACAGTACAAAAGTTAAAAGCTGAACCAAAAATTAATGTGGAAGAATTAGAAGTTATCTTAAACAGCGATATTGAAGAAGTTGTTACTTTGTGCAAAAAAGCTTGCGTTAAGCCAAAAACTGACAACATGGGCAACGCATATTTTACAAAGACTGATGTTGATATGTTGAAAAAAATGAAAGAGCTTTATGCTCAAAATCAAGCTATTCAAAATCAAACAGAAGAAAAAGTTTCAAACACAGTTATAGAGCAAGCTAAGGGCGAACAATTGCCTCTTAGTAATCCTAATAAAAAAATTAATTTTCTTGAAAAAGCAAAAACAAGAGCAAAAGGCGATTCAATGACTGCTTTGGCTGCGGCTCATCCGGCTACTCAATTAGCAAATAAATTGGAAAATCTTGAAAACAATCTTGTTAATAGAATGAGCGAAATTTTAAGCGAAAAAATGGATGGTTTTGATGAAATCATCGTTGAATTAATTCGTGCAAAAACAGAAAACGAAAATTTAAGACAACAAGTTAATTCTTTAAATAAACAAGTATTTATCTTAAAAAACGAATTGGCTTCGTTTAGCGCTCTTCCTTTTGGTTTTTATACAAAAAAAGAAACAGATTCGCTATAATTAAATTATGAGTAATGCTCTAATAAATTTTTATCATAATTTGGAAGAACCAATTATTATTTATGATAAAAAATTAAATGTTTTGTATCATAATTTATCTTTTAGGAAAATTTTTGGCGATTTTAACGAAGCAAATGGTTTTGATTGTCTTTCAAAATTGAGCTATAAATTTTCATATCAGATGTGTTTTTTGAAATCTGAAGATTTAAGAACATATAATCCAATTATTAGCGCAATTAATAAAGAAATTAATTTCACAACTTATGCGACTTATCAAATGCTCGAGGATAAATTTTTTCATTTTATGATTAAATCTTTTAGTGTTAAAAAGCGTTATAGAGTTGTATATTTTTACGATATTACTAATGATTTAGCGCAAGAGCGCCTGAGGGAAGAAAACGAACGTTTGAGAATTCAAAATGTTGAATTCGCTTCGACAAATTCGAAAGCTCAAAATCAAGCTGTTAAAATGGCTTTATTGAATCGAATTTCAATTAGCATTAAAAACGAATTAGATATCAAAACGCTAATCGAGAAATCGCTTAAAGAGTTAAGCATTGTATTTGGAGCTAATAAAAGCTATTTTGCTGAATTAAAAAAAGACGATTTTGAAATTAGATATACATATCCTGAAGTTTTTGCGCCACAAATTGGTGAAAAAATTGTTTATTCAAAAAATATTGTTGATGATTTGCACAATGGCATAAATTCAATCCAAGCTTGCATTAAAGAACACGAAGGCGCCAGCATTCCACTTTTGAATTCAACAACAAGAATTATTATGCCGATAATTAAAAATGAACAACTTTATGGAATTGCGGTTATTTTTACTCCTAAAAAAGAGATTGGTAGCATTGAAAGAGAGCTTTTAGTCGGCATTTCGATGGTTGTTTCTTCTTCTTTGAGTCAGGCGAATTTGTTTCATCAAATTTCACAAAAAAAAGAAGAATTGGAAAACGCAATAAAAGAACTAAAAGAAACACAATTGCAGTTGATTAATTCCGAAAAAATGGCTTCCTTGGGGCAATTGGTTGCTTCGGTTGCGCATGAAATTAATACTCCATTGGGCGCAATTAACGCAAACAACGAAATGATGGATAAAATTTTTGAAAAATATAATAAAAATTCGCTTGATATGCTTCATGAGATTAATTCTGTTGATAAAGAAGCAATTAAGCGTATTACAACGATTGTGCAATCGCTGAAGCGCTTTGTTCGTTTGGATGAAACTACTCAGCAAGAAGCAGATATCAACCAGGAGCTTGATTTAACGCTTGATTTGATACATCACAAAATTAAAAAAGGTTTCGAAATTGAAAAAGAATATGGTACTTTGCCTTTTGTGAGCTGTTATCCTAATATGCTTAATCAAGTATTTTTGAATATTTTGATGAACGCAATTCATTCAATTGAAGATATTAAAGCAAAAAATTCGTCTTATATCGGAAAAATAAAGATTAAAACTGTTATTTTGGGCGATTTTTTAAGGGTTAGCATCTTAGACAACGGCAAAGGCATTAAAGAAACAGACAAAGATAAAATATTTAACGCAGGATATACGACAAAAGACAAAGGCAAAGGGACAGGGCTTGGGCTTGCGATTTGCAAGAAAATTATTGAAAAACACAAAGGCGAAATTCATTTTGAAAGCGGAAAATTGGACTTTGAGAAGGATTATAAAACCGTTTTTAGAATTGATATTCCTTTGTTTTAAAAAAGTGCTTGCATGAAGAGTTTGATTTGGTATTATATATTTGGTTGACAGCCGGTAAATGAAATATGCCTTGGTAGCTCAGCTGCCGACAAAAGCGAAGCTTTTGTAAAAATATCAGCACAAGTTGCGATATCCAGCTGAGACAATAAATGAAAACTGAATAAAATAAGCCCTGGTAGCTCAGCTGGATAGAGCAACTGCCTTCTAAGCAGTAGGTCATGCGTTCGAATCGCATCCAGGGTAGATATAGATAAAGAGAGCATTTCAGCTCTCTTTTTTATTGTGTATTTTTTGATGATTTTATTAAAATGTGGTTATTTTGTGGGTGGTTTTTGAAAGAACTATGTTTCTACTATCTTTCCAACAAACAAATCAAACAATACTTTTATTAATTCTTTAGATGAATACAGTACAACAAAAACTAATGATAATAATAAATTATTAGTTAAAATATATAAATTGAATGCGTTAGTTAATAAAAGAAGCAATAAGGTTATGAAAGATAAATAAAGATTAATTTTAAAATATTTAGCTAAACGATGTAATGCTGTCAATGTGGTGTTTTCAATATCAAATTTCATTCTTAATTTTTTAACTTCTTCACTTGTAGACATAATTGAAAAACTGGTTAAAATAAAACCAATATATATTGAGAAAAAAGTTATGAAATTTGAAATATCTTTTTCAATAAATGATATTTTAAAGTAAATACTTACAATTATTAAAATTATAAAAAGAACAATAGAAATAATTTTATCAATTTTGTACATCTTGCATTTTTTCTAATAATTTTTGTTTAACTTCAACTTCTTCTTTTAAGCCATATTCTGACATATTCACCATTATACTAAATTTTTTTGCAAAATTACCTGCATTAAAAATTTGCTCAAAATTTTTATCATCTAACCCTGTGATATATAAATTTTCAAATTCATAATTTTTAGAACCATCATTAAGTCTTTTTAGTAAAGTTTTAAATATTTTTTGTGGTTGTTTATATTTTACAGAAATTTCAAAATCAAATTCATCTCCAAAAATATCTTTAAAGGCTTCCGATAATTTTAAATTTTGCGTAAAGATGTTGTGTAATGTTTGAAATTTAACACTCTGCACTTCTTTTATTTTATTTCCAAATTCTTCTATATCTAAAAAAATCATTTTTATAAGTATTTTTTTATTAAAACATTCCAAAAAAATTTTCTCTAGAATCCCCTTTTTATTAGATTGATTTAAAAACAAAATACCTTTTTCAAAATCATACATGGAAAAAAATTGTTGTCGCAATTCAACATCTTCTTTTGTTCTTTGATTTTTCTTATTCTTTTTAGTGCTTTTGTTGTATAAATTCGGCGGGCACGGTTCTGGATTTCCATACGTTGCATACATCCAGAGATATTTATTTTCTATTATTTCAATTTCAAAATTGTATGTTGTTTTTTCGACTTCATAAATTAAAGTTTTTTTATCAAAACTTGTTTCAAAATCATTTCTCCTTATAGGAATAAATTGATTATAGCCCACATCCTTGCTTAATGTATAACTAGTGAATTTGATTTCTTCCATGAAGCTCCCCTTAAAGCTATATGCATGCTTACATATAGTACATCGGTATTCAAGTTTTTTTATTTTGTTTTTTACATGTTTTAATATTTTAATAAAATATCTTGAACAAAGACGCAATATTAATATATAAAAAAGTTAGTTACATTTTTTATGCAAAGCGTATTAAACAAGTTAAATTGGTGAAATATGAATTATACTGAAGATAAAATAATAGATAAAGACAATAATAATTTTTATTCTAATAAATATTGTTATGGCATTTTTCAGAAAAATGTTGAATTAATTTTTTTATACATAAATAATTACAAGATTTTCAATATTGAACAAAAAATAAATCTTAACTCAAAGTACATAATAGATTACAATAATGGCAAAAATGAAATAACAATATCTAAAAATAATAATTTTGTTCAAATATTTGGAGAAAATATAAATTTAAAAGTACTTTGTGGCGAAAATGGAACAGGTAAAACCACTTTAATAAAACTTCTACAAGGCAGAGAATATAATATTCCTAAAGATTTTTTTGTTTTATTGAAAGATGACGAAGGTAATTATTATGCAAATAATGCAAATTTGATAATAAAAGATAAAACTTGTGGCAAAATTAAAAAAATAATATTAAATAAACAAATTCAAAAATGGTCTTATGTGCATTTATCTGATTTATGTTACATTAAACAAGAAGAGCCAGATATAGGTGATACTTATATTAAACACAAAGATATTTTTGATGAAATTTTTGAAAAAGAATTGTTTACTCATTATTTTATTAGATTTAAAGATTTTCAAGAAAATATAAGTGATATAAATAATAAATTAATAAAATTATTTCATAACAATCAAGAATTAATAGAATCTTCATTGCATAGTCTCGAAACATATTTCAAAATTAATCCAATCAATTATATTTTACTTTATAAGTTATGCAATGATAATCTTTTTGATGATTTTAACAAAATAATTTCTGGAATTGATGTATATAAATTTAAAAATGTTGCACAAATAATAGATGCAATATCTAATTTATATTGGCAAGAGCAGAATAAAAAAAATATCGCAAGTAAATTAAATAATCATTTATTAAAATATATTTATACGAAAAATTATTTGAATGAATTAAGAAATCCTAGTAAAAAATTTTTTGAAAGCAAAAATGAAACTTGGAAAATAATAAATAAGCACATAGAAAAAGAAGTAAATTTTAAAATTGATAAAAAAATGACATCTCTTCAAGATTTTAAAAAAATTGTATCTGCTATAGGAGAGCTTATTGAAAATAATGTATTTTGTAAAGGTACTTGTACTAGTTTTAAAATTTTAGATAAAATTTTATTTTATATAATTCCATTTCACAAAGATAAAAATGTTAAATTTTACAATTTAAGTAATGGAGAAAAAGAAAAATTTGAAATTGCTATGAATTTAATAATCAAAATGAGCCATAAATATCATAATTCCATTTTGTTTGAAGATGATATATGCAGTTATGCTCATCCAAATTGGTCAAGAAATTTTATATACGAATATTTAGACCTATTGCAAAAACTTAAAAATTTTTTAAACCAAAAAAATAAAATAACAAATATTATTTTTGTAACGCATTCCCCATTTATGTTATCGGATGTAAGTCGCTATAATATAGAATATTTAAGAAAAAATAAAAGCAATATTACACCCGAAAAAGAAACTTTTGCTGGAAATATTGGACAAATGTTTAATGAAACCTTTTTTATGTCATCAACTATTGGAAAATATAGTGAAAATTTGCTGAAAGACGTGATTGTTTTTTTAGATAATACAAACAAGCTAGAAAATTTTCGCATAAAGGATATTAAAATATGCGAAAAAATTATCAATTTAATTGGGGATGATATATTAAGAATCCTATTATTAGAAAAGTTGGAAGAGAAAAGAAAACAAAAATGAAAAAAATTGATATAAAAAAAATTAAAGAGGAATTGAAAGAAATATTAAAATCCTTTGAAACATTTGAAAGGTTTAGTAGCAACAAAGAACAGGCATATAAATATGCAAAAATTTTTAAAATAAAAATTTGTCCCTATTGTAATATTAACTATATTTATACAGTAGACGATATTGTTCGACCAGATTTTGACCATTTTGAACCAAAATCAACTCATCCAGAAAAAGAGTTAGACGCAAATAATATTATACCCTGTTGCCCAATATGTAATTCACGATTAAAAAAGATGAAAGAATTTAATGGCAAAACACACTTACACCCTTTTAAAAAAGATTTTGACAGTATAGTAGATTTTAAGCTTGATTTAAAAGCAACAAATTATTTAGATGAAGAAAATTTTTTAATTGATATAGTTAAAAGCAAAAAAGCAAAGGTGCAAGATTATAAATTGGCTCAAAAAAATATAGAAGAATTTAAATTAATTGAAAGATATCAACAACACAAAGATTGTGCTATAGAGATATTAAAAGAACTAAAGTATTATCACATTTCAAAAAAAGAAGAAATTAATAAACTAGTAAACATGAATAATAAATTTTATATTGATTATTTTTTAAGCAAAGTTTCAAAATATAAAAATATAGACATAAATAATGTATCATTAGGAAAATTAAAAAAAGATATTGCCAAAAGATATGCTACTCAAAACAATAAGGTAACATTAATTGAAAAATATAAATAGAATATTATTACAATTAAATAAAGCTGTTGAATGTGCTAATTCAGATTATATTCAAGAAAGAGCTTTGGCAGTAATTATATTTGATAATATAGTTGAATTATTTTTATATCATTATTTAAAATTTCATAATTTTGAAATAGAAGAAAGAAAATATTTAAACAATATATTTAAATATAAGTACACAGAAAAAGAACTTAATAATTTCCAAAATTTATTAAAATATGCTAAAAAACACAAAATTATCAATAAAAATCAGGAAAAATTATTTAAGTTAGCTCATAAAATAAGAAATATTTTATATCATAAAGGAAGCTTTTATAATGAAAAAAATATCGATTTAGCACTAAGTCTTTTTTATCAAATTTTTAATACAGAACAATTAAATCTGCATAATTCTTTTGGTTTTATTTCTTTGCTCGAAGAAGATTTTATTGACTTTGGGCAAGAATATATTGAAAAAAATACAATTCCAATTGAATATAAAAAATATTTCGACAGCTCATATAAAACAATTGTAAGCAAATGGAAATTAAAATTTTCTTTTGTTGAATTGGTGCATAATATAATCTTCCAAAAAATTGAAGATATTAAATCAAACATTAAATTTATAGAAGCAGAAGGTGAAATTTATTTTAAAAATAAGATTAAAAACTACAAAAGAAATACTAAAAAAATTAATTTAAATAAAATTTTACTCGCCGAATTATTTGAAAGAGAGTATTTGTTAGTTCCTGAAGTTTTATCGGATGATTATATTAAAAAAATTAATTTCGAATTTTATAGTAAATATAAAGATAGCTATCCATACAATGTTAATTTTTCAAAAATAGAACAAAAAATAAACAAATTTAAAAAAAATAATGATTTTGATATGATTTTAAATTCATATATTGACATTGATGCTCAACTTGAAAATATCTATATTGACACAAACAACGCTTCTTTTAAATTAGATGGATATATACAGTTATTATTTGATGAATATAAAGGAAAATAAAACTTAATTAATTGTTTGCTCAATATATTCAATACCTCTATCGGTAATATAATTTTCTTTAATACTTGTAAAAAAATGCGAGCCTATACCACGCATTAAGACCACTTTAATTAATCCAATATCATTTAGATATTCAATAACTTCAAACATGGCTTGTGGGCTTTCCATAATGCTTAAATCTATTTTTTCTCTAACTTGTTTAAGGGTTAATTCATTTTGTTTGGCATCATATAACATCAATAAAAAATTATTGCTTAATATTTCGATTTTGGATTTCATTGTTTTAATTTTTCTTGTTTATTAAATTCTTTTACTGATTGAATTATATTTGAATAAAATTTTAATTCATTTTCATTTAATAAATATATTTCTTTTGCTAATTTTTCTTTTAAATCGTCTTTATAATCAGGAAGATTAAAGCCAAATTCACTAAAAGGAATTTTTAAAACTTCTACTAATTTAAAAAATGTTTCAAGGCTTGGAACAAAAGCACCTCTTTCAAGTTTTCCATAATGTTTTTCGGCTATGCCAATTTTTTCTGCAAGTGCTTCTTGTGTTAAATTTGCATTTTTTCTATATTCTTTAAATTTATTTCCAAGAAATTCTTTATCATAAAACATAAGGGAATACTCCTGACTACTTATTTAAAAGTACAATATTTGCAACTACCAATTAACAAGCCTAGTATTCCTTTTTTAAATATAGATATACAAGTATTCCCTTTTATGATAAAATACATTCAAATATAACATTAGTTAATTGAGGTAAATATGGATTTTATTGAAAAGATTAATCAGCTAAAAGAGCGTTGTAGTGCTACGAAAGAAAACTTGCAAACAGAAGAAGCAACAAAAAATGCTTTAATTATGCCTTTGATTAATGCTCTTGGGTATGATGTTTTTAATCCATTGGAAGTTGTGCCTGAATATATTGCAGATGTTGGAATTAAAAAAGGTGAAAAGGTTGATTATGCAATATTAAAAGATAATAAACCTATAATTTTAATAGAATGTAAAAAAGTTGATAATAAGGCACTAGATATAAAAAAACATGCTACTCAATTAATCCGATATTTTAGTGTTACCGATGCTAAATTTATTATTTTAACAAATGGAATTATTTATAAATTCTTTTCTGATATTGATACACAAGGAAAATTAGATAATGAGCCATTTTTCGTATTTAATCTTTTAGACTTTAAAGAAAGTCAAATTGAAACACTAATGGAATTTTCAAAGGAAAATTTTGATATAGATAAAGCATTTTCAAACGCAGGAGATTTGAAGTATATCAAACAATTTGAAGAAGTTATTGAGAATGAATATCGATGCCCTTCTGATGATTTTGTAAGATATTTAATAAATAAAGCAAATGTTTGCGAAGGTAGAATTACAAATAATATTGTAGAAAAACATAAAAAAACAACCGTTGAAGCCTTTAATCTATTTATGTCAAAAGTTATGAAAACATCTCTAGATTTTAGTTTAAATTCAAAGCAAGATAAAGAAGAAGAAAATAAAAATGAAGTAATTACAACTTTAGAAGAATTAGAAGGCTATGCAATTATTAAAAGTATTTTAAGCGAAATTATAGACCCTAACAGAGTTACATATAGAGATAATGCTAGCTATTTTAATATTTTGTTAGATGACAATATTAGAAAAAGATTATGTTTATTACGTTTAAATCGCTCTCAAAAATATCTTGTTTTTGTCAAAGATGGAAAAGAAGAAAAAAATAGTATTAATTCTGTAAATGATATTTTTAAGTTTGCTAACGAATTAAAAGCAAAAGTTGATGAAGTATTAAAAACAAGCGTATAAATTTCATCTGACCATTATTGACATACTGAATAATTATAATGATTTTAAATCAGTTATATTGTGAAAGGAATTTATATGTTACAAGATAAAATAATAACAACAGGGTATAGTGCTATAGATAGGCTTATAGATAATTTTTCAAAACCCAATTTAGTGTTAATAACAACTAAAAATAAAAACGAATTTTTATTTAATATTTCAAAATTTATTTCAGCATCAGCAAAAATTCCAACTATGGTATTTTCATTAGAATTTAAAAAAGAAGATATTATCCATGATTTATTGTATTCTTGCGCTCATATTAATAGCGAAAAAGAAATTGCAAGAAATTTTGACAAAAAAGAATGGCATAATATTTCAAATGCAATAGAAATTTTTAAAGATATTTCAATGGTTATTTCTGATAATACAAATAATATTGATGATATTGAAAATTTAGCTAAAAAATTTCACAATGAACACAATAGCAAGAAAAAATTAATAGTTATTGATAACTTGCAACTTATAGAGATTAATGAAAATTTGAATTCAAAAAGTAAAATTGAAAGCATTATTGCTAGAATTAATGCTTTAGCTGAAAACATTGATTCTACTATTTTATTGCTAACAAATCACTCACATAATAATGATGATTTTATAAGCAAAAATGCTACTTGGGTTTGTTTGTAAAAGGCAAATGTATTCAAATAAAATCTTTGTAACTATATAGTAAAGGAAAATAAAATATGTTTAAAAAAATGTGTTTCATTTTGGTCTTGATTTTCGCATCATGCAATTTAGTAAAAGCAGAATATGTGCACAAAAGCATGCTTCCCTGTTTTTATTCTGATTTATCAATAGAAGATAAAAAAGAAGTAGATAAAGATAATGAAAAAATAAAGAATTCACCTATTGAAACTTTTAAAAGAAATGAAGAAGGCTATATTTTACCAAAACAAGGAAGTTGCAATGGTGCTATTTGTCCAAATGGTTATAAACTTGATTTTTATGGATTTGGTGGACTTACAAGATGCGTTGAAGATAAAATTGAAGTTGAAGAACAACAAAAAGTACAAGAAAACAGTGTCAAAGAAGAACAAAATGGCAACGTACGAAAAAAATTATTAAAAGAAGTTGGAATTGGCGCATTAAATATTTTATTAAATAATTAATCCCTAATCAATTCATTAATAATTTCTTGTACTTCTGCAACTCGTTGAGGGTCTGCGGTTGAATTTGAGTTATATATTGGCTTTTCTCCTATTGTTGATTGAATAAACTCAATAGCTTTTAAGTCGCCTTCTATTGCGTTTTTAACAACGCTCAAAAGCATTGCTTCTTTGGCTGTTATGATATGTCCATATTCTTTTATTTCTAAATCTAAAAGAACTTGCAAAATGTCTTTCATTTGTTTGCGTTCTTTTCTTGCTTTTCCACTTGCCATGCCTGCTTTTGAGGCTAATAATTGTCTTTCTATGGGGGTTCTATCAAGGTTAGATTTTAAATTTTCAATTTTAGGGTTCATATTTGCCATTTATAATTCCTTTAATTTATTCATAACTTTATCTATTGTTTCATCCGATATTTCGATATTGCTTGCATTTGTTGTTATTTCATTATTAAGTATTTCCTTGATTAATTTAAAGGCATCTAGTGAGCCATTAAGAGCTTTTTGAATTATTGCTATACAAATATGCTCTCGAATACTTAAATTGCCTTTAGATTTGTCTAGAAGTCCTTTTAAAGTAGTTTTTATTTTATTCATTCGCAATTACCTCTTTTTTAACAGGCATGTAATAGGTTTTTATAAAATTTTTGTAATTATAGAAATGAAACATTGTAACAATGAAAATAAATGAAATTAAAATTGCAATTGTAATTTGTTGCTTTCTTATTTCTTTTTGTTTGTCATTAATTATATCTTTTAATATTTCGATATAGTTTTCTTTTATAGCTTTAATAAATTCTTCATTTGTCATTTATATTCTCCTTTATAAATAATAAAATAAGTAATATGTGTTATTAAGATAGTGAAACCCTGTTTAATTAATTCTTTCCAATTGCTCGCTTTTTGCATTTTGACTATTCTAGAGCTTTTAAAAAACTCCCCTAAAGTCTTGCTATTGAGCATTTAAGGTATTAGTTATTTTTGCAATACGTTTTTAAAATTTCCATATAATCGCTATAACCCTTGCTATTGTTGATGTTTTAGCCATTTTAAAAAATCTTTTGAATAATAAAAAAATGATATAATTTCAGCGATTTTTGATTTTTTAATTTTATAGTTTATTGTTTTTTCTATTTTTAATATTGATTGATTTTGTACTTTTAAATTTAAGATTTCTAAAATTAAATTCTCATTTTTAGCTAATGTAATTTTGCTTTTTATTTTATTAGTCAAATCTCTTTTTTCTTTAAGTGATAACTCAAAAGAATTTGAATGATTTTCGATTTCTTTATGTTTTTGTGCCGTTAATGGAACTAAATTCTCAAAAAAATTATTATGTTTGTTTTTATCAATATGATGAATTTCAAGATTTAAGCAGTTGTAGTATAAGCTTGCAACTAATCTATGAAAACACAAGCTTTTGTTATCTTTTAAACCTCTTTCATATGTCATTGCGATTCCTCTTTTTGCAAATTTTCTCCTAATGTTTAAAGGTAATTGTTTCGCAAAATCTTGTTTGCAAAAAACAATATAACCATCTAAATTTGGCAAAATTTTTAATTTATAGACTACCGATTTTTTAATATTTTCAATCAACAAATAACGAAAAGTTGAATTTTGTTTTTTTGTTTCAAATACAGTAACAAAAAGGTTTTCTAGGAAATTTTGTCCTAAAATTTCGATACTTTCATAATTTTTCAAATAACTTTTAAAAACAATTTCTTCCATAAATTCAAAATATTTTCCTTTTAAATCAAGATTATGGTTTTGTAAACAATTTGGGAAAGCATTTAGTTTGCATTAAACACCTCATTGTTTTCTTCAATCCATTCTTGAAATTTTACAGTATCAACATACTGCCTTTTGCCGATGGTTTTAATAACTTGGTTTTTAAAGTTGTTTCTGTTGTAAAAAATTAATTGTCTAATTGAAGCCACACTTGGAAATTCAAATTTTGTATTCCATTTTGAAACAGGAACTAGATTTAAAAAATTTTCCATTTTTTTCTCCTTTAATCTAAAATTTTTATTTGTTTTCTATGTTTTTAGATTAGCTTTGAATTAATGGAAAAAATTTTTAAAACGTTTGCAAAAATAAAAGCCTTGCAGGACAAAGCTTTTCAGATTAAATTTGCAAACGATTGCAAAAAATTTAACTTTTTTGCAAATTAATTTTCATCTAAATCAAAATGTTTTATATTTATATCGTAAAACATTTTTTTATCTTTTTTTATGCCAACAATTAAATCGTTAGTGGTTTTTAATTCATTTTTAATTTTTTTATTTATTCTTGTTTTTGTATAACTTTCTATGTTATTTCTTTTTTCAGCATTCATAAGTCCATAAAATTCAGCAGGAGTAAATTTTAAATCTATTCCTTGATAATAAACCTTTTGCGTTTCTAAATTATATCGTAATTTATATGTAGGTTCTTTGTATATTTTATTGATATCATAGCTATCTATCGTGTTATTTCTCAATCTTGCTTTTAAATCTTTTACAATCCTAATAAAAGGCGAAGTATTTAATGGATAATCACATCTAAATATGGTAAAACAAAATTTATAAGGTTCATCTTGAGCCAATATTTTATCTCTATCAAAATTATTGTCAGCAAAATTTTTTAAACAATAATATTCGGATAAATTTTCATCAAAAAATACTTTTAAAAATTTTTGTTGTTCTTTGTTATATTTTCCTATTTTGGATTGTTGCATAAAAGTATGCTTAAGAGCTATTATCCATAATTTCTCATCTTTTTTTCTTAATTTTTCAGCAAGGTTAATTTTTTTATCAAAAAATTTCTTCTTATTTTTGATAATAAAGTTATATAAAATTTCTTCATGCCTGAATACAATTTCATTTGTTGGAGCATTTAAATTTTCATAATTATTTTCGATTTCCAATAATTCGTCTAATAAACTTTGATTTACTTTGCTCATTTCTGCCATTATTTTATTTTAAATCCTATTTCATTTGGTTTAGTTCTGTCCATTAAAAGATTTAAAGCATCATAAACCTTTTTAAATTCTGCTTTATTATCTTTAACATGATTAATTAAATATTGCTCAATTTGAGCCAATCTTATTGAAAGTTCTTTGTTTTCAAGTGCTAATTGTCTTAATTGTTCAAATACTCTTATGATTTGAATGCTTACATCAATAGCTTTTTGAGATTTTAAAACATTAGCAAGCATCAAAACCCCATATCTGGAAAATACATGAGGATTATATCTTGATTTTGTGCTTATATTTGCGGTCGCATTTTGCGACCTCAAAATTTCAATTTCATCATTTGTTAGCTGAAACATAAAATCATTAGGAAAACGCTCTATATTCCTTTTAACAGCTTCATTAATTCTTTTAGTAGATACTTCATAAAGTTTTGCTATGTCGCTATCTAGCATAACCTTTTGACCTCTAATTTCATAAATTAGGTTTTGTATCTGAATTAAATTATTTTCCATTCGTTTTAATTCCTTTTAATATAATGTTTCCTGTTTCATTAATTGATTGTCTTAAACTTTCAGCCCTAAAATGAGAATATCTATTTGTCATAGCTGGGCTTTTATGCCCTAAAGTTTTTTGAGTAATCGCTTGTGAAATTCCATTCATTGCTTGATAACTGGCATGAGTATGTCTTAAATCATGAAATCTAAAATTCTCTATTTTGCATTCTTTGACTATTTTTGGAAATAATTTGCCGATTAAACTTTCTTTTTGTTTTCCATCAGGTGTTTTGAATATAAAGTCTTTTTTATTTAGGTAAATAATCTTGTTTATTTCTTTTAGTTTTATAAATTCTTCAAACAAAGCCTCTTGCATTGGCACACCTCTATTTTCGCCATTTTTTGTATCAAGAAAATAAAACATTTTATGCTCTAAATCAACATTTTGCCAAGTCAATTTAAGAATTTCGCTTTTTCTTGCACCTGTTAAAAGAGCAATCAAAACACAAACATATAGTTCATAATTTTCATTTTTGCAGGCAATTAATAACTTTTTAATTTCTTTTTCATCTAAATATCTAACCCTTGCATTATCTTCTGATAACTTTTCAACTTTTGCCATAGGATTGATATTTATAACATCATTTTTAACGAAATATGAAAAAACAACTCTCATATATGTCATATAGCGATTAACTGTTGCATTGGATATAGTTTGTGTTGTCGTTCTTCCTTGTTTGCTCTTGATTGGTGTTTCTTTGGGTTTTTTAGAAAGTTCATCTCTGCATTTAACTAAATCATAGGTTGATAAATTGCTTACCAAATATTTGCCGATTTTATTTTTATACCAATTTAAAGAATTTAAAAAATCTTTTTGTATTTTTTCTTTTTTCTTTGGCAATTCATTTTCAATAAATTCATCAATTAAATTTGCTACGATCAATTTCTTTAATTTTCTCATAGGAAAATTAATGTTTTCTTTGATTTGTGTTTCGGTTTTACTTAACCATTCTTTTGCATCAGTTAATCTATCAAAAGTTTTTGTTTGGCTTGGATAACCTTTGATTCTAATTCTTGCAGTGTATGAAATTTTGCCGTTTTTCTTTTGTCTTTTTTGAATATCTTGCATAATTTTAAAATTGTGGGTGAATTGTGGGTGAAATTTTGAAATAAATTCAAAAAATTACAAATAAATTATAAAAGATTGTAGGCTAAAAATCAAGATATAATATGCTTTTGAAAAAAATTGAAAAATTTTAAAAAAGTTAGTTTATAGACTTCTAAGCAGTAGGTCATGCGTTCGAATCGCATCCAGGGTAGATAAATCAAAAAGCTCCCATAAAGGGAGTTTTTGTTTTATATAAACCCTGATGACTCTTCTCAGCATCCCCCATTAGCGCAACTTTAATATGAGCTTGAGGCTATTTTTCAAAATGGGGTCCCTGTTCGAATCGCATCCAGGGTAGACTTAAAAAAGACCCACATTGAGCGGGTCTTTTTTGCGTTTAAGCCACCAAGATGGCTCTTCTCAGTATCCCCCATTAACGCAACGTTCGAGCGGATTTTGACTAGGGCGCCGTGTGAGCAATGGCGAACCCAGCCCGTATGTTTGAGAAAACTTACGAAGCGGCAAGGCGAAGCCTTAAAGCGGAGTTCTAAGTTTTCGAGTTGTCAAAATCCAAGACAATCGCATCCAGGGTAGATATACAGACAGAGAGGGTTTTAGACCCTCTTTTTTAATGCAATTTTTACTATTTTTATGCCTTGTGGCATTTTCGGGGCGTTGGAATTTTGAACAGCTTTAAAAATATGATAATATATTTTTATTACATAATTTTTTGGAGAAACAATGAGTATTTTAATAGAAAACATTGAAAAAGACATTGAAAACAAAAAAGGAAGAATTAAAACCGAAAATGTTATTATTTCAATTGGAGAAATAATTAATTTATACAAAGATAAGGATATAAAATTAAATCCTGATTTCCAACGTTTTTTCAGATGGACTAAAGAACAAAAAAGCAGATTGATAGAATCTATTTTTTTAGGTTTGCCTATCCCATCATTTTTTGTCTATGAAGACAACCAGAATATATGGGAAGTATTAGACGGATTGCAAAGAATAAGTTCAATTTTAGAATATATTGGCGAATTAAAAAATGAAGAAAATAAAGCAAAAGAGCCTCTTGTCTTGGAAGGAATGCAATATTTAACCAGCTTAGAAGGCACAAAATGGTCTGATTTATCCGATAAATTACAACGTGGTTTTAAAAAAAATACATTGCCTTTTATTGTGATGAAAAACGAAACAAGTGAAATAAAAAAATATCAATTATTTCAACGATTGAATCGAGGCGGCACAACACTAACTGAAGCAGAAGTTAGAAATTGTATTATATTAATGGAGCCACAAGGCAAAGCTTTAATTAATATGATTGATACAATGTATAATAATGTAGATTTTCAAAATACTGTTTGTTTAAATGAACGCAAAAAAAATGAAAAAGCAGATTTTGATTTAGTAATAAGATATTTGTGTTTTAAATATTCAACTATAGATGAATTGTTGGCTGTAAAAAGTGTTGGTGATTTTTTAAATAATAAAATTTCAAAATTAGCTTATGAAGGCTTAAATTATAAAAATGAAATAGAATATTTTGAATATATATTCAAACAAATAAATTTACAACTTTCTAAAAAAGCTTTTAGAAAATGGGATACAGAAACATTAAAACCGGTAGGTCCATTTTTAATGGCTCAGTATGAAGCTGTTATTTATGGAATATTAAAATCTGAAAATTGTTCAAATTTAAACAATAAACTTGATTATTTGATTTCCCATGATATTTATAAGGAATATTCTAAAGGTGGAATTGCTGTTCAAGGAAGATGGAGTAATATTTTAGAACTTGCTAGAAGTATTTTTGAAAATGAATAAAGAATTCTTTTTTAAAGTTTGTGATGACGAATTAAACAAAAGGACAAAAGAACTTCCAGTATTGGAAGATTTAAGCACAACATATCATAAACAAGCTTTTGTATTAATGATATATGCAGCCTTTGAAGGTTTTGTTTACAAAATCGCAACCTCTTTTTATGATTTGCTAAAAACCGAACAAGATAAAGGTAAAAAAATAAACGCCCATTATTCTTTTTGTTTAAATTTATATTGCAAAGAAAATATTCAAGATAAAAAAATAAAAAAAGTTTTGTGGAAATATTTTTCTTTTTTTAAAAAAAATGCGTTTAAAAAAGAAAATCAAAGCTTAATAGATACAAATGATAATTTAGGATATGAAGCCTTTAAATATATTTTATTTTTATTAAATATTTCAGAATTTTCAAATATAGATACAAATTTTTATAGTAAAACTTTAAAAGAAGCAAAAGAAAAAACCGAAAGAAATTATTATTTTTACAAAGATATAATTAATGAATTATTGGAAAAAAGAAATGATATTGCCCATGGTAATTCTAAAATTTTTCAAGAAAATTTTTTAAAGCAAGAAAAAATTAAAGAAATGTCAAATGCAATTCTTGTAGTTTTAAGAAATCTTAAAGCAAACCTCATTGACATTATAGACAATGAAAAATATATTTTAGATAGTTAGCTATATATACCCATCCAAATAAATTGCACAAGGTTAAATTTTGTTTGTCAATTATATTCAAATAAGGTATAAATAATCACTATATCTGCATTGTAAAGCAATTGATATCTATATCATTTTCCTTATCCTTTTTGATTTCCATAGAAACATCATCATTCAAATTTCCTAACCCTGTTACTTCTTCAAATTCTTCCAATAATCTTGCAATTTTTGACATAAAAATTCTCCTATTCTTTATTTAATTAAAAAATAGGAGATTTATACTAATTAGATAGAAAGTGCGTAATTAATTTTCATTAAACAGCTGACTGATTTTATCGATATGAGCTTTTGCTATTTTAGATGCTTCATCATTTGGTATAGTTGCATTTTCAATTCTTGCTTCTTCATCAATTTCAATTAATTCAACAGGAAGTTCAATCACAATGCCTAGTAATTTAAATAGTGTCTCTTCAATTTTTTGAGTACATTTTCCAACTTCTTCAATATGTCTTACTATCTCCTTATTGGACAATTTTTAATATATTGATTAATCTTTCTATGGAAAATATTTTCTATTTCCAATTGTTCTATTTGTCTTTTTAGAGTTTGTTTTAAATCTTTCATATAGTCTCCTTAAATTTTAATATTTTTAAAAATGTCATTTAATATTATTGCTAGTTCTACATCAACACAATCAAACGCATAATCTAGTGTAAAAACACTTCTTTTTGGATTAAGAAATGAATCGCAAGAAATAATTATTGGCTCATCTGCAATTTCTTTAATAAAATTCATAGCAGATAAGCTAACAAGCAATCTATTTTCATCTTCCACTTCAAAAGGTATTGTTGCTAAAACTGCCACCTTGCAATTGTTGTTTTTTAACTTTGGAAGTGCCTGATATAATAGTTTAGTTGAACTTCCACCTAACCCACCAATTACTAATACTTTTGCGTGTCTAATAGATTCAATGATTTTTAAATCTTCTTTTGAGTTAAGGCAATACACTTCTATATCATCATGATTACTCATCTTTAGATACTTTTGTAGAACTTTGTTACCAGACTTGCCAAAACCGATAATTTTTAACATAGCTCATCTCCTTTTTCTTAATTAAAAAATTTGGAGATAAGGTTGGAAAATTGGTTTATTAATTTTTATCTTGATATTTTGGTTAATTTTGTACCATTTTAATTTGGTGTATAACTTTGCTTGATAATCCAATGAAATTATCTAAGTTATATGAATTATCATACCTGCATTGCATTTATTTGATAATTTATTTTCAATACAATTAATCAAAAAGAACGTACTTAAGACATCATCATCTTGGATGAAGATGATTTTTAAATTAAAAGCACTGTAAATTATTTTGCTTTCTTCCTATGACACTTACACTCAGGATTAAAACACTTTCCTTCTCAAAGTCCAAAGATGTATATTCCAAATAGTACAAAGGGATATAAAATCTTGGAAGAAATTATTAATGATGAAACCAACTGGGAAACTAAAAATACTACACCAAAGGTAAAAGATATTTTAAAAAACAAAGAGATTTTTAAGCAAGGTGAAAATAATTTTATTCAAATTATTAAAAAAGAATATGACGAATTAACATATTCAAATCTATTTGCCTATATTTTTGCTTCAAATATTTCCGCTTTTCAAAAATTTGCAAAAGAGGTGCTAAAAGTTGAGAGGTTTGATGGCGATTTAGTAATTGAAAGGGAAAAGGCAAATATTGATTTGCTATTAACAGACAATCAAAATGCTGTTGTTATTGAAAATAAAATTAAATCTAGTATAAATGGCATTTGCGATAGACATGATATTGAAAGTGAACTTGTTCAATCACAATTAAAAAAATATCAAGAATATACTGAAGAACACTATAACGAGAAAAATAAATATTATTTTATTTTTTCTCCAAACTACAATCATATCAAGCTTGAAAATTACGAATGTGGTAAAAATTATAGGCTAGTTGAATTTAGTGAAATATATAATTTTTTTAATCAAAATAAAAAACTATACAAAAATGTTCAATATTTTGAAGAGTTTCTTTATGCATTAAAAAAGCATATTAAATCAGTTGATAGTAACCATGAGGAAAACATGTATCAAAGATTTTGCAATACTATCGAAAAAATTAGAAAAAGATTTTAGAAAAACATGCCTGAAAGCTATGCTATAATTATTTCAAGGAGTTAGCCATGTCAGAAGAATTACAATTATTTGAAGGTAAAAGAATTAGACATATCTATGATGAAGAAAATAACAAATGGTATTTTAGCATTGAAGATATTGTAAAAATACTTACTGATTCTATTAATCCTAAAGACTACATAAAAAAGCTCAGAAAGCGTGATGAAGAACTTTCTGAAGGATGGGGACAAATTGTCACCCCCCTTAAAATGCAAACAGCAGGAGGTCTGCAAAAAGTTAATTGTGCTGATATGGCGGGTATCTTCCGCATTATTCAATCAATTCCCTCTAAAAAAGCTGAACCAATTAAACAATGGCTTGCTAAAGTTGGCCAAGAGCGTGTTCAAGAAATGGCTGACCCAACAACCGCCATAGATAGAGCAAGAGAAACCTATAAGAAACTTGGTCGTTCCGACAAATGGATTCAACAAAGAATGACTGGTCAAGAAACCAGAAATAAACTGACAGATTATTGGAAAGACCACGAAATAACAGAAGGCAAGCAATATGCTATTTTAACTAATATCATTCATCAAGAATGGTCAGGACTATCTGTTAAAGAGCATAAGAACCTTAAAGGTTTAAAATCTCAAAATTTAAGAGATCATATGTCAGAGGCTGAATTAATTTTCACAGCTCTTGCTGAATTATCTACAAGGCAAATAGCAGAAAGTGAAAATGCCACTGGCATGGAAGAAAACAAAGCTTCTGCTAAAAAAGGCGGTAAAATAGCAAAAGAAGCTAGAGAAAAATTAGAACTTCAAACAGGCAAAAATGTTGTAACTGGTGATAATTTTCTTCCATTGAAGAAGAATAAAGCTATTGAAGATAAAAATAAATAACAAAAGCCTAGAGTGCTATATGATAAAATCGTAGCAAAAGACTCTAGATTATACGGAAATATTTTACATATTTTGGCTATCAGAAATAATTTTTTCTTCAATATTTTTTATTAGTTCTCTAGCATTCTCATCAGACAATACTTTGGTATTATTTTTATATTGCATTTCTTGTGCGGTTTTTAAAAGCTCAGAAAAAGTATTTTTGGGAAAATTTTTTGCACCCCAAGCTGTTACTTTACGACCGCTACCATCTTTGTTTATAAAATAAATTGTCCATCCATCTGAAACACCAGCTTGATGTTGTTGTAATTTCAATGTTCCCCTTAATGATTCTAACTCACCAGAGCAATTGCAATCAAATACTTTTTTTGCAATTTTTCCAGATGGTCTTGATGATAAAAGTTGTTGCTTAAGTTTTTGTATAATATTAAATTGCATTGCATTACCTCTTAATTACTATAACCTAAAAGTTCAGCTATTTTGGCAATTGTTTTTGGAAAATATCTCGTAAGATACATAGCACGTGCCGAAATTAAATCAGTTTTATGTCCATATGTTGTTAGCAATGAATTTACTTCTGCAATAAACTCATTTAGACCAGTATCACCTCTTTGGATATTTAATGCACCTTGTGAGCCACCATTTTGTGAGAAATAGCTAATAATAGATTGCATCTCTGGTGGAGCATTATTTTTAAAACTAGTCATTTCTTCATTATATAAATCAATTAATTTTTGATTTTTACTAAATTGTTTTTTATTTGAAAAATCAATACTATGGCCAAGCTCATGATTTAAAATCGAAGTTTCTGTGCCTGTCATCAGTATATGCGCAATGTTAATATAAGCTGATTCTAAATTATCAACTTTTCCTATTTTTTTAATATACTTATCTAAATTAATCAAAGAGTCCGCAGGCAATGTTTTATAAAATTCCCATAATTCTTCTTGCCCTGTTGTAGATATATCAGGTTTTCTCGCAATTAATGCTAATATTTTGGAAAGAGTTTCGCCTACTTGCTTTTTTGATAAATCAATCGTTGTTGTTTGACCATTTTCATGTGTAATTGATATAGTTTTACTTGCATTATCAAAATTTGCAATATATTTTTTGCCGTTTATAGTTGTGGTTGTTGAACCATCACTATTTTTTATCCAACTTCTTTCTATTTGCATTAAGCTACCGCCATTTTTATCAATTATTTGATACTGATATTGACTTGATAACATTTCGCCGTTTTCATTCAATTTTTGTGTATATGCACGACTTGTTTCAATATTATCTACATTATACCTTTCTTTATATGTTACACTTCCGTCATTGTTTTTTATTGTTTCTGTCAATATTTCACCACCAGAAATCTTTCCAGACTTAATGGCTTCAATGATATCGATATCTTCAGGATAATCTGAAAGATTATATTTTACAGTTTTATATACTCCTTGTAAATTTTCAGTATCAATTTTTGTATGTACTATGGCAATAGGTTCACCATCATTATTTAAAATTAATTCTATAGATTCATCAAGTTTGCCTTTTTTATCATATTCTCTTAGCAAAATTGAATTATCTGAATTTTTATATCTTGTCATAACTCCATCAGCTATGCCATAATCCTCAATTCTTGCACACCTTTGCTCGCCATTTGCTCCAATTGAATATTCGAATTGAATTTTAGTTTGAAATTCATCATCAATGTAATTTTTTGTTTTTGCTTTTATTTCGTAACCTGCATTGTTTTGCAATTTTACTATATGTACGTCAAAATCCAAATTTGAATTCTCTATTACTGAATAAAAACTTTCAATTTGAACATCTGTTAAATTTGTTGCGTGTACCGCAGAATTAATGTCTAAGCCGCTGGAAAACAGTTTAATTACCTTATCGTCCTGTAATGCTTTCAGAGCTTCATTGAAAGAATACCCTCTTAATGAGGAGGAACCAGTATAATCAACTATCTTCATAACATCTTCAATGTTAATTGAACCATTTTTTAATAAAGTTACAACATTTTCATCTTTCAAAGCTTTAATAAATTGCTTTGCTTGTTTTTTTCCTGCAGGAATTGGTATCTCTCCAAATCCCGGAACATTCATGTAATAATTTAAATCAATAATATCGTCTATTTTTAAAACCCCATCTCTTAATAAGACCTCCACATTGCTATCTTTTAAGCAAGTTTCAAAAACTTTTAATTGTTTTTTCTCAAAGCCTTTAATTTTTGCCAATTGTTCTTCATTGCAATTAAACGTGTGAAGCTTTTGCACTATATCATCACTTAAATTGCTTATTGGTTTGCCATCTGCAAGATTGCCAATATCTTTATTTAAACCTTTGTCTGGACTTGTAAAATTTCTCAATTCTTCAGGAGTCATTGTTGCAATATTAGGCATTATTTTTTTTAAATCACTTGTTGCGATATCCCCATCAGCGATCATTTTAGAGATATTTATCAATTCGGCAATTTTTTCATCATCAAAATTACAAGTTCTCAATAATGCTGAAAAATAATCTGGCTCGCTGCTCAGGCGATAATTATCACAAAAAGCTTTACCAAAAGAATTGGAAACATTCCAGCCATCAGTTATTTCCATTAAACTTTCTTTTGAAAGCACTCCTTGCTTAATTAATTGAGAAAGCATATATGCCTTGCCAACATCTTTTACATTGCTCATACTTGTTAAAGTTGTAATTATTTGGCTAGGGTCAAAATATTCACCTGCTTCCATAATGTCCAAAATATCTTCTTCGGAAAATTCTATATTATTATCTTGCAATCTTTTTTTTGTACACTCTATTCCTTTTACTAAATCGCTAATGTCATCTGCATCAAATTCATTAGCATAATCTAATTTATTTATTCGCTCTTGAATTTGTTCTTCAGTACTTGGAGCTATTTTTTCTGCATCAATGATTTTATTTGCAACTACATCTGCAGCATTTTTACTTAATTTCTGAGCTAATATTTCATTAGCATAATTAAATACAAGCGTGTTATCGCCTCTTGTAATTGCTTCAAGGATTTCTTCAGAAAGTTCACTTTCAATTAGTTGAACACTATAACCATTAGTCTTAACACTATAGATACCATCATCAGATATTGTTAAACAATTTTTCAATGATGTTTGTATAAATCTATCATTTAACTTTTCACTACTTTCTTGAATTATTCTTTTTATTCCTTGAGGTAAAAGATTATCCAATACACCGCCTAGAACTTGTATTCCTTCTTTTGTTGCTTTACCTGCAACTTGTCCTAGCGCAGTTTGTCCAAGTTTAGAGCCTGCTTTGCCTGCAATATTAAATCCTGTACCCATAATTGGTGATGCTATTAAACCGCCTTTAAAGCCTTCCCAACCATCAGAAAGTATATCTTCGTATCTACCTTCTGCCATAGCACGTGAAGAACCATCAATAAGACCAGATAGTCCACCATCTACCATGCTATCAGCAGTAAATGATAACGCTTTTGTAAGTCCAGTTGAAACAAGTTTTTTACCTGCCTGTTCTACGCCTTCTTCAAAAACTTCTTCTGCTACTTCTTTAGCGGCTAGCAACGCACCTGATTTAACTGTTGTTTCTAATGCTTCTTGACCAAATAACTTCATTACAGTTGTACCAGCAGCACCACCTAAAGCATTTGTTAATGGAGCAGCCGCACCATTTATTGAACCTGTTGCAAGATCATAGCCCAAATCTTTCCAGCCATATTTTTTCTCATTTCCAATGCAATCCGACGCTTTAATTGCAGTTTTAACTAATGCACCAGTTCCAGCAGCTAAACCTAAACTAGCTGCAACCATACCTAATGAAGCGCCAGCAGTAAAAGGAGCTGCGCAAATTCCGATTGCTGTTCCAAAGGCAACAACACCAACTGCAGCAATACCTGATACCATATCGCCTACAACATCGGTACACATCTTTTGACCTTCAGAATACGCATTAACTTTTTGACCTGCATTAGAAATTGAATCAAGACCAGTGCCAACTTCGCCACTCAAAAGAGAGGTTAGGTTTTCAGCATTTAACTCAGCACCTGTGATATTTTTAAATGTTGTTGCTAAATCAGCTTCACCATTTTTTAATTTTGCAATTTGCTCTTTTAAATCATTAATTTCGGCACTTGTTTTATTAGAACTAGCACCAATTCCTGTCCAATTTTTAAAGGCATTCCAAGTGCTTGATATCCATCCGTTTGAATTTTGTGCAGTTTCAAAGTTACTTTCTAAAAGTGCAACTTGATTTTCAAGTTCAGCAACAATTGCTTCTTGAGTTTGCGAATCAATTGAACTAGCTAAAGCTTCGCCACTTTTTAAAGATTGCAAAGATGCCAAATCTAAATCTGAACCCATAATTGTTTTATATACTTCATCAATGTTTGAAATATCAGAATCTAAACCAGTTAAAAGTGTTTCGTAATTAGAGATATTGTTTTGCGCTTTTTTATCTCCGCCATCAAACCAACCACAAACTCCATTCCAAGCTGAAGTTACCCAACCTCTTGTGCTTTTAGCATTTTCTAAATCTTCTTTTTGTTCTTGGATTTTTCTTGCTAACTCTTTTTTGATTAATTCAATATCATCCTCTTTTAAGTCTGATGGAGATAAGATATAGTTCATAGTAGAATTTGAATTATTTGCCATAATTGAAGCATTAGAGTTATCTGCAACACTAACAGAGCCAACAGTAGTTGTTGAGCTTGTGTTGGATATATTACTTGCACCAAACGGATTTAAGTAATCGTTAGGCATAACCAAACCTTCTTAGAAGATACTATATAATAACGATTACGGTCTCCCCTCCCCTGGAACTTTAGCGAAATTTTGGGTTTGTTAAAAAATGTTTACAAAAATATAAAAATTGTATTGTATCTAGGCAGAAAATTTGTAAGAATAGCTAGAAATTATCACCTAATGTAAATCTAATTAATGCTTCAGAATTTTAAACTAAATTCTATTTTTCTTCTTCCTCTAATTTTTTATAAAACTCAACAACATCTTTGTTTGCTATGATTTTATTATGGTCAAAACCTTTGATAAAAAGTCCTTCAAGAGTTCTTGTTTTGCTCAATGCTACATAGGCTTGACCATAATCAAATATTTTGTTGAAATTAACAACTAATTTATCAAATGTCATTCCTTGAGATTTATGTATTGTTATGCCATAAGCAAGTCTTAATGGATATTGAGAGCGTTTGATTTTAATACGCCCTTCTCTTATATATTTAAATTCTGTAGGAATTATATTTGTATTTTAAAACAAAAATCCTTTTTATATTTTTTAATCTGCACAGGGAGAAGTTGAAAAAAAACTCTAACAATTATCACTTGAATACCACCAAAAGGCTTATCGTTTTCTCCAATAGCTTTTAAAATTTCATTAACATAGTCAAGAGTAATATTATCAAGCATTGAAATCTCATCAATGGCAAGCATTTCACAACACAATAAAGTTTTATATAGAACTGGGTTTTTGCATATTTTCTGTTCTAAATAACGAAGTCCAATAATTTTATAAAAATCACTACAATTGTAACATTTTATTAAAAAATACTTCTGTGGTAGCAAAAATTTTATAAAACATGTTTTGTATAGTTGTATTAAATTAAAATGAGAAATTTTAATGAGAGAAAGTAATATAGAAAACATACAGTTTTATAGCTTTATTGTTATGGGAAATGTTGTGCTTTCTCTTGTCGTGCATACTCTGCGTATATATTTTATTTGTCGTGTATAATTACACATTTTAAATATACTTCAGAGCAATATTAAATAGTTTATTTAATATTTTTGTATTTATTTTACAAAAGGGGTGCGATGTGAAAATTTCTCAAATGAATAATTTTTATGTTTGCAATTATAATTATATTTCCAAAAAACAAAATGTTACTAAAACCAACAATGTAACCAATAAAAACATACAGTATTTTTATAACAATATTAATTTTTGTTCAATTCAAAAAATTACAAAAACATTGAATGACGGGACAAAATATTGGATAGAAGGAATTTCATATTTAATACAAAAAAATGCAGATGAAATTACCATAGAATCTGAAATTCCGATGACAATAGCTAAAAAAATACCTAAAAATGAATTTGAAACTTGGATTAGAAATTCTGTAAAATTTGCAACAGGAGCAAAAAAACAAAATGGAATTAAAAAATTAAAAGGCAAAGGAATAAACGGATATGGTTATGAGGTTAAATTAATGAGTTCTCCATATAGATTATTAGGAAAACAAGTAATTAATGATGGTACATATCAAAAATTTATTTGGGAAATGTTTGAAAACACTCATTAACTATTAAAATCAAAATAGTCATCTTCTAAGTTGCCATCCTGCGAGTATACTGCTGTGTATTTACCAATTAATTCGTCATTATATTTAAGTCTAAGTGTTTGGTGAATAAAACACATTGGTTTGTCATCATCACTCCTGTATTCTTCGTCAATAACATAAGAGGTGCTCTTAACTGTTGGAGTTAGTGTAAATAATTTTTGAATTTTTGATTTAGGAATTATACCTTCCTCTAGAAGAACATCTAATGAACTTCTATAAGAGTCTAATGTTTTTTTATTAATATCATTTTTTTTAATCCAAATAGAAAATTGTGAATTTAATTTATTTTTATCACTTTTGAAAGATGTTGTATCGCCATTTAAGTTCGGATTGTTTTGCATCTGTATATTTCCTAAAAAATTTTGACTACTTTTTTGTTGGTTGATTTGATTATAATGTTTTAAAAAATTTGTTTTTCTCGTATTATTTTTGACAGAATAAATTTTTAAAATGTTCATATTTCTACGCTTAAAATTTGTATTTCATTAATTATAAAACATAAAAATTAAAAAAATTGTTATAAATAACCACCCCTCTAAAACCCATGTTATAAAATCATTAATGCTGGTGTAGATAATTTTTGTATTGTCGATTAATTGTTTTTCCGCTTATGGCAAGTTTTTTTGTTTAAATGTTTTACATTAACATATATTATATGGAGGTATTATGAAAATTAATTCATTTAATTCAACATCTTTTAAAGCTTTGGTTGGGAAAACTGATGTTAATTATTTTCATGGAAGCGGAATTGATAGCGCAGCTGTTGTGCATCATATTCATCCTTTTTCTGGCGAAATCCAAAATGAGCAACAAAAACAATTGTTGTTAAATAAATGCAAAGCAGCTTTTGAAGGCGTAGTTTATAATAGCCACACTCCAACAAAACATTCTTTTATCATTGAAAATTCGTTGCCTTTTACTAAAGAAGAATTTGAAACCGCAAGAAGATATCCAAATGCGCCAGGTGTTTCTCAAAGTGTAAAAGATTTCATCAATTCTGATTACAATGCCACTACAACAAAACATAGCGGATATTATATGGATACTTATATTTAAAAAGATTGAAAATTTGACACTCGTCAATTTTAAAGCACGCTAAAAGACTCGCTTAATGTGGGTCTTTTTAGTATCGCCTCCAATTCTTATTTGCATTAATTCGTTGAAATTTTGTTTGCAATTAATAGTATTTAAATTCATTTTCGCCTCAGCTTTGTAGTTTTTAAAGCACACTGATATGACAAAATTGTGTATTGGCGTTTTTGAATTTACATATATTTACATATAGCTTTGCGTCAAAAAAATAATTTTTTTTTATAATATAATCAAATTCATGGGAAAAAAGCGTTTTGAGTTTATCAGGTATTGTGCAATTGGATGTAGCGGAGCTTTATTAGATTTTCTTTGTTATACTTTGCTTGTTAAAATTTTTTCTTTGCATTATTTGATAGCAAATATATTATCTGTTAGCGTTGGAATCACAAATAATTTCTTTTTGAATGCTTTTTTAAATTTTAAAGTTACAAATAAATTATTAAAAAGATATTTGACTTTTTTTGCTGTTGGAATTTTTGGTTTAGCAATTAGTGAGTTGTTGTTATATGTTTTGGTGGAGAAAAATTTAGTAAATGAAATAATTGCGAAAATTGCAACAATTTTTGTTATTACTTTTGTGCAATTTTTCTTAAACAAGTTTATTACATTTAAACAAAAAAAAGAGGAATAAATATGGAAAAATTGGCGCTTGTTATGCCTGTTTATAATGAAGAGGAAGCAATTGAAAATGTTATAAAAATTTGGTGTGAAGAATTGGATAAATATGAGCTTGAGTATAAAATTTTTGCTTATAACGATGGTTCTAAAGATAAAACCTCCGAAATTCTACATGGATTAGAAGAAAAATATGCAAACTTAAAAGCCATAGACAAGCCAAATTCTGGACATGGACCTACGATTTTGCAAGGATATAGGGAATGTTCAAAGAATTATGATTGGATTTTTCAAATAGATTCTGATAACGAAATGGGTCCAGAAGGTTTTTATGCACTTTGGGAAAAAAGAAGCGAATATGGTTATCTTGTTGGGATTAGGGATAATAGAATTCAACCTTTTGCAAGAAAAATGATTAGTATTGTTTCTCGTTTAACAATAAAAATTTTTTACGGAACAAAAGGACCTTATGATGTTAATTCGCCATATAGATTAATGCGCTCGAATCTTTTTGAAAGATTGTATAATGCGATTCCTGAAAATACTTTTGCGCCTAATGTGATTATTTCGGGTTTTGTTGCAAATAAAAAAATAAAATTTTTTGAAATTCCTGTGGAGTGCAAATTGCGCACAACAGGCGAAGTTTCTATAAAAAAGTGGAAGCTTTTAAAAGCTGCTTTTAAAAGTTTTAAACAAACAATTTGTTTTTCTTTTGGTGTAAAAAAAATATAAAAAGGATTTTTTATGAATAAGCTTAAATATATATATATATATCTAAACAGAAATTTATTCAATATTTGTGTTTGGAGTATTTTTTTAATTACAGCAATTTCGTTTGTGTTTTTGCCTTTGCATTTAGATATAAGAGTCATGCTTGCAAGTGCCCACCAAGCTGATTATATTGATGGAAATTGGCTTTATGCTGTATTAAATAGCTGGGAATTAAAAGGGTTTTTGGATAGAGCAGCTGTTTATGGCTTATATAAAATTGCAAATGTTTTTGCTTTGTATGCTTCAGGATATTATTTTGAAGTATTAATAAAATTCTTTTTCTTTATAATTGCAACTGGAATGGTTTTTGCTTCTGCATATCTAGCATGTAAAGAGAAGAAGGCTTTTAATATAAATATTGCCCTTTTGACGTGTTCTGCTATTTATGCTTCTTTAATACATTCTCATGTGCAAGCGGAAATGATTTGCGTACTCATTCTTATTTTGGCGTTTGCAATATATATTAATTCAAAAATAAATGCAAAATATGTAAATTTAAAGTTGTTTATTTCGGGATTTTTAGCTGCTACGACAATTTTTTATAAAAGTATATTCGCGCTGATGGCGTTGGTGTTTTTTGCGGTAATATTTTTGTGGAATAAAAGAAATAATAAAACATTTTCAATTAAAGAAATTTTATATTTTGTAATGGGTGGTTTGAGTGCTATTTTCATAGGTTTTGTAGTTATAATGCTTTTTAATCCAAGTGAAATAGAATGGGTAAAAAATGCAGGCATGTATGAAAATACTATTGTTTTTGGCGCTAGACCTAAATTTAAAGATATATGGCAATTGTTTTCCAATAGATTTGCATATTCTTGCCTTGCTATTCCTGTTGTGTTTTTGGGGATTTTAGCTGGTTTTAAAAATTTTGTAGACAAGCTTAGAAAAAAAGATGCTGTTGCTGCTGTTGCACATTTTGTAATATGGGCTGTTCCTTCGATTGTAATTATTTTAGCTAATAAATATTTTACATATCATTATACTTTGTTTATGTTTTCTGCTTTGTTTGAGTTGTATATGGCGTTTGGCGATAAAAAATATTTTGAAGTCTTAAAAAACAAGTTGTTTAAATGGGAATATATTTGCTTTGCTTTAATTGTTGTTTTATTTTATTCTTTGATAAAAATATTTGATTGGTCGAGCCAAAAGGGCGAAGTTTTTATTTTTGTTGCTGGATTATATATTGCATTTGCTTTTGTTATAAATTGCTTTAAAAATGACAAATTAAAATCTTATGTCAATATTAAAATTCCTTTGACAATAATATGTATTGTATATTTGTCCTATATCTCTATTTTTTCTGACAATTTCTATATTTGGAAGAAGTTAATTAAAAAAATGTATAAAGTTAATAAAAACTATATAGAAAGAATGAAAATAGATAAAAAAGAACAAATTTTATACCTTGATGGCGGCATGAGTACATATATATTAGGAAATAAATCTTATTTAGAAGAACATTTTCCACTTTCTTTGCAAAGAATTACTGAAGGGTCGCCTTTTGAAAATAGCAAGGTACACATAGAAGCTTTAGAAAGAGTGTTAAAGTATAATGGTAAATATATTGTGCTCAATCGAGTTTGGTTTTTTGGTGGTGAAAACGAACGTAATTTAAAAATTCAAGAAAAATTAAAAAAAGAATATCATTCAATTGGGGAAATTGAATATGTTTCTGTTGGCATAGCTATTTTTAAGCGTCAAAGCAAGAATGATTTTGTTCGTGTAGAAATCTACGAACGAAATAAATAATGATTAAAACCTAAAATAAATGAAAGGGTTATATGAGCTTGAAGCGATAAAAATACTTGATAAAAAGAACAAAAGAAGTAAATACATGTTTAAAAATATTTTGCCGATTTTAGTTTTGGCATTCAAAATGTTTTTAAATAATGGAACGCAACAAACAAAAGCTATAATTAAAACAACGATTTCTTTTTTTTCGATATAATAAGCTAATTCATAAGAGAAATTTTGTTCGTTTGGGTGTAAAAAACCAAACATATTCATTAAATAATTCCAAGCGTATTTGAAATTGTCTGCTCTAAAAATTACCCAGCCAATAAGAAATACAAAAATGCAATAAAAATGTCTTAAAATGTTGAAATGCCAAGGATATATTTCGGAATCAAGCTTTTTAATGTTTAAAATTTTCTCAAGAATTATAAAAAAGCCATGCCAAATTCCCCAAATGACAAAAGTCCATTGTGCCCCGTGCCAAATTCCTGTTAATAAAAATATTATTCCAAGATTTCTTAAAGTTTTTAATTTATCAATTCTGTTACCGCCAAGACTAATATAAACATATTCTTTAAACCAAGTTGAAAGTGAAATATGCCATCTTCTCCAAAATTCGGTAATTGATTTTGAAATATATGGATAATTGAAGTTTTCCATAAATTTAAAACCAAAAATTAGCCCTAAGCCAATTGCCATATCGGAATATCCAGAAAAATCAAAGTATAATTGGAAACTATAAGAAATTGCACCAAGCCAAGCAGTAAAATGCGAAAAATTATTTGGGTCTTGAACAAAAATTTTGTCTGCAATTTCTCCTAGGGTGTTTGCGAGCAATATTTTTTTTGAAAGTCCAATAATAAACCTTTTAACTCCAAGATTAACTTTGTTAAAATTAACCTCTCTTGAATCAATTTGTTCATTAATATCATGATATTTAACAATTGGACCTGCGATTAATTGAGGAAAAAGGCAAATAAACAAGGCTAATTTATAAATATTTTTTTGTGCTTTAACTTCTTTTCGATATACGTCAATAAGGTATGAAAGCGCTTGAAAAGTATAAAAAGAGATACCAATTGGCATAATAATATCAAGAGTATTAAAGTTTGAATGAAAAATGGAGTTGAAATTTTTAATAATAAAATTAAAATATTTAAAATAGAATAAAAATCCAAGGTTTATTGCAATTGTTGATATTAGAATAATTTTTTTCTTTGTTTGAAATTTTTCTATATAAAGCGCACCCAAATAATTCACAACAATAGTAATCAACATTATCGACAAATATTTTGGTTCACCCCAAGCGTAAAAAAGAATGCTTGCGCATAAAAGAATTAAATTGTGTAATTCCTTTTTGCTTATTAAATATAGCAAGACAACTATTGGTAAAAATACATATAAAAAAGTCATTGAGCTAAAGAGCATTGTTTATTTTTCGCTTTCTTTTTCGTTTTTGTATAATTCTTTAAATTGGTTTATGGCATTTGTTTGTATGGTTATTATTAAAATGTTTGGTTTGATTTTTAAAATGTCTTCTTCCCATCTTGCTATTTTTAATTCCATTCCGCCAGAAGGCGCATTATATCTTCTTTTGTAGACATTTTTAAAAGAATATCTTGCAAATAAAAATAAATTTTCGCTAAAAGAGCTTCCTACCATATACACTTTTAAATCGTTTCCTTGAGGGAAAAATACGTCTTCTAGGTAAGTATCGTTTTCTTTTTTTAGCGTTTTTAATTCTTTTTCTTTTTTGTGCTGATATGTTATATAAGATTCTTTTAATTCTTTTATGTTAAGAGACTCATAAAAATAACCCAGTCTATATGTGTGCGGAAAATCGGTTATTATTTGATTATGTTTTTTAATATTGTAGTCTGTTGTTTTGGGTAAGATTAAATTAGGAAAATCTTTTTTAATTCTTTTCATTAAACATTCAAAGCCAATAAATGCTCCATATTCGCTCCAATGTGGGTCGCTTTTTGGGAAAATATAATCCTTCTTTGAAGCTTCTTTTGATTCTTTGAATGGATAAATTACAATGTCGTTTTTTAAATAATCATTGATTTCATTTTGAAAATCTTCAATTTTATATTTTTCATTATTAACTATAAATGGTTTAACTTCTTCAGGATAAATTTGACCAGACCCCGGCGGAATTAGGATATATAGCTTTATATTGTTTTTGTTACAAAAATCATATAGTTTTTTAATATTATTCTTGTAGATGTTAAATTCAGAATTTTTTACGGGGTTTAACATAAACCAAGAATATTGATATGCCCAGTTTGTGGTTTTGTTGAAATAAATTTTGTTTAATTTGTAATAGTTTTTATTGAGTTTGTTTAGCAAATTGTTATATATAAAAATAATATTTTTTCTTTGACTAAACCTATCATTGAACCATTTATCAAAATTTTTTCCAAATTCAAAATTTATTTCGCCATCTTTAATAAAAGGCTCCCATTTTGCAAGAGAACGATTTTCTTGTTTTGAAAAATCTTCTTGATTTATGTTTGAAATTGGAATGAATAATAAAGTGAAAAAAATTATCAAAAAACCAATTTCAATTCCTGATTTATTTTCAACATTTTTATAAATTGCAATGTAGCTAGATAATCTATATGAAATTAAATAAGTTAAAATTAAAATAATCACAAAAATATCAAAATCAAATTTTATTGATGAACGAAGTTTTAGCTCTTTTTGATATAAAAGAATAATTTTTTCATCATTTGGAATCAAAATTAAAGAATTATTGATGATTTGTGCTTTTGCGCCAGTTATTTTAAAATTTTCAAAATCTTCAAGTTTGTGTTTTTTGTTTTTAAGTTTGATATTGTTTATTATTAATTTATCTTTTTTATCAATATCGGAAATTATTATTCTTAATTTTTTTGGTTTTTTAATTCTTTTTATTTTAAAATTTGCTTCGTTAGTTTCTTTTAAATTTATTTTTTTAAATTTTTTCTTATATTTTTTGAATTGTTCGTCGTTTTTCTTGTTCAGCTGAACTTCAATGCCACACTGCGTTCCCCCCCCCCTCTAATAGAGAAAGAAATTTCAAAAGGTTTAATAATTAACCAATGTTTGCTTGTTAAAACGAGGGTGATTAGAGTTATTAATATTGAGAAAATTGTTCGTTTTTTCATTAATTTTATCCATTTTTGCTATTAATGATAGCATAAAAGTGAACAAATTAAGCAATATAAGCCGTATTTAAAACAAGCCCATACATTTCGTTAATGTTTCCCATTTCGTTTTGATTTTGGTTGAAGTTTGAAAAATATTTTTTGTTTTTGTTTTCTTGAATATCATTGAAAGAATAATGCAAAATGTCTTTAACAAGTTCAAATTGTTCTTCAGCGGACATTTTTTTGAAATCAGCTTCAAGAGATTGTCTTGCAATATATTTTCCTTTTAGGGAATGAGAAAGTCCTTTTTGCTTCATTAAATTGCTATATTCAAACAATGGAGAATTCATAAGTTCAAAATATAAATCCATATCCAAATTATCTTCGCAAATTACTCCATTTCTTAAAATTTCAACGAGCATTGCAGTTTTATAATATTTTTCTCTTGTTTGTTCATCGTTTGGAATTTTTTGAGCTAATCTAATATTAAATTCAGCAGATTTTACAAAATCGTTTGAGCTATCATATAAATTTTGGCTAAATTTCTTTAATTCTTCTTGCGTGAAATTGCAGTCTTGGAATGCTTTTTGTGCAATATTTAATCCTTCTTTGATGAAATCTATATCAAGAACTTCGGGCAAGTGGTCTGCTGGGGTGTGCAAAATTCTTTGATTAACAAGGTCTTTGAAGTTCCAGCGAACACTTCCTGCAAACCAAGGTTCTTTGTGTTCTTTTGCGTCAATAATCATATAAAGACCATCGCAGTCGCTTCCTGGCATGGATAATTTTCTTCCAATTGAACAATTAGAATCGTAGCCAATGAAAGCAACTTCAAAACCTTTTTCTTGCGCTAATTTATGAATAGAAGATGAAATTTCTTTTTCGATGTTTTGGGTAATTTTTTTCATATCAGGAAAGCCAGTCATAGCGCAGAATTCTCTAACTAATTCTTGTTGTTGTGCTGGAGTTAGGCTGTCTAAGATTTTTAATTTTTCTAATGCTTCTTTGTTGGGCAAAATTCTTTCAAATCGGGTTGTTTTGCCGTCTTGTTCTTGTGTAAAATAATATTTTTTAACTGAATTTTCAAATTTTAATTCGTCCAAAAAAGCTTTAGCACTAAAATCTTTTTGTTTTGCCAAAAAAGAAATATTGCTAATTGGATAAAAATTTAAAAAATTTTGTTCGTTTTGTTGATTTTGCGTGTTTGAATTTTGTGTTTGTTTTTGGGTTTTGAAAAAATTTGAAGCTAGTTTAAAAGAAGTGATTTGTGAAATTTTCATACGTTTTTCTCCTGATATTGTTATAAAACTTCTGAAAAAAATATGTTTGTTAATTAATGTAACAAAATAAATCTTTTTTGCAATTTGGTGCAAGAAAAAAACTTTATAAACATGAAAAGTATTATATTAGCCAATATAGAGAGTAGTTATGACAGAAGTTGAATTAAACGCTCTATTTAACATTTCCCCAGAAAAAGTTAAAAATGTGTATGCTACAAACACAATTAAGAGCCAAGAAGAAATCAGACGCATAGTTAAAATCTTTAATATTGCGCAGGACCAAAGGAAAACTTCAAAGAAGATTTCAGCCCGTGGACTTGCTGCATTTAAGGCGATTTTAGTAAGCAACAATTAATATTTAAAGAAAAAAGCAAATGTCTAGGTGAATTTGCGAAGAAGTAATTGTGTCATTGTAAGAACAATTAAGATTTTTTCTTTAAAATTATAATAAACTTATCGATTAATTCGTTAAGCATTAACGACATTCTGCGATAGTCGAGAATGGTGAAATCGATTGTTTCTGTTTCGAAAAGCCTTTTTTGGTCATTATCTGTTATTGTAAGGCGAACAAGCGCATGTTCTATGCCATCATATTCGATTGCCATAGAAGCGCAAACATCTCCTGAAGAAACGCTGAAGAGAGATTTGCTTCCTGTATAGGAATTGATTGCGAAATCTTGTCTTTTAATTCTTAAAATGTTTTCATATTTTTTGAAAACAGGAGTGATTACGACTTTTAATTTGCGCAAATATGCTTGATTAAATAGCTTTATGCTGTTTTTATCAAATGCGCTTTGAACTTCAGGACTTGCAGTGTTTGAAGGTTTTTTTGAATCTTCAACAGTTGCTTCTTGTTTTGCAATGATTTCTGATGGTTTTTTGAGGTTAATTGTGGGTTTTTTCTCTTTAACATAAAAATCAGAAGCAACAATTAAAGAATTTGTATTTTCGCAAGCTTTGTCTAACGCTGCATTAAGCGCATCTTTAATATCTTCAAAACTTTGTTCTTGAACTTCAACAACTCCTGCATTAGCCCCAGAATCGGTGCCGAGATTGTTGTTTATTCTTTCAAAAACGCTATATGCACCATTTAATTTTGTTTTTTGTAAGTAAACATAGAATTGATCAACATCTTTAATGATAACAGAATCGTTAATACGGATTGATTTTTTGATGATTGAAATGAAATCTTTTGGATTTTTATAGTTTGGATATTTTTTGTCAGGTGCAATCAATAAAATACAAGCTTTTTGAGAATATTTTTTAGATTGAGCAATTTCGTTTTTCAAGAAATCATCACAATATTTTTGAGTATATACCCCTGTTTCAGATTGAACTATTCCAAGATTTGTTAAAAATTGGGTTCTTGATTCAATGCTCATGTTTAATTCATTCTTTTGTAAACACCAAATTGTGCGAATCAAAAGCTCGTAATCAATGATTGGCATGAATAAAACATCACTAATGCCATTATCAAAAGCTTCGATAATAACTTCTCTTGAACAATTTTCGTTGATTAATAGAATTGGAAGATTTTTATAGATTTCTTGGTTTTTAAGCCTTTTAATGAGTCCTAGCGCACGCATGTTGTTATTATCGCAATGAAGAATCAAAACATTAGGATTGAAACCATCAAACATGTTTTGCGCTTCTTCAATCGAGCAAGATTTAATTTTGTCCAAATTTCTCAACAACACAAGCTTTGAAGAAACCTGATTAACAAGCTCTTGTTTGTCACTAACTATAACAACCGTATTTACGTCAGCCATTGACTTAAAATTACTCCCACAATTCTATATTTATAAAGATACTACAAAAATCTTATTTTGTAAAAAAATTACTGTTTATTTTCGCGCACTACTGTATAAATATATGGTTTTGAGAAATATTTGTTTGCAACTTCGATAATATCGCTTTGAGAAACCTCGCTAATCAATTTTTTATATTCTTCAATTGCATTTAAATTGCGATTTAGCGAGCTATACCAGCTTAAAAGAATTGCTTCATCCATGTTTGTTTCTAAAGATAATAAAAATCTTCCTAGGATTTTGTCTTTTGCGTCGTTCAATTCTTTTGTTGTTACCATTTCTTTTTTGATTGTTTCAATTTCTTCTAAAATGCCATTTTTGGCTTGCTCTATGCTTTTTTGATTTGTGCCGATATAGGCAATGAATGCGCCGTCTTGGATTTTGTTTTGAAGAGTTGAACTAACGCTATATGCAAGACCTTGTTCTTCTCTTAGCTTTGAAAACAATCGGCTTGACATTCCTTGTCCTAAAATTGAATTAATAACATTTAAGGTTGCAATGTCTTTTTTGTTGAAGATTGTTGTTGTTTTATATCCAAGAGCAATCCAGTTTGTTTGAACTTCTTTTTTGAATAATGTGGATTCAATATTTTTAGTTGGTTCAAATTTTGTATAGGCTTGTTTTTTATAGTCGAATTTTGTTCCTTTTGGATTTTTTTTGATAATTTTTTCTAATTCATTAATTGCATAATTTTCGTCAATGTCTCCAACGATAGCAATATGCATATTTTCAGGGTTAATTATTCGAGAATAAAATTCAAAAATGTCTTCTCTTGTGACTTTATTGATGTGATTTAAAATAAAGCTAGAATTTTGCCCATAAATTGAATCACAAAATGCTAAGCGTTTAAATTCATCAAAAACATAGCTTGAAGGACTGTCTGAAAGCGCTTTTAGCTCTTGGATTTTTCTTTCTTTAATTTTGTTTATTTCAAAATCTGCAAAAGTCGGATGATTTATGACTTCGTCAAGCACAACGAAAGCTTTTTTAAGATTGTCTTTTGTTGATTGCATTGTTATTGAAAAACTATCATCCTCTGATGTTACTAATAATTTTATTCCGTTTTCGTCTAAATATGTTGCTAGTTGGGAATTTGTGAAGTTTTTTGTTCCTGTTGTTGCGCTGTTTGCGGCAAGCATTGCGCTTGTTGGAACTTTTTCAACTGCTTTTGAGCCTTTAATTGTAATATTAAGGGCTATAATTGAGTTAGTTTTTTTGGCTTTTGTGGTTAGCGTTGCGCCATTGTTTAAAAGAAATTTTTTAGTATTTTCGTTCTTATCAAGAACCTTAACCGCGCCCCAGTTTTCTTTCTTTTCGATGTTTGAAACCGGTTTAAATGCCAAAGGGCGAATTATTGAAAGAGCATATTTATCAAGAGTGAGATATTTTTTAGCTACATCAATAATATCTTTTTCTGTTACTTTTTCTATATTTTTCAAATAATTTTCGTAATAATTAGGGTTTTTTGAAAATGTGAAATCGTATCCTAAATCTTCTGAGATATTGGAAATTGATTCTCTTGCGTAGTATGTGTCTGTTTTGATTTGATTTTTTGCTTTTGCAATTAAATTTTTATCAAATTCGCCTTTTTTAATTTTTTCTAATTCTGAAATTAATAGTTCTTTTAAAGCACTTTCGTTTTCAGGTTTTAGTGTTAAATAAAAATAAAAGATTCCTGTGTCTTTTTGAGCATAATTTGAGCTATTAATTGAGAGAGCAAGTTGTGCTTCTTCTTTTAATTTTTGATTCAAAATCGAACTTTTGCCGTCGGTTAAAAGGGTTGATAAAACATCAAGCGCATAATTGTCTTTGTTTTCGTCAAATTTTGGCGTTAAAAAACCATACATAAGATATGATTTATTAACGTCCATTGTTTCTTCTTTTGTTTCGATTTTGTTCAGTGGTTTAATATTTGGATATTTGATTTTTGTTTGTTTTTTCTTGGTTTGTTTGAATGCTTGAGAAACTTTTTTTAATGCTTCTTCTTTGTTGACATCTCCAACGATTACTGTTGTATAAGCGTCAGGTGTGTAAAATTTATTAAAATAATCAAGAAGCTCTTCTCTTGTAACGTTTTCAATGATTTCTTTTGTTCCTATAACGCTTCTTTTGTATGGATGGTTTGATTTTGAATAAAGAAGCTCATATAAGTTATCAAAGGCTCTTCTTGCAGGAGAATCTTTCGTTTTAGAGATTTCTTCAATAACAACAGGACGTTCACGCTCGAGTTCTTTTCTTGGTATTAGCGGATTTTGGAGCATATCGGCGTGCAATTCAAGCGCCAAATCAAAATCTTTAGATGGTATTTGAATATAATAATGAGTGAAGTCTTTGCTTGTTCCAGCGTTTGTTATTGCGCCTTTTGAATCTAATATTTTATCCATTTGTCCTGTTGGATATTTTTCTGTTCCCTTGAAAAATAAATGTTCAAGAAAATGGCTTATTCCTGAAGTTTTATCGCTTTCATTTATCGAACCAGTATTAATCCAAGTATCAATTTGCACAATAGGATTGTCTTTAACTTCTTTTATGATAACTTTTTGTCCTGAAGGAAGTATGTTCACGCTTAAACCTTCTTCAAGAGCAAAAACAATATTTAAATTAAACAGCAATAGCGCTATAACAATTAATAATTTTTTCATTGTAAACCTCATAAGATTAATTAATTATAATTTTATCACTTGTAAAAATTATTGTCATCCTAGCTTATATAACAATAAAGCCCTGCAATATGCAGGGCTTTATTTATTTAATAAATTTTAAATTAATCGTCTAAAGCGTCAACGCCTGGTAATACTTTACCTTCGATGAATTCTAAAGAAGCGCCGCCACCAGTTGAAACGTGTGTGAAATCTTCAGCTTTAGCAAATTTTTTAGCAGCGCTTACTGAATCGCCACCGCCAATAACTGAAGTTGCACCATTTTTTGTTGCTTCAACAATTGCTTCAAGAACTGCTTTTGTGCCTTGTGCAAATTTTGGATTTTCAAAAGCACCAACAGGACCATTCATAAGAATAGTTTTTGAAGATTTTAAAACTTCAGCAAATGCTTCACGAGAATCCATGCCAGCATCTACGCCTTCAAAGCCATCTGGAATTTCGTTAATTGCAACAAATTTGTTTGTGCCATTGCCTGAAAAATCATCAGCAGCAAGAACATCTGTTGCCATAACTAGCTTAACGCCTTTAGCAGCCGCTTTTGCTTCGATAGCTTTAGCAACATCCATTTGGTCGTCTTCGCAAATTGAATTACCGATTTTTCCGCCGTTAGCTTTAACAAAAGTATAAGCCATACCGCCACCGATGATTAGATTATCAACTTTATCGATTAAGTTTTCTAATACACCGATTTTAGAAGAAACTTTAGCACCGCCAACAACTGCTGTGAATGGGCGAGTTGGGTTATCAAGAGCTGCGCCTAAACATCTTAATTCTTTTTCCATTAAAAGACCAGAAACTGCTGGTTTTAAAACTTTTGCAAGCTTAGCAGTTGAAGTGTGGTTTCTGTGAGCTGCGCCAAATGCGTCATTTACATAGAAATCGCCAAGTTTAGCCAATTCGTTAGCAAAAGTCATATCATCGTCTTTTGCTTCTTCAGCTTTATAGAATCTTATATTTTCCAATAGAGCAACTTTGCCATTTTCTAAAGCTTCAAGTTCTTTTTCTGCACCTTCGCCTACTGGAGATTTAACAAATAATACATCTTCACCTAAAACTTTAGCTAAATGTTTTGCAGCTGGTTCTAGGCTGAATTCTTCGTTCCATTCCCCTTTTGGTCTGCCAAGGTGAGCCATTAAAATAACTTTTGCACCTTTTTCGCATAAAAATTTAACAGTTGGAAGAATTGCTTGAATTCTTGTGTCGTCTGTTACGTTTTTGTTTTCATCAAGAGGAACATTGATATCAACACGCACTAAAGCACGTTTTCCTTGAATATCCCCTAGGTCTTTAATAGATTTTTTCATATTAAAACTCCTTATTTATAAATATAAGCTAATTTTAATATGAATAAAATTATTCTTCAATATCGTCTTTTTTGAAAAGATTTTTGATTGATTCAATGAAATCCATAAATAAATTTTTAATTATATCCAAAAAACTTTGTTCTTGAATTTCTTCCAAGCTTCCTTCTGATTCAAAAGAATCTTCTGGATAATCTTTAGCAAAGCCCAGCTCAACTTCTTCTTCGGTCTTTCTTCCACGTCTGAAATAGCCAGTGTTGCCTCCGCCTCCTTCTTGAGATTTGGCGCTTGCTTGCACGTTAGATAAATTGCTGGTTGGACCAAAATCGAATGACATTAAAAACTCTTTTCATTTATATATTACTATTGTAACATACTTTTGAAAGACTTTCAAGATAGGGTTTTTTGGCTATCTTATTTCTTTGTATAAAGTTGAATATTGCATATAGAATTCTTCAGGATTTTCTTTTGCAGCTTTAATAATGTTGCTAATTTCAATGAATTTTTTTGCCAAAACAGGGTCAAATTGTGTGCCTGCGCATTTTTCAATTTCATCAATTGCAATATCATGATCAAGCGCTTTTCGATATGAACGAGTGGAAGTCATTGCATCATAAGTGTCTGCAATTGCAATAACTCGAGCAGAGAATGGAATATTTTCGCCTTCTAGTGCATCAGGATAACCTCTTCCATCCCATCTTTCGTGGTGGTGTTTTACGCCTGGAGAAACGTCATGAAGCTTTTTAATGCTTGCAATTAATTTTTCAGAATTTGCAGGATGAGACTTCATAATAACAAATTCATCATCGGTTAATCTTCCTGGTTTGCATAAAATTGCCTGTGGAATTGCAATTTTGCCGATATCGTGCAATAAACCAGCGGTTTCGATGTTTTCTAATTCTGATTCTTTAACATTTAATTCTTTAGCGAGAATAATTGAATATAATGTTACTCTCATTGAATGCCCATGGGTGTATGGGTCTTTAGCATCAAGAGCAGAAGCGATTGATTTAATTGTTTTATAGAAAAGCTCTTTTAAATCTTTTAAAATTAAAGATTTTGAACTTGCAAGGTCAAATTTGTCTAAGCCATTTTTAACAACTTCTTGAAGCTCTTCAGGGTTGAATGGTTTTAAAATATATTGGAATAAATTACATTTATTAACGGCGTCTGTAATAATTTCGATATCAGAAAAACCTGTTAAAAGAATTTTGATTACATCGGGAGCAATGCAATTTGCTTCTTCTAAAAATTTTGTCCCTTCCATAATTGGCATTTTGTGGTCTGAAACAATAAGACAAATATCATCCAAATTGTTTTTTAATGTTTCTAAGCCTTCAAGTCCGTTTGAAGCTGTTAAAATTTTATATTTTCCTCGGAAAGTTCTTTTTAAAAGTTGAAGATTGTTTATTTCATCGTCTACAATTAAAATTGTATGCTCGTTATGAACGCTTGTTGCGCTAATTAAATCTCCGACACTATTCAAAAAAAGATCATTTTTTACATTTAACACAAACTTATATCCTCTTTGTTTCATACCTTGTATCGGCATAAAATTAAAAAACTTTAATTTTATATTACATTTTCTTAATATTATAAATCACACGACTTGATGTGACAATCGCTGCAAAAAGAAGCGCTAAAGCTAAGCCTATCCAAAAACCTTCAAGAACTATGTTTTTAACGTAAGCCATGTATATTCCAAAAGGAATTGCAATAAAAACATAGGCGCTAAGCATAGTGAACGCTATTATTTTTGTGTCTTTTAGACCTTTTAAAATGCCAACGCAAGCTCCTTGGATTCCATCAAAGAATAAAAATGCCATTGCAAAAATTATTATTTTTTGAGTTAAAACAATAACTTCTTCGTCTGTTGAGAATATTTTTGCAATTTCTTCATCGAAATTGCCTAAAATTAAAAATGAAACAATGCAAACGCATATAACTAGGAAAATATTTGCGTTTGAATATTTGATAATGTTTTCTTTGTCTTTTCTTCCGTTATAAAAACCAATTTTCACACTTGCGGCATTAGCAATTGACAAAACTATCATAAAAGTGCAATTTGCAATTGATAAAATAATGTTATGAACTGCGGCAAATAATACCGAAAATTTTCCAATTAAAACAGCGGTTAAATTAAAGCCCAAAAATTCAAAAAATATTGCAGCAGAAATCGGAATGCCTGTTTTAATTAAATCTTTAATGTAGTTTTTGGAAAATGTAAATGCGCCTTTAAATAGATTTAAGCAATATAAAAGCATAACAATTGCTACAAGCGTTTTTGAAGTTAAAGTTGCAATAGATAAGCCAACAACGCCCATTCCTGGAATAACAAAGCCGCCAAAATTAAAGCCAAAAGTTAAAATAATGTTTAAAACTAAATTTAATAAAACCATTATGAGCATTAATATATTCGCAAAAACAACTTTTTCATAAGCTTGCAAGAATTCTTTAATAGCAACAAAAATTGCGACGGGGAAAACTGTCCAAGAACAAATTGAAATATATTCTTTAACATAAGGAACCATATCTGGGCTTAAGCCAATAAAATTAATGTATTTGTTTAATCCTAATAAAATTAAGAAAAATGGAATTGATACTAATATTGAAAACAAAATTGTTAATTTGAAATATTTTTTAGCCGGTTCATTTTTCCCTCTAAGATTTGAAATTACGGGGCTAACGCTTAAAATTAAACCAATTGCGCCAATAGTAACAGTCATAACAATAGCGCTTGCAACGCTAATTGCGCCAAGAGCAAGCGTTGAATATCTTCCTGCGACAATGTTGTCTGCAAGACTTACTAAAATTTGAGAAATATTTCCGCCCAAAATCGGCAAAGACAATTTTATTAAATTTAAAATAATTTCTTTATATTCTTTTATTTTGTTCATTTTAAATTGATTTTCCTGTGTTCAAGATATCTTTTGAATCTAGCAAATTTTTTATGCTTTTCATTAAAATATGCGCATTTTTATCGAGAACTTTATGAAGATATTTTTGTTTTTGTTTGCCGATTCCATGTTCTCCTGATAACGTTGCGCCAATTGAAATTGCAAAATTAAACAATTCATCTTTTAGATTTTTAAAATTATTTTTTTCTGTTTCGTTTTCTAAATCTAGCGCAAAATTAGGATGAATGTTGCCATCTCCGGCATGTCCCATAATCGCAGTTATAATATTATATTTTTTAGATAATTCTTGAGTTTTTAAGACAAAATCGACAATTTTTGATTTTGGAACGACAATGTCTTCTGTTATAACGTTTGGTTTAAGTTGTGATAAGGCGGAGAATGCGCTTCTTCGAGCTTTCCAAATGTTTTCATTTTCAATATCGTTTTTTGCTTGAATAATTGAACTTGCGTCGTTTTTTTCTAATATATTTTTTAATATTTCAAGTTCATATTTTACGCTTGCTTCAAAGCCATCTAATTCAATTAAAAGCATTGCTTCTTTGTCAATTAAAAGTCCGCAAGGGTTAAATTTTTCGATTGTTTTAATTGTGAAATTGTCAATTAAATCAAGGGTTGAAGGAATAAAACCACTTTTTATAATTGCATTAACGCATTTTGTAGCAGAAATTAAATCGTCAAAATAACACATTGTTAAAAGTCTTGTTTGAGGTTTGGGGATTAATTTTAGTGTTGCTTTTGTAATTAAACCCAAAGTGCCTTCGCAACCTACAAAAAGACTTGTAAGGTTATATCCGGTAACGTTTTTTGCTATGTTTTTCGATGTTTCAATAATTGTTCCATCCGCCAAAACAACTTCTAAATTAATAACATAATCTTTAGTGTTGCCATATTTAAAAGTTCTTGGACCTCCTGCACAAAGTGCAATTGCTCCGCCTATTGTGGAAACTGCAAGATTGGAAGGGTCTGGAGGGAAAAACAAGTTCAATTTGTCCAATTCTTTGTTTAAATCGCCAATTACAACGTTTGGTTCAACAATGGCGATTAAATTATCATTATCAATATTAATTATTTTATTCATTTTTGAAAAATGCATTATAATGCAATTTTCAACTGGTCTTGTGCCGCCGCAGTGGTTTGTGCCTTGCGCTCTTGGAACAATGGAAATATTGTTTTTGTTGCATAAATTTGCAATTTTTGATACTTCTTGTGTATTTTTTGGAAAAACAACTGCCAGCGGCAAAATTAGTTTTTCTGGATTTTGCGATGTATCAAAAGCATATACATACATATCTTCTTTTTTTAGAAGAACATCTTTTGTTATTTTTTGTAATTCGGCTAAAAAATTCATAAATATATTCTAATATAAAAATTTTTAATTAAAAAACTGCCCTTTATAGGGCAGAAAGTCGGGTATAAGCCGAGTTCTGTATTATGCGGTTATCTGTCTAAGCGTTTTTTCTTGTAATTCCTAATGGACGGAAATAGCACCTTCTTACAAATTCAAACTTGCAGTCAATCGGGGTTTACCATACCTAAAACCTCACGGTTTTAGTGGTGAGCTCTTACCTCGCCGTTGCACCATTGCTGCGTTACCTTTGCTCCTGTGGGCATTTCGCCAAATTCGCTATCACTTTCGTTGTCGCTCATTGGCTCAATTGTCCTACGTCGCACATCTAAGGTCTTCGCTGTTTTTACTGCTCAACGCAGTAAAAACTAGCTTCGCACAGCTGTTTTCTTTTCTGTGGCACTGTCCTCACCCTCACGGGCACTTGGGTTTCCCAAGCAAATTTGCTATTTAGACTGCCCGGACTTTCCTCACACCCTTGTTCACTAAGAGCAAAGCTCTAAGCTCACTCGGCACATAGGGGTACGGACTTCGTGCTCGGCACCTGCTCAACGCAGCTGCTGTCGCACTTCGCACACCTATGCCCTCGCCTTCGTTCACTAAGAGCAAAGCTCTAAGCTCACTCGGCTCGGGTGCGCAACCACTAGCCGACTTTTTTCTTATATTAACACAAAATAACTCAATTAGTGGAAGTGAAAAAATAATTAAAGAGTATAATTAGCGTGGCTAGTAGTATTTAAAGAAGGATAGTGCTTATGAAAAAACTATTTAAGGGTATTTCAATGCTCAGCGCACTTTTACTTTCAGCGATGCCAATTTTTGCTTCAGAAGCAAGCTTAGTTGTTCCAAATATTAAAGAACACGAGCTAAGTTATAATTTGCTTTTGATTGGTATTGTTGTCGCAGTAATTGGTTCAATTTTCGGGCTTGTTGAATACTTTAAAATCAAACAAATTAAAGTTCATCCTGTTATGGAAGCAGTGGGAGCTACAATTTTTGAAACTTGTAAAACATATCTTATTCAACAAGGTAAGTTTTTAATTTTATTAGAAGTTTTAATCGCTTTGTGTATCGCTTATTACTTCGGTTTTCTTGAAGGAATGGGCGTTAAAGGGGTTGGATTAATTCTTTTATGGTCAATAATCGGGATTTTGGGTTCATATCTTGTTGCTTGGTTTGGAATTCGTATGAATACTTTAGCAAACGCAAGAACATCATTTATGGCTTTAAAATCAAAACCAATTCACTGTTTAAATCTTCCTTTAAAGGCTGGTATGTCAATTGGCGTATTATTGGTATCAGTTGAATTGATTTTAATGCTTGTAATTTTATTATTTGTCCCAGGACATCTTGCTGGCGCTTGTTTTATCGGTTTTGCAATTGGTGAATCATTGGGTGCTTCAGCTCTAAGGGTTGCTGGCGGTATTTTTACAAAAATTGCTGATATTGGTTCAGACTTAATGAAAATCCAATTTGGCATTAAAGAAGACGACCCAAGAAACCCAGGCGTTATTGCAGATTGCACAGGAGACAACGCAGGAGATTCAATTGGTCCTTCTGCCGATGGTTTTGAAACTTATGGCGTAACTGGGGTTGCTCTTGTAAGCTTCATTTTGTTGGGCGTATTTCCTGAATATCAAATTCAACTTTTAGCTTGGATATTCACAATGAGATTTTTAATGATTGCAACTTCTGTAATCGCTTATTGGATTAATAACATCATCACTTGCGTTTATGAAAAAAAATGCAAAAAATTTGATTTTGAAACACCATTAACAAACCTTGTTTGGTTGACTTCAATTTTGTCAATTTTCATGACTTTTGGCGTTTCAAAATGGTTATTAGGCGCTATGCCAAACAATTTATGGTTAGTTTTATCTCTAATCATTTCATGTGGTACTTTGGGGGCTGCATTAATTCCTGAAGCTACAAAAATTTTCACTTCTCCAAAAGCTAAACATACATCTGAAGTTGTTACAGCTTCTCGTGAAGGCGGAGCTTCTTTAACAATTCTTTCAGGTATTGTTTCAGGAAACTTCTCAGGTTTTTGGATTGGTGCAATCATCGTATTATTAATGGGTCTTGCATATCTTGCAAGCCAATATATTAACGAAAGCGTAATGATTTATCCATCAGTATTTGCTTTTGGCTTAGTAGCTTTTGGCTTTTTGGGAATGGGACCTGTTACAATTGCGGTTGATTCTTATGGTCCTGTAACAGACAATGCTCAATCAGTTTATGAATTGTCATTAATCGAAGAACAACCAAATATTTCTGAAGAAATTGAAAAAGAATATGGCTTTAAGCCAGATTTTGAAAATGCTAAAAAATTCTTAGAAGAAAATGATGGCGCAGGCAACACATTCAAAGCTACTTCAAAACCTGTTTTAATCGGTACTGCGGTAGTTGGCGCTACAACTATGATTTTCTCTTTAATTTTAGTTATTCAAAATGTTTTAAAAATCACTCCTGAAAGCATTTTAAACTTATTAAATCCATATACATTGCTTGGTTTTATTGCAGGCGGAGCTGTAATTTATTGGTTTTCTGGTGCTTCAATGCAAGCAGTTACAACCGGAGCATATAGCGCCACTGAATATATCAAGAAAAACATCAAACTCGGCGAAGCTGATGATAAAAAAGCAAACCTAGAAAATTCAAAAGAAGTAGTTAAAATTTGTACTCAATATGCTCAAAAAGGTATGTTTAACATCTTTGTTGCGCTATTCTCTTTTGCATTGGCTCTTGCATTTTTGTCCTCTCCAAGCGCAACAAACAATCAAGCAGTATCATTCTTCATTAGCTATTTGATTGCTATTGCTGTGTTTGGTTTGTTCCAAGCTGTGTTTATGGCAAACGCTGGCGGATGTTGGGATAATGCAAAGAAAATTGTTGAAGTTGATTTAGAAGAAAAAGGAACACCGCTTCATGATGCAACTGTTGTTGGCGACACTGTTGGTGATCCATTTAAAGATACATCTTCAGTTGCAATGAACCCAATAATTAAATTCACAACATTATTTGGTTTATTAGCAATGGAAATTGCAATTTCAGAACAATTCAGAGCGCATTCAAAAATCGTTGGTGCAATATTCTTAATTATTGCGTTGGTGTTTGTAATTCGCTCATTCTATGCAATGAGAATTCCAGTCAAAGCGCAGTCTGAAAACTAGAGCTTTGCTCTGTTTGAAGACAAGCTTTGCAAAAGGATATGAAAAAGAAGGTCGGAATGTTGAATTCTGACCTTCTTTGTAATTGGACTAAGGCGACGTGGGTGCAAAGCACCCTCAGGCGCAGTCAAAGCGCAGTCTGAAAACTAGAGCTTTGCTCTGTTTGAAGAAATATAATAAAAAGCCTCGAAACAAAAAAACGAGGCTTTCTTGTTTTGTGCGAAATATTTTTTTCTTGAAACAACCCCATTTTTGTAGTAATTTAAAATTGTATAACAGTTTACAAGATAAGGGTTAAGGATTAATTATGGTAAAAAAACTTATCACTCAAGACACCAGAATGTTCTTGACGGGTAATGAAGTTATTGCCTATGCAGCAAACGCAGCCGAAGCTGAATTTATGTATGGCTACCCAATTACACCTCAAAACGAAATTATGCACACTTGGTGTAAATTGCTTCCTAAAACTGAAGCAGGATTTTTACAAACAGAGGATGAAATATCTGCTGGTTTTTCTACAATTGGCGGTATTTTAGCAGGTAAACGTGCATTTACTGCAACCGCTGGACCTGGAAACGTTATTATGCAAGACGCTCAATCAATGGCTGAAATGATGAGAATTCCATTTGTTTGTGCAGTTATGCAAAGAGGCGGTCCTTCTACTGCTACCGTAATTTATGCCCAACAAGAAACTAGATTGACTTGTTTTGGTGGAAATGGCGAAGGCTTCAGAATCGTTTATTCAACAGCTGGACACCAAGATTTATATGACTACATGATTAAAGCGTTTAATACTGCTTGGAAATATCGTTTCCCAACATTTATGTTGGCAGACGGATATCAAGGCAAAATGAGAGAACCTGTTACACTTTATGACCCAGCAAGCCGTGGAATTACTATGGTTCCAACAACTGCTGCACTTCGTGCTCCAGGGGTTATTGGAGTAGATAGAGAAGCAACTCATTTAAGAAACACATATAACTTAGAAGAAGAGTTAATGGAAGTTCTTGATGGTTATCAAGCAGAGTTCGAAAGAATTTCACCAGAAATTGAAGAATATCTTGAATATAAAGCTGAAGATGCTGAAGTTCTTGTAATTGCTCATGGTATTGTTGCACGCTCTGCAATGACTGCAATTGACGAATTAAGAGCTAAAGGCATTAAAGCTGGCTTGTTTAGACCAATTACAATTAGACCACTTCCAGTAAAACCAATGAGAGAAGCTGTAAAACGTGCTAAAAAAGTATTATTTACAGAATCTGCTAATGGTCAATTGGCTCAAATGTGCTTAGAAAAACTATATGGCTTAACTACACCTTATGAAACATTGTTCAGAATGGGCGTTGGTGTAACTGGCGACGATATCGTTGCTAAAGTTGAAAGCATGTGTGTAGCTGTATAAAAGAACTAAATTAAAAGGAAAAATAAAATGATTACAACTCTAGATGTAAAACCAGATTTGGCCAAATCACAAAACGCAGAAGCTGGCGCTTCAAAATTTTGTCCTGGTTGTGGCCATGGTATGATTTTAAAAACTCTAGCAAAAACAATAGACGAACTAGAATTAAAAGAAAGAACAGTATTTGGCTGCGATATCGGATGTTCGCTTCTTTCTTGGAATTATATGGATTTAGACACTGTTCAAACTCACCATGGAAGAACAACTCCTGTAATCTATGGTGTTACAAGAGCAAATCCTGGAACTGTTGGAATTGCTTACATGGGAGATGGCGGTGGTTTAGCTATTGGTGCGCAACACCTTGTTAATGCTGCAACAAGAAGCGAAAACATTATGGTTATTGTTGCAAACAATACAAACTATGGTATGACAGGCGGTCAAATGTCACCAACAACAATGCCTGGTCAAAAAACAGAAACAACTCCATATGGCAGAGACCCAGAAGTTACAGGACGTCCTGCTAAAGCTGCAGAATTAGTTTCAGCGATTGCTGATCCTAATAAGTCTTATGTTGCAAGAGCTTCAGTTTCTAATTTAAGAAAATTAAATCAAGTATTTAAAAAAGCTCTTAAAAATGTGGCTGAAGGTGGCTATTCATTTGTTGAAGTATTATCAGTTTGTCCATTGAACTGGAGAACAAACAACGAAGCAACTTGGGATAGATTAAAAACTATGGAAGAATGTTTCGAAGTTAAAGAATTCTTAGTTCGTGAAGGATTGGAGTAGAAAATGGCAAGAACAAAAATCGTTTTAGCGGGTGAAGGCGGACAAGGCGTTCAATCAATTGCAAAAATTTTGGTTGAAGCAGGTTATGAAGCTGGAAAAGAAATTCTTTATATTCCAAACTTCGGCGTGGAACAACGTGGCGGTGTTTCAGTTGCTTTTTGTCAAATTGGCGATGAAAAAATTGGCGAGCCTCGTTTTTCAAAAGGCGATATCATTATCGCACTTTCTGATAGAGCAATTGCAAGATGTGAAACATATACATCTCCTGATTCAATTGTTGTATATGATTCATCAGTTTGTTCTACAAAACCAACTGCGCCTTGCAAAGAAGTTATTGCAGTTGAAGCAAATAAAATTGCAAACGAACAATTAAGCGCTCGTGTATTTAATATCATGATTTTAGGCGTATTATTAAAAGCTACAAACGTTTTAAAACTTGATGATATTAAAAATGCAATGGAAATTGCTTTGGGTAAAAAATTCGACGCTAAACCTGAATTAAGAGAATTGAACCACAAAGCTCTTGAAATGGGTATGGCTATGATAGAGAAAGTTGGTGCATAATGGCAAAAGAAATCGAATATAAAGGCTATAAAATAGCAGATGTTGCTAAAGGAAAAGCTGATTGGTATATGTTTACAGACCTTTGCAAAGGTTGCGGTCTTTGCATGGTTAAATGTCCAAAAAAATGCTTAAGCTGGTCAAAAGAAGTTGGTTTATATCAAACTCCTTGTGTTGAGCCAAATCCTGATGATTGCATTGCATGCGGAATGTGTGCTTTGACATGTCCTGATTCTGCTATTAAAGTTGTTAAAAAATAGGCGAAAGCTGAATATTAAAAGCCATTGCACTAAGCGATGGCTTTTTTATTTCCAATGAACTTTGAAATTTTCAATCTCTTTGAGCGTTTCGCTATAATCTCCTTTAAAACAAATTGCTCTGTCGTCAATATAAAGATAAGAAGGTAATTTTATATTGGTTATATCTTTAAAATAGGAGTCTAGGTTGTTTTTAATGAGCCATTTTGCGCAAAGTAATAAATTTCTTGTTGTGAAAAGATAAAGCTCGTGGTCTTTAGACAATTTTTCAAGAAATTCTTTCGCTCCTTCTTTCATTTCAGGAATATGGTTTTCGTTATATTTTGTGTATTGGTTTAATACGCCATCAAGGTCTATAAGTAATTTTTTTGTAAATTTAGTCATAATTGTAACCTGCCAGACTACATACTTTTTAATCATTATAGTTCAAAATTTATTTTATGACAAATAAGGCTACAAAATTATTAGCTTTAGGCAGAAATATTCAAAAAGCAAGAAAAGATAAAAATTTGTCGCAAAATCAACTTGCAGAATTGTTGGATATTTCTAGAGAACATCTTGCTAAAATTGAAACAGCAAAAAGATGCATTAGCCTTTCTTTATTGTTTAAGTTGTCCGATGTTTTGGGCATAGCAGAAAAGAATTTGTTTGATTTCGAGAACGTTTAATATTTCATCCCTTGTTTTGAATTTCTTTGAAGCAAAATTTTGTCAATCATATTTAAAATTTCAAATCTTCGATTAACCCATTTTGGTTCGATTGTGGTTTCGCTATATCCAGTTCCAGCAATTCTTTCTATTGTTGTTTTGGGGGGAAGAATCTCTAAAATATCGCAAACAAGTTCGCAATATTGCTCCATATTCATTAAATAAAAAGGGTTTTGCTCATAATATTTTAACAATGGAGAATCGGCTAAAATTGTAAGCATGTGGATTTTTATGCCATCAATTTCAAGTTGCGCTAGTTTACGCGCTGTTTCTAACATCATTGCTTTTGTTTCATTCGGAAAGCCAAGAATAATATGAGCGCAGACTTTAATTCCTCTTTTTCTTGTTTCGATTACTGCTTGTTTAAAACATTCGAAATCATGCCCTCTATTCATCCATTTCAGTGTTTCATTATGTGCGCTTTGAAGCCCATATTCTATCCAAGGGGTTTTATATGTTGAAATTAAATCAAGTTTTTTGTTATCAACGCAATCGGGGCGTGTTCCAATAGAAATAGACACAATTTTTTCATCAAAAAATACGCTATCATAGATTTCTTTCAACTTTTCAACAGGCGCATAAGTATTAGAATAGGATTGAAAATATGCAATAAAGGCTTCTGCTTTAAATTGGCGCTCTAAATGTGCCATAGAAGTTATGATTTGTTCTTTTATAGAAGTTTTTGCGCCACAGCGAGAAAAGCTTCCCACTTCGTCACAAAAAATGCAACCGCCAGTTGAAATTGTTCCGTCTCGATTAGGACAATAAAACCCACTATCAAGCGTGATTTTATAAACTTTTTTGCCAAAAGTTTCTTTTAAATATTTTGAATATGGATAATATCTTTTTTCCATAAAAATATTATAACCAAAAAATTACCCTTTCTTCTAATGAAAATGGTTTTAAAAAGAATTATATTAAAAAAGGGTCGGGCGTTTCCCATCACCTTATAATAGTGTCTATTGGTGAACCTTGGATGGGTTTAATTAAAACCCCGACCTTTTAAAAAATTAGGTTATAGTATTCAAACAATTGTTCAATTTCTTTTGCTTCAATTGCTTGTTGAATTTTTTCATTAATTGAATTTAAATCTTTTTCGTTTAATTTTTTTAAATTTTCAGGAAGAACAATTTGGCTAACTTTTGAGCATTCAACAAAGCCTTTGTTTAAAATTAAAAATTGTTTATATGTTTCTAAAATTGGCAAATATTTTCCATCAATTTCATAGTTTTTATTTGAATAATATTTTGAATCTTTTGGAAGTTGATTAGAAACAAAATCGATTAAAAAATTAATTTCTGAAGTATATTCTTCTTCGCTGCATTCTTCGCCAAGAAGCTGGTTTCCTTCAAGTTCTGCATTGTTGAATTGTTTAATATAGCTTGCCCACATTAAGCAACCTAAATAAAAAGCGATGTTTGTTTTTAAGAAACGTTCAATTTTTCTTAAGGTGTGTGGGAAATTTAATCTTTTCAATTTTAAATCAGATATTGCACTAAAAGTGTAATATGTATATCCTACTTGTCCAAAAGAATCAATGACAATTGGCGCATAACCAGGGTCGAATTTAACTTTTTTCATATTATTCTCCATAAGTTAATTTTAACTTAAATAAAAAAATAGTAACAGTTATTTACAAATTTGAATTTATGTTAAATTTAGCTCATAATTCTAGTAGAAATTCTTTACATGGAAAAGTTTTTTAAATATAGTTAAATTAAAGTAAATATTAAGAGGGCTAGTAAGTGGATAAGTTCAAATTAGATAACTACAACAGACAACCTGCTGAATATCCAAGATATTCATCAAACGCTAATATTAAAGTAGTTGGTGTTGGCGGTGGCGGTGGAAATGCCGTTAATCGAATGATTGCTTCTGGATTAAGCGGAGTTGAATTTTGGGCAATGAATACGGACGCTCAAGTTCTTGAAATGTCTAGCGCTCAAAAGAAAGTTCAATTAGGTACAAAATTAACAAATGGTCTTGGTGCTGGCGGAAACCCTTCAGTTGGTGAAAAAGCAGCAGAAGAATCAAGAGAAGATATCACAGTTGCACTTGATAGTGCGGACATGGTTTTTGTAACAGCTGGTATGGGTGGCGGAACTGGTACTGGTGCTGCTCCTGTTGTTGCTAAAATTGCAAAAGAAATGGGCGCATTAACTATCGGTGTTGTAACAAAACCTTTCAAATTTGAAGGCAAAAAACGTTTAGCTCAAGCATTAGCTGGTCTTGAAAAATTAAAAGAAAATGTTGATGCTTTAATTGTTATTCCAAACGATAAATTGATGGAAGTTGTTGAAAGAAGAACAACTTTTAAAGATGCATTCTCAGTAGTTGACGAAGTTTTATTATGCGGTGTTCAAGGTATTTCAGATATCATCCTTGTTGGTGGTTTGATTAACGTTGACTTTGCCGATGTTAAAACAATTATGCAATCTTCTGGTAGCGCATTGATGGGTATTGGTAAATCATCAGGTGAAGGAAGAGCGCTTGAAGCTGCTAAACTTGCAATTGATTCAAAACTTCTTGAAACATCAATTAATGGCGCAACAGGTATCATCATGAATGTTACTGGTGGTCCTGATATGACATTATACGAAGTAAACGAAGCAGCAAGCGTTATTCACGATGCAGTTTCTGAAGATGCCGAAGTTATCTTTGGTGCTGTTGTTGATGATAGAATCCAAGGAGAAATTCAAATCACAATTATTGCAACTGGTTTTGAATTGAAAAACGGTGAAGTTTCTGCTCCTTCAACAACTGCAACAGACAACAAAATGAGCGCAGCAGGTTTATTTGGTGGATTTAGCTCTACAACAATGGGCGCTGGTTCTTCTTTCCCATTTGGTATGCCTGCAAATAATTCAGAAGAAGTTAAAAGAGATTCTGCTCCTCAAAGCGGCGGAAGTTCTTTAGATATTCCTGAATTTTTAAATCCAAAAAATAGATTATAAAAATTAAATAATATAAAAAGCTCCGATAACAATCGGAGCTTTTTTATTGAATAAATTTTTTTAATTCTTCTTCAATTTTTGAAATTTCTTCCATGTTGGAAAATTTAAGAGCTGTTTTAAGCTTTTTCTTTTTAATAAAATTTTTAATACATTCTTCTTTTGGACAGACATAAACGCTTCTTCCTAATTCTTTTGAATTTGGATTAATTTTAAGTTTGCCGTTTTGAAGTTTTGTAATTTTAATAAGCTCATTTCTTTCAATGAGCGACAAACAGCCTTGGCATTTTCTTTTAATTTCTTTCATTAATTTTTATTTTTATCTGGTTTAACAATGCTGAAAGATTTGTTTTCAGAGATTTCTACTCGTGCAGATTTGATTTTTTCTCTTATTTCTTCGTTGACTGCGTTTCCTGCAACCAATCTATCTACAAAAGCGTTGTTTAATTTAACCGCTTTAGGCAATGCACCAATTTCTTCTAAAACTTCTTTGATTTGTGAAAAATCATAAGAGAAGGTTTTTTTGTGGTTATAGGTTAAAACTTCACCTGTATTAGACTGTATTTCGCTTCCGCCTCTTTCGAAATAAATTTTGAAAATTGAACGTAAATCTTGAATTTCAGATTGCATTGTGTTGATTGCGCTTTGCAATCTTAAATATCTTTCAAATAGATATTCAACATGTTCAATTTGAGATAATTGCCAATTATATTTTTGATAGTATAAAGCTTTCAATTTTGGATAGCATTTTGCTAATGCCATAGCGTCACCCATGGCTCTATGACGTTTTTTGTTTGAAGCGCCAAAAACAGTTGCCATTGTGTCAAGCCCGCAGGATTCATATTGCGGATATACTTCTTTAAACATCATTTGAGTATCAACATAATTGTTTTCAAATGGCTTATCGTAAAGTCTTTTTGAAGTTCGATTTAAAAATGAATAATCGAAAATTGCGTTATGCGCAACAATTGGCGCATCACCAATGAATTCGAAAATTTTAGGATAAATTTCTTCTTCTGTTGGGGCATCAATTAAATCTTCTTCTGAAATTCCATGAACAGCTTGGGAAGATTTTCTTATATGTTGTTTTGCATTGATTAAAGTTTCGAATTTTTCTTTAACTTTGCCATTAACGAGCTTTACGCCTGCAAATTCGATAATTCTTTCTCTTGTATAATCCAGACCAGTTGTTTCAACGTCGATTATAACTTCAATTTCTTTATTTTCCGCTTTTTTCTTTGATACTCTTGGCATTTTTCTTCCTTTAAGAAAATTTTATCATAAAATCATTTTTTTATAAATTCGTTAAGTTTTTCTACGTTATTATTAACATCTTTGATTTTTTGGGTTGTTTCTCTTTGTTTTGTTTTGATTGTTTCAAATTTTTCTGAAATTCCGCCTTCAATATTATCAAATTCATTTCCAACATTTTTGATTTTTTCATCGTTTAGACTTTTTATTTCTGTTAAGAATTTTTGAACGCTTTTTTCGTTTATATTTTTGACATATTTTTCAACCATTTCAATTATGCCAACAAGGCTGATGGCTTCGTGTGCAACGTCATTCAGTCTTATTGTGTTTCCTGTTAAAATTCCAACTTCGCAAGAACTATCCGGTGGCATTAATTCGATAGATTTTGAACCGCCGAGCCCATAAAATTCAACTCTTGCAAGAGTTCCGTTTGGAATTTCCATTCCTTTTTTTGTAATTAAAATTTGCACATTGACGTGTTTATCTTTTGATTTTAAAGCTCGAACATATCCAACATTAATCCCCATAAATCTTACAGGAGAGCCTTTTGTGATTCCATCAATATCTTTAAATTGAATAATATGCACATTTGGTTCAACAAAAGTTTTGATATATGCATAAATTCCAATGCCAATAGCTGTTAATAAAATCGATATCCAAATTAAAATTTCAATTACTATCGGTTTTTTCATAAGATTATTATAGGATAATTAACGATAAGAATAAAGAGTTTATTATAAAATTAAAGCTCCCTTTAGGGAGCTTTAAATATGTTTGATTTAATCTTATGCTTTTTTGTTTATTGCTGCAAATTGCTCAACTCTTCCTTCATAAAGAGGGGCAAGTTTTGTTGATTGTTGTGGAATTAATCCTTCTTCAATTGAAGAATAAACTCTATAATCAATATCAGCAAAGCAGTTGTCGATTGATTCAATTGCAACAAGCTTTTCTTCATCAATATGACCTGCTTCAATCATATCAGCGATACATTCAAATCTTTCAACGTGTTCTCTGAATCTATCAGTAGCGTAATCTTTAGCTTGCCATGTTGTGATTAAGAATGGCCAATCTGAAGATTGAAGAAGTAATTCTTCTCTTGCTAATTGATTTAGTGCTCTTAGCATTAATTTGTCTTCAGGAACTTTTTCATATTTTGAAACGATATCAACGATACGTTTTTCTGTTGCATGGATAATTGGCCACATCCATTCTGTTAAATGGTTTTGCCATACCCAGAAGTGTCCGCCTTGACCCCAAGAAGATTCTGGAATTTGGATTGCTTCTGTTGGTGGATGAGCTTTTAGGTATTCTCCTGCTGTCATCATTTCAACTTCAGGAACGTGTTGATTTAATTTTTTGATTACTTGTTTAATAAATTCAACGCCTTCAAACCACCAGTGTCCGTATAATTCAGTATCAAATGATACCATAACAAGACCCTCTTTGCCATTTGCTTTTTTGTAGTCATTTAACAAATGATAAATTAGATTTGTGTAGTGGTCTGAATTTGAATTTACTTGGTTCATTGCCAATACTGGATCATAGAGCATTTTATCCCCTAGGTCAGTAGTGGAAGAAGTAATTCTCCAGTAGTGCATGCCAGAGTTGCAATCTTTTCTGTGGAATTCTCTGTAACATCCATCTCCTGGATAGCCATCCGCTGCTGACCATACTTGGAATCCAGCTCTATCGTTTCTACCCATCACGGCAACTTGTGCATCAGGTAACCAGTATGCGCTGTATGTGTCATATCCGGTTGCCTCTCTTTTTGGTAATGGTATATACTCAATATTTCCGTAGACTCCGATATTTCTACGGTTTCCGATAGAGTTTCCACCTTCAATCACATGTGATTCGGTGAAGAAATATTCAATATCATTGTTTTGAAGAGTTACTTCAATAGATGGTCTCCAATGTTTTTTGCCATCTTTTCCAATGTATTCATAGCCTTGTCTGTATGCACATTCAGGCAACCAACATCCTTTAGCTTTTTTGCCAAATAAACGTTTAGTTGTGTCTGAACCAACTTTAAATTGTGCATTTAAGTTTGTGTCTGTTGCAAGCAATGGAGAAAAACCATGTGTTGCACCAGAAGTTGTAATTTCTATGCAACCAAGGTCTTGATATTTTCTGAAGCCTGCGATTAAATCTTTATTAAATTTGTTGATAAATAAATCTTTAATTCTGTTATACCAATCAAAATAATATTTTGCTAAGTATTTTAAATGTTGAGAATGAGCCACTTCAGGGTCTGGATATCTTTCTAAATCTTCAGCTACTGCTTTAATTCTAGCGTCAAGATATTCGATGAATCCTTGTTGAAGATGGGCATCGTTTAATTGTTCAGCCAAAATCGGAGTGATTCCAACAGTTAATTTTGCCTTAATTCCTTCATCGTGTAATTCAGAAATCATGTTTAATAGTGGAACATAAGTTTCTTCCATACATTCATATAAACATTCTTCGCCAAAAGGCCACATACCAGCCATTCTGTAATATGGCAAGTGTGAATGTAGCATAAAGACAAATTGTCCTACTTTTTGTACCATAGTTTTATTATTGCCTCCGACTTTCTATTTTTATATTTATACTTCTATTTATACCATAAATTATAATAAAAAATAATCATTTAGAATTAGTACATTTGTATAAATTTACTAAAGTTAATATAGTTACTTAGAAGTATATAATTTTATAATGTTTTTTTCATTAACCTAAAGAAAAATCATCCTACTATTTTTTATAGTAAAATATATTTAAAGAAACGAGGTAAAAATGAGAGCATATATAAGCGTATCTAATAAAGAAAATATCGAAATTTTGGCAAAAAATTTAATAGATAAAAAATATGAAATTGTATCAACAGGAAATACATTTAAATATTTAAAAGAAAAAGGCATTAATGTTGTCGAAAGCTCTTCTATAACTGGTTTTAATGAATTATTAGGAGGAAAAGTTAAGTCTTTACATCCTGATATTTTTGCAGGAATTTTAGCAAACCAAGAAGAAAGACTTGATAAATCAATTAAGGCGTTTGATTTTGTTGTTGTTGATTTATATCCATTTGAACAATATATGGATAAAAATGTTGATTTAGAAACATTAATTAAAAACATCGATATTGGTGGCGTTGCGTTATTAAGAGCGGCAGCAAAAAACTACGAAAATGTTGTTGTGATTTCAGATTCAAATGATTATAAAATTGATTTAGACGAAATTGATGATAAAAAACGCCAAGAATTAGCACTGAAAGCATTTTTGAAAACTTCAAAATATGACTTTTTAATTAATTCAAAATTATCAAACGAATTTAAAATTAAAAATAATAACAAAGCGTTTTTCTTTAATAAAATTCAAGATTTAAGATATGGCGAAAATCCTCATCAACAAGCAAGCTTGTATAACTATAATAAAGAGCTTGATTGGGTTTTGTTAAATGGCAAAGAGCTTTCTTATAACAATATATTAGACACAACTGTTGCGCTTGAAATTGCTGCTGAATTTTTTGATGTTGCATGTTGCTCTATTGTAAAACACCAAAATCCTTGCGCTGTTGCTTTAGCGCCTAGCGTGGAGGCTGCTTTTGATAAAGCGCTTGATTCAGACCCAATTAGTCCATTTGGAGGCATTGTTGCCTTTACTCAAGAAGTTAATTTGTCTTTAGCAAGAAAGCTTTCTTCAATGTTTTTGGAAGTAATTGTTGCTCCAAGTTTTTCTTTTGAAGCGCTTGCTGAGCTTAAAAAGAAAAAGAATTTAAGAGTTATTCAAATGAATACTCCATATTGCGAGATTTTAAAATTCCAAGAAGAAGAAATTAAGTTGACTCCTTTTGGAGCGTTAATTCAACAAAAAGACAATAAAGATTTAGATGTTAAAACTTTTAAAGTAATGACAAAGAAAAAACCAGAACAAAGAGAATTGGAAGATATGATTTTTGCTTTTAAAGTTGTAAAACATGTTAAATCTAATGGAATAGTTGTTGCAAAAGATTTAAGAACAATCGGAATTTGCGGTGGTCAAACAAATAGGGTTGGTGCTGTTGAAGTTGCGCTTGATCGTGTTTGCGATTCAACAAAAGATTCTGTTGTTGCTTCAGATGGATTTTTCCCTGCAATAGATAATATTCAAATTATGGCTCAAAATAGAGTAAGTGCGGTAATTCAACCAGCTGGAAGCATAAAGGATAATGAAGTAATAGAAGCAGCGGACAAATTCGGCATTTCTATGATTTCAACAGGTATTAGACATTTTAAACATTAATTATGAACATATTTAAAAAAGAAAAAAGAGCGATATTAGGGCTTAGTTTGGGTCATTTTAGTATTGACCTTTATGCTGCGCTTTTAGTTCCTCTATATCCAATTATTACAACAAAATTAGGAATAAATTTGGCTTCAATTAGCGCAATAATTGCTCTTGGACATTTGGTTTCTTCCATGATGCAACCATTTTTTGGTTTTATTGCGGACAAATTAAAACATCGAACTTTTATGGTTTGGGGTTTAATATTTAGTTCGATTTTTATTCCTTTAGCAGTCAAAGCTCCGAGTGTTGCTTTGTTTTTGGCTTGTTTATTATTAGGAATGATTGGAAATGCGTTTTTTCATCCACAAGTTAGCTCTTTAGTTAAGGATTTTAATAAAAATAACCCTGATTTATCAAGAGATATGGGGATATTTTTGGGTCTTGGTACGATAGGTTATGCAATTGGACCGTATATTTCAACATCAATTTTTAATAAATTTGGAGAAAATGCATTCTTATATTTAAGCTTGATTGGAATAATTACTGCAATTTTTATTTATTTCTTTGTCCCTAAAAAACCGCCTAAAGAAGCGCAAAATAAGGGCAATTTTTTCAAAATCATGTTTGAAATTTTAAAAGATAAAGCTTGCATGTTTTTGACTTTTATTTCAACAGTTAAATCTGCAGTTAGCATTTCTTTTGGAACATATATTCCGTTTTTATTGAAAAATCAAGGTTTTTCGCTTGATGAAATTGGAATTATAGTTACTTTGTTTTTTATTTCAGGAGGAATGGCAACAATATTCAGTTCAAAAATCGAAAAGAAAATTGGCGCAAAAGGGGTTATTATTCTGTCCTTTTTGACAATTTTGCCTTTGATTTTAGGCTTTTTATATAGTTTGAATTTTAATAAAATTCTTGCGTGCTTATTGTTTATTTTAACAGGATTTTTTATTCTTTTATCTGTTGGCGTGATTTTGGTTCAAGCGCAAATTGCTGTTCCTAAGCACACAGGAGTTGTTTCAGGCGTTATGCAAGGTTTTAGCTGGGGCTTGGGCGCAATGTTTTTAGCGCCATTAGGCGTGATTGGGCAAAATTTTGGCGTTGACAAAATTCTTGTCTTAATGGCAACAATGGCTTTTGTTGTTGGACTTTTGAGCATTAAAACAAAGTTAATTAAATAATTAAATGTCTTCTTGAGAACTGTTAATTAATTCAGAACTGTCAGATTTTAAAGTTTGACCAATTGAACGTTCAAGATTTGCTCTTGCGCTGTTGTATTCATAAATTGTTTGAAAATATCCTAATTTAGCGTTTGCAAGCGCAACTTGCGCATCTTTTAATTCAATCGCATCACCATAACCAACTCTATATCTTCCTGAAGTTAGTTCATAGTTTTCCTGAGCACGTTCCATTGCAACTTTTGCAACAGGAATTCTAGCTTTGGCATCTTTTAAACGAGTATAAACAGATTGAATTTCATAATAAATGTCGTTTATTTGAGCTTTTGTTTCATATTGCACTTGTTGATATGCAGCACGAGCTTCTTTCACTTGATTTCTTAATAAGATTGGATTAACTGTTGGGAACGATAAAAATCCGCCATAATTATACCAAGTTCTATCGGTCCAATCTTCAATTCCGCCTTTTGCATAGTTTGCTTGTAGTTCTAAAGCGGGCATTACTGTTTTCCAAGATAATTTAACTGCTTGGTTTGCCCCTTCAACATTAAGCATTGCACCTTTGATATCTGGGCGATTTTCGTTTGCAATTTCAACCGCTTCTTTCATAGTAACCGATACAGGCTCATATTTAAGAGAAATGTCAATCATATATGGGTCAACAAAAGGCAAGCCAATTGCATTGTTTAATTGAGAATATGCAATATCAACATTGTTTTGCGCTGCAATTAATTGAGCTTTAGCTTCTTCCATGTTGGTTTGAGCAAACAAAACGTCAACTTTCGCTTTTGAGCCGACTTCATAAAATGCCATCGCTTGATGATATGTTTTTGTGTAGTTGTCGAGCGTTTCTTGCGCAACACGTTTTTTATTGAAAGCAAACAAAAGGTTGTAATATGCGTCTTTCACAGCGCAAACAACTTCATTGACTGTTTTGTCGATGTCTGCTTTAGATTTTTCATAAGAAATTTTGTCAATTGTATATTTGTTTTGCGTATAGCCAAAATCCCAAACTAATTGGCGAATCCCGATTTGACCAAGAGTATATTTATCAAAAGCGCTTATTGACATATTTGTTCTAAGCATTGATAAATCAGGCTTTTGATGGTTAATTGAAGATGTAAAATCGAGCCTTGGGCTATATCCAGACAAAGTTTCCCATTTTTGATATTTTGCCATTTCGGATTTTGCATAAGCTGCTTTAATTTTTGGATTATTAATCAACGCAAGCTCAAGACAATCTGACATATTAAGCTCAATCGATTTTGAAATTCCACCTTCTAATTTAATTGTTTTGTCGCTTGTTTGTCCGACATTCATATAAATATCAGTAGGAATTGAATACTCTTCGATTGTTTTTTCGTTGATTTTATATTGTTTTTTCGCTTTTTGCGGTTTTACTTTAATTTTTTTTGCTTTCTTTTCTTTTTTGAATATGGATTTTCCAACATCCAAATCTTTGTTGTTTTCTTCGCAATATGCGCCTTGCGTCAACAATAAAAGACAAAGAACTATGAATGATATTCTAATTCTATCTTTCATTAATTTTGTTCCCCTTTATCTTCATTATGACATTTTTTCTTTGATGAGTCTTCTCTTAATTTTTGAATAATTGCATAGAAAGATGGAACTAAAAGCGTACCAATGATTACTGCTGCAATCATTCCTCCTAAAACAATTACGCCTAATGATTTTCTTGAATTGCATCCAGGACCAATAGCTTTAACTAAAGGCAAAATGCCGAAAATAAACGCTAATGAAGTCATTACAACCGCCCTGAAGCGAGTTCTTGCGGCTTTCATTGCAGCGTCGATTATCGTTAAACCATTTTCTTCTCTTTCAACTTTTGCAAATTCTATAATCAAAATTGCTTGTTTAGCTGCTAAACCGATTAACATAATCAAACCAATTTGAGCATATAAATCGAGCGATTGTCCCCAAACATATTGGAATAATATAGCACCAAGCATTGCAATTGGAGCAATAAGCATAACCCCAACAGGTAACATCCAGCTTTCATATAGCGCAACAAGGAATAAATATACAAAAGTCAAGCTCATTACAAGAACAATTGTTGTTTGACCTGCGGATTCAATTTCTTGCAAAGATGTGCCAGACCAAGCAAAACCAGTATCGGACGGCAAGCTTTCTTTTGAAATGCGCTCCATTTCTTTAATTGCATCTCCTGAAGATTGACCTTTTGCAGGATTGCCTGTAATTTGAACAGATTTATACATATTAAATCTTGTTATATTATATGGACCAACTGTTGGCTCAATTGAAACCAATGTTGATAATGGTGCTGATTTTCCGCTTGATGTTTTAACATAGACTTTATCAATTGAATCAATTGTTTCTCTATATTGTTCATCAGCCGACATCATAACCCTAAATACACGTCCTTGAAGGTTAAAATCGTTGACATAATATGTACCAAATTGGCTTGATAAGGCTGTATAAACGTCTTGAACGTTAATTCCTTGAGCCATGATTTTTTCATAATTAATTTTAATCATTAATTGAGGTGTAGCAGAGTTATATTGAGTGAAAACGCTTGATAATTTTGAGCTTTGATTTGCGTTCATAATAAGCTTTTTAGCTTCCTCGTGGAGTTCTTGAGGAGTTCTTGAAGCTTTATCTAATAATTGATATTCAAATCCGCCAAACATTGACAAGCCTTCAATTGGAGGCGGAACAAAAGCATACATTGTTGCGTTTGGATATTTAACTGCAAGAGCATTAATTCTTCCAATTACATCATCAATTGATTTTTTAGACTTTGCTTTTTCTTCTTTTGACATAAACAAAGATTTTATAAAGTTTGGTTTTAATCTTGTTTTCCATTCTTTTAATTGAACAATTAAAATTGATGTGTTTTGTCCATTGAAACCGTTTAAAGTAAGAATTGAATCAACTCCTGGGAAATTTAAAATGTCGCCTGTTAAATCAGAAGTGATTTCGTTTGTCTTAGCAAGAGATGTTCCATCTTTAAATTGAATTGAAACAAAAGCAGCGCCCTTGTCCTCTGTTGGCAAAAAGCCTGATGGAATTAGTTTAAACATGCCCAAAAGGGCAATTAATAAAACAGCATAAGTAATTACTGTTCTTTTTGGCATTTCGATAAAATATTGCGTGCCTTGCATGAAAGCTTCTTTGGTTCTTTCAAATGCTCTATCAAATTTTTTCAAAGAAACATCCCAACCATAAGCAAGGAATTCGCCCCAAGCTTTTATTTTTTCAATGCCTTTGAGTTCTTTTTTGTCTGACCAATAATCATTATATAGTTGTCTATATTTTTCATAGTAGCTTCTTTGAGGCATATCTTCTTTGCTTCTTAAGAAAATTGCACACAAAGCAGGAGCCAAAGTTAGCGCCATGATTGTTGAAATACCAACGCTAACAGCAATTGTTAGTGCAAATTGTTGATACATTTTGCCGGTAATCCCTGGAATAAATGCGACAGGAACAAATACCGCCATTAAAACTAAAGATGTTGCAATAACGGCGCTTGATACTTCTTCCATGGAAATAATTGCTGCTTCTTTTGGTTTTTTGCCCATTTCAATGTGTCTTTGAACATTTTCAACAACAACAATCGCATCGTCTACAACTGTTCCAACGGCAAGTACAAGACCAAATAATGTTAAAATATTTATTGAAAAACCAAATGCGCTAAATGCTGCGAATGTTCCAATTAACGATACTGGAATTGCACAAAATGGAACAATACTAGCTCTCACATCTCCTAAGAACAAATAAACCGTTAAAAGAACGATAATAATTGCTTCAACAATAGCATGAATTACTTCTTCAAGCGAGTCTTTAACGGCGTCTGTTGCGTTGTAAAATACGCTATAAGCTATGCCATCAGGAAAAGATTTGGATAATTCTTCCATTTTTTTATTACATTTATTAGCGACATCAATTGAATTTGCATAAGATAATTGATTAACTGACATAACGGCAACTGATTTATCATTAACCTTACCGTCAGTAACATAATTTTCTCCTGCAAGTTCAACTCTTGCAACGTCTTTCACTCTTATTGTTTGCCCCATCAAGCTTGAGCGCACAACGATGTTTTCAAATTCTTCAACAGTTTTCAAACGCCCTGGAGTTCTTAAAGTTAGCGCCATTTCGGTAACTTTTTGCATAGGCTGATTGCCCAAAGCGCCTGCTGAAACTTGAGCATTTTGAGCATTAATTGCATTAGCTACTTCGGTTGGTGAAACATTAAGCGCAGCAAGCTTTTCGCTGTCTAGCCAAATGCGCATTGAATAATCTTTGCCGCCAAAAACTTGAACTTCAGCAACACCATAAATACGAGCAAGTTCGTCTTTAAGATAAATTGCTGCATAATTTGATAATTCAACCAAACTAACAGAATTATCGGGCGAATGAATACCATAATATAACAATCCGCCGCCACCTGTGTTTTGTTTAACTGTTAAACCATAACGAGATACATCAGATGGAAGTCGAGAAGTTACAAGTGAAACTTTGTTTTGAACGTTTACAACGTTCATATCAGGGTCTGAGCCTACTTCAAAATATATTGTTAATCTATATTGACCATCTTTTGAATTAGAGGTCATATAAAGCATTCTTTCAACCCCATTAACCGCCGATTCAATAGGTGCAGCTACAGTTGATTCAATTACATCAGAAGATGCTCCCATATATGTTGCACTAACTGTTACTTGAGGAGGTGTGATTGTTGGATATTCTTCAAGTGGCAAATTTTTCATTGCCAATAGACCAACAAGAATAATTACAATTGAAATTACAAAGGCAAACCTTGGGCGATTAATAAAAAATTTGCAATCCATTATTTATTTTCTCCCTCAGCTTGTTTTGCTTCTTCTTGTGCTATTTTTACTTTCATTTTAGGCATTAATTTAGTTAAATTTGTTGTAATAAATTTGTCGCCTTCGTTAAGACCATCTTTAATTATCCAATTGTTTTCGTGTTGTCCTGCGTCTTTAAAATATCTTGTTTGAACAATATTATTTTCATCGGCTACATAAACATATTTTCCTTTAGAATCTTGCAAAGTGAATTCTTGAGGAACAGTTAAAACGTTTTGTTTAATATTTGAATAAACTTTTACTTTAACAAAATCTCCAGGAATTAAAATATGATCGTCGTTTTTGAATGTTGCTCTAAAATCAATTGTGCCAGTTGTTGGCGAGATTTGGTTATCAAAAAAGTCTTGTACGCCTTGAATTGGATAAAGTTGACCGCTTGGCAAAACAACATCAACTTTTGCTGGTTGCACGCCTTTTTTTGGAATGAAATTCAATTTTCTTAATTGATCAAATTGTTTTGAATCAACACTATATTTTACATATATTGGGTTTGTTTTTGTAACTGTTGCAAGAGTTCCAGACTGCATTGTCACATAATTTCCTTCTTGGATATTTAAAGAGCCAATTTTCCCATCAACAGGGGATTCAATTGATGTGTAGCTATAATTTCTTTGTGCTTCAGCTAAAGCTGCGCTTGCGGCTTTAACGCTTGCTTCTGCTGCTAGTTTGTCAGCGTATAAACCATCATAGGTAGATTTAGAAATAAAATCTTTTTTAACTAGCTCAGCACCCCTATCGTAATCACGATTAGCTTTGAATGAAACTGCTTTTGCGCTTTCTAAATCAGCTTTGGCTTTGTTTAAAATATTTAAATATTGAGTAGGTTCAATGGTTAATAATGTTTGACCTTTTTTAACATAGTCGCCTTCTTTGAAATGTTTTTTTTGAAGATAGCCATCAATTCTCGCAACCAAATCAACTTTGTCAGAAGATTGGACTCTTCCTGGAATTTCGATGGATTTATATATTTCGCTTCTTTCAACTTTTGCCAATTGAACAGTTGGCGTTGAAGTAGCAGCAAGTTTTTTGCTTCTGTCTGCTTCTGCTGCTTTAACAATTGCAAAGCGGATTCCAACCAATATAGCAACAACAATTGATGTAATTATTAATATTTTTTTCATTATTATAAACCTACACTTTTCCCCAATTTACACACTTACTTTATCATAATTTGTCAATGCGAATGCGAATTTTAAGGCAAAATCGTATGATAAATGTAGTGCAAAAGATATTTTACAATGTTGAAGATTGTTTTTCAAATTGTTCTTGTGGCTAATATTTTTTTCTGCTATTAGGCAATTTAAAAATTTGAAAAATTGAGATAATAAAAATATCCTCAAATAAACAAAATTTGGAGGTGGAATATGAAATTAAACAATTTAAAAAAAATAATCAAAAAAGTTAAAAATTATGATAAAAAAGCAACAAACCCTTTTTTGGACGGCCGTTTTGAAAATAATCCTTTCAAAACAATTTACGAACAAACTTATATTTGGATAACAAAAGAGCGAGATTAACACTCGCTCTTTTTTATATTTTTCCTAAAATGTTTAATTTATAATCCAGACTAACTTCTTCAAAACAAATTACCGGAATATCCATAAATAGTTGAGAAACAAGGATGAAAATGATTTGACGATATTGTTGCGGAACGATTAAAATTGCGTTTTGTTCTAATATCTCTTTTCTTGTTTCTTTGAGAATTTTTTTGAATTTTGTAAATTTAGATAAATCAATTCGAACATTGGATTCTTCGTGGTTTGTTTGACGCTCTAAAAGTTCCATTGTGTCGTCGTCAATTTCATAAGCAAAAATTTCTTTGTCTTTTGTGGCAACAGAAGCTGAAATTTGTCTTGATAGGGCAACTCTTAGCTTGTCTAATAAATCAGCTTTGTTTGGGTCGTCTGAAAAATCGTTTAATTTTTCAAAAATATAAGTTATATCTTTGATTGAAACATGTTCTCGAATTAATTGAGTTAAAAGATATTTAAGCTCAGAAACACTGATATAATCGCCTAAAATTGTTTCAGTTAAAAATTCATTTTGACTGGTCACAAATTCAACATAGCGATTTAAATCTCTATAATCAAAAATTTCATCAACATGCACAATTGAATAATATTCAAGATAGTTTGTGATGTATTCTGTTGCTTCAAGCCCTTCCACCCAGAAATTTTGGCAATCGGCAGTTGGAATCCAAACAATTTTTCTTTTTGTTAGAGGGTCTTTTTGTCTAATTGCGTCTTTTGGCGCTTTATCAATGTTTAACTCATCCTCATAAAACATTTTGTGGTTTGGATAAGCTTTTGCGCTTGCAACAGCAACGCCATGGATATTGATTGCAAATTCGAATTCGTCTAGCGAAGAATTTTCTATGAATTGCACTTTTGGAATAATATAGCCCAATTCTTGGGTTAATTCTTGTCTTATTTTTACTGTTTGTGATAAAAGGTTTTTTTCTAATTGTGGGTCGCAAAGGCAATAGTTTTCAGCAGACAAGCTGATTGAAAGCCTTTCTTCTCCTAAAAATTTAGACATTTTAGAAGGAGCAAGAACTTCTTTTAAATCTCTTTTTAAATCGTTAAGCTCATCAATATCTTTATTGATTTCTTCATTCAAAAGCTCACGTTCGTCGTCTTTTGCGTTATCTAGGAAACTTTTAATTTTTTCTATTTTTTCATTTTTTTCTTTGATTTTTCTTTGTAAATTCAAGCAAAGTTCGTATGGTTCTTCTTTTGAATACATCATACGCTCAACTGTGCTTCTGAAATTAATGATGTCATCAGTTGCATCATCGTCAGAAACTTCTGATTCTTTTACAAAAATGCAATTGTAGACAATTTTTGAATTTTGCTCCGCTTCATAAATTGAATACAATTCCCAGCCTGTTGTAGACATTGCATTTAAAGTATTTTCCAATAATAGCGTATCGTCTGTTGGGATAGATTTAATTGAAAATTCTTGTTTAAATTCTTTACTCATATAATTATTTTAACATAGATTTGAATAAAAATGTGATAAAATGGGGTTAAGTTTTACAAAAGGAGCGATGAATGAGAAAATTTTTAGACTTTAAATTTGAAAAAGAAAACTATATTGCACTTGGTGCGCTTCTTGTTAGCATAATTTTTATAAAAATTTTTAATCTAGAATCAATTGAAGAAAACAGTTTTCTTGAAAATATGCAATTATTGGCTCTTTTTGGCGGTTTTGTTGCAACATTAAAAACAAAAAATTATAAAACATTTTTCACATTTTTGGCTTTGGTTTTAATTTTGATGTTTGCAAGAGAAATAAGTTATGGAAGAGTGTTTATTGATGAAAATGTTATTAATTTCAATAAAAAACTTTGTCATATTATAGTTGGAATTTATATTGGCTTAAGCGTTTTATATGCATTAATTAAAAAGATTTGGGTAGATATTATATCAATAATCAAAAATATCAAATTTCCATTTTGGACTTTTTTTGCTTCATTTGGATGTGTTTTAGTACAAATTCTTTCAGAAAAATATCTTCATAACACATGTATTGAAGAAACAGCCGAATTTATGCTTTATTGCTTAATTTTGTCTTTGATTTTGATATATAGAAAAAAATAAAAAGAGGCTCTTCTCTCTCCGACAAGAGCCTAGTAGCAAATACGGCATTTATATTTTAATAGACGAAATTTTGCACAAAAAGTTCCTTTATATTATAATTTCTCTATTAAAAGTTAAAAGGAGGTTTACTTTATGGGTTTAATGACCGGTAAAAAAGGTGTTATATTCGGCGTTTCAAACACTCATGGTATAGCTTATGGTATTGCGAAACAATTATTTGAACAAGGAGCAGAAATTGCTTTCACTTATGCTGGCGAAATTATGGAAAAACGTGTTCGTCCGATTGCTGAAGGCATGAATGCTAAAGTTATAATGTCTTGCGATGTTACAAAAGAAGACGAAGTTCAAGCAGTATTTAATGAACTTGAAAAAACTTATGGCAAAATCGATTTCGTAGTTCATGCGGTTGCATTTGCAAAACGTGAAGATTTAACTGGCGAATTTATCAATACTTCAAAAGAAGGCTGGGATATCGCTATGGGTGTGAGCGCATATTCTCTTGTAACTTTAGCTCGTTGTGCTCAACCAATTATGAACGAAGGCGGTTCAATTCTTGCTTTGACATATCTTGGTGGCGAAAAAGTTGTTGCTAATTATAATGTTATGGGTGTAGCTAAAGCTGCATTAGAATCTTCAGCAAGATATTTGGCAGATAACTTAGGTAAATTTGGCGTTAGAGTTAATTGCATTTCAGCTGGCGCTGTTAAAACTTTGGCTGCTTCTGGTATTGATGGTTTTGGAAAAATGCTTAAAGCTGCGGTTGACAAAGCTCCACTAAAAAGAAATGTTACTCTTGAAGATGTTGGTAAAACTGGTTTATATCTATTATCTGATTTATCTTCAGGCGTTACAGGCGAAATTATTCACGTTGATTGCGGATGTCATGCAGTTTATGCATCTATTGATGAAATGGCAAAGGTTTAATTTAATTAAAAAACGAGCGTAATGCTCGTTTTTTACTGTTAATTTTAAAAAAAGGTTGGAATATAAATTCCAACCTTTTTTGTATTGTTTTTTAAACGGCTAGATTCCAGCTTGCGCTTTTTGTTCCTGTGGGCATTTCGGCTCTGTTTCGCTTATCGCTCAACAGCCTCAATTGTCCTACGTCGCCTATCGATAGTTTCGCCTAAAAACATCAAATCTCAACGATTTGCTGTTTTTAAACGGCTATACTCCGGCTTGCGCTTTTTCTTCTTCTGTTAAGCCTTTGATTGTTAAGTTCACTCTGCCTTTGTCGTCAATTTTTTGAACTTTAACAACTACTTCTTGACCAATTGTTAAATGTGGTTCAATTGTTTCAATTCTTTCGTTGCAAACTTGAGAAATATGAACCATGCCGTCTTTTCCTGGAGCCAATTCAACAAACGCACCGATTGGGATGATTCTTACAACTTTTCCTTTGCAAATCATGCCAACTTCAGCTTTGAATGTTAAATCTTTAATCATTTTCTTAGCCAATTCAGCGCCATCTTTATCATTTGATGTGATTGTAACTTTTCCATCGTCTTGAATATCGATTTCAGCGCCAGTTGCTTCAATGATTCCTCTAATTGTTTTACCGCCAGGTCCGATTACTGTTCCGATATCTTCTTGAGGAATTGTCATAGACAATAATCTTGGAGCATTTGGAGATATTTCTGCTCTAGGAGCTGAAATTGCTTCTTTCATGCATTCCATGATATATAATCTGCCATCTTTAGCTTGAGCTAATGCTCTTCTTAAAGTAGGATTAGAAATTCCTTTGATTTTCATATCCATTTGTAAAGCAGTAATTCCTTCGGTGTTACCTGTAACTTTAAAGTCCATATCGCCAAGGAAATCTTCGATACCTTGGATATCTGTTAAAACGATATCAGCGTCGTCTTCGTGGATTAAGCCCATTGCAACGCCACCAATCATACATTTAACAGGAACACCAGCGTCCATTAAAGCCATTGAGCTTGCACAAGTTGAACCCATTGATGTTGAACCATTTGATTCTAATACATCAGATGTAACTCTGATTGCATAAGGGAAATCGTCTTTAGAAGGTAGCGCTGGAACGTTTGCTCTTTCTGCTAAGTTACCATGACCAACTTCACGACGTCCTGGACCTCTAAGTGGTTTAACTTCTCCAACAGAGAATCCTGGGAAAATATATTTGTGCATATAGTCTTTAGATTTAATTGGGTCAACGCCATCAAGCTCTTGAGCCATACCAGGACCAGCTAGAGTTGCAACTGATAAAATTTGAGTTTGTCCACGAGTAAATACAGCGCTTCCATGAACTCCTGGAAGAACTCCAACTTCACACCAGATTGGGCGAACTTCAAATGTTTTACGTCCATCTGCTCTAACGCCTTCGTTTTTAATCATTGCTCTCATGATTTTCTTTTCAAGAGCTTTGAATTCTTCAGCAACAAAGTCGATTCCTGTTTCTTCAATCATTTTAGCAATAGGGTGTTCGTCGCCTAAAGCTTCGATTTTTTCTTTAACAACAGTTTTAATTGCGTCAAGTTTATTGCTTCTATCTTCTCTATCAAAAGAATGATAAGCGTCAACCACAGCGTCATAAGCAGTTTCTTTGATAATGTTTGCTAATTCAGTTGTGTCGTATGGATTAACAAATTCTTCACGAACAACGCCGCATTCTTGAGCAAATGCTAATTGAGCGTCGCATTGTTTAGCAATTTCCACTTGAGCGAATTCAACAGCTGCCATAATATCGTCTTCAGTTACAAAATCGCAACCAGCTTCAACCATGATAACTGATTCTTTTGTACCTGCAATTACGATATTCATATCAGATTTTAAATCTTCACTATGTGTTGGATTAGCTATAAATTGACCATCAATTCTTCCAACTCTTACTGCACCAACTGGTCCTTCAAAAGGTGCGCCTGATAACATCAAAGCAGTTGAAGCACCAATGATTGATAAGATATCTGGTTGTTCTTCTTGGTCGTATGCAAATAATTGAGAAACGATTTGAACATCATTTCTATATCCTTTAGGCCATAATGGTCTAATTGGTCTATCTATTAATCTTGAAACAAGAATTGCTTTTTCTGAGCTTCTGCCTTCTGTTCTTGTATATCCACCAGGGATTTTACCAATTGCAGACATTCTTTCTTCGTAATCAATTAATAGAGGGAAGAAATCAATCCCTACTCTTGGTTCTTTTGAAACTGTTGCGTGGATGAAAAGCATTGTTCCGCCGCATTTAACAGTTACAGAGGAAGTTGCTTGTTTAGCATACTTTCCTGTTTCGATTTCTACGGTTTTCCCACCAACCGTAAGTACCATTTTTTTGCTTTCTGGTTTAATCATCTTTTTCTTCTTTCTTTTACGTTATTACATACGTTTATAGGTCAATTTTATAATAAAACTTAATGTTAATCAACAAAAGAAATAAGCTTTTATTTAAAAGCTACAAAAACCAAAAAAGCCTCCAATCTAGGAGGCTTTTTTATTATGAACAACCTTTCAGCTATGACAAGGTTTTAATTATTTTAGTTGAAGTAGCTAAATTCTTCTTCGACATTTGACTTCAACATTTCTTTGAATACTTCGGTTTGTGCGTTTATATCTTCTAATTGAACTTCTAGTGTTTCGTTTTCGGCTTGAACTTCTGTTTCGTATTCGTTTAATTTATCTTCGATTGCTTCAACTTCGGCTTCTTCTTCTTCACGAAGTTCTTTTAATTCTGTCATAAGGTCTTGATATTCGTCTGCTTGTTCGGTTTTATCAAGTTCTGCGATTTCGTTTCTGATTTGTTCTTTTTCTGGATTATATTTTGCACGAACAGCTTCGATGTCGTTGCTTGAATATTTTTGAACAAGACGAAGATCCATCGAATTATCGGTTAATTCGTTTGTCAAAGTTTCAGCTTTCGCATCACCTAAGAATATTGCTGCTTGTAAAGAACTTGTACTCATACATAAATAAAGTATTTTAAATACGATGTATTTCAAAAGTATATACTTTTGTTACATAACTTTACAATGATTATAAATCAAATTTTACAAGCTTATTTGTGCTTTGCTCTGTTGCATAAAGGCGATTGTGTTGCATATCATAAAACAGACAATATGGTTTGTTGATGTCTGCAAAAATTGAAGCAATATTATTTGGTGCAATTTTGATGATGTTATTTACGCTATAATTTGCAACATAAATATTGTCGTCTTTATCAATCGCAAGCCCAATTGGTCCTTGAATTAAGTTTGATTTTGAATAAACTGTTTTTTGTCCGTAAATTGAAATTTTATAAATTTGATTTTCAAGAAAACTTGCAACATAAACATTTCCGCGACTATCAATCGCAGTTCCAGAAGGAGCAGAAAACTCAGCCAATTCGATTGCTTTTAGTTTGCCTTGAGAATCAGAAATGTTTTCGTGTTTTTTGATTTTTTCTTCAAGATTTAATTCGTCTTGTCTTTTTTCAATTTTTGCAATTAAAAGCTTTGCGCTGTCGTATTGCGGAGCGTTTGTTTTAATTTGCTTTAAATATTCATAAGATTTTGATAAATAACCTTTTTTGAAATATGTTTTTCCAAGGTTATATAGGTTTTCAGTGTCCTCTGGTTTGATTTTGTATATTTCTTCTAATGATTTAAGAGCTTCGTCATTTTTGTTAATAGACATTAAAATTTGAGCTAAATTATAATGCGCTTCGTAAAAATCAGGCTTTAATTCAAGCGCTTTTGTAAAATAATCGATTGATTTATCAACGTCGTCTTGTTTGTATAAATCAATTGCGTCGTTATATAGTATTGTCGCCTTTTCAAGGACTTCTTGACTATATTCGCCAAAAGCCAAATTGCTACCCATTAAACTCAATGATAAAAATAATAAAATTAACGTTTTCTTATTCATGCTATTATTATATAGCAAAATATTTAAAAAAAGGAAGCAATTTTGATAATTTTAGGAATTGAATCTAGTTGTGATGAAACAGCAGCAGCAATCGTTAAAGACGGCAGAGAAGTCTTGGCGAATGTTGTTTCAAGTCAAATTAAAATCCATGAAAAATTTGGCGGGGTTGTTCCTGAAGTTGCCGCTCGAGAACATCTTAACTCAATTAATTTAGTTATCAAAGAAGCTTATGAAAAAGCAAATATTGAACCACACGAAATAGATGCATTTTCTTCAACTGTTGGTCCTGGGTTGGTTGGGTGCTTATTAGTTGGAATGAATGCTGCAAAAACTCTTTCGTTGGTTCACAATAAACCATATCTGGGCGTAAACCATTTGCAAGCGCACGTTAGCGCAAATTTTATTGATACAGATTTAAAACCTCCTTTCGTTTGTTTATTGGTCTCAGGAGGACATTCTCAAATAATTTATGTTAAAGATTATGACTGCCAAGAAATAATTGCTTCAACAATTGATGACGCTGTTGGAGAAGTCTACGACAAAGTTGCAAGACTTTGTTCAATTCCTTATCCAGGGGGAGTTTTGTTGGATAAAATGGCAGCGCAAGGAAACAAAAACGCTTTTAATTTCCCTGAAGCACGAGTTGGCGAGGATGAATTTTCTTTTTCTGGGCTTAAAACAGCGGTTTTAAGAGAAGTTAAAAAATTTAAGCCCGATGAATTGCCTAAAAACGATATAGCAGCAAGTTTTCAATATAGAATAGCGGACACATTAATTAAAAAAACTCTTAATTTTGCAAACAAATTAAATTGCAAAAAAATTGCCTTAGCAGGCGGAGTTGCAGCAAATTCCGAGCTTAGAAAAAGAATGGAAGAATTAAAACAAAAAGGTTTTGAAACTTATGCTCCACAAATGAAATATTGCACAGACAACGCTGCAATGGTTGCTTCTGCTGCATATTTTAATCCAATAAAATGCGAAAACTCATTAATGCTGGAAGTTTTTTCTCGAGCTTAGGCAATTAAAAAGCGGCGTTTGATTAATTCTCTTTTGTTGTCTTTGAAATCAGAAAAATTCATATAAGTTTTAAGAAAACCATCTTTTAAAATTAGCGCAAAATAAGCTATGAGTTCGCTTTGGAGATTAAAAAGTTTAATTTTATTGTTTAAAAGATATTCAATTAAAATTGGGCTATTTATGTTTTGAACTTTGCTCATATCAAGTCCTGCCCTTTTGTTTGAAGAAATTTCCGAAATAATTTCGTGCGCTAAAGAATCATCAACGATTTTTTCGTTGATTACAAAAACAATTTCATTTTTGTAAATTGTTTTAAAAAAACGCATGAATATAGTCATCCTTATAGTTAGATATATTAATATTAAAGCTTTTTGGGACAATTGTTAATAATTACAAAGAATAGTATATATACGACTTTTGTTTGAAAAAAATCCATGCTAGTATTAGCATGGGAAGAGCATATATTAAAAAATGAAGATACTAGAATATTTTAAAAGCCAAAAAGAAGAAAACCACTTCAACCTATTGCCAGACGGAATTTTCACCCTAGAACAAGACGGAAAAATTGTTGATGTAAACAATAGAGTCTTGGAAATGTACGAAATGAATCGTTTTGAAATTTTAGGACGATATTTTTCTGATTTTGTTGAAAACGGTACATCAATATTAAACAAAGTTGTTCAAGATAAGACTTCTGCTTCTGTTCGAGCAATCATGAAGGACGAAGAAATAAGAAATGTTTTCTTTGAAATCACTGCAACAAGAAATCTTGAAAATTCAAGAGTTTATGTTGTTGCAAGAAATATTACAAGAAAACAAGCAGAACAAAAAACAATTAATGAAAGATATGCTCTTGCGCAAAAGATTGTTGATGAAAAGAATGATTTTTTGCTTGAGTCTTCTGGTTCTATTTTATCAAGTCTTGTTTCAATAAGCGGTTTTTCAAGAGCATTATTAGACGGAATCGGCGGTGCTTTATCTGAAAAACAAACAAAATATTTAAACATAATCAATTCAAATTCAAAAGATTTAAGCTATGATTTAGAAAAGCTTTTTGCCCTGTTTAGACTTGAATCTAAAAGGGTTGAATACAATAACAAAGGTTTTGATTTAATAAGTTTAATTAAATCAATTGATAGAGTTTATCGAAAAGATTTTCAAGATAAAAAAGTTATTTTTTCTCTTGATTATTCATCATTGTCTGAAAGGGATTGTTTCCTTGATGGAGAAGTGATTGAGTATATTTTAAGATGTGTTATGGATATTTTCTTAAGATTTTCTAACTTGGGAAAATGTTCTTTGAATATTGGTCATCCTCCTGTTGATTTCTTAAAACAAAAAGACTTTTTGGCGAACGATTCGCTAGATAGCACTAAATATGTTCTTTTTGAAGCAAAAATTACTGATTTAGTATTTTCTCAAGAAGAATTAGACAACATTTTCGATTCATATTACAAAAGCGCAACTAAACGCCCAATTGGCTTGAAGGCAACTTTGAACCTATTAAAACTATATATCACAGATTTTCGTGGCGATATTTGGGTATATTCTAAACAAAACTTTGGCACAATGTTCACATTTGTGCTACCCTTAAAATAGATGGAATAAATCTTGAGGGTTTAATGGCTAAAGTTGTTTTAGAAAATATTTCAAAAAGTTTTGGCGAAAAAGAAATTTTAAAAAACATCAATCTCGAAATTCAAGACGGCGAATTTGTTGTTCTTGTTGGGGCTTCTGGCTGTGGCAAATCAACATTATTGAGGATGGTTGCTGGGCTTGAAAATCCTAGCGAAGGAACTATTGCAATTGATGATGAAATTGTTAATGATGTTCATCCGAAAGACAGAAATATTGCGATGGTTTTTCAAAGTTATGCTCTTTATCCTCATTTAAATGTTTACGATAATATTTCGCTTGGTTTAAAAGTGAGAAAAATGGCAAAATGCGAAATCGATAGAAGAATTAAGCGTGTTGCGGAAATTTTGAAGCTTGATGAATATTTAAAAAGAAAACCAAAAGAATTGTCTGGCGGGCAAAGGCAAAGAGTTGCGCTCGCTCGTGCAATTGTTAGAGAGCCAAAAGTTTTTTTAATGGATGAACCTTTATCGAATCTTGATGCAAAATTAAGAAGCGAAATGAGGGCTGAAATCAAAAAGCTTCATCAAAAATTAAAAACAACTTTCATATACGTTACCCATGACCAAACGGAAGCCCTTACAATGGGGGATAGGATTGTTGTTTTGAACAATGGCGAAGTTCAACAAATCGACACGCCTCATAACGTTTATAATCACCCGAAAAATACTTTTGTTGCAACGTTTATGGGTTCAAGTCCGATGAATATCGTTGAAGCAAGGGTGAAAGATAATTTTCTAGTGTTTGGAAATTTGACAATAAGCCTCGATTCTCTTCCTTTTGAGCTTCAATTGTATAAAAGAGTTTTGGTTGGCGTAAGAAGCGAAGATATTGCAAATTCAACCAATCCAACATATCACTTTAATATTATAAAATTCAGCACAAAAGTTCAATTTGAAGAAAATCTTGGTTCGCATAAAAATATTTATTTTAAACTGGGGGATGCCGATTTTTGCGCTACTGTTTCAAGCCAAACTCCAAAAGTTGAAGAAATGGATTTTTCAATTAATCCTCGAGATTTACATTTCTTTGATTATGAAACGAAAGAGCCAATTGTGAAAAAAATGGAATTCGGAATTTAATTTGCTGATGATTAAAACAATTGAAAATATTTTAAAAGAAGGCAAAATCGAAGAATATCAAGCAGAGGCTAAAATGTTAGTGCTTGAAGTGTCTGGTTTGAATTTGGAAGAAATTTTGCTTGGTAAAAAAATTGAAAATGAAGAAAAAATAATTGAATTAGCAAAAAAAAGAGTTGAAACAAAAGCGCCAATTCAACACATTCTCGGTTTTGCAAGATTTATGGGCGAAAAATATATTGTAAATCAAAATGTTTTAATTCCTCGTGACGAAACAGAAATTTTGATTAATAAAGCTTATGATTTAGTGAAAAATATTGATTCAAAAATCGATATTTTGGATATTGGAGTTGGCTCGGGGTGTATTTCTTGCGCATTGGCGAAAAAATTAAAAGAAAAAGAAATTGAAATTTTGGGGGTGGATGTTAGTCTTGAAGCTCTTGAAGTTGCAATTGAAAATATTAATAAATTGGATTTGGTTAGAAAAGTCATTCTTCGAAAATCTGATGTTTATTCAAAAGTTAGAGATTGCGAAAAGTTTGACCTAATTGTTTCAAACCCTCCATATATTCCATTGGCAGAAAAAGAAAATCTGCAAGAAGAAGTTAAAAATTTTGACCCTGAATTGGCGCTTTTTGCGTCTGATAATGATGGGGTTGAATTTTATGAAAAAATAATTTTAGGCGCACCATTTTTCTTAAAACAAAATGGTTTTTTGGCTTTTGAGCTTGGAATTAATCAAGCAAATTTGGTTAAAAAAATGCTCGAAAAGAAATTTAAAAATATTGAAATTATAAAAGATTTGGCTGGAATTGAGCGTGTAATTACAGCACAGTTGAAATGATTCTAATTATAGTTGATTGATTAATTTGTTGTTTTAGTGAAATTTATTTCATATCCTAGTTTTTCAAGAATAATTGAAATTTCGTTGGCATTCAGGGTGCCTTTTTTGAGTTTTGAAGATAAATTTTGCACGGAGTATGGTTTACCTTTTTTCTCAGAAATATATTCAGCTAAAGCTGTTAAAGTTACACAGCTATTTAAAGCGAGCTTTCTTAATTCAATTCCTATATTCATACTTTAAAAGTACAACAATAATTGAAATTTAAAAATATAATTGAAAAATAAATTGACAACTTTAAATTAATATTTTAAAATTCAATTAATAATTTAAAAATATTAAAAGGGAAAAATGAGAAAAATTAAAATAGAAAAAATACAGAATAAAATGTTAATTGTTGGAGTAAAAATATCTATAATATATAGTTTGTTGTTGATACTGCAGGAATATTTGGAGAATTATGGAAATTCTGAAGTAATTGATGCTCAAAATTTGCTAATTGTTGCATTAAAAGAATTTAAAGAGCTTAAAAAGAGATTTGATAAAGTAGAACAAATTTTAAATATTTAAAAAAAGAGTTGAAACTATTTTTCTTGCATTGATTTTTCTAGCCATTCATCTGCTCTTGCGCCTGTAAATATTTTTCCGTCTGCTCTAATTCCAAAACCAAATGGACATTCATTTACGCAATCTTCTTTGGTTGCATTTTCCGGTACGCCATCAATATCCATGCAAAAAACTTTATATTTATAATCCATACCAAAATTATTATAAAATGTTGGTGGGTTTTGGTTTGGTGGAGAAAAAAGTCTTTCTCCGCCGGTTTTGATACCAAAAGTTGTTTTAGGCGACGGGTCGTAATACCAAATATCATTGGTTGTGATGATTTGTTTTTGCGTAACTCCATAATCAAAAGGTTTTTGTTGACAACCTCTATCAACAGCTTCTTTTCTGTTTGCTATATATTCAGCACTAACTTCTTTTCCGTTGCAGTTTGCAATTTGCTCCGCATAACTGCTTGAAGAACATTCCATTAAGCTTACAGTTAAACTCCCGCCCGTTCCATCAATCAAGGTTTCGCAGTCTATATATTTTGTTGCTGCTACATCAGCAAAGGTTTGACAAAAATATTGTTGATGCCAAGGTGTAGTTGCATGCTCACTTAAAACTGTGCCATCGGATTTGGTTCCAAGGTCGCCTTCAAGATAATATTTGTCAGAATTAACAAGTTCTCTTACGATATTGCCTAAATTATTATATCCGTTTTTGAATTTCATTAAATTTTTGTCAGGTGTGTTATTTAATGCAACAGGAATCAAGACTGCGCTTAAAACTCCGATTACAACTAGGACAATCATTGTTTCAGCCAAAGTAAAAGCAAATTTGTTTTTCATATCATTGCTCCTTTGAGGAGCATTCTAATATATATATATATATATTACAAGGTTTTTTCAAGGAATTAGGGCGGATGGAGGAGATTTTAATTTTATATTAAGATACGGCACCCTGAGCTCGTTTCAGGGTGACGACTTAACGATGAATTGCATTTCAATCTACATCCAGTCATTTACCTGAACTTTTTCTCCTGAACCAGTGCAGATTGCGCATTTTTCGCAATCAAGGTAATTAACTTTTGAACAATCATCAATATTTGAGCCTAATCTTGCTCTATAATCATTAACCAACATTGGGCAAGCAAAAACACCATTTTGTGATATTATTCTTGAATTTTTGCAGTCTAATTTTTCGCAATTTATTTCTTCTGTTTCAATTTGTCTTATTTCTTCATTTTTTTTGAAAAATGGGATGATTTTTAAATTGATATCGTCTAAAACAAAATTTTTCTTAGAAAAATAAGATTGGAATTCTTCAAAAATTTCTTGTTTTGGTCTGTTTTCGTAATTCACAACACTAATGATGGGATTAAATTCGTATTTTAAAAGGCTTGAGATGGCTAACAATGCTTTTCTGAAGCTTCCTCTGCCTCTCAGTTCGTCGTTTTTAAGCTCGTTTGTTGAATCAAGGCTGATTCGATAAATTGTTTCAAATTGGCTTTCGTCATCAATTTTTCGCAAAAATCTTGCTTTTTTGTCGTTAATCATTGTCCCATTTGACATTACTGTAACGTTTGATATTTTTAAGCACATCCTCAAAATTTGGTTAAAATCGGGGTGCATTAAGGGTTCTCCCCCTGTTAAATAAATTGATTTTAGTTTTTGTTTTTTAACCATAATTAAATTTTGTTTAATTTTGTCTAATTGCATAAAATCTTCTTCATTTTTATAAGGATTTCTTTCAATATAGCAATGTTTACATCTTAAATTGCAAGCTTTAAAGCTTAATTGAAAAAATAAATTATCAAGATTTTCGAGCTCAACTTTTGGTGGGGTTTTGAAAATTAATTGTTGGTTTTCCATTTTTTTCTCCTTTGATTTCAAATTATTGTATAAATTAGAAAAGTAAAAATAAATTAACTGAGTGGGTATAATTATTTTTTTTGTGGAATTATATCTTTGGATTTGCTTCAAAATTATAAAAAAATTTGTTATACTGATGTCGAGAGAAAGGCGGAGTTATGAGTGAACAAGCAAATTACAGCAAACGCTGGTATGATAGAGACCCCATTTTAAAAGAAGCACTTGAACTTTTAAGATTGTCAACTGATGAACAAAAAGAGCAAGCAAAAGACTTTATGCTTAAGTTGCAAGAAGATGTTGCGGCTGATGTGATTGATAGAATTTATGAAATAATTACTCAATATCAAGGCAAGGGTAATCGTTGGTATGACAATGACCCTGTTATGATTAAAGCGGTTGAAATGCTTCGTCAAGCTGATCCAAAAACGCAAAGGATTGCTGCGCTTAAGCTTTTATTAGCATTAGAGCGTGGAAGCGCAATTGAATAGAATTAATGCTTCGCAATTTGCGAAGCATTTAATATAAAAGGAGTTTGAATGAAAAGAGTATTAAATTTTCTTTTTGCAATTTTGTTGATTTCAAGTTTTGCATGTGCTCAAAATATCGATTCAAAAGTTAATGATGCGCTTAATACTACTTCAATGCCGACTGATGAAGAAATCATGCAAACTTTGGAAAAATTTAATTTTTCGCAAAGTCAAAAAGAACAGCTTTTTAAAGAAACAAAAAAACAACTTCAAGAAATGTATTCAACAAAAGATGCCTCAAAACTTTTGGAAGCAGTTAAGCAATATCCTGAAATGGAAGCTATTATGCCAGAACAACAAACTCAGCCAAAAAGAGTTAAAAAATACACAAATCATGACCCTTTAACAAGAAGAAGCAAACAAAATTAATAACTTTTACAAATAATCCCCTTTATAGTAGAATATTAATATAGCTATTAATAAAGGGGAGTATATGGCAGATACAACAACACAACAAAATTATGATGCCAGTAATATTAGAGTCTTAGAAGGATTGGAAGCCGTTAGAGTTAGACCGGGGATGTATATCGGTTCAACTTCTCAACGTGGTTTGCACCATTGTATATACGAAATTGTTGACAATTCAATCGATGAGTCATTGGCTGGATATTGCGATACAATTCATGTCACAGTTCACAAAGACAATTCTGTAACTGTTCAAGATAATGGTCGTGGTATTCCTTGCGATATTAAACCAGACAGCGGAAAATCTGCTCTTGAAATTGTTCACACAGTACTTCATGCTGGCGGTAAATTTGGAGACGGCGGTTATAAAGTATCAGGCGGTCTTCACGGCGTAGGTGCATCAGTTGTAAACGCATTATCTGAAAAATATGTTGTTGAAGTTTCTCGTGATGGTTGGGTACATCGTCAAGAATATTTAAGGGGCGAACCTACAACAGAAGTTCAAAAAATTAAAGAAACGACAGAGCACGGTACAAAAACACATTTTTGGCCTGACCCTGTAATTTTCACCGAAACAACTGAAATCGATTGCGATGTTATCGCTAATCGTTTAAGAGAGATGGCTTTCTTGAATAAAGGTTTGAAGCTTGTTTTTCATGATGAAAAAGTTGAAAAAGAAACAGTTTACCATTTTGAAGGCGGTATTGCTTCTTATGTTGAACATTTAAACAAAAATAAAAATGTTTTATTCGAAAAACCTGTTTATATTGAAAAAATGGTTGATGGAATTAATGTTGAAATTGCAATGCAATATACAGATTCATACACTGAAAACGTTCTTTCATTTGCAAACAACATCAACACTCATTCAGGCGGAACGCATTTAACAGGCTTTAGAAATGGTATCACTCGTGTAATTAACGATTACGGAAGAAAAAACAACATTTTAAAAGAAAAAGATGCAAATTTAGCAGGTGAAGACGTTAGAGAAGGCTTAACTGCAATTGTATCTGTTAAAATTGGAAACCCTGAATTTGAAGGGCAAACAAAAGAAAAATTAGGAAATGCTGAAGTTACTCCTGCGGTTAATGATGTTATTCGAGATAAATTTCAAGAATGGCTTGAATTCAACCCAAAAGTAGCAAAAACCATTATTGAAAAAACTTTGCAAGCGCAGCGTGCTCGTGAGGCTGCAAGAAAAGCTCGTGAATTAACAAGAAGAAAAACAGCCCTAGAATCCTCTTCTTTACCTGGAAAATTGGCAGATTGTTCTTGCAGAGAAGCTGAAAAATGCGAATTATATATCGTTGAGGGTGATTCTGCGGGTGGTTCTGCTAAACAAGGCAGAAACAGACAATTCCAAGCAATTCTTCCTTTAAGAGGAAAAATCTTAAACGTTGAAAAAGCTCGTTTGGATAAAATTTATAATTCAGATTCTATTAAAACAATGATTCAAGCGCTTGGAATCAATATTTCAAAGAATGAAGAAGAAGTTGACGTTGCAAAATTAAGATATCACAAAGTAGTTATCATGACAGATGCCGACGTTGACGGCGCACACATTAGAACCCTAATGCTCACATTCTTTTTTAGATACGCTAAACCATTATTAACAAATGGCTATGTATATATTGCGCAACCTCCATTATATAAAGTTACTTCTGGCAAACAAACAGAATATTTATATGACGATAGAGCACTAGATAGAATGGTTCGTGAAAAAGGCGTTAAAGGGCTTCAATTGTTTAATAAAGCAAAAACTAAATCATTAAGCGAAGACAAACTTGAGCCTTTAATGTATGAAATGGGCAAATATTATAGAGCATTCTATAATCCAATTATTAACCAAATGCCTTCTGTTATTGTTCGTGGTTTGATTCGTTCAAATATTTCTCCTGCTGATTTTGAATCAGAAGAAAAAATGAAAGAACATTACGAATATCTTTCTCATTATATTAAAGACCACGCTGAAAATTATGGCATTATTGAAGCAAAAGATTATAGAGTATTCTTAACTTCAAACACTGAAAATACGAGATTTAATTTAAAAATCGAACTTGGCAATGAATTGGAGCCTGTTTTAATTACTCAAAACATGATTAAATCCCAAGAATTTATGAGAATTAAAGATGCATATCCAAAAATCAGAGAATTCTTAATTGAAGAAGAAAAACTTCTTAAATTAGAATCAGAAAATGGTTCAGTGGATATCACTTCATTTACTCAATTGTCTAAATTCATTGAAGACAGAGGTCAAAAAGGTATGCAAATCCAACGTTTCAAAGGTTTGGGTGAAATGATGCCTCAACAACTTTGGGAAACAACAATGGATCCTGCTAATCGCACATTGAAGAGAGTTAGCCTTGAAGACGCTCAACTTTGCGATGAATTGTTTGATATTTTGATGGGGGACAATGTTGCTCCTCGAAGAGATTTCATTGAACAAAATGCAGTTTATGCAACAAACATAGACGTATAAAAAAAGTCGGGTTTAGCCCGACTTTTTTATTGATTATTTTCCATTTGTTTTTTTAGCGCAGCTTCAAGTGTTGCAATTTTATTTTCTAAAGTCTTAACTCTTAAAGAAGAATCATCCGCTCCGATTGATTTTTTTTCATATTGTCTTTTTATAATTTTAATTTCTTTTTTTAAATTTGAAATTATAAATGTATAAAAAATTGTCGCTAAAATAAAACCTGATAAAATATAGCCTGCGTCAAACAATTCAAAATTAATATTCATATTTATACTTGCTCCTTAAAAAATTTAAAACCTTAATAAAATCTTCGCTAAATTTATTTTCTTCAAGTTGAAATTCCATTTTTTCTTTTGTTTTTGGATGTTCAAAAGATAAATAATAGGATTGCAAAAGTTGTTCTTGCGTTTTTAAATTATAAAATTCATTTCTCATGAAGCTTTTTGCGCCATATAGACTATCTCCAAAAACAGGATGTCCGATTGACGATAAATGCGCTCTTATTTGGTGTGTTCTTCCTGTTTTTAAATTGAGTTCAACTAAGCTTGCGCCTTTGTATTCTTCAATTACTTCAAAATGAGTTATCGCTTCAAGTCCTTCTTCTGACACAATCATTTTAACATCATCTTTTAGGGAGTGCAGAAGTGGCTTGTTTATAATTCCTTTTTTTTCTTCAAAATTGACCAGTGCAATTGCGAAATATTTTCTTATTGCTGATTTTTCTTTAATTTGTTTAGATAAATTTTCGTGGGCTCCGTTATTTTTAGCAGCAAGCATAATACCAGATGTATTTTTGTCGAGCCTGTGAACAATTCCTAATCTATCAAGACCACCGCAATCGGATAAAACTCCTTTCGTGTGGTATAAAAGAGCGTTTGAAAGAGTATTTTCTCTTTCAAATTTTGTTGGATGACAAAGCATATTTTTTGGTTTATTTAAAACAATTAAATCCTCGTCTTCAAAAAGAATATCAAGCTCAAAATTCCAAGGTTTTAAGCTTAAATCTGGATTCATAAAAGAGTTTAGCTCTTTTTCTTTAAAAGTTATTATATCGTTTTGTTTTAATTTATGGCTTGTTTTTTGGATTTTTTCATTAATCAAAAAAAGCCCTTTTTCAATTGCACTGCAAATTTTTGCCCTTGGATATTTGTTTTCAAAATAATTAACTAAAAAAACATCCAGCCTTTGTTTGATATCTTTTTGTTCTATTTCAATTTTGTTCATTTTTTTCCTTTTTTATATCAAGAAAAATATATGTGCAATACAAAAAAATTCCTGTGCATATCATTATATCAAAGGCATTAAAAACAGGGAAATTTACAAAATTTATTTTAATGTAGTCAATAACATGTCCGTGTTGAAATCTTTCAATGGCGTTGCCTAGGGCGCCTGCTGAAAATATCGTCAAGGACAAAAGGCGAAGTTTGTCATTGAAAGAAACTTTTGTAAAAATTTGATATGTAATAATTAAAACGATTAAAACGCCAATAATTCCAAGAATTAAAGCTTGATTTTGAAATAAGCTGAAAGCGCTTCCTGTGTTGTTTAAGTGTGTAATTGAAAAAATGGGATTATTAATGTTTTCAATATATGAAGAAAAACTCATTTTTTTAAGTTGATTTCCAAAATCAAGAAGAATGATGGTCATTAAAAAATAAAAAATGCAGGCTTTTTTGTCTTTCATTAATTATTCCCCACTAAAATTTCGTTAAAATTCCTTGTTCTATCCATATTTACTCTTTTCATTAAATATGCAATTCCTAATATTTCAATTCGAGCTCGTGTTTGTTCTTCATTTAAAGAAACTTTGCTAAAGCCAATTGAAGCAACAGCATATTCATCAAGATTTTTATCATTTGCCTTAACAACACGTTCCAATTCACCTAATTCCGGTATTTTTCTGAATTTTTCTTGGTAATCTGTTGGAGGATAAACAATTTCTTCTCTTGAAATTGAAGCAAGAGCAATTAAGTCTTTTGGTTTTTCAATTTTTAAAGATAAATCGTAATCTTGCCCGTTTTTGATTCTAAGCGGAGTGATTAAATCCATATCAAGTTTGTTTGCAACGCCATATTTAAGGCTTGTTTCTTCCATTAAAATATCGTCATATACGATTTTCCAACTGTCGTTTTCTTTTCTTAAATAAACATTATAAACACTTGTGCCTTCAAGTTTTCCCATTTTTTCTTTTTTAATTTCTTTGATTTCAGTTGGGTATATTTTTGCGCTTGTTTTGTCAGACATTTGAACCAATGCCCAGTTTTCATTAACATTAATTGTGTTTATTTTTGTTTTGTATTTAATATTTTTGTATGCAAGATATGTTTTTTGAAGCATTTGTTCTAATTCATCCAAATTAAAACCATCCATGCTTTTGTAGTTGTCTGCATAAAAAGTTCTAATTTTTTTAATGTCATGTGCTGCCATTGCTTTATGATGACTTTTAAGGACACTTTTAATTTCTGCTTTTGGACTTTTTTTGATAAATTCAAAAGAATAAACAGGTGACATTATAAATAAAACTAGGGTGATTAATATTAATTTTTTCATTATTTTCCTCAATCTTTTTTGAATAAAAGATAATATTTTTTAAATCCGTAATATAAAACCATATCCCAATATGAGCCTTTGTCGTTAAATTCAATATAAGCTTCAGGAATTGGCGTTCTTTGGTTTTTATGACCCCATTTTGTGCCAATGAAATTCATAAACTTTTTGCTTGCTTTTTGAGAAAAAGTTGGTTTAGGATGGGGCATTTTTTCTTCATAAAATGTTTCAGGGACAATATCCTCTTCATAAACGGGAATTGTATATGAAACTTTGCCATTTTCTTTGAATAAAATATATGTTTTGCCATTTTTTTCACGAGGAGTTAAAAGATAATATCCAGGAGGAATCGTTTTAGATTTGAATACTAAATTAACTCCGCTTCTAAATAATGGATATGGCGAGTGCATATATTTTGTGTAGTCATCGGTTTGATGAGGGTCGAGCCCAAAAATATAATCAAAATCAGCTTCTTGTAATTGAGAATATATTTCGTCAAAATCCTTTGTTTCGTAGTTTGGGATATTCTCGTTAGCAAATGTTGAGTTCAAACTTATAATTAGCGAAAACAACAATATTAATGATGTAATTTTGAGTTTTGTGATTGCCATAATAACCAATCTAATGCTACCATATTGACCATGGAAAATAAAGTGTTATCGCAAAATATAGAACAAATTAAGCATTATAATTCTAATCTTGCTAATAAAATTTTAATGTTTGAGATTGAAAAATCAAATCTCCAATTGGCGCAAAACGAAAATGGAGAATTTAATTTAATATTAGAAAAAACCCCTCTTCATTCGACTATAAGCGCAATTGATGAAGCAAACAAAATTGCTTACGATTTTGTTGACAACAAAGATTCGATAAAAATAATTTATGGCTTAGGTTTGGGTTATTTGCCCGATAGCACTTCAAACAAATTAAAAGAAACAAAAATAATTGTTTATGAACCAAATATTGAATTAATAAAATTTGTTTTTTCAATTGCTCAACTTGAGCTTTTTTCAAAGGATAACGTTTTTCTTTGCACAGATAAGGAAGAATTTAAACAATGCGTTTTGAATTTGATTCAAGAGAACACTAGTCTTTCAATAAGCTTTTTGAATTCTTATAAAACATTGTTTTTAGAAGATATTAAAGACACTTTAAATCTTGCTTTGAATATTCAAGCAGAGCTCAATGGCAATAAAAACACATTTTTGAAAAAAGCGCCGTCTTGTTTTTCTAATTCTTTGCTTAATTTAAAACATATTATAAGAAATCCTAAAATTTCTGATTTGAAAGATGTTTATAAAGGAAAAACCGCAATAATATTATGCGCAGGACCTTCTTTGAATGATGATATTGAATTAATTAAAGAAAATCAAGACAAATTTGTTATTTTTGCACTGAATCCAACGCTTAAGCTTTTAAATAAACACAAAATTAAGCCAAATTTCATTGTAGCAATTGAAAATACAGATATTGTAGAACAATTTTGCGAGCTTAAATTAGACAGAAGTTATCTTATTATGGAAGCTTTTAGCTATCATTGGATTTTGTTAAATAAATTTAGAAAAACATTCAGCTATATTTCAAACGATAATTTTTTCAATTATTGGATTAGAGATTGTTTGAAATTAAATGATTGTCTTGAAACAAAAGGAACAGTTTCATATACGGCTTTAATGTCTGCTTTTATTATGGGTTTTGAAAAAATTATAATAACAGGGCAAGATTTAGCCTATAAAGATGGTTTGTGTTATTCTCGTGATTGTCATTTTGGCGAACTCGATTGTGTTTTTGATGAAAAAGAAAAACAATATAAAATTATTGCAAAAGATTTTGAAAAATTTTCAAAAGCTTTTAAAACAGCAAAAACCACGCCTGAAAAAGAAATCAGGCTTGCGAATAAATATCTTGAAAGGTTAAATAAAAATATATGCACTGTTAAATCTCAAGATGGCAAACAATTGCCTAGCAAAACTGATTATGCAATTTTTATTAAATGTTTTGAACAAGCTGCGCTTGAATTAAAAAAAGCTAATCCGAATCTTGAGCTTATTAACTCTTCAAAAGGTTCAGCACAGATTGATGGTTTTGAAAATATTTCATTAAGTGAAGTGATTAAAGGGCTTGAACCTGTTGAAAAATTGAATCTTGATTGTCATAAGGGGAAATTTGACCCAGATTATGTCCTTTCAAAAACAAAAAAATTATTAGAACAATTGCAAAATTTTCAAAAGCTCCGTGATGAGCTTGTTTTGGTCAATGAAAAAATAATTAAAGAATTGCAAAACAAAAATATTTTCACTCAAAATGCGCAAGCATTAATGAAAAAACATACACAAATTTTTTCTTCAATTTTGGAATTATCAAAAGAAAAAGATGTTGATTTTATTATTAATGTTTTTCTACACAGGATAAAAGAATGTTTTGAAATGAATTATTTTTCTGATATTGAAACAGCAAAAAAAGCTTTAGAAAAAATTAACGAGAATTTTAATAGGTTAGAGGGAGTTATAAAAAACGGAATAAAAGGCTTAAGCAATTGTCAAACGTTCGTCTTGAAAGAGTTTTTCAACGTCTAAAACTTGATAAATTTCATTATCTTTAACAAATTCCATCATTTTATTTTCGTCTTGTTTTTGCAATCTGTTTTGTATTATTTCATCAAAATCTATGTCCATGCTTTCGCAAATTTCATCCGCAAGGATTCCAAGCTTAAATTCTTCCGAATTTAAAATTATGAGTGTTGATTTTTCTTTTATTGTTGTTTTTGGATTATTGAAAAATCTTCTCAAGTCAAGCACTGTGATGTAATCCCCTTTTATATTTACAAGTCCAAAAATATAGTCTTTTGTGTTTGGCACTTTGATAAATTTTGAATTGTTGACTTTATAAAATTCTTTCACGCTTGCCATATTAATATAATATTTAACATCATTAATAACAAAAGAAACCCCGCTATCATAAAGAGCTTTTTGGTTTTGGACTTCTGTTGCGACTTTGATTAAGAAATTTTTTCTGCTTTTTAAAATTTCTCGAGATTCTTCATCATCAACAATGTATTTTAATTTATTTTCTTGGTTTTCAAATTTGTGTGCATAATTTTTTGTATATTCAAGAATATTGTCAATGTTTAAAATATAAATATTTTCATTGTTTTTTGAATACAATCCATCAAAGAAATTGGCGTCTTGTTGATATGGAATTTCTTGAATTATATCTTTATTTAATTTTGTAATGTCGCAAACCCTATCGCAAATGATTGCGCTGTATGCATTTAAGGTTTTAAGAACAATAATTTTTGCGCTTAAATCATAAACAATTCTTTCTTTTTTAAAGACTTCTCTTAAATCAATGACCCCTATTGGCGTTTGTTCGAATTTAATTATTCCAAGAACATAAGAAGGCATTTGATGAGAATAATCAAGTTCCATCACTTTGACAATTTCTAAGACATTTTGCGTTTCGATTGCATATTTTCTTGAACTTATTTCAATTAAAGTGTAGTCTTGAGTGTTTTCTTTTATCTCTTCTAAAGGGTTGATATGATTTAAAATTAAATTATTTTCATTCATTATAAATTACCACATTTTCTTCGTGAGGCGCTTCTTCTAATATTGTTCTTGCGTTTTTTTGCGCTTCAATTATATTGAAATTGCTGTCTATATTACAACTTGCGCCAGCAATAAAAACATCAACATAATTTGTGTTGTAAGAAATTTCTTTGATTTTTTTTGCAAGATATTCAAGGCGGTGTTTCGCTTGTTTAAAATCTTTTGCAAAAATTACGATGTTGTATTCATCCTCGTCGTTTTTGTAAACTTGTTCGTCTTTTTCTAAATATTCAATAATTTTTTCAGAAATTCTTGAATTTAAAATATCAATATCTTGGGAAGGTAAATCAATGGTCAAATCGGAATAATTTGAAATTTGTATAATTGAAAAAAAGGCGTCTTGAGTGTTTTTAATTCCGCTGAATTTGTTAAATAATTGAATATATTTGCTTCCGAAATCTTCTTTTTTATTGGTTTGTGTGCCTCTTTGAATATGTCTTGTTTTAAAGAAAGCGTGTAAGATTTCTTTGATGGAGTCGATTTTTTCAATATTTTCCCATTTTAATTTTTCATAAGAATAGCAAACGAAATTGGCGATTTTTTCGTTTTTATATTCAAAATCTAATTCGATTTTTGACAAAAATTCGCTTTCGTTGACTGCTGTTTTGAGATTTGGAGCATATTTTTTATACATTACTCCAATTTTTGATTGATATTTATTTAAAATGGTATTTTTTAAAATAGGGCTTAAAATGATGTTTTTAATATCAAAATAGCTTTTCTTTTCTTCGTTTTCAAAAGAATGAACATTTAAAACAGCCAAATCATAGTTGAAAACGTTATATAAAATTGAATATAATCCTGATAAAATCTTTTCGTCGCCGAATGAAAAATCGCTTAAATTTTTAATATTTTTTTCAAATTCTTGAATATCTATTTCGTTTTTTTTAATACTTTGTGTTGGTTCTTCTTGAATTTCAATTATTTCTTCGGTTTCTTCTTGAGGGGTTTCTTCTTGGTGGGTTTTGTAGTTTTGAAGTCCTGCTCTTAAAATTTCGTCTTTATATTCTTTTTCAAGCGGGAATTTTTCAACAATTTTTTGAGCTAAAGTTAAAATTTCGTCGTGGTTATCGTCTTTTTTTAAGAAATATTCGCTTAATTCTTCGTTAATGTAAAATTTTGCATTTGTTTCTGATAAAACGCTATAAACAATAACGGGAATTTTTGAGATAATTGGATTTTCCCTGATTTGTTTAACAAGTTGAAAGCCGCCCATTAAAGGCATAATTGCATCAGTTATGATTAAATCGGGCGCAAAGTCAAAAATGATTTCGTATCCGATTTTTGCACTTTGAACACCGCAAACTTCCCAACCTTTGTTTACAAATAATGTTTTCAAAATGTTGAGTTGAGTTGAACTATCGTCTATAATAACTAGTTTTTTTGTCATAACTTAACTTATTTTATATAATTATTTATAATAAGATTATACATTTTTTTATTAAAAGGTGGAATATGTCAAAAGAAGTAAATAATAATAAAATCAACATAAACAGAGAATTAGTAAGAAAACAAATTTTTGATATCACAATATTTTTTGCAGCTTTAACAATAGTTATGCTGTATGCTTGCTTTATAATCAATTATGAAAATTTAAAGCTAATTTCCGTTGTTATTGCTGTATTTGTAGTTGTTGCGGTATTAAACGTTTATAGCGTGAATGAAATCAAAAAATCGCTTAATAAATTAATTTATGATTCAACAGGCAAAACAATCGATGTTATAAATGTTGTTCAGCAAACAAATACAAGCCAAAAGGAAAACAATGCTATTTCAAATAATAAAATAAGAAATATTCAAGAGCATGTTGATAGTTTGCAAAAATTTTCTTCTGATATGAATGCTCTTACAAATGAAATTCAAGAAAAAACTAATCAATCTCTTGATTTCACAAATAATGAATATAGCGCAGTTAGAACAAATATCGAAAAAATGTTTTCAATTAGACATAAAATTCAAACAATTGCAGAATTAATCCTTGAATTGTCTGATTTTGTTCAATCGATTTCATCAACAATTGGTCTTGTTGAAGATATTGCCGAGCAAACAAACCTTTTGGCTTTGAATGCGGCAGTTGAGGCCGCTCGTGCTGGAGAACATGGAAAAGGTTTTGCGGTTGTTGCTTCTGAAATTAGAAAGCTTGCGGACGAATCAAAACAAGCAACAACAAAGATTATCTCTTTGATTAATGATATTCAGCAAACAGCGAATTCAACCGTTTTGGCAACCGAAGAAGGCACAAAAGAAATTGAATCAGGCTTAGAATTAGCTCATATTATTAGCGAAAATATTGAACAATTGATTAATGCGATGAATGAAATTTCTACAAGCATGAAAGAAATCATCACTTCTTCAAAACAAATTAATTCTGATTCAAAAGCAACGGATGGATATTTGAAAGAAATTTCAAAAATTGTTGAAACAAATCAAAAAATCACAATCGATAATGAAAGCAGTTTTGAAAAAATTGAATCAACTTCTAATGATTTAAAACAATCAGTAATGTAGCTCAACAAGGCAATAAAATGGAATTTCAAGCATCTGAGCTAAATGAAATATTAAACATTTTTCAACAAGAAAGCAGTGAAATCATTGCTTCTATGGATGAAAAACTATTAAGACTTGAAAAGGATGGTATAGATAAAGATTTGGCTATGCATCTTTTTAGAGATGCACACTCCTTAAAAGGTTCAGCCCGTATGTTGGGCTTTGAAGATATTCAAAACATTGCCCATAAAATTGAAGACATAATAAGTTTAATTCGAGAAGACAAATTGGTTATAACTTCAAAAATAACCGATACAATTTCTGAATGCCTTGGCTATATTTTAATGCTGATTAATAAGACTGTTGAATTAAAAGAAGAATTCAAGAGTCCCGAATATCAATTATATATTGAAAAGCTGGAAAATATTGTCCATCAAGAACAACAAGAAATTGATTATATTAATCTTGAATCTGATATAAATTTAGAAAAAAAAGAAATTTTATCAAAATTTGATGAAATTGAAAATATTGCGCAAAATATTCTTTTTATTGTGACTAGCGCAAGAATTAAAAAGAATTTTAATGATATTTATGATATTGAAAAAGATATCAATAATTTTAATTCTATATGCGACAACTTAAAGGATAATGCCTTTAATATTGTTAAAAATCAAACTCATGGCATTTTAAGCGCTATTGATAAATTTAGAATGTCTGACAACAAAGAATTTTCTTTTCTGGAAGTAAATAGCTCGGTGCAATCATTTATAGAGGCGCTTTGTGCTTATGCAGATAGTGAAAAAATTAAAAGAAAAGATTATTATGAAATTGTTGAAAATAGAACAACAAATTCTCAAAAAGAGCCTGAAAAAGAGGTTAAAACCCCTGTTGTATTAGAATTTGATAAGCTTGATGAGATTATTCAAAGAATTCCTCTAATGGAGTTGAATTGTGAATTTTATGATGAGGTTATTAATTTAATCAATGAATTAATTTCAAAAGAATTGAATTCTATTGTTAAACAAATTTATTCTGATTTCAAAGAAATTGTTCAATCGTTTAAAGAGTACAATATCGTTGTGCCTCAAGATTTGTCGGTTGGCATAAAAGAAATTCTTGAAACAATAAAAACTAACGATTCAAATCTTATTAATGAAGCAAAAATTAAAATTAATGTCATTAAAACGATGACAAAATTTCAAAATAGAGGCAAAGGCAAAAAAAGTCCAAATTTAAAACAGGCGGAAATTAACCAAAAAGATATTTTAAATACAATCACAAACACTGAAATTAAAACTCTTCGTGTTGATTCAGGAAAACTTGATAATCTTGTTGGGCAAATTGGAGAACTTATTGTTTCAAAAATTAAGACAAACGAGCAATTGTCTTTGGCTAAAAAAATAAATAACGAAATGATTGAATGGCAAAAGAATTTTGCCAAAATGAGCTACTATATTAAATATTTTGATAAAAAATATCTTTCTGACCCAAGAGGGGATGAAATGCAAGATTATAGGAAAATCGTTGCTCATAATAGACAGCTTTCAATGTTGGCTGAACAACACAATGAAAAAATCACAGATTTAATCAAAGGCATGTCTAATCTTTTTAAACAATTGCAAGAAAGCGAAACGAAGCTTAATTCAACAACTTCTGAAATTGAAGAAATGGTTAAAAATATGAGAATTTTGCCTCTTTCTACAATTTTTCAGCTTTTTCCAAGAATGGTTCATAATATCGCTCGTGATAAAAACAAAAAAATTGATTTAGTGATTAATGGAGCTGATATTACTGCGGATAAAACAATTATTGAAGAATTAAAAATCCCTTTAATGCATATCATTAGAAATTCAATTGACCATGGAATTGAAGACGTTGCAACAAGGAAGGCTTTGGGGAAAAATCCTGTTGGAAAAATTGAAATTGACGCAAGTTATAAAGATAATAAAGTCATTGTGGATATTAAAGACGACGGTCGAGGTTTAGATATTGAAAAAATTAAATCTAAAGCTCTTGAAAAAAAACTTCTCACAAAGGAAGAAATTTCTGCAATAAGCGATGAAGAAATTACTAATTTGATTTTTTATCCTGGATTTTCAACCGAAGATTTTGTAACAGAGTTGTCTGGTCGTGGTTTAGGGCTTGATATTGTAAACAATAAAATCAACCACATGCAAGGAAGGATTGATATTTTTTCTCAGTTAAACAAAGGAACAATGGTTAGGATAATTCTTCCTGCAACGGTTGCAACTAAAAAAGTGTTCATCATTGAAGAGCAAAAACAACTTTGGGCAATCGAATCGTCCGTTATTAAAACAATTGTGAGAATAAACACGGATGAAATTTTTGAAAAAGACAACAGAAATTATTACATTTACAACAAAAACGCAATAGTTATTTATACTCTTTCTCAAATTTTAAATTTCGAAAATACTCCAAGAGAATCAAACAAATATACCCTTTTAATTATTGAAACAGAAAGCACAACTTTTGGAATAATCGTTGAAAAATTGATTTCGGATCAAGAAATTGTTCACAAAAAACTTGCTCCGCCATTATATAAAGTTAAACATATTTCTGGAATTACAACTTTGGCAAATGGCGATGCTTGTTTAATTTTGAGCATTTCCGATATTATTTCGACAATTAATTCTAAAAAAATTGGAACAAAAATTATTTCAAAAAATGGAATCTTAAAAACAAAAGATAATTTTAAATATAAAATTTTGGTTGTCGATGATTCGCATACGACAAGGATTTTGCAAAAAAATATCCTATCAAACCACGGATATAACGTCACAACGGCAACAAATCCGATTAATGCTTTGGATAAAACAGCGAATAACAACTATGATTTGGTTATTTCAGACATTAGAATGCCTGAAATGAATGGTTTTGAATTTATTCAAAAATTAAGAAAAACATCAAACTATGAAAAAACCCCAGTAATAATTGTTAGCTCGGAACCAAAAGAAAACCATACGGATGAAATTAAAGAAACAAAAATAACAAAATATATTGAGAAAAATTTATTCAGACAAAACGAGCTAATTGAATGCATTGAAGAAATTTTAGATTATTAATATTATACTTTTATTATGAAAAAATTTTTATTTATATTGATATTTTTAACAACAAGTGCTTTTGCTTCGGACAAAATCCATCTTCAAGCGCTTCAGGATTATAATTCTTCAAATCCAAATGAAACATTCAGTGCACAAGTTCTTGAAACAAGCGTGATGGACAATATTGTTTTGCTTGAAGGGGATAAAATTAACTGTGTTCTTTTGAAAATAAAAAATCCAAAAAGAGCAAAAATCGATGCTAAAGTATATTTTCAAATTGTAAGTTATGAAAATCCAAGAGGATTGCATGAAATTTCCAAAAAATTAACGGCGAAATATGCAAAAAGGGTTTTAAACAAAGAAGAAGTGAAAAATATTCCGCCTAAAAAAGTTGCAAAAACTGCGCTGAGTATTGCGGGCGGTGCGGTTGTTGAAGGCTTTTCTTATGGCGTATCGTTTGTTGATGGTTTAATTACAAACGAAGAAGGAAATAGATTAAAATCTGGCGCAAAACAAGTTTATGATGATTCTTTTGTGTCGTATATTGAATATGGGCAAGATGTTGATATAAAAACGGGCGACGTTTTTTATTTTATAATTAAATCTGATGAATAAAAAACTCGAGGATTTCCTCGAGTTTTTTGGTTATTCTTTTGTAATTATTTTATCGATTAAGCCGTATTCAAGGGCTTCTTGAGCAGTCATAAAGTTATCACGTTCTGTATCTTTTGCGATTTTTTCGATTTTTTGACCAGTATGTTCTGCTAATAAACCGTTTAACATAGCTTTCATTCTTAAAATTTCTTTAGCTTCAATTTCAATATCAGTAGCTTGACCTTTAGCTCCGCCTAGAGGTTGGTGAATCATAATTCTTGCGTTTGGAAGAGCCAAACGTTTGCCTTTTGTTCCGCCTGATAATAAGAATGCGCCCATAGAAGCAGCGTCTCCAAGACAAATTGTTGAAACTGGAGCTTTAATTAATTTCATTGTGTCATAAATTGCCATTCCGGCAGTAATTACGCCACCTGGTGAATTAATGTATAGCATAATATCTTTTTCTGAATTTTCGCTATCTAAAAGCAACAATTGTGCAACAATTGAATTTGCAACCATATCGTCTATTTCAGAGCCTAGAAAAATAATTCTTTCTCTTAAAAGTCTTGAAAAAATATCAAATGAGCGTTCGCCTCTGCTTGAATTTTCGACAACTGTTGGAACATAATCAACAATTTTAAATTCGTTTATTCCGTACATCTTTTATTCCTTATAAACGTATAAGAATACTATATTAAAGGAATGTTAAAAATTCAAGATTAATTTGATTGAATTAGTTTATTTGTTGTAAAATGAGATAGGAAGTATTCCCCGTTAGATTTATCATTTTATAAAGGAAAAAGAAAATGTATAATGTTGCAATTGTTGGTGGTGGACCTGCTGGTATTTTTACTGCTTTAGAATTGGCAAAATTAAAACCTGAGTGGAAAATTTTGTTGATTGAAAAAGGCAGAAAAATTGAAAAAAGAATTTGTCCAATCAGAGAAGGTCAAAAAAAATGTTTAAGTTGTAAAACTTGCGGACTTCTTTGTGGTTGGGGTGGAGCTGGTGCATTTTCTGACGGCAAATTAACCCTTACTCCTGAAGTTGGTGGTCATTTGGTTGACTATATGCCTTATTCAGATGTTGAAAATTTAATTGAATATTGCGACAATATTTATCTTGACCATGGCGCAACTCAAACTGTTTTTGGTCAAAATAGAGCAGAATTTGCTGATATTGAGCATGCCGCAACATTGGCTGAATTAAAGCTTGTTCATTCACCAGTTCGCCATTTGGGAACTGAAAAATCCTTGTCTGTTTTAAAATCTATGCAAGATTATTTAATGGATAGAATCGACATTATCAACAATGAACAAGTTGACGAATTGATTATTCAAGACGCTACAATTAAAGGCTTTACAACAAAAGAAGGCAAAGAATATTTGGCTGATTATGTTGTTGTTGCTCCTGGAAGAGAAGGGGCTGATTGGTTATCAAATCAATTCATCAAAAATAAAATTGAAATGGTTAATAATGCTGTTGATGTTGGTGTTAGGGTTGAATTACCTGCTCCTGTTATGGAACCAATTACATCAAGACTTTATGAGTCAAAATTAATCTATCATACTCCAACATTTGGCGATGAAGTTAGAACATTCTGCATGAATCCAAATGGCGAAGTTGTAAATGAAAACTACAATGGTATTTCAACTGTTAATGGACACTCTTATGCAGATAAGAAAACTCCAAATACAAACTTTGCGCTTTTGGTTTCAAAAAAATTTACAGAACCATTCCATGAACCAATTAAATATGGTCAACATATCGCATCATTAGCAAATATGTTATCAGGTGGAATTTTGGTTCAAAGATTTGGCGATTTAATTGATGGACGTCGTTCAACTCCTCAAAGAATTAAAGAATCAATCATTCAACCAACGCTAGAATGTGCTACCCCTGGTGATTTGAGCTTAGTTTTACCATATCGTCAATTATTAAGTATTATAGAAATGCTTTATGCTCTTGATAAAATCGCTCCTGGCGTAGCTTCAAGATATACATTGCTATATGGTGTTGAAGTTAAATTCTATTCGGCTAGAGTTTTAATTTCAAACGAACTTGAAACTCTTGGCGTTAAAAACTTGTTTGCAATTGGAGATGGTGCTGGAGTTACTCGTGGCTTAATGCAAGCGAGCGCTTCAGGGGTTCATGTTGCAAGAACAATTGCTGCAAGAGCTTAATTAAAACTAAAATTAAAATTAAAAACCCGAGGATTTTCTTCGGGTTTTTTATATTTCTTTTTCAATGATTTCGCAAATCGTGTGTGCGATCGAAATATGCATTTCTTGAATTTCATAAGTTATATCGCTTGGAGCGTTAATTTCAAGTTCGCAGTTGCTATTTGTTTTGTTTTTTCCTGTGAAAAATATTACTTTTAAACTTTGTTTTTTGGCTTGTTCAATTGCTTTTAAAATATTTTTGCTTTTTCCACTTGTGGAAATTGCAATTAAAATATCGCCTTCGTTTCCTAAGCCTTCAATTTGGCGAGAAAAAATATTTTCAAAGGAATAGTCGTTTGCAATTGCTGTAATTATTGAATTGTTTGCAGATAATGAAATTGCAGGCAGAGAAATCCTTTCTTTTTGAAAACGAGAAATAAATTCTGCTGCAATATGGTTGCAATCAGAGGCTGAGCCTCCGTTTCCGCATAACAAAATTTTGTTTCCATTGTTTAGCGCAATTTTGATTATTTCGCAGGCTTTTAAAACAATTTCTTGCATTTCGTTTAATTTTTTAAAATTTTCAATTCTTTTTTTAAACATCTTATTCTCTTTCAAACACCGCCACTGCTTCAATATGATGAGTGTATGGGAATAAATCTACCCCTTTAACAAATTTTGGTTTAAAACCGATTTCGATTAATAAAGACATATCTCTTCTTAAAGTTTGCGGATTGCAAGAAACATAAATTATGTTTTTTGCTAATTTTGCGATTGCTTTTAGCCCTTCGCTTTCGCATCCAGAGCGAGGTGGGTCTAAAATTATATAATCAAAAGTGCGCTTTTCTTTTTCGAAATTTTGAAAATGTTTTTTTGCATCTCCTTCTAATATTTCAAAATTTTCAATATTATTCATTTTGAAATTATCGTAAGCCATCGAAATTGCATTTTCGTTTTCTTCAACCAAAGTGATTTTTGAAGCATATTCGCTAACATAAATTCCAATCGCTCCAACACCACCATAGGCGTCTAAAATTGTTGAATTTGGTTTGATATTTTCTTTTACGATATCGAATAAATTAACTGCTGATTTTGGATTGATTTGGAAAAAGCTCGTAGCCCCGATTTTATAGCTTTTATTTCCTAATTTTTCAATAATAAAATCTTCGCCTATGATTTTTAGAGTTTCTTTTCCTAATATTTTGTTTGTTTTTTTAGGGTTGAAATTAACAAAACCGCCCTTAATTGCGCTAAATTGTGTTGTGATTTTTTTGAAAAACCTGAAAATAGGGCTTTCGTAATTTATGAAATCCGATTCTTCGCAATTTAAAATTAATGTTAATAAAATATCACCATTAGCGCTAGAAATGCGTGTTAAAACGTTTTTCAATAGCCCTTGGTGGGTTTTTTCATTGTAACAATCAAGCTCAAAATTATCTCTTATAAATTGTGCTATTTCGTTAATTATTTCAATTTGCACAGGACAATATTTGATATTTGTTAAATCGTGGGAATTTTTTTTGTAATATCCTAATAAAATTCTTTTGGAATTTTTTGTTTGTTGAACAGGATATTGTATCTTATGACGATAAAATTTGTCATTCGGACTTGGAATAACAGGAAAAATCTTTTCTTCATTTATGATATTTTTGAAAATATCTTTTAAAATTTCGCTTTTTTGTTTGATTAAAAAATCATAAGATGCAATTTGGCAATCGCAACTACCGCAAGCGTTATATAATGCGCAAAAAGGCTTAATTCGATTTGGAGATTCTAGGATTTCTATGATTTCGCCTCTTGCGAATTTTTTGTTAAGGCTTGTAATTTTGATTTTTAATCTATCATGAGGCAGCGAATCTTTCACGAAGACAACAAACTGCTCTTCTCCAATTCGAGCAAGTCCATCTCCCCCATAGACCATTTTTTCTATAACAACTTCAACTGTTTCGCCTAATTTCATTAATAAACAAAATACCTATCAAAATCTACATCATCAAAAGAGCAAAGCAGTTGATATATTTCGTCTTCTTCGTCTAATCTTTGATAATTATATTCGTCAAACTTCCAATATTTTGGATTTATGCCTGTGCAACGGATAATATCGTGTTCAGATAGAATTTTTAGTTTCTTTTTTACGATATCAAGGCTTAGACCAACTCTTTTTGATAATTCAACCGCAGTTATTCCTTGTGGGTTTGAATATTTTTCGGGCGTCAAAAACATAAGCTCTAAACCTACGAGCTTTAATGCCTTATCTTCATTTTCGTAATCATATTCAAACATACTTCTATAATACCCTAAATTGTGTTAAAATTTTAGTATGAAAAAACTTTTTTCCATACTAGCTTTTTTACTACTTTTCCAAGGTTCGAGTTTTGCCGTTAATTTTGGTTCTTATAAATCTGAAACAGATTATGGTTTAATAGACGGCTTTAAATGGAATTTCTTTAATAAAGAGGGAAAACCCTTGGTAGAGTTGAAGTCTGAGACAAAAGAAGAGCAAGAAAGACTCGAAAGAGAAAAAAATAAGCCAAAAGAAGTTCAAGACGATGTTAGAATGTATCGTTTTATGCTTGAAAATACCGTTGCTTTCTAGCTAAACATGCTATTCATGTCGCCATTTTCTTCTTGAGGAATATCAAAATCAAATGATTCTTCCTCTTGCGGTTGATTTTGTTCGTTTTGGGGCTCGTCATCAATATATTCAATTATTTCATCAGGATTATATGGTTCGCCCAAAAGCAACTCTAGGTTGTGTTTTGCTTCTTTGTGTTTTGGTTCGCAATCAAGGGCTTTTTTATAATATTTTATTGCTCTTTCTGCATCGCCAACCAAATTATACGCCAAAGCAAGGTTATATAATGTGTCTGCATTGTTTGGAATATATTTTAAAACAGTGTTAAATTGTTCAATGCTTTGTGCGTATTCTAATTCTTTTGTTAAAGATAAAGCGTAAGCAATTCGAGCTTGGGTGTTCATTGGGTTGATATTAATCGCATCATAAAAAGCCATTTTGGCATTTTTTGTTGAACCCATTTCGTCATAAGCACAACCCAAACCAAAATAATACATTGATTCTTGTGGTTTAATTGAAATTGCTCTTTTGAAGTGTGCAATTGAGTCTTGGAAGCTTTTAATATAATAGTTGCATTTTCCTAATTGCCAATAAACTTCGTCATTTTCTTCGTCATATTTTAGTGCTTCAAAGAATTTATCGAAAGCTTGGTTGTACTGTCCTTTTTTAAATAAGTCTTGAGCCCAAGCACAAATAAGATTTGAAATATATTTGATGATGATTTCGCTTTGTTCTGTTGGCAATTCATCCAAAAGCTTGTTATATAAATTTACCCCGATTTGAAATTCGCCAACAAGAGTGTATGCTTGAGCCAGCGTGAAAGCAAATGAAGTTTCTTTTGGATTTTGAGTTAATAAATCTTTTAAAAGGCTTATTGCTTCTCTATATTGACAATTTTTTAACATTGCATTGCACAATTCGTTTTGGTGATATAAATAATTCAAACTTGTGGCGTCTTCAAGAGAAATGATTTTTTTGAAAGCTTCAATTGCTTCTGGCCAATTTTCTAGCGTAACTTGCAATTGGGCAATTTTTTCCAAAATTTCAAAATCGTCTCCAACAATTGAAACAATTTTTTTGTAATATTTTAAACAATCTTGCCAATATTGGTTTTTATATGCCAAATCGGCAAGCAAAATCAATACTTCAAGATTTTCTTCGTCGGTTTTGTGAATTTTTTCATACATTTCAAACGATTTTTCATTATCGTTTATTTTCATATATAAATCAGCAAGAATATATTTTAATTCGATTATTCTAGCTTCGTCTAATTCTGCATCCATAATCATTTGATACATTTCAATTGATTTTTGGTAATTCTGCATTTCGTCGTATAATTTTGCCAATGTTTCAACGGCATTAACGTTTCCGCTGTCATACATTAAAATTTGCTCATAATGCTCAACAGCACGAGATTTTGGACCATTTTCATTGTAATATTGAGCTAGAATTTCTTGTGTTTCAATGTCATAAGAATTGATGTTTAACATCGCTTCATAATGCATTATTGCCATTTGTTCGTTGCCTGTTTCCATCAAGGATTGGGCTAAAATTCTTCTTAAATCAATATCGCCATAATTTTTTGATAATTCTCTTTGAGCATAGCGTTGAAGCTCGGCATGCAAACCTTGCTCAAAAAGTTTTTGGCAACGTTCCAGCGCATCGCCATAAATTGGCTCTTTTGCTGGTTCTTCTTTTTTAACCTCACTAACAGTGTTGGTTATAAAAAGATAATGTAACCAAAACGCTATACCTATAAAAAATACTAATCCTACAATAAGAAGAACGTTCATAATAAAATTATACTATCAGCTTTCCCAATAGTAAACTAGGGCAAATTCAGTATTTTTCTTTACATTGATGTAAAAAACATTAAAATTAATATTATGAAAAGACTTATTATTGCCATTTTTGCATTATTTTTATTTGTTTGTCCGGCAAAATGTGCCGATATGCTTGATGTTGACTATGGTTTTATTGATACAGCTTTTGATGGCATTAAACCAATTACAAACAAAGAATTTGATGAAACAATTAATAAATTAACTCCGCAGCCAGTCGACAATTCCTTTGGTGGAAGATTGAAAACTTTTCTTTTTGGAAGGAAATATGGCGTCGAACCTGCGCCAAAAGGACAAGATAAGGAAATTGATATCGGAGGAGAGCAAAAAGCAATTCAGGATTTGAAAAACGGAGTGCAATATATAAAACTTCTTGTTTCAATTGTTGGGGAAAACAAGCAAGTTATTCCTTTGGGAAATTATAAAATTCAAGAAAAAATGGTTAATAATCAAGCTATGCTTGTGTTTTATCAAGGGCATAGCGAATATGGTATGTTGAAATTGGCAAAATTTGAAGATAATTTTAAAAAAGAAAACGATTTGATTTATTCAAGAGTTGATATTGTTTCTGATGATACTATTAGAATAGTTTATTCGACTTTGTCTGAGACTAAATGCGCAATTGCAAAAGTATATTAGATTTGGAGATAAAACCCCCATTGAATCGTATAGTCTTAAACTTCTTTGATGAATTTTTAAAAGTTCTGATAAAACGCTTATTGGATAGATTGGTTTGTTATCCATAAAATACTCCAAAACTAGGGATATATTCCAGTAAGAATATGTTATCATATCCAGTAAATTTATGTGATAAATTCCAGTAAGATTCCTTTGTGGATTTTAAAGAGCAATATCAAAAATTAGGTAAACAGATAAAATTTTTGAGGGAAGAGAAACGCTTAACTCAAGAAAAACTTGCTGAGCGAGCTGAAATCAGTTTAGATTATTTGGGTAAAATCGAGGTTAGTATTAATTGCCCAGGGCTAGTTTCTTTGTTTAAAATTGCAAAAGCTTTAGGAGTTAGAGTTAAAGATTTGTTCGATTTTGAGTAAATATTGATAAACCTTATTTGCAAAACTAGATTTAACATAATATAATTTATTAAAATTACTTTAATAAGGGTATCGTTATGAACAGTGCAATTTTAGTGGGAAGAGTAGGACAAGATCCTGAAATCAAATATTTTGAAAGCGGAAAAAGCAAAACAACTTTTTCAATCGCTGTGGATAGATGGAATCCAAAAACAAAACAAAGAGAAGCTGATTGGTTCCCTATTCAATTATGGGACAAAAAAGCTGAATCTGCTGCTGAATGGATTAAAAAAGGTTCTATGGTATCAATAGAAGGTAAAATCATGATTTCTAAATGGCAAGCGCCAGACGGAGAAATGGTTGAAAGATATATTATTAATGCTACTGATTATAGCTTTGTAGGAAGTAAAAAAGACGCCCAAGCGCAATAGTGAGGGGTTATGGCTTTAATTGATTCAACAGTTATCATAGCGGACGATTTGACAGGTGCTAATGACACTGCTTTGCAATTTTTTAAAAAAGGCAATAGTGCAAAAATCGTAATTGATTATACTCAAGATTTTCATAATGATGAAAATGTTGATGTTTGGTCGATTTCAACCGAAAGCAGAAATATTGATAAAGAAACGGCGCTCAGCAGAATTGTCGAAGTTTCGCAAAAATTAAAAGAAAATTTATCTGTTGAAAAATTTTATAAAAAAATCGATTCAACTCTTCGTGGAAATGTTGGAATTGAGATTGTTGCAATGCTTGAAGCAACAGGAAAAGACGTTGCAATTGTTGCTCCTGCTTATGTTGAAGAAGAAAGAACAACCCTTGGTGCATATCAATTATTAAAAGGCACTGTAATTGAAAGAACACAAGTGGCGCTTGACCCTAAAGCTCCAATTTTTGATTCTTATATTCCCGATATTTTGAAAAAAGATTTAAATTCGCAATTGTATGATTTAATTGACACAATTGGTTTTAATATTGTAACAAAAGGCGCTGGACCGATTGCTCTTAAGATTAATGAACTTGTTCAAAGTGGCAAAAAAATTATTATTGTGGATGCTATGTCTAGCACTGATTTAGAACAAATTGCTCTTGCTATTGATAAAAGTTCTTATGACATTTTGCCTTGCGGAAGTGCGGGATTGGCTAATGCTATGAACAAAGCAAAAGAAGAAGCAGAAAGCAAAGTTTTTAATGTTCCAAAATTGGCGAAATTCATTGTTTCGGGTTCTGCTACGCAATTAACTTTAAAACAAATTGCCAAATTAAAAGAAGAAAAAAAAGATATCTGTTTTATCGATTTGGAAATTAAAGATATTATTCAAGGATTAGAAGAAGAAACTATTGGAAAAATTGTTGAAAATTTAAAAAATGGAATTAGCGTTGCGATTCATTCTTCTTTTATCAATAAAGAAATTTTAGACGAACAAGATTTAAACCAATTAATTGACGCTGGAATTGCAAAAGCCGAATTTCCAAGCAAAATAACCGATTTTCTTGCAAATTTGGTTGAAGAAATAGAATCAAAATGTGAATTTATATTGGTTTTAGTTGGTGGAGAAACAAGTTACAAATGCGCAAATAAAATTGGTTCAGTTTATTTAAATATTTTAGATGCGATTTTGCCTGCTGTTCCTTTATGTAAAGACAAAAACGATAAGTTTATCGTTACCAAATCTGGAAATTTTGGAACAGTTGACACACTTGTTGAAATAGTGAATTATTTTGATGAAAAAATATAAAATTGCAATTACAACAGGGGACAAAAAAGGAATCGGCAAAGAAATTACCAAAAAAGCCCTTGATTTTTTAAAGCCTAAAAAAGAAGATGTTTTAATTATTGGCGAAAAAATTGATGTCGATTATGATTTTTTGGAAGTTAAAGAGGAAAACAATGGCAAATTTTGCTATAAATCTCTCGAAATTGCTTCTAAATTAGCGCTTGATGGCGTTATATCTGGGCTTGTTACTTCTCCTGTTTCAAAATTCGAGCTTCATAGCGCAGGATATAAATTCAACGGGCAAACAGAAGTCATAGAAAAGCTTTTATCGCATGGTAATCAAAAAGCACAAATGATTTTTATCGCAGGTGAGCTTAGAGTTATGCTTTTAACTCGTCATTGCGCTTTAAGTGAAGTCGAATTAACAATTGAAAATGTTGTTGAACAAACTCATATTTTGAATGATTTTTTGGTTGAAAAATATAAAATTCAAAATCCTAGAATTGCGCTTTGTGCGCTTAATCCTCATTGTGGAGAGGGCGGAATTTTGGGAAGGGAAGAAATTGAAATTTTAAATCCTGCGGTTGAAATTTTAAACAAAGAAGGAATTAAAATTTCAAAGCCGATTAGCGCCGATGCTTTGTTTGCAAAAATTGGAAAAGAATATTTAAACAAGCAAAAAATGAGCTGTGACGCAATTTTGGCTTGTTATCATGACCAAGGTTTGTGTCCAATTAAGGCGTTGGCTTTTGATAGCGCAATTAATACGACAATTGGGCTTGATATTATTCGAACTTCGCCATCTTCCGGAACTGCGTACGATATCGCAGGAAAAGGAATTGCGAACCCTGATAGTATGATAAGCGCTATTAAACTGGCTCTTGAATTAAGTTAAAAAAAAGGAGGCAATTGCCTCCTTTAATTATTTTTGAATACCTAACAAATTCAAATAGTCATGAACTGGACCTTTGCCATTTTTTGACCAACTGAAATCTTCATCGATTGAATCACGAATCATTTTTGAATATCTTGCTTTGTCTTCATAGAAAATGTGCAAGCCTTTTTTCAAAGCGTCATAATATTCTTCAGCTGTTAATGGTTTGTCTTTGTCTGTCAAAACGCCATTAAATTTATTATCTCTGTTCACTGTGTCAACAATTCCGCCAACCGCAGAAGCAATTACAGGAGTTCCAAGAGCAAGAGATTCTCCTTGGGTTAAACCGCAAGGCTCAAATTTACTTGGCATTAGGAAATAGTCTGCTCCTGCCATCATAGCTGCCATTGGAGCAAAACCATGGGCGAATAATATTCTGTCGTTATCTTCTTTTGAAAGTTTTTCGTTCTTTAAATCTTCGATGATTTTTCTTTGAACTCCGCCTTCGCCGTCTGCCCCTGCAATATAGAATATTGGTTTGTTTTGACCTTGGAATTCCTTGTCCCAATTATCAAACAGCATTTTAATAGCATCGCATAATACATCCATACCTTTTTGCGAAACTAATCTTCCGCCAGACATCAAAATTGGAGTATTTTTCAATTCTTCTTCGCTCATTTTTGGAATTGTTGTTCCTTGTTCACCCTTAACAAATTCAAGTCTTGCAGACAAACCTTTAACTTTGTTGATTGAATCAGCAGAGCTTGATTTTGATTCGGTGAATGGAAGAACAAATTGATTATATAAATTAATTTTGTTTCTTAGACGAGCGCTTTTGATTGTTTCTAGCGGTTCTGTTTTTTGATATGTTGCAAAATCAACCCCTGTCAATTTTTTAATTTGTTCTTTTTTTGCTTCGATTGATAAATTTTCAAAATCGTTTCCATTAATTATTCCAACAAGTTTTCCTGCTTTTGCTTTTTGAGTTAAAGCCCATTGAAGCATATAAGACAAGTCTCTGTGTTGTGGTGAAATTAATTCATTTGCATAATTTTGAGAAACAGGGTCAAAATAATCAGATAAAATTATGCCCATATTTAAGAAATTGGTATAATTTTCCCCGTTGTTTGAATATTCCATAACAAGAACATTATCAAGTGCGCTTAAGCCTTCGTCTTCAGAATCAATTGTTGTTGCGCCAGATTTGGCGTGGGTTACAATATCATAAGCATATTTATCAAATAAAGTGTTTAAAATATTTGATGTTACGGCTTTCTTTTGATGATAATTGTTGTCGTTTTGGGTTGAGCCTTGATACATTGCGTTATGACCAATTGTGATGACTCTCATATCTTTTAATTTTTGAGTAGCGCTATCGCTTAGTTGAGAGTGTGCGTTTTCCATAACGGCTTTATATCTTAAAAGAGCGGCAGTTGGGCTTGCTTGCCAATCGTTCAAAATCATTCCATCAGGTTCTTTAACGCTTGATAGCGCATCAGAGTCGCTGATTTCAATATTTTTTGATGATTTAGTGCCGTCAAATTTTAATTTTGCAAATTCATATACTGCTTTTGACATAACGGCAAATTTTTCAGGCTCTTCTGTTTTTGCATTTGCTTCGTAAATTGTGCCATCGAAATAATTATCAGCATGCATAAAAATTAATTGTCTTTGTCTGCCTTGTTTGTCTGTGTCGGTGTGCAAATAATAGCTTACAGGAGTTGTGTGAGGAATGCCGTTTTTATATACATCCATGTTTATTGTTGCCATTTTCTTTAATGACATTTCTTTACCTTTGTAAATGTATGTATAACTATCTTCACCCATAAAGCCAACTTCTTTTTTAAGAGTTGCACTTCCTTCGTTTAAATACATTGGGATAAACGTTGGCATATTAACGCCGAGTTTTTCTGCGTTATTTCTAACTTCAGGAGGAACAGAACCCAAACCGCCTTCTTTAATCGGCGCAAATTCAGATGTGATTGACCAAATTACTGGGTTTGTTTTGTTTAATGGTGGCAATTTTTTATCAGAAGTTAGTTTTTCTAAGCCAACAGTTTCGATTTGTTGAATGGCTGATGCATATTTTTGAGAATTTCTATTTAAAACATTGTTTTGTTTTAAAAGCAAAATGTCATAAAAATATCCGGCATGTTTATTTACTGTTGAGTTTGTTTGAGTTCTTTTAATTTCGCTTATATCGCCGCCATGTCTATTTATTCTTTGTTGATTTGGCGATTCCCCCTTTGTAATTGCATCAAGTTTTTCTTCCAATTCTTTTTTGGTTAGTTCTCCTTTAGCAAATTCACCAAAGCCCGCAAGAGCAATTAAAGCGAGCATTGCTTTTTCATCAAAAGGAATTGGCTCTTTTGAAACTTTGTCAATTGTTTTTAAGACTTTTTCTGGTCTTTTTGAACTTATTAAAAGTCCAACCCCAACGCCTATTGCGCCAGTTGTTGCTGCCAAAACAAAAGGCAAAGCTTTTTTGAACTTTGATTTTGGTTCGTTTTGAACCATTGGAATTTGGGGATTTTGAGCATGATGGTTAATGCCTCTTCTTTGAAAAGTTGGTTGTTTTTGAATTAAACCAACGCCAACGCTAGAAATTTTCATAGCACAAATTTCCTATTTACTCTAACAACACTTAATATCTTTAACACCTTTGGGCATTTGCCCAATGTCTAGTATGGATTTATTTTACTACGAAAGTCGGACGTTGTAAAATTGTTTTTTATTGGTTTCTTTATATAATTTTAATTTGTATTTCTTTGATTCTCATATTAAAATAACGTTCATAGACCAAGGAGTTATTAATTTATGTGCGGAATAATTGGATATATTGGGGACAAAAAAGCCAGTGATATTTTAATTTCTGGTTTGTCACATCTTGAATACAGAGGCTATGATTCAGCTGGTGTTGCGCTGTTTCATGATGGCAAAACTGACATATATAAAGCACAAGGAAAATTAATTAATTTATCAGAAGTTTTAAAAACAAAACAAGATGTTTGCAATATTGCAACAAAAGGAATAGGACACATTCGTTGGGCAACCCATGGGCTTCCTACAACAACAAATGCTCATCCGCACACTTGCAATTGTAAAAATTTTACTCTTGTTCATAACGGAATTATCGAAAATTATCAAGAATTAAAAGAAGAATTATTAAAATGCGGCTGTATATTTCAATCTCAAACAGATACTGAAGTTGCTGCTCATTTAATTGCCCATGAATATGGTGTAACGGGCGATTTATTGTCTGCAATGCAAAATGCAACAAAAAAAATAAAAGGTGCTTTTGCTTTTTGCGCAATTCATAACAACGAACCTGATAAAATTGTTGTTGCAAAAAGAAATGCCCCATTGATTATCGGAGTTGGACAAAACGAAAACTTCATCGCTTCAGATATTCCTGCAATAATTGAATACACTAAAAAAGCAATTTATTTATCAGATTATCAAGTTGGTGTTGTTAAAAAAGACTCTATTCAAATTTATAACGAAGATGGTTTGATGGTTCCAAACAAAATTGAACATCTTCCTTTTGAAGCGATGGCAATTTCTAAAATGGGTTATAAACACTTCATGCTCAAAGAAATCCACGAACAAGGAGACGTTGTTCGAAACGTTTTGGGTGGAAAATTAATCAGCCCAGAGCATAAAATTAATCTTGAAGAATTTAAATTAACACCAGAAAAAATAAAAAATATTTCAAGAGTACAAATAATTGCTTGTGGAACAAGTCTTCATGCTGGAATGGTTGGAAAATATATTATTGAAAAATTTGCAAATATTCCTGTGGACGTTGAAGCTTCAAGTGAATATATTTATCGAGATACAATTGCTGATGAAAACACTCTTGTGATTGGAATTTCTCAATCAGGCGAAACTGCCGATACAATTACTGCAATCAAACAAGTTAGAGAGAAAAAATCTCATATTGCAATAATTACAAACAGAGCCGATTCAACAATGGCAAGATTAGCAGACAGTTTGTTGCCAGTTAATGCTGGAATTGAGGTATCGGTTGCAGCGACAAAATCATATATGGCGCAATTAATAAGCTTATATTTGCTTGCAATTTATCTTTCTGAACAAAAAGCAATTGCAAAATATGAAACAGAAATTAAAGAGCTAAAACAAGAATTAATTGAGCTTCCAAACAAAATTGAAGCTTTGTTGACAGACACAACAAATATCAAAGAAATTGCTAAAAAATATTCAAGTTTTAAAGACTTTATTTTCATTGCTCGTGGAATCAATTTCCCTTCAGCATTAGAAGGGGCGCTAAAACTTAAAGAAATTAGCTATATTAATGCAACAGGTTATGGTGCAGGCGAGTTGAAACACGGACCAATTGCAATGCTTGATGAAAATATGCCAGTTCTTGCAATTTTAAATACTGGCGTTGTTTATGACAAAGTTTTGTCAAATTGCGAAGAGGCAAAAGCTCGTCAAGCAAGATTAATTGGCGTAACTAATTATTTGGCTGATAAAGATAAAGACTTGTTTAACGATTTAATTTTGATTCCTTCTGTATCTGATTTGATGAGTCCAGCTTTGAATATCGTTGTTCTTCAATTGTTGGCTTATTATATTGCAGAATATCTTGGAAAAGACGTTGATCAACCAAGAAATTTAGCAAAATCTGTTACAGTTGAATAAAAATAATTTTAAAATTATTTTGTTTAATGTAAAATTAAGTTTAATGAGCATGGACTCATTAATGGTTGGATGATTAACTAATATTTAGGAATAATTTCTTTTGAGTAACTTAAAAGACAAAAAAGAACTTGAAGCGTGGGAGAATTTTCTATATTCTTTAGAAAATAAGCTTCCAAGTTTTGTTGCGACTTGGACAAAAGATTTAGAACCCGCATTGCCTTTATTTGAAGAAAGTGAAAATGGAATCTTTTTAATTAAAAGTTCTCAAAGCTTTGGTATTCAAGTTCTTCAGCAAAAGCATTTAAAAGAAATTGAAGACGCTTTATTTGAAGCAACAAATTTAAAAAGAGCGGTTCGTTTTGTATTGGATGAAACTGTTAAAAAAAGAAAAACAGCTCCAAAGCAAACAAAAGAGCAAAAGGAACACAACGAAACTGCGCAAAAAATGGAACATTTGGCTCAAATGCATTCTTTTTGCGGTTTAAATTTGAAATATACATTTGAAAATTTCGTTGAAGGAGAAAGCTCTAAATTCGCATATAAAATTGCTCAAATGATTTCAGAAGCCCCAGGGCAAAAATATAATCCTTTGTTTTTATCGGGTTCTGTTGGTTTGGGTAAAACTCATTTAATGCAAGCAATTGGACATAAGATTTTGAAGAATTTTCCAAATTTAAAAATAAGATATACAAAAGCGGAAGATTTCGGAAATAAATTAATTGAATCATTGGCGTCATGCAAAAATTCGGGTGATGTTAATGAAAAAATGCGTAAATTTAGAGATATGCACAGAAATGTTGATGTTCTTTTGATTGATGATATCCAATGGATTGATGGCAAACAAAGAACAGAAGAAGAAATTTTTAACACATTTGATGCACTATATCATGCAGGAAAACAAATTGTTTTTGCATCAGATAGACCATTATCAGCATTTGAAAAAATTCCAGATAGATTAAGAAGCAGATTTGAATGGGGAATTGAAGCTAATATTAAAATTCCCGATTTGGAAACAAGAATGGAAATCGTTAAACGTCATGCGATTTTGTCTGAGTATCCAATATCGGATGATGTTGCACTATTTTTGGCTAAAGAATTCGACACAAATATTAGAGAATTAGAAGGCGCATATAATAAAGCTTCTGCTCGTGCTTCAATTGAAGGAGTTGAATTAACGGTTGAATTAACTAAAGAATATTTAAATTTTTCTGAAAAGAAAAAGAAAATAACAGTTAATGATATTTTAGAAACTTGCGCAAGATATTTTTGTGTTGATGTGAAAGAAATTCTTTCAACAGCAAGAGCAAAAGAAGTAGTAAACGCCAGAAAATATGCAATTTATTTGGCTCGTGAAATTTTGGATTTGAGCTATCCTAATCTTGCAAAGGAATTTAATAAAAATCACACAACAATTATGTATCAATATGAAAGATTAGAAAAAGACATCAAAACAAATAAGGCTATGCAAATCGTAACCGAAGAATTATCAGAATTAATTAAAAGATAATTTTAAGTAAAATAGCTTTGGATTAATGCTTTAATGTTTTCATTTTCAATTTGTTCAACGATTTCAAAATTGATTAGTTTAATTTTGTTGAATTCTTTTAAAATTGAGGCAATTTGCGCTTTTTTTTCATCGTTTGTTTTGTTAAATAAATCAATTAAAAAGTCGCAATGTTCTTCAAGTTTTAATTCTTTAATTATTTCTAAAATTAAATTTAATTCAAATTCGTCATCAAAATTTTCAATATCAAATTTTAATTCGAGCGAATTTAGAAGCTTTGAAATATTTTTTACTTCTTGTTTTATATTTTTATCGAAATCGAAAGTGTAAATGTCGTTTTCACTGAATTCTTTGAATTTTTCACGAGCAAAAATTAGAACATTTTTTGAATATTGACTGTTAAAATTATAAATTAATTTAATATATTCGGCTAAATTCCAATAATAGCAAGTGTCGAGCGACAAATCTTCAGGATATTCTTCGATGATTAATTGGAAGATTTTAGTTAATGTTTTTTCGTCTAATATATTTTTTAAATAATTAATTTCGTTGATATCTAAAATATTTGTTAAAATATTAATTGCAAAAGGGCTTGAAAATGCTTGTTTTGAGACAAATTTGATTTGATTTTCTTTTCCGTAATTTGCAATGAAATTAAGTGCGTTTAATTTTTCAAATTCATCATTCGAATTTAAAACAACTTCTTTCATTTTGTTTAAAATTTCTTCATCGCCAAATGCGCTTAAAGCAAATGCGCAATTTGTTTTAAGAGGCTCAAAATCGCTAAATGCATGGGCATTTAAATATTCTAGTGCAAGTGGGTCTTGAATTTTGGTGAAATATTTTGCGCAATATGCTTTTTGCTCATTTGTTCCTTTTTCAAATAGGTTTAAAATTTCATCCGTTAAATCTTGAGATGCAAATTTAAGCCAAGAATTAACAATTATTTCTTCAAAATCGGCACAATAAATTTTTGAAAATTCAAAAATTACATTTAAATTTTCTTCTTTGATTAATTTTATAAAATCAGAAATAATTCTTTCTTTTAAAAAAGGAAAAATGAAGTCCGATTTTTCACACAATAGCCCAAAAGACTCGATATCTTGGGTTTTTATTAAGTTTTCTATTGTAGAACGAGAAAGGTTTATATCTTTAGAGGTGATGTTTTTAATAAAATTTTCTTGACTCATAATATTAAATTATTACACAATCAACATTTTATGTGTATAATGAAAAAAGATTAGATTTACAAATTATAGGTGTTTAAATGGCTGAATTAAAGTATAAAAAGATTCTTCTAAAGATTTCAGGAGAAGCTCTTTTGGGCAATCAACAATTTGGAATTGACCCAGAACCCGTTCACAATATTTGTACTGAAATTAAAAAAGCTTACGATTTAGGAGTACAAATTGCGGTTGTTGTTGGCGGAGGAAATATTTTTAGAGGAATGAAAAATTCTTCTAAGCTTGGCATGGATCAAGCTTCTGGTGATTATGTTGGAATGCTTGCGACTGTTATGAATGCTATTGCTATTCAATCTGAACTTCGAAAAATCGGCGTAGATTGCAGAGTGCAATCCGCAATCGATATTGAAAAAATTGCAGAACCATATATCAGATTTCGCGCAATTCGACATCTTGAAAAAGGAAGAGTTGTTATTTTTGCAGCAGGAACAGGAAACCCTTATTTCTCAACAGATACAACAGCTGCCCTAAGAGCTGCTGAAATTGAAGCAGATGTTATTTTAATGGCAAAAAATAATGTAG
>JAFQHZ010000043.1 GCA_017415185.1 Candidatus Gastranaerophilales bacterium
ATCACACACCTTGTGCCTTAGACTTCGCAAAACTAAGTGCACACAAGTGCACTAAGCTTTGCTCGTCAAAGGAATTCTAATATATATATATATATTTCAAGTTAAATGTGGGAAGTTAGGATGAATAGGGGAGGGGTTATTGTTCAATCTTTTTTAAAGCTTCAATTCCAACCAAATTCTCTAAAATTGCACGAGAAGTCATATATTCATCCTGAGCTTTTTGCGAAGCAGTTTTTGCTTTTCTATAATATACATCCGCAATTGTTAATTCTTCTTTAGATTTATTTTGCGCCAATTTATAAATTTCTTCTCTTTTTTCAAAATTTTCTTGTGTCATTTTTGCAAGTTTTTCTTTAGTTTTATAATCAACATATAAATCTAAAAGTTTTTTTTGAAGCTCATCAATTTTTCGCACCAACAAAACCATATCAGCATCTGAAACCTTAGAAAAACGATAATTAATTTCTTTGTCGTCTTTCATAAAAGCATTAACCAAGCCGCCCCCAATCAAAGCACTTGTTGCAACAATCGGATCTCCGGCAACAGAAGCCCCTGCAATAGAAGAAAAATTAGCAATCGGCTTCAATATTTTTTTCATTGTAGATTCATTTGGCTTGTCTTCCTCTGGATTGGATAGCTTATAAATTGCATATTTCATTGTTTCAGAGCGATCAACAGTCGCACTCCAAAGGGTTGCAATATCGGAATTTATTTCCATTGAATCTTCTTCCAATTCCCAAGCGATATCGTCAGCGATTCTTTTCAAGCTTAAATCTGCATAATTTGAATTTGTTTCATTAACGCTTTTTTCTGAAATCTTTTTTTCATCAATCGTAGGCAAAAGTTGCGCCTTTTGTTCGTCTTTTTTAACAACTTGAACTTTTCTTGACTCAACTTTGTTTGTGTTAGAAAGTCGACCTTCAAGAGGCATTGGCTCAACCAAATCAGAAACATTTATTGCATAACAAAAAGAATTCAAAAATAAAATATTCAAAAGGAACTTTTTCATTCTAGCTCCTTATTGAGTTTAATCAATTTCTTTTGAAGATTTAAATCTTCTTTGTTAATGTCTTGCACAACTAAATCAATCTGAACAACATTAAGAGCATCAACCGTTTTTTTGCCAGCAAGCCTTTGAAGCGCAAGGCGATATTTTTTTGCTTCTTGTTTTAATTTGTATTCTTCAATTAACTCGTCCTCCCATTGCGAAGAAGTTATCGCAATATCAAGAGAATTGTTTTCATCAAGAGCAGTTGAATAATTTTTGTTGTGCAAAAGCAATTGTTCACGACATTTTTTTAATTTAATTAATGCGCCTTTATATTTATAATAGTCGACAACAATCTCGTCTTGCAATGTTTCAACCAAGCTTGCAAGCTCAATTGCCTCAGTATCGGTCAAACTCGGATTTTGAAGTTTATCATTATTTTCTTTGTTAATTAAATTATGAGCTAATCTTCCTGCTGCATAAGCACCTGATTGAACTCCATAATTCATGCCAAGAAAGCTTGGCAAAAGTGCAGCGCCAGAAATAATTGCGCTCATTGATTTTGCCATTAAAGAAGAGTGGATTCTTCTTTGTTCAGCCGGAATTGCAAGCTTCTTAAGACAAAAAGAAATAGCAGGATTGTTAGAAACCGTTGCATTCCAAAGATTTTCAATATCTTGCATATCAGCTTTTTGTTGTTCATTAATTTGCTTTTGCGCCTCAAGCGCATCATCAACAAACAAAGAACCTTTAAGATTTTGCACTTGATCTTTATATTTTATGTCAAAATTTTCAACCTTATCAAGCTGTATCAACTCGCCCGCTAAAGAAAAAGTTGCCATATTGGCAAATAACAATATTGTCGAAAATATTTTGTGCATAATCAAATTTTAACATATAAAGATAACTTGGTTTAATTGTTGCAAATATTAAATTCTTGCGCCTGATTTTTTTTGTAAGATAATAATAAGCGTAGTATTAATATACATTTTAGAAGGAGAGACTTTTTATGACAAAAGTTGCTATTAACGGATTCGGAAGAATCGGCAGAAACACTCTTCGCGCTGCTATCCGTGAAGGTATTTATGAAAAAATCGATTACGTTGCAATCAACGACCCAGGTTTAACTCCTGAAAACGCTGCATTCGTATTCAAATATGACTCAGTAATGGGCAAATTCGATGGTACTGTTGAAGTTGAAGCTGATGGCTTAGTTATCAACGGCAAAAAAATCTTATTCTTTGCTGAAAAAGATCCAGCTGCTCTTCCATGGGCTAAATTAGGCGTTGAAGTTGTTGTTGAATCAACTGGCTTCTACACAGACGCTACTAAAGCTGCAGCTCATATAACAGCTGGTGCTAAAAAAGTTATCATTTCTGCTCCTGCTAAAAACGAAGACAAAACTATCGTTTTAGGCGTAAACGACCACGAATATGATCCAGAAAAACATAACGTAATTTCAATGGCTTCTTGCACAACTAACTGCTTAGCTCCTGTTGCAAAAGTTGTTGCTGAAAAATTCGGTATCGTTAAAGGTTTAATGACAACTGTTCACTCATATACAGGTGATCAAAGAATCTTAGACGCTGGTCACAAAGACCCACGTCGTGCTAGAGCTGGTGCTTTAAATATCGTTCCTACAACAACTGGTGCTGCTAAAGCTGTTGCTTTAGTTCTTCCAGAATTAAAAGGTAAATTAAACGGTTTCGCTATGAGAGTTCCTACTCCAGACGTATCTGTTGTTGACGTTGTATTTGAAACAGAAAAACCTGTTACAGCTGAAGCAGTAAATGCTGCGCTAAAAGAAGCTGCTGATGGTAAAGTATTATGTTACTCAGAAGAACCACTAGTTTCTTCTGACTTCATCGGAACTTCTCAATCTTCAACAGTTGACGCTGCCCTAACAATGACTATGGGCGACAACATGGTTAAAGTTGTTTCTTGGTACGATAACGAAATGGGTTATTCAACAAGATTGGCTGAAACAACATTAATGGTTGCTTCTAAACTATAATTAATGTTTACTATAAAAAACAAGCGCTTTTATTCAAAAGTGCTTGTTTTTTTGTGAAAAACTTAAACTATTCACAAGAAATGGTTTGACCACAAGGATTTGAACAAACATCACTCTCAACAATAGCAACTCCGCAAGAACCTTCATCTTCGGTATAAACTCCATCATCATTGCAATCAGTCAACCATCTACCTTCTTTAAATGTCCAGCCATTTCCTAATGATTCACAATACGACCTAGTAACAGCACCCCAATTGCAATTTGAACCAGTTGGTTTAATTGCTGCTTGCTGTGCAGCCAAAGCGCAATCTCCAGTTGGCGCTTCAGGTTCAGGTTCTGGAGTAGGTTCGGGTTCTGGTGTAGGTTCAGGAGATGGACTTGCTTCAGCTACAATATCGTTATCCGATTCATAGGCAATTCCACTAGAATCAATTGGAAGAATGAATCTATCTACACCTATTGTGTTTGGTTCTTCTTCTCCGTTTGTGTCAAAAAGGAGTAATCCTTGAGAAGCGTTGCTTTGTTTTGTTGTTGTTTCTCCTGGAAATATTGTTTGTGCATTTGTTGTTTCAGAATCATATATTCCAATACAAGCACCATCTTTTAAATATATTGCTTTAGCATTTCTTGATGAATCTCCTGTAATACAAAATGAATTTGAAGGTACTATTGTTCTTATTGTTGTTAAATATTTTTTATAATATTCAAGAACAGTAGCTCCATTTCCTTTCCATGTGAAATTAGTGCCATTATCATGAACTAAAGAATTAAAAGAACCAAGTTTAGTATTATTAA
>JAFQHZ010000005.1 GCA_017415185.1 Candidatus Gastranaerophilales bacterium
TATATATTAGAATTCCTTTGACGAGCAAAGCTTAGTGCACTTGTGTGCACTTAGTTTTGCGAAGTCTAAGGCACAAGGTGTGTGATGTGCGCCGACGGCTGCGTTGAGCAGGCGGCAAGCACGGAACCATACCTCTTGTGTGCGGACTCAAAATCAAAGGAGCATAAATATGAAAAACAAATTTGCTTTTACTTTGGCTGAGGTTATGATTGTTCTTGCGGCAATCGGAGTATTAAGTGCTGTTTTGATTCCGACTGCAATGAGGTCAAAACCTGATGAAAATATAATGAGGTTTAAAAATGCGCATAACGCATTTTATTCCGTGATAAGGGAGCTTGTTACTTCTGATAAATATTTTTTAGATGGTGATTTGGGAACAAAATCCGATGGTACACGTTTATCAAGCTGGGTTGATATACCAGCTCAACGAAAATATTTTTGTCAAACTTTTGGAGATGTTTTAAATGCAAAATTCGTTAATTGTGTTGAGGATGAGGGAAAAGGGGGTGCTGTTTATTTGACTGATTTGGCTCCTTCGAGTTTTTCAAGTTTGTATGCTAAAAATGGCACAAAAATAACAGAAGAAATTTTAAATAGTGCAAAAGAGTTGCTTGATTCTAGTTGTTATAAGAACATTCATGGTGGCGCCAATCCTAAGCAATTTATTACTCAAGATGGAGTTTGGTTTTATGATTTGGCTCCTAAACAACTTTATGGTGGAATTGTATATTCTGAATCTTTGGGTTTGCCTGCGGGAGAAGACCTAAGGGTTTTTGCTCCGCCAAGTCAGATTATCCCCACTTTTCATGATGATGCTGGAATGGATGTTGTGTATAAAATATTTTGTATGGATATCGATGGTGTTCCTGACAATGCAACAAAAGACGATTGTGTGAATGAATGTCCTTTTGGCTATGGTGTTCGTGCAGATGGGAAAATACTTAATGGTGCAAGAGCTGAAGAATGGTATGAGAGAAATATTCAAGGAAATTAATTTTTATTTGTCACCTGCTCTTTGCAGCCGCCGTCGTGCTTCACATCCTTCTGCCCTCAACTTCGCTCATTAAGCCCAGTCGGGCTAAAATTCGCTCGTTTCGTGAGTAGTCCAGTGTCCGCACTCGTCGCCTGCTCTTCGCAGCCGCCGTCGTGCTTCACATCCTCCCGCCCTCAACTTCGCTCATTAAGCCCAGTCGGGCTAAAATTCGCTCGTTTCGGGTAAAAAAAAGCTATTGTATTTTCGTACAATAGGCTCTAATAAGGATGACAATAAAGTTATATGGTGTGTATATAATTTTTTAATTTAGTTTTCGTTTCTTACAAATTAGTTATCGTGCCACCAATTTATATTCTTTAACAATTCTTTTTAAATATCCTCCATTTGTTGTATAATTACTTTATGAAATTAGTTATTCAAATTCCTTGTCATAACGAACAGGAGTGTATTTTAGAGGTTTTAAATTCAATTCCTAAAAAAATTAAAGGTATTGATGAGATAGAAATTTTTGTCATTGATGATGGAAGTTTTGACGATACTTCAAAAATTGCAAAAGATTTTGGTGCAAAAGTTATTAATATTCCTCAAAAAAGCGGTTTATCAAATGCATTTAGAATTGGTTTAAATAATGCGCTTGAAAACAAAGCAGATATTTTAGTTAATTTAGATGGAGATAATCAATATTTTGCAGGCGATATTGAAAAATTAATTTCCCCAATTCTTAATGGCGAAGCCGATATTTCCCTTGGCGCTCGTCCGATTGATAAAATTAAAACTTTTTCTCCTATTAAAAAGTTTTTTCAAAAATTTGGCTCTTTTATGGTTAAAATCGTTTCTGGTTTGGATATAAAAGACGCTGCAAGCGGTTTTAGAGCTTTTAATTTAAAAGCGATTTTAAGTTTAAATGTTTTTAATAATTTTACCTATACGATTGAAACTTTAATTCAGGCGAAATATAAAAATTTAATTGTGAAAAATATTGATATAAATGTAAATGAGCAAAAAAATCGAAAATCAAAACTATTCAAAAACAATTTTGATTATATTTTTAAGCAAGCAAAAAATTTGATTCGATTTTTTATAATTTATCGTCCTGCAAGGTTTTTCAGCCTTATTGCCATAATTTTGTTTTTTATTGGTTTTGTTTTAGGGGCTAGATTTTTATATTATTATTTTTCTTTTGATGGCACAGGACACATCCAGTCTTTGATTTTGTGCGCAATTATTTTAACTTTGTCTTTTATTTGTGCAATGCTTGCTATTGTTGGAGATTTGTTTTCGATTAATCGAAAAATGCTTGAAGATATTCAATTTGAAATCAGACAAAATAAATACAAAAACTAGTTTTTGTGTTAATATGTTGTCGCTTAAGGTAAAGTTATGAAAAAAGAAGAGATTGCAAAAAATTTTGATAAACTTCTAGAACCTCGCATTTTGGTTATTGGCGATTTTGCTCTTGATGAAATGGTTTTTGGTAATACTGAAAGAATTTCAAGAGAAGCTCCTGTCTTGATTTTAGAGCATTATGAAACAAAGCAAATCCTTGGTGCTGCGTCTAATGCTGCAAATAATGTTTCAAAATTAAACGGTGGAAAAGTTAGTGCAATTGGGGTTTATGGGCAAGATTATCAAGGCGAAAAACTTCTCGAGATATTAAAGGAAAACAAAATTGATACTAGTTTAATGGTTCTTGATAAAACTAGAAAAACAACAACAAAAACTCGCATTTCGGGCTCTTGCAATCAAAGCATTACTCAGCAAATTGTTCGAATTGATAGACAATCAAAAGAGCCTTTGTCTTTTGAAATTGAGCAAAAAGTGATTGAAAATATTAAAAACAATGTTTCAAAATTTGATGGAATAATTTTGTCTGATTATCATTTAGGCTGTTTAACAGATAACGTTGTTAAATCTGCTATTGAAGAAGCAAAAAAACACAATAAAATCATTGTTGCAGATATTCAAAAAAATATGGAAAAATATAAAGGAGTTAGCGCAATTACTCCTAATCAGCCTGATGCCGAAAAACAAGTTGGCTTTTTTATTAAAGACGAACAAAGTTTAAAGCTTGCGGGCGAAAAATTGATTCAACAGCTTGATTCTCAAAGTATATTATTAACTCGTGGCGAAAATGGTATGGCGCTTTTTGAAAAAACGCAAGACGGAATAAAGCTTGAAAAAGTTTGTGCTTATAATAAAAAAGAAGTTTTTGATGTTACTGGTGCTGGAGATACCGTGGTTGCGGCGTTTACGCTTGGGCTTTGTGCTGGATACGGTGCTAAAAACGCCATGAGATTGGGAAATTTGGCAGCAAGCATTGTAATAAGATATTTTGGATGTCATACTATTACGATTCAAGATTTAAAAGACGAGCTATCTTGTTAAAAAGGAGATAAAATGGATTTTATAAAAAAAATTAAACCTTTTGATTATTTAATCATTTTAATTGTATTTATAGCTTTAATTGTTGGTTTGGCTACGTTTAGCGGAAAACGTACAACTTCTTCGAACCAAATTGAAGCAAGCGTTAATGTTGAATTAGAGATTTATTTGAGAGGTGTTGCAACAACTTCTGATGAACCATTATTTAAAAAAGACGATGAAACATTCATTACAATAAGAAATGTTCCTTATACTAAATTAAAAATTAAAGATGTAAAATTTGACAAAAGAAAAATTATGTTGCCTTCTTTGAATTCTAAAAAACCATATATTTTGGTTAATGACGACTCTGCGCCATATCAATACGATTATCTTGTTAAAGTAATTGATAGCGCAAAAATAACAAAAGACGGTGATGCGGTTGTTGGCGGAAACAAGGTTAAAATCGGCTTGCCAATTACGCTTGAAGGTGCAAAATATAAGCTAAATGGCATTATAACAAACGTCATTGCTAGTCCTGAGCCAACAAATGAAACACACGAAGATTTGGATAAGCATACAAAAATAAATCAAGATGTTCACTAATATCAAAAAATTCATTAACAACAGTTTTTTTATGGATAATATCGACAGAATTGCTTTTTTTGTTCTGTTGATATTGTTATTTGCTGCAATTTCTTCATCAAGCGATTTGATGGGTTTGTTGGCGCTTTTGTTTTCTGGTTTAATGATATTTAAAACAATTTTTTCTAATGAAAAAATAGATTTAAGTTTTAAACCTTTTCAAAAAGCGTTGCTTATTTATTTTTTGATTGTGAGTGTTAGTCTTTTTGCTTCAAGTTTGTTTAAATTAAGCCTTCATGGTTATATTAAAACGTTAATTTATATTTTGTTTTTTTATAGTTCTTGCATATTTTTCAAAAAAAATTCGTCTAAAATTCCTGCGATTATTCTTTTTGTTGCAGGATTGATGAGCTATGAATCAATGGTTGCAATTGTTCAGAATATGGGTGGGGTTGTTGAAATTTCAGGCTGGCAAGATATGACAAACATTAACCCAGAACAAGTTGTTTCTCGTGCTTATGGTACTTTGCAGCCTTATAATCCAAATTTATTGGCTGGATATTTGCTTTGCGGTTTGTCGAGTTTAGTTTATTTGGTTTTGGTAAATTTGAAACAAGGCAAAAAAAGAATTGCTTTAGTTTTTCTTGCTTTTTTGCTTTTGAATCTTGTTGCAATAATAGATACAGGCTGTCGTGGCGCATATTTGGGCTTTTTGTTTTTCTTTCCAGTTCTATTTTTGGCTTTAATTTATTATGCAAAAACTCAACTTGGCGGCTTGTCAAATGTTAAAAAAAGATATAAGAATTTTTCTATTGCAGGAATAATTGGAATATTCTTTTTTATTATCACAAATCCTGCTTTGATTAAAAGATTTGAATCGATTTTTGCTCTTAGAGCTGATAGCTCAATTTCTTTTCGTTTGAATGTTTATGAAGCTGCTTGGAGAATGTTTTTAGACAATCCATTTTTAGGAATTGGTGTTGGTAATCAAAATTTCAGAGAAATTTATGGTCTTTATATGAAAACCGGTTTTGACGCTTTGGGTTCATATTGCGTGCCTTTAGAAATCGCTGTTGAAAGCGGAATTTTTGCACTTGTTGCTTTTGTTATCTTCTTGTTTTTTGTTTTAAAGCATTGTTTAAATGTTTGTTTGGATAATGAAAAACTCGTTAATACAAAAGTTTTATCTTTGTGTATCATTTTAATGATTGCGGCAACTATGGGACATGGTTTGTTTGACACAATTTGGTTTAGACCGCAATTGCAATTTTTGTTTTGGATGTTTATTTCAATGTTAAACTCTCCAGAATTAAATTAATCAATATAAATTTCTGTCATTGAATGGAATAAACCGCCAAGTTTTGTTGGAAAAATGTTTTTGATTTTGTCTCTTATTGCGTAAATTTGAAGTGGCGCATAAAGATAAATCATCGGATTTTGTTTTGCAACAATTTCTTGATATTTGCCATATATTTCTTTTCTTTTTTTGAAATTCAGCTCCAAGGCGCCTTTATTGAATATTTCAATTATTTCTTTTTCAAAATCAAGAACTTTATCGCTTGATGTTAGGTCGTTTGGTGTTCTTTTGTTGAATAAATGCAAAGAGCCATAAGGATTCCAAACATTATATCCTGAATTTGGTTCGATGATATTTGAAGTTAGAGCAATTATTATGCAATCAAAATCGGCTGTGTTTGTAATTTTATTCACAAGACTATTAAATTCTATTGCTTTAAAATTTACTTTTATGCCTAATTTTTCAAAATCTTGTTTTATTGAAACGCCCGTTGCTTCCCTTTGGGTGTTTCCTGCATTGGTTAAAAGTTCAAATTCAACTCTGTTGCCTTTTTTATCATACAAAATTCCGTCTTTTTTATAAAATCCGCTTTTTTCAAGGAGTTTTTGTGCATAGCTTATGTCGGTTTTGTGTCCTTGAGCAACTTTTTCATTAATAAAAAGACTATTAATTGGTTCTGCGCTATATAAGGGGCTTGCAAGTCCTGAAAATATATTTAAAATCAAATCTTCTCTATCGATTGCCCAATCGAGTGCACTTCTGAAGTTTTCGTCTTGAAACCAAGCTTGTTTTATTGGATTAACATAATATTTTCCATCTTTGTTTTTTCTATTGTTTAAATTCAGAACAACAAAAGTTGTATTCGTGCTTGGGCCAAGATTATATAATTCAAATTTTCCTTCTTTTTTTAATTCTTTATATCTGCTTACTAATGCGCCATTGACCAATAAAACGTCGATTGCTCCTGATTCAAATTTGAGAGTTTGATTATTCGTGTCTCCTACAATAACGCTCACCCATTTGTCGATATAGGGTAATTTTTCGTTGTTTTTGTTAATTAAATAATAGTTTTTGTTTTTTTCAAAAACCACTCTTTGTCCTGCAACATATTCTTTCAATTTGAATGCGCCTGATATAACAAGGTTTTGCGGTTTTGTGTCAATTCCTTGGAATGTTAGAAAATATTCTTTTCCTTTGTTTGTTGCTTTTTCAAAAATATGCTTTGGAAGAATTGAAGCTGATAAATTTCTTAAAAATGGAGCAAAAGGTTTTGGCGTTGTGAATTTAACGGTGTATTTGTCGATTTTTTCGATTGTTGGCAATTTACCATCAATCATCATAACATCTTTTGTTGAGCCATCTCCAAAACCGCCAAAAATAACAGTGTTATATGTAAAATATACATCATCAGCAGTTATTTCAACTCCATCTGACCATTTTATTCCTTTGCGAAGATGGATTGTGTATGTTTTGTTGTCTTTTGATATTTCAATTTTTTTTGCTAGTTTAACAATGACATCTCCATTTGTTGGGTTAGTTTGTGTTAAACCATCATACATAATTTCAGACAGCTCTGCACTTGTTGCGTCATTTGCGTTATAGGGGTTAAATGTTTTAGGATCGCCTATGGAGCTTGATGTGAAAGTTCCGCCAAATTTTCCGATTGGAAGTTGGCTTTGAAGATAATCAATTCCGTTTAATGTGATATTTTTGGGTTCAGGAATATAATTATTAACAACGTTTAGTGGTTCATTGTTTTGAACTTCGCTTTTGTCATATCCGTAATCTTTTTTGAAAATTAATAAACATAAACAAGTTACGCTTAAAAATATTAAGATTAAATAAGTAAACTTCTTCATAATATTGATTTTACCATAATTAAATGATATAAAAAGTCTAAAGTAGAGTTATTTTTAAAGGCGAAGCAATTTGATGAGAATTTTGGTTACAGGTGCATCGGGTTTACTTGGAAAAACCCTCTGTCCTCTACTAGACGAGCAAGGTTGGCAATATTGGGCCTGTAATTCAAAGATTTTTGATATAACCAATACAAAAATGGTTAGTGAAATTATGAATAAAATTTCTCTTGATTTTATTATCCATTTGGCTGGTTATACAAATATTGACCAAGCTGAAGATAACCCCGAAATGGCATACAGTGTTAATCAAATTGGTACAAGAAATATTGCAAATATTGCAAAAAAACACGACATACCAATTCTTTATGTTTCTACTGACAATGTTTTTGATGGAAAATCTGATAAACCATATAAAACAACTGACGCAACAAATCCAATTAATGTTTATGGAAAATCTAAGCTTGCTGGCGAAAGAGAGATTATTAAAGCCACTAAAAAGCATTATATTTTAAGAACTTCTTGGCTATATGGCGCAGGGGGCTATGTTGATGCTATGCTTACTTTTTCAAATTTTAGAAAAGAAATTTCAGTTGTTGATGATCAAATTGGCTGTCCTACAAGTACTCATGACTTGTCTTTAAAAATAATTGAAACAATTAAAGAAAATAAGCCTTTTGGAATTTATCACGTTACAACATCTGGAAGTGCAAGTTGGGCTGATTTTACCAAGAAAATTTTTGAATTAAAGAAAAGAAACGTTGAAGTTAATGCGATAGACAAGAGCGATTTTCCTCGTCCTGCACTAAGACCAAAATATTGCGTTTTAGACAGTGGAGACATTCTTCCAAATTGGGAAAATTCTCTTAGCGAGTATCTTGCAGCAAAAAAATAATTAGCCCTCATGCTTAAGTTCATGCTATAATTAAGCCATTAATATAGTTGCAAAGAGGTGTTAAATATGCATGGAATAATTTTGGCAGGCGGTTCTGGTTCAAGGCTTTGGCCATTATCTCGTGAATTATATCCAAAACAATTATTAAAAATAAGTTCCAATAAAAGTTTGTTAGAAAGAACTTATGAACGTTTAATGGGAATTATGGATGTCGATAATATTCTTGCAATTACCAATGCTAAGCATATTGGTGATGTTAGAATGCAATTAAATGAATATAATAAAGATGTTCGAATAATAGCAGAACCAGCAGCAAAGAATACCGCTCCTGCGATTGCGATTGCAACAAAATTCATTCTTGATTGTGGGCATGATGACATTATTTTGGTTGTTCCATCAGACCATTTGATTGATGATTCTGATGCATTTAGGGCAACAATTGAAGAAGCGCAAAAACTCGCAAAAGACGGTTATATTGTGACTCTTGGGGTTAAACCAACTTATCCTGGAACTGGTTTTGGATATATTAAAACAAGCAATGCTTTGGAATATGGCTTTAAAGTTGATTGTTTTAAAGAAAAACCAGATTTAGAAACGGCAACACAATACTATAACAGTAACGAATATTTTTGGAATTCAGGGATTTTTGTATTTAAAGCATCTGTTTTAATGGAAGCTTTAAAAGAAAATGCTAAAGAAATTTTTGATGTTACTCAAAAATTTAATTTCAAAATTAAAGACGATATTGATTACATGACATTTGATGAATATCCTTCAATTTCAATTGATTATGCTGTTATGGAGCGAGCAAATAACATTGCGATGGTTAAAATGCAATCCGATTGGAATGATTTGGGTTCTTGGGATGCAGTTTATGATACTAATAAAAAAGACGAAAATGGCAATGTAAAAATCGGAAACGTTATTGAAAAAGATTGCGAAAATTCAATGCTTTATTCTTCAAGCAGAATGGTTGCAGGGGTTGGATTAAAAGATGTTATTATTGTTGAAACATCTGATGCAATTTTGGCTTGTAATAAAAATGATACGCAAGGCGTTAAAAATGTTTTTGAAAAATTAAAAGAAGAAAAAAATGATGCACATAAAATTCACACAACAGTTTATCGTCCTTGGGGGTATTATACTGTATTAAACCAAGGCGAAGGTTATTTGACCAAAATGATTTGCGTTTCAAAAAAAGGACAATTGAGTTTGCAATCTCATAATTATCGTTCTGAGCATTGGGTTGTTTTATCGGGTATTGCTCGTGTAACGGTTGACGATAAAGTATATATGCTTAAAGCGGGTTCTTCGATTGATATTCCAATTAAAGCAATTCACTCTCTTGCAAACCCTTATGATTCAGAATTGAAAATCATTGAGGTTCAAAAAGGCGAAAAGCTTGTCGAAGAAGATATTATAAGATATAAAGATATATACGGAAGAGCAAACAAATAAAAAGCGGGCATTGCCCGCTTTTTATATAACGATTGAATTTTATTAAAAATATTTCTAAAAAAATATGTAATTTGTAATAAAAGCTAATATAAAGAATATATATTTTTATATATCTATATATTTACATATTTTTTTGCAAGGCAAATAATTTCTTCTGGAAGATTTGCAAGCATTGCAGTATTTAGTGCATTGCTTGTGTTTGAGATTCCTCTTTTTATTTTTCTGTTGTTAATATTTGCGTTTGTTTCGTTTGCTTCCCCAATTGTATAATTATAGACTTTGTTTGGGTAATCGTTTTCTAATTTTGTTAATTCTAGATTATGGGTTGCGATTATTGTTTTGTTTTTGTAATTTTTTAAAATATAATCACAAAAAGCTCTTGCAATTGCTCCCCCTTCTTTTGCATTTGTGCTTTTTGCGGGTTCATCCAGTAAAATAAAAGAAGAATTTGTAATGTTGTCTAAAATGAATTTTAAGTCATTCATTTCAACCATAAAACTAGAATTGTTGCTTATGATGTCGTCAGTTGAACCTTGGCGCAAAAATAATTTATCTATTAAAATTAAATCAGCGCTATCGGCAGGAATAAAAGAGCCAATTTGGGCTAATAAACAAATTATTGCATTATACTTTAAATATGTTGATTTGCCGCTCATATTTGCACCCATCAGCACCATCATCGAACCATTTTCAAGGTGTGTATCGTTTTTTATGATTTCATTTTTTAACTTCAGCAGGCTTGGATGATATCCATTTGTGATTTCAATTCCTGTTGTGTTGAATGTTGGTTTTACAAAATTATTAACAATTGCGCATTTTGCAAGCGAAGCTAAAACATCAATTTTTGCAATTTCATGTGCTAAGCTTCTAATTGTTTCAATAAAATCTTTTGCTTTTTCTCTTAAATCGCAAAAAAGCTTGTATTCATATTCATTAATTTTGTATTTTAAATTATATATTTCTTGCTCAAGTGTGCATAATTTTTCTGTTGAATATCTTGAAACATTTGATAACGCTTGTTTTTTAAGGTATTCTGAAGGAATTTTTTGAATTTTTGAATTTGGAATTTCGATATAGTAGCCTATAATTTTTGAATTTGAAATTTTTAAATTGTCGACTTGGAGTCTGTTTTTTTCCCTTGTCTCATATTGAGCAATTTGTTTTTCTAATTGTTTTAGTTTGTCTTTTGTATAATCCAAGTTTGCATCGTAACCGTTTTTAATTATTTCTCCTTTTGTGATTTCATTTGGTGCCTCTTTGTTAATTGCAGATTTTATTTGTTGCGTTAGATTTAGAGTGTAATTTAATTTGTCTTTGTTTAGGATGAATTCTTTTGAGTTTAATTTTGATGATAATTCGCAAAGATCAACTAGTGCTGATGAATTTTGCGCAATTCTATATAAATCTTTTGGCAGAATTGTTGAATTTGAAATTTTTGCGCAAATTCTAGAAAGATCACAAAAGTTTTCAAGAGTTTTTTCTATTTGAGATAACAAATCTTGTTTTGAAATTAATTCTTCAATTGCGTTTTGTCGTTCTTTAATTTTTTCAATGTTTAATAATGGCTCGCTTATATATTTTTTTAATAATCTTGCTCCCATTGCTGTTTTTGTATTGTTTAAAAACCAAAGCAAGCTCCCTTTTTTCTTGGAATGCATTTTGTTTCTTGTAAGCTCAAGATTTTTCCTTGTTGCTTCGTCCATAATTAAATAATTATTAATTTCATAATCGATTTTTTTGTTCAATTTTGCGCAATAGTCTTTTTGTGTATAAACGCAATATTTTTCAATAATTTCTTCGCTATTTGTGCTGTTAAAATAATCATTTAAAATTGTTACGTTATATTTTTCGATAATTTCTTTGAAGTTTTTTTCTTGTTTTTTTAAAATTAATATTTCTTTTGGTTCTATTTTTTCAATTTCAAGTCTAATTTCTTCAAATGAGCCTTTTGTTCTGTATAGTTGCCCTGTTGAAACGTCAGCATATGCAAAATTAATTTGAGAATCTAGCAAATAAAGTGCTGAAATATAATTGTTTTCTGAAATTTCAAGAAATTCATTTTCAAGAATTGTTCCTTGGGTATATGTTCTTTGAACTTTTCTTTTTGTTGCATTTTGTTCGTCTTTTATTTCTTCGCAAAGGCAAATTTTATATTTATTATCTAATAGTTGTTTTATATATGTTGTTTTGCTTGCCATTGGAAAACCGCAACAAGCGACTTCGCCAACTTTTGCAAAAGCTCTTGTGGTTAAAGTTGTGCCGCTAATTTGTGCAAGGGCTTTTGCATCCTCAAAAAATGCTTCCAAAAAAGTTCCCATTTGAAATAGAACTATGCAGTCTTGAAATTCTTCTTTGATTTCAAAATAATTTTTTAAAATATCATTTTCTAAGTTTGTTTTATCAAAAGCGCTCGAATCTAGAAACATAACAAAAAATAAGTGTTACAAAAGATAATATCTTATTATAGCACTTGATTATTCCTCCCTTATATAAATTGTTGTATATAAAAACGCAAGCCTCTAAGGGCTTGCGTTTAATGAATTATTTTAGAATTGCATATCTGGATCAACTACACCAAACATACCTTCGATTTCTTCTAAAATAGCAGAAGGTTTTCTTGCTTGATGTTTTTGAGCTGCACGTTTAAGTGCTTCTTTTTCTTTTTCTTCTGAAGCATTTATTAAGTGGTAATAACCAGTACCAGCAGGGATTAATCTACCGATGATTACGTTTTCTTTAAGACCTCTTAATAAGTCTTTTTTGCCTTCAACAGCAGCTTCTGTCAAGATTCTTGTTGTTTCTTGGAATGAAGCAGCTGAAATAAATGATTCAGTGTTCAATGAAGCTTTTGTGATACCAAGCAATAATGCTTCGTATGTTGCTTCTTGACCATTATTTTCTCTTGCAATTGCATTTTCAGATTCGATTACTTTAAGTTCAACTAGTTCGCCTGGTAATAATTTTGTAGTACCAGAGTCAACTACTTTAACTTTTTTAATCATTTGACGAACGATAACTTCAACGTGTTTATCAGAAATTTCTACGCCTTGAGAACGATATACTCTTTGTACTTCATCAACAAGATATTGTTGAGCAGCGTTAGCGCCTCTTAATCTGATAACGTCGTGTGGATTCATTGGACCACTTGTTAAAGCGTCGCCTTTTTTGATTTGTTGTTTATTATTTACGATAACCGTTGCTTCAATTGGATATTTGATTTCGATTCTGCCGTTTTCGTTTTCGATATATAAACGAGGAACGTCGTCTTCATATTCGATTACTGCAACGCCATCTTCTTCAGCAGCGATTGCGCTATCTTTTGGTTTTCTAGCTTCAAGAAGTTCTTCAACACGAGGAAGACCTTGAACGATATCACCTGTTTTTTGTCTTTCAAATACCAATGTTGCAAGCAAATCGCCTCTTAGGATTAATGCTGAGTTGTCAACTTGAAGCATTGCCCCTGGAGAGATTAAGTGTGGACGACCAACGCGAACAACAACTGCTTTAGAATCAGCTTTAACAACACGACCTGAGAAAGGTGTTGTTTCTTTTTCTGAAATTAATTGGTCGATTGTTACATATTGACCAACTTTAACTGTTGGTTTTGAAGTAACTGCGATTGTTTCTTCGTAGTTGTCAGAAACAAGAAGAAGTCTTCTTAAATCGCTATCTTTAGAATTGATTGAAGCAACAGAGTCGTTTACTGCTAAAACTTGAGTTTTTGTAACTGCTGTTTTTGGTTCAATGATTTGACCGTTTTCAACTAATAATTCTGTTTGAGTTGAAGAAAGACCACGAGAACCATCTTCTTGTTCTCTTCTTACGATTAATGTTTCTAATACAACGATTTTTAAATCACCTTTGTTGTCAAGCTCAACCATACCTTTTAGGTGAGAGATATAGCCTGACATTGATAATACTAAAGATGTTCTTGTTAAGACAGCACCATCTAGGTTTCTTACACGAGCGCCATCTTTAAATTGAACTTGAGTGATTGGAACAAGCTCGATTGCTTCATCAGTTGCGTTGAATTTAATTGAAACATCTTTTTGTTCAATATCAAACGCTTGAATTGGTCTGATTAAGATTTGAACAGGTTTTCCATCCAATGTTTCTTCTTCGTCCATTGAATCGTCTGTTAATTCTTCGTCAAGATCATCAAGTTCTTCCATCATATCTGTTTCGTTTTCAACGATTGTAACGATAGAATCAATTTTAGCTTTGATTTTTCCAGCAACAACTGTTCCTGCTTTGATTACTTCGCCTTCGCCAACTTTTAAGTCGTTGATTGAATCAAGAGTATGTAATTCACCAGGACGAACAACGATTTCATGGATAATATCGTTAAATTCTTTAATTTCAACGATACCAGCGATATGTGTATAAATATCTTTAACAACTTCAGTACCAGCTTCAACAAATGTTCCTGATTCAACAAGCTTTAAGCTTGCATCTTTTGAGATTTGGTGAATTTCTTCTGGAATGAATACCAATTGTCCAGGATTGATTACAACTTGGTTTTCATCAACTTCAAGTCCGTTGTATCTGATTTCGCCTGATGATTCTACTTTGTGAGTGTCATCGATAAGTTCTGCGATAATCATGCCGTTTTCAACAGTTGTGTCAATTGGAGCTTTAACGATATATTTTTCGTTTGTTTCTGGAACTGTCCAAATTTGTTCTTTTTTAGTTTGTTCAAAAACAGCGTTTCCTGCTTGAATTGAAGCGATAACGATTGTAAGCTCTTTGCCTGAAACGATTTTTTTGATTTTTTTGCCTTCAAATTTAACTTCTTCGATAACAAGATTGTTGTTTACTCTTACTTCGCCGCCGTGTTCAGAAATGATTAATGTTTCAGCTAATTTTTCGCCTTTTTTAATTTTTTGACCATCTTCAACTAAAACTTTAGATCCAGCAGGTAATGCGTAAACATCGCCACCAAGAACCCAAACAATACCTTGTTTGTTGGCAATTCTTGAAATGTTGCCTTGTCTATCTTTTCTTTCGTCCGCAACGAAGTCTTCAAATACAACTTCGCCGCTGATGTCTGATGTGATATCTTTTAGAGCTTTTTCTGTTAAACGAGAACCGTCACCTTTTGAAGCTGGGTCGAATTCAGCAATTGCTGTTCCTGCTGTAATTTCGTCACCTTTTTTAACAAGAACTCTTGCGCCCATTGGAATGTGAACTTTTTCAGAGTCTTTTTTGCCTTTGATTTCAACATCCGCTTCTTTGATAGCAATTTGAACAACATCCCCGTGACGAGTTCTTTGTTCTTTAGTTTTAACTTCAGTATTAACTGTACCATCGATTGTAGCTTTTGCTTGACGAGTTACACCAGAACCTTTGAATACACCACCTGTGTGGAATGTTCTCATTGTTAATTGTGTACCAGGTTCACCGATTGATTGAGCGGCAATAATACCGATTGCTTCGCCGATATCAACTGGTCTTTGAGTTGTCATAGACCAACCATAACATTTTTGGCAAATGCCATATTCTAATTCGCAAGTAAGAGTTGAGCGAACTTTGATTTCTTTTAAGTTTGCAGATTTGATTTTTTCTAAATCGTCTCTGTCAACTGTTGTATTTTTAGCAACTAATATATTGCCTTCGGCATCTAATACATCTTGAGCAATTGTTCTTCCAAGAAGTCTGTCTTCAAGGGCAACAATTACATCTTCGCCGTCTGTGATTGCTGTTAGGTTGATGTATTTTTCAGTATGACAGTCTTCGTCTCTGATGATTACATCTTGAGCAACGTCAACAAGACGACGAGTTAAATAACCAGAGTCTGCTGTTTTTAAGGCTGTATCAACAAGACCTTTTCTTGCACCGTATGATGAAATAACGTATTCAGTACAAGATAGACCTTCTTTAAAGTTTGATTTGATAGGCAAGTCGATGATTTGACCTTGTGCGTCAGCCATCAAACCACGCATACCAACTAATTGCGATACTTGAGAAAGGTTACCTCTCGCTCCAGAGAATGCCATCATATAAACTGGATTTAATCTGTTGAAGCCTTCAACTACTTTTTCTGTTAATTTTGCAGTAGTTTCACTCCAAGTGTCGATAACTTTTGTATATCTTTCAACTTCTGTGATTTCGCCTTTTAAATAGCGACGAGTTGAACGTTCGATTTCGTCTTGCGCTTCTTGTAATAGTTGCGCTTTTGCAGTTGGTACTTCTAAGTCATGGATTGAGATAGTTGTACCTGATTTTGTAGCATATTTATAACCTAAGTTTTTAAGGTTATTAGCTAACTCTGCTGTTTTTGCTCCACCCCATTCAAGATAAACTTGAGATAATAATTGGTTAAGAGCTTTTTTATTCATTACCTTATTGATAAACTCAACGTGTTTTTTCTTTTTTGAGCTTTCAGGAGTTAATGTAGTCATTATTTTATTTACCTCTTTTGTTTAATTAAACTATTACGCTAATACGGATTTTCTAACAGCTTCGTTGAAGATAATTCTTCCTGGAGTTGTTTCGATTCTGTGTCCGTTTTCGTCTCTAACAATTACTTTGTCGTGTAATTTAACAACACCTGTTGCATGCGCTGCCATTACATCTGTAAAGTTGTGGAAATAACCTTTGATTGGCGCATTAGCGTCTTTAATAATAGTTAGATAATACATACCAAGTACCATATCTTGAGTTGGAGTGATAATTGGTTTACCTGTTGCAGGAGCTAGGATGTTGTTTGTTGCTAACATTAACATTCTTGCTTCTGCTTGAGCTTCAATTGAAAGTGGAACGTGAACAGCCATTTGGTCACCATCGAAGTCGGCGTTGAATGCAGTACATACCAATGGATGTAATTGAATTGCTCTTCCTTCTACAAGAACTGGTTCAAATGCTTGAATACCAAGTCTGTGTAGGGTTGGAGCACGGTTCAACATAACTGGGTGTCCGTCTACTACCTCTTCTAAAATATCCCAAACGATTGCTTCAGAGCGCTCGATTTTCTTTTTAGCCGATTTAATATTTTGAACTAAACCACGTTCGATTAATTTATTAACTACGAATGGTTTGAATAATTCGATAGCCATTTCTTTTGGAAGACCACATTGATTTAATTGCAATTGTGGACCAACAACGATTACAGAACGACCAGAATAGTCAACACGTTTACCAAGCAAGTTTTGACGGAAGCGTCCTTGTTTACCTTCGATGATGTTAGAAAGTGATTTTAGAGGTCTTGAATTTGGACCAACAACTGTTCTTCCACGTCTGCCGTTGTCAATTAAAGCATCGACAGCTTCTTGAAGCATACGTTTTTCGTTTCTAACGATAATTTCAGGAGCACCCATTTCTAACAATCTTAACAAACGGTTGTTTCTGTTGATTACACGTCTGTATAAGTCGTTTAAGTCTGATGTTGCAAATCTGCCACCATCTAATTGAACCATTGGACGAAGATCTGGAGGTGTAACAGGAAGAATATCCATTACAAACCAAGTTGGTTCTGTTCCTGATTCAATTAATGATTCAACTAATCTTAAACGTTTGATTAATTTAGCACGTTTTTGAACTGAACCGCCTGCTGCATCTAATTCAGAGCGAATTTCGTTAGCTAATTCTTCTAAATTGATTTCAGCAAGTAATTCTTTAATTACTTCAGCCCCAATGCCAACTTTTAATTGAGTTTCTTCATTTTCCATGATGAAATCTTCATATTCTTCTTCTGTTAAAAGTTGGAATTTTTTGAATGGGCTATCAGCGCCATCAACTACAACATAGTTGTTGAAGTAAATGATTTGTTCAAGATCTTTTAAAGTCATATCTAAAAGTAAACCAAGATAAGATGGAATACCTTTTAAGAACCAAATGTGAGACACAGGAGCAGCAAGCTTGATGTGACCCATTCTGTGGCGTCTAACTTTTGAATCTGTAACTTCTACGCCGCAACGTTCACAGATAATGCCTTTGTGGCGTACTCTTTTATATTTTCCGCAAAAACATTCCCAGTCCTTTGTTGGTCCAAAGATTTTTTCGCAGAATAAACCATCTCTTTCAGGTTTAAGTGTTCTATAATTAATTGTTTCGGGTTTTGTAACTTCCCCGTATGACCATTTTAGAATTCTCTCAGGCGATGCGATTGAGATTCTTATATAATCAAAATAATCAATACTTGTAGACATTTATTCTCCTTTGATTTTAATTAATCTAATTTATCAGTCTTACGATTAGTCTTTAAAGCTTGCGCTTGTGTCGAAAAAGTCGATGTTAAGTAATTCTGAATCTAAATCAGAAAGTACTCTTTTTGGAGCTGATTTTCTTAAATCATCAGTATCAGACATTAAATCAACTTCTTCTCCGCCTTTTTTAGATACCGCAATATCTAGACCGATACTTTGAAGTTCACGAACTAATACTTTGAATGATTCTGGAATACCAGGTCTTGGAATGTTGTCGCCTTTTACGATTGCTTCGTAAGCACGAGATCTACCGTTAACATCGTCTGATTTGATTGTCAACATTTCTTGAAGTGTATAAGCTGCGCCATACGCTTCTAATGCCCAAACTTCCATCTCACCGAATCTTTGACCACCAAATTGTGCTTTACCACCTAATGGTTGTTGAGTAACTAATGAGTATGGACCAGTTGAACGAGCGTGGATTTTGTCGTCAACTAAGTGAACAAGTTTAAGGATATAAGATACACCAACGGCAATTGGTTCATCAAATGGTTCACCAGTTCTGCCATCGTAAAGTGTAACTTTACCATCTTCTCTAACCCAATCAATACCACGTTCTTTAATACCTTTTAATAATTCTTCTTTGGTATTTTGTTCTGATTGGTTAGCTCCATACATTTCATCAAATAATGGAGATTCATAGTGGTTGCCTGTTAAATAAGCTGCTAAACCTAATAAGTGTTCATAAGTTTGACCAACGTTCATACGAGAAGGAACACCTAGTGGGTTTAATACGATATCGATTGGTGTACCATCTGGCAAGAATGGCATATCTTCTTTTGGAAGAATTCTTGAAACGATACCTTTGTTACCATGACGACCAGAAAGTTTATCCCCAACTGATACTTTACGTTTTTGAGCGATATAAACTCTGATAACTGTGTTTGCTCCAGGTGGCAACTCGTCGCCTTTTTCTCTGTCGAATACTTTAACGTCGACAACACGACCGCCTTCACCGTGTGGAACACGAAGAGAATTGTCTTTAACATCTCTTGCTTTTTCAGCAAATATTGCTCTTAACAATTTTTCTTCTGGTGGGTGTTCTGATTCGCCTTTTGGAGTGATTTTACCAACTAGAACATCATCAGCATAAACTCTAGCACCGATACGAACGATACCACGTTCGTCTAGGTGTCTGATTGAATCTTCTGACACGTTTGGAATTTCACGAGTTATTTCTTCAGGTCCAAGTTTTGTTTGACGAGCGTCGATTTCTAGTTTTTCAATGTGTAGTGATGTAAATACATCGTCATATACTAATCTTTCGTTAAGCAAGATAGCATCTTCGTAGTTGTAACCTTCCCAAGGCATATACGCTACAAGAACGTTTTTACCTAATGAAAGTTCACCGCAATTTGTTGAAGCACCATCTGCGATAACGTCACCTGCTTTAACCTCATCGCCTTCTTTAACGATAGGTCTTTGGTTGATGCAAGTGTCTTGGTTTGAGCGAACATATTTTAGTAATTGATATTGGTGAACATTTCCTTCTTTGTCTTTAACGTGGATTTCTTCACCCATAACTTTTACAACAGTACCATCAACAGTTGATAGAGCAACCATTCCTGAGTCTTTTGCAACACGTCCTTCTAAACCAGTACCAACAACAGGACGTTGTGTTACAAGAAGAGGAACTGCTTGACGTTGCATGTTTGAACCCATCAGTGCACGGTTCGCATCATCGTGTTCAATGAATGGAATTAATGATGTCGCAACTGAAATGATTTGGATTGGAGATACGCCAACGTAGTCAACTTTTGTTGATTCGCCCATTGTGAATTCGCTGCGGTATCTTACTGCAACATATTCGTCTTTAATTTTTCTATCTTTTGTTAATTCGATATCAGCAGGAGCTACACGATAGTTTTCGTCTTCATCTGCTGTTAAGTAATGTACTTCATCGGTAACTTGACCATCTTTAACAACAAAGAATGGAGTTTCAATGAAACCATAATCATTAACTCTAGCATGAGTTGCTAAAGAGTTAATCAAACCTGCGTTAGGTCCTTCAGGAGTTTCAACCGGACATAGACGACCATAGTGAGATGGGTGAATATCACGAACAGCGAAGCCTGCTCTTTCTCTCATTAAACCGCCAGGTCCTAAAGCTGAAATTCTTCTTTTGTGTGTTAATTCAGCCAGTGGGTTTGTTTGGTCCATGAATTGTGACAATTGTGATGAACCAAAGAATTCTTTTAATGAAGCCACTAATGGTTTTGTATTTAAAAGATTTAGAGGTGTTAAAGTGTCTGAATCTTGAAGAGTCATTCTTTCTTTAACAATTCTTTCAATTCTTGATAGACCAACTCTGAATTGGTTTTGCAATAATTCGCCAACTGAGCGAATGCGTCTATTTCCTAAGTGGTCGATATCATCCAATTGACCTTCGTCATAAGTTAAGTTGATTAAATATTCAATACCTGCAACGATATCTTGAATTGTGATTGTTCTTTGTGTTTCAGGTAAGTTTAAGCCTAATTTTTTGTTTAATTTATAACGACCAACTTTGCCGATATCATATTTCTTTTCATCAAAGAATCTAGCTTCTAGAATTGATCTACCACCAGCAGGAGTTGCAGGGTCGCCAGGTCTTAATTTTTTATAAACTTCAACTAAAGCTTCATCAGTTGTTGTCGCTGTATCTTTTTCTAATGTTTTCTTTAAGAAATCAAAGTGTGTAAATAAAGATTCCATTTCAACAGGAGTAATGCCTAAAGCTTTTAATAAAGTTGTAGCTAAGATTTTTCTGTTTTTATCAATTTTTACATAAACTAGGTCGTTAGAATCTGTTTCGATTTTTAACCATGCGCCACGGTTTGGAATTAAAGTAGCGTTATAAAGACGTTTACCAGTTGGAGAAACTTCTTTTTTGTAGTAAATACCAGGAGAACGTACGATTTGTGAAACGATAACACGTTCTGCACCGTTTACAATGAAAGTACCTTTGTCTGTCATTGTAGGGATATCACCGATATAAACTTCTTGTTCTTTAATTTCGCCGCTATCACGGTTTACTAATCTCATCATAACACGCAATTGTTTTGCATAAGTTGCGTCATGAATGCGAGCTTCTTCGATTGTATATTTTGGTTTGTCGAAGGTATAGTTTGGAAGGAAGTGTAATTCTAATCTGCCAGTGTAATCTTTAATTGGGCTGAAAGATAATAATTCTTCTTTTAAGCCTTCTTTTAAAAACTGTTCAAATGATTTCTTTTGAACTTCAATCAAGTCAGGTAGGTCAGTCAGACGAGTACCCGGAATACCTTGAGGAGTAACACGGCTTGCTTTTTTTGTTGTTGTCATCTAAGTACCTCTAATATATGTAATTACAATTTTTATTAAAACAATGCAAAAGTGGCTTATAGTGCGGATTTTGATATCTATCCTTTAAAAGGCGCAGTTTAACCCATAATGCAACTATTTTATTAGACTTAATTAATTATATGGGCTGAATAGACAGGGTCAATATTTCGGCTTAATAAAATTTTACAAAACACTTGAAATTTTTAAAAAATCGTGTAAAATACCTAGGCTCTAAGAAAAAAATCGTATTTTTGGATTAGTTCATAATGTTTAAAAAAATAAAAGTACTAAATTTAAATAGATTTTAGATTGGTAAAATAAATTTGTTTAAAATTGTATTTTGCATAAAATGTATTATTTTATTCAAAGTTTTTAAAAACCTAAAGGTTTTGTTCATTTTTTCTTCTTTTGCACTCAAACGCCGTAATCAAAAGAAGAAAAAATGGAACCAAAAAAGAAGAAAATAACGGCTCACTTCAATTCTTAGCTCCAATCAACGCTTCAAAATTTAATTCCTAGCCAAAAGATTCAA
>JAFQHZ010000006.1 GCA_017415185.1 Candidatus Gastranaerophilales bacterium
CAACAGGTGCTAGAATTTGGTTATTTAGCTCAATTAAAGTTGTATCCAACCCCATTTCTATAAGGTTTTCAGCAATTTCTATTCCAATAAAACCGCCGCCAATGACCGCTACTTTTTTAACAGGATTGTTTTTAATATAGCTTTTAATTTTATCAGCATCATTTAAAGTTCTAACAACAAAAATCTTGTCTTTATTTAAGCCCGAAAAATCAGGAACAATAGGGCTTGCGCCGTTTGCTAAAACTAAATAATCATAACTTAATTTTTCATTAGAGCTTGTAATGACAAATTTTTCATCTTTGTTTATTTCAACGACTTCTGTTTCTAAGCGAACATCAATATTAAACCAAGATTTGAACTTTTGAGGGGTCGAAACAAGGATACTATCTCTATTTGGAATAACATCAGAAATGTAATACGGCAGACCACAATTAGCGATTGAGACTTCGCTTGTTCGCTCTAGAATTATTATTTCAGCATCTTCATTTAGCCTTCTTAATCTTGTTGCACAACTTGCACCTGCTGCACCGCCACCAATAATTATTACCCTCATAAACACCTCTTTTGGTTGTTAACTGTATAAATATTAACATATTTAGCAAAATTATTCAGTTGTATTAACAACAAAAAATCATTTATTTCTACGATACAAAAGTAGCTTCAAACCCTTTATCATGAACCTCGGAGGAAGGTTAAACTATGGTCTCAAGTATCCCAATGAATATGGGCTATAACAATAATCCTTATATTGTAATGCCTTTGAACAAAACTCGTGATGATGGAATGACTGTTGAATGCTCGACTCCTGCAACAAAATTCCCTGATGAGTTTATGAATAATTTAGACGATATTAAAGCAGCTGATGCTGATGGTAATAATATTATTAGCTTGTGGGAACTTCAAAACTTTGAAGGTAAAACAGAATTTGCTCAAACAGTTTTAGAAATAATGGAAAAAATACGCACAAGATTTTAGATATAGAAATTATCAAGTTTAATTCAATATTTTTTAATATAACTAAACAAATCATATTTTCTTTTTATTGAATCATAAGTCATTCTACGAATTTTGCCCGTCACAGGATAATCAGCAAAAGCTCTATCATGCAACCCGCCAATTGCCCATAGAATTCCAACATAACCATTTGCTGATGGTGCATCATAAGCAAATTTATCATTCAAATAAATAGCTGTTTTTAATGCTTCTTCGGGTGTCGACATCCATTCCAAAATTTTCTTTGCCCAATACATTCTCAAATATCCGTGAATTGTTCCTTCTTTTATTAATTGGGTTTGTGTTGCATTCCATAATTTGTCGTGCGTTTTTGCACTTTCTAACATTTCTATTGAATAAATATATGGTCTAATATCGTATTTATGATTTTCAAGTGACATTTTTGCCCAATTTGGAATTGAAGAAAAATTTTTGAAACTTTTTGAATACAGACAAAAATTATCAGATAGCTCTTTTCTGATTATTAACTCCTCTAAAAAAGTCTCTTTATTAATATCTTTTACTCCTGATTGTATGACTTCCAAAGCTATTCTTTGAGAAGATATAAAACCCAAATTTAAATATTTAGATAAGCTGGAAACCACGTTTACTGAAGGATCGTTTTTATTTTCAGAATAATACTGTAACTTGTTTTTAATAAAATCATCTAAAACATAATCCGCTTCAACTTTATCAGAAGTTAAATTCATAAATTCAGTCAAAAATGGATAGATGTTATGATAAATTTTTATCCTTAGAGTCGCAGCACTATATTCTTGCTTTTTAGATACAAATTTTGCAGGGATTATATTATGTCCGTCTATTTCGTATATTTTAAAATCAGCATTTTTTAAATAATCTCTTTTTAAAATCGGATTAAAATCAATAATTAAAATCGCAGGTTTCGTATTTTTTATTATTTCAACTGGTGTATTTTCAATAATTTCAAAATCTAAACCAATATTACTAAATTGTGTTTTAGTTTGTTCAACTTGGTTATCAATAAATCTTTGTTTTTGTAGGTAGTCATATTTAATTTTTGGATGGATTATTTTAAGGGATAAATTTAATTCTTTGCTTTTTTCTATCGCAAATTGAAGTGCAAAATTGTCTTTTGCTCTTATTTCTCTTTCGCAAAGGTAAACAATTTCCCCTTTTCTAATTGGCTTACTATTGAGCTCATAAATCCTTGCAGGATTGGTTTTTTGCTCTATAATGAAGTCTGTCGAAATATAATTCAACAAAGTATTTCTTATAATTCTTGGCATTTGTAAATTTTAAAATGCATAATCAGAAAATACATTAGCTAAACTTCCAAGAGGTAAATATAAAATTTCAGCTGTACAATAATATCAGATAACATAGCTGGTAGTTAAGTTAAATAATTTGTGCTATCATTCAAAAAAGAGGTATAGCTGTGTTTGATATTAATGTTTGGCTTGATATTATAATCAAAAAATTACAAAACGAATTTGAACAAAGATTATTATTTGTAGGGCTTCAGGGTAGTTATAACAGAGGTGAAGCAACCCCAAATAGTGATATTGATATTGTGGTAATTTTAGAAAATTTAAGTTTTGAAGACTTAAAAAAATATCATTTGATAATTGATAGTATGCCAGATAAAGATAAATCTTGTGGTTTTATTTCAGGTAGAGAGGAACTGCAAAATTGGTCTAAATCGGACTTGTTTCAATTTTTCTATGATACAAAATCTCTTATTGGTAACTTGCAAGATTTAATTCAAGCTCCAACTATAGAAGATGCGAAACAAGCAGTAAAAATTGGTTCTGAAAATTTGTACCATACTTCTGTCCATAGCTTTATTCATTCTAATAATCGTGCTGAAGATTTGAAAAATCTATATAAAAGTACTTTTTTTATTTTGCAGGCAAAATATTTTAAAGAAACTGAAAAATATATTCCAACAAAAAATCAACTTTTAGAAATACTAAATGGAATTGATAGAGATATTTTGAATATCTGCATTAATAGAAATAATATTAATGATAATGAACCAATTGAACTTGAAAATTTATACAAAATGTTAATACAATGGAGTTCAGATAATATTAAAATGTTTTCATAAGGATGTATATAATGAACAATATAAAACTACAAGGCATTGATGGTGATGGCATAGAAAAAGAATATTCTTTAAATGATTTTAAAGGGCAAAAAGTTATTTTGTACTTTTACCCAAAAGATAATACTTCTGGCTGCACACAAGAAGCGTGCGATTTTAGAGATAACATAAACAGGCTAACAAGTTTTGCAACTGTAATTGGCGTTAGCCCAGATAGCATTAAAAGTCATTTAAAATTTAAAGAAAAACAGAGCCTCAATTTTATTTTGCTTTCTGACCCAGAACACAAACTTGCTGAAGCTTTTAATGTTTGGGTTGAAAAGTCTATGTACGGCAGAAAATATATGGGTATTGAACGCTCAACTTTTGTGCTAGATGAAAACTTGAATATTATTAAAGAGTGGCGCAAAGTAAAAGTCAAAGGCCACGTTGATGAAGTTATTGATTATTTGAATGCATAATTTAAACAATTTTTAAACGTGTTTTAAACAGAATTTAAACGCCTTTTAAAAGATATTTAAAAGGCGTTTTTGTTCGTTTGCCCTTTCATACTTTACTTTCTCTTGCTTTTGAGTGATGTATGTTGCTCGAAAGGTTTGTAGATGAATGCTGTTGACCCAATAAAAAGCCTTGACGATATTAGAAAAATGAAAGAATTTTTGGCGAAAAAGCCGAGGAACGCTTTGCTCTTCAGCTTTGGGATAAATAGCGGATTGAGGATTTCTGATATACTTGCGCTTAATGTCGGGGATGTTAGGGGCAAAGAGTATATTGAAATTAGAGAACTGAAAACGGGAAAGCGAAAAATATTTCCGATTAATGATAAGCTGAAGCAGGAGATTGAAGAATTTACTAAGGGAATGCCGGAGGAACAACCACTGTTTTATACACAGAAGAGGAGACGAATGGAAAGGAGTCGGGCGTATAAGATTTTAAACAAAGCTGCAAGAGCTGTGGGGATAACAAGACGAATCGGTACGCATACGCTGAGGAAAACATTTGGATACCATTGCTACCAAAAATACGACGATGTCGTGCTGCTACAAAAGATTTTTAACCACTCTTCACCCCAAATCACCCTCCGCTACATCGACATCGAACAAGAAGATATAGATGCAGTGTATAGGGAGTTTTATTTGTAAAATTTTATTTATTAATATAGTTGATATGGTGGTTTATGATATAAATTATTCTGTTGTATTGCTCAATAAAATAACCATCAAAACATATTTTATAATTGCTTTCAACTCGAATAATATTAGGTAATAAGTATTCTAATACGTCGTAATTTTCTAAAATATGACCATGATCAATAATATATAAAAAATTTCTTTTAAATATTTGAAATTTTTGCAATTTTTTTAATTTTTTATCAATAACGTTAATAATTGCATCAAAATATATATTAGTATCAACCATACCTTTTGTTAAAGATGAATAAAAACTGTTTGATTTTGGAGTTGTTCTTCCGATTTCACCTTTAAATTTCCCTTTTTTATCATATTTTTTTAAAGCCAAAACGGCTTCATTATAAGTATAGTTTTTCCCGTGTATTTCTTGAAGGATTTTTATTTGTTCGCCATCAAAGTTTGATTGTGTTATTTCTAAACCAATATTATCTCTTATATTTCCAAAATCTGGTTCTTCTCTTTTTTCAAAATTATGTAACTTGGTGCCAAAGTAAAATTTTAGCCTTGCGAGTGCCAAGTATTCCTCGTTATATTTGTTATCCATATTTTATATTTTATCAAATTTAATTATTATTAATGATTATAGCATTGAGTTAAATTATATTTGTACAATATAAATATATTTATATTTTATATACGAAAAAGTCTCATCCTAATAAAGCAATAAAATCTATAGATATTATTTATGCTATAATTATCAAAGAAGTATGAGGTCTTCATGGATAAAAAATCTTTATCAGAAAGAGATATTTGTACAAAGTTTATTACTCCTGCAATTGTTGAAGCTGGTTGGGATAGAAACACGCAAATTAGAGAAGAAGTCTCTTTTACTGCTGGTAAAGTTATCGTAAGGGGCAAACTAGTTTCTCGTGGTAAACAAAAACGTGCTGACTATATTTTGTATTATAAGAATAATATTCCTATCGCTATTATTGAGGCTAAAGACAATAAGCATTCAGTTGGAGCAGGTATTCAACAAGGGATTGATTATGCAGAAACATTAGACATTCCTTTTGTATTCTCATCAAATGGCGATGCTTTTTTATTTCATGATAAAACCATTGATTTGGGCAAGAAAGAAATCGAACTTCCTTTAAATAAGTTTCCAAGTCCTCATGAGTTGTGGAATAGATACAAAAAATATAAACAAATAGAAGATGCCGAAGTTGAATCTATTTATACTCAAAATTATCATACTGATGCGAGTGGCAAAGAACCACGATATTATCAAAGAATTGCTATAAATAGAGCCGTTGAAGCTATTGCTAAAGGTCAAGATAGAACGTTACTTGTTATGGCAACGGGTACCGGTAAAACTTATACGGCATTCCAAATTATTTGGAGATTATGGAAGGCTCGCAAAAAGAAAAGAATTTTATTTTTAGCTGATAGAAATATTTTAATCGACCAAACAAAAGCTCAAGATTTCGCACCTTTTGGCGATAAAATGACTAAAATTACAAAACGACAAATTGATAAATCTTATGAAATTTATCTTGCTTTATATCAAGGTTTAACTGGTAATGATGAAGATAAAGACGCATATAAACAATTTTCACCAGATTTTTTCGATTTAGTTGTAATTGATGAGTGTCATAGAGGTAGTGCTAAAGAAGATTCTGCTTGGCGTGAAGTCCTTGATTATTTTAGTTCAGCTTCTCATTTGGGTTTAACTGCAACACCAAAAGAGACAAAAGATGTTTCCAATATTGAATACTTTGGTGAACCAATTTATACTTATTCGCTAAAACAAGGTATTGAAGATGGTTTTCTTGCACCATATAAAGTTATAAGACCTCTAATTAATATCGATTTAGATGGGTTAAAACTACCACAAGGAACTATAGATAAATACGGAAATGAAGTTCCTAATAAAGAATTTAATACAAAAGATTTTGACAAGAAAATTGTAGTTGATGAGAGAACTGAACTTGTTGCAAAGAGAATTACAGAATATTTAAAGAAAAATAATAGATTGGATAAGACTATTGTTTTCTGCGTAGATATTGATCATGCAAATAGAATGCGCCAAGCATTGGTAAATGAAAATGCTGATTTAGTTGCTCAAAACTCAAAATATGTAATGAAAATTACTGGTGATGATAATGAAGGCAAAATGGAATTAGATAATTTTATAGATCCTGAATCAACTTATCCTGTAATTGCAACAACATCAAAACTAATGACAACTGGCGTTGATGCTAAAACATGTAAGCTAATTGTTCTTGATAGCAATATTAATTCAATGACAGAATTTAAACAAATCATTGGTCGTGGAACTCGTTTGAGACCAGATTTTGGCAAGTATTATTTCACGATTATGGATTTTAGAGGCGTGACTCGTTTATTTGAAGACAAGGAATTTGATGGAGAACCTGTTCAAATAAAAGAAGTAAAAGAAACTGAAGAAATGCCAGCTGATGAACAAACAAAAGAAGAAATTATCGATATAATTGATGAAATTTCAAAAGAAGAAACAGTTGTAGATATCCCACCAGATATTGATTTAACCGATATTGAAACTCCGACAAGAAAATTTTATGTAAATGGAGTTGAAGTTGTCCAAGTTGGTGAACGTGTTCAGTATTATGGTAAAGATGGAAAATTAATTACCGAAAGCCTTGTTGATTATACGAAAAAGAATTTAAAAGAGCAGTTTGCGACAATGAACGATTTTATTAAAAAATGGTCTGAGGCTGACAAAAAATCTGCAATTATTGAAGAACTGGAAGAACAAGGTATTTTGTTTGAAGAGTTGAGGGAAGAAGTTAAACAGAAAACAGGCAAGGATTTAAGTATTTTTGATTTAATTTGCCATGTTGCTTTTGATATGCCACCGCTTTCAAGAAAAGAAAGAGCAGAAAAGGTTAAGAAAAGAAATTATTTTGGTAAATATTCTGAAAAAGCTAGAGCTATTTTGAACGCTTTAATTGATAAATTCGCAGATGAAGGAATTATGGAAATTGAAAATCGTAGTATTCTAAATTTTCAACCTTTTGATAAATTTGGTACACCAGTAGAAATTATTAAAGAATTTGGTGGTAAGGATAGATACGAAGAAGCAATCCGAGAACTTGAAAAAGAATTGTTTAGTGATGAGGTGGCATAGATGTTAGTAGCAACTTGGATTACTGCAATATCAACTTTATTAATGATGATAGCAACATGTTGTATGGCTTATTTTGCTTGGAAAGCATTAGATAGTTGGAAAAATCAACAAAAAAGACAAAAATTAGTTAATTTGCTAGAAGGTCTAAATAAGTACATTCAAGAACTTCAACTTTATGAATTAGAATCAATCGTTTATTCGAAACAGTCTAAAAATAATCCAGAAAAAGATTTCTCTAATAAGGCATTTTTAAATAATGAAATTAAGCTGATTGATAATGAAATGACAGAAGAATTTGGCAGTTGCATTTTGCTTTTGAAAAATTGGTTGGTAGACCATGAAGAGCATGAACAAATTTTGAATGAAATATGCGCCAAAATGCAAGTATATAGAATTTCAATTGATGACTATAATAAAGTAAAAAAGGAACTTGTTGCAGAAATGCATACAAATGCAAATATAATGTATGGAGGATTAGATCCTGAATTATCTAAAAATGTTAAAGAATTAAAAGCTGTAGCGGTAACTAATAGAGAAGAATTAATTAAACTGGTAAACAGATTTAAAGAATTAAATAAAAAATTATTAAAATAATCGGAGAATATAAATGCCAAATATATCAAGTGTTATAAAAGCGATACAAGACATAATGAGAAAAGATACAGGTGTTGACGGAGATGCACAACGTCTTTCTCAAATTGTTTGGATGCTATTTTTGAAGATTTTTGCTGATAAGGAAGAAGAAGCGGAAATAATGAATGATGATTACAAATCACCAATAGCAGAAAATTATCGTTGGCAAACTTGGGCAAAAGATGACGAAGGTATGACTGGTGATGAATTAATTGCTTTTATTAACAATGATTTATTTCCTTATTTGCAAACTCTCGAAAACCAAGCCGATAAAAGAGCTTTAATTATTCAAAACATCTTTCAAGACACTTATAACTATATGAAATCAGGTACTTTGCTTCGTCAGGTTATAAATAAAATTAACGAAATTGACTTTAATTCAAGCGAAGATAGACACTTATTTAATGATATTTATGAGCAACTTTTACAAAGTTTACAATCAGCAGGTAATGCTGGTGAATATTACACACCTCGTGCTGTAACTCAATTTATTGTTGATATGATTAATCCACAACTTGGTGAAAAAGTTCTTGACCCAGCTTGTGGTACAGGTGGCTTTTTGGCTTGTTCCATTGAACACTTGAAAAAACAAATCCAAAGAGCAGAAGATGCTGATTCTTTAAATAACAATATTTATGGCATAGAAAAGAAACCTCTTCCACATCAACTTTGCACAACTAATATGATTTTACACGGTATCGATACACCTATAAACATTAAACGTGATAATACTTTATCAAAACCGATAAACAATATTTCACCTGCTGATAGGGTTGATTGTATCATTACTAACCCACCATTTGGTGGCATTGAAGAAGAAGGAATTGAAAATAATTTTCCTGCAAGTTTTAGAACTCGTGAAACGGCCGATTTATTCTTAATTTACATTATGAAGATGTTAAAACCGAATGGAAGAGCAGGTGTTGTATTGCCGGATGGTTCGCTCTTTGGAGAAGGTGTAAAAACAAGAATCAAAGAAGAATTACTGCAGGAATGCAATTTACATACAATAATTCGTTTGCCAAACGGGGTATTTAATCCATACACAGGTATTAAAACGAATTTGTTATTTTTTACGAAGGGTACTTCAACAAAAGAAATTTGGTATTATGAACACCCTCTTCCGAAAGGAATAAAAAACTATTCTCGTTCAAACCCAATTACAATAGATGAATTTTTACCAGAAAAACAATGGTGGAATAATAGAGTAGAAAATGAACATGCTTGGAAAGTTTCTGTTGAAACAATTATAGAAAGAAGCTACAACTTAGATATTATAAATCCTTACATAAAAAATAATGAAATTATTTTATCACGAGATGAAATCATTTCAGAAATACAAAATAGTTTAAATCAATGTAATTCAATATTTAATAAAATAAAAGAGGTTTTAGCCGATGAAAGTTAAAATTTCTGATATTTTTGATTTTGAGAAAGGTGCCTTACAAAGTTCCAAATGTGTTATAGGGGAATATGATTTCATAACAGCTAGTTCTGATTGGAAAAAACACAATGTATATACACATGAATGTGAAGCATTAATTATAGCAGTTGCTGCTTCTGGTTCTTTAGGAAGAACTCATTATGTTAATGGTAAATTTATTGCAAGTGATTTGTGCTTTATTTTGCAACCAAAAGCAGAATTTAAAGAAAAAATTAATTTGAAATTTTATTATGAATACTTTAATTTTATAAAAGATGATTTGGTGTATAAAACTGCGACTGGTAGTGCTAAAAAAGCTATTAATAAATTAAATTTTGCACAATATGAAATAATTTTTCCAAATAAAGAATATCAAGATAAAATTATTCAAAAATTATGCGAATTTAAAAAATATTTTGGAATCTTGAATGAAAATTTTGAATACGATGCTAAATTAGTAGATAAACTTCGTCAATCAATTTTGCAAGATGCCATTCAAGGTAAACTAGTTCCACAAAATCCAAACGATGAACCAGCATCAGAATTGCTTGAAAGAATAAGGGTGGAAAAGGAGCAACTAATCAAAGCTGGAAAGATAAAAAAAGAAAAATGCATAATTATAGATAATAAATATGAAATTGTTATTCCTAAGAATTGGTGTATGTGCGTTGTTCAAGATATCTCTTTAAAAGTTACAGATGGAGAACATTCAACTCCTCAAAGAGTAAATAGTGGTTATTTTTTATTGTCTGCACGAAATGTAACAAATCAAGGATTGAAATTAGATAACGTAGATTACGTAGATGAAAGCGAATTTAATAGAATAAGAAAACGATGTAATCCAAACAAAAATGATGTTCTAATGTCTTGTAGTGGTAGTGTTGGTAGAGTTTGTTTGGTGGATAAAGATAATTGTTATGTAATGGTAAGAAGTGTTGCAATGGTAAGACCTCATAAAAATATTTATCCTAAATATTTAGTCTATGTACTAAAATCAGATTTTTTACAAAAACAAATTGAAAAATCTTCAAAAATAACGGCTCAAGCAAATTTATTTTTAGGTAAGATTATTGAACTTCAAATACCATTGCCCCCTACAGAAGAACAAAAACGCATTGTTGCAAGAGTAGACGAATTAATGTTGCTATGCGATAAGCTTGAATTAGAGAATAATAATGCACAAAAATCTTCTTCAGATTTATTACAATCAATAATGCAAAAATATTTCACCCCGGAGGTTTAATTGATGAGTGCATCTCCGTTTCAAAAAGCATACGAATTTGAAGAAAAATATGGGATTGATAGGTTAAAACTGTGTATTCAAAATGCCGAAATAGCATATAAAACTTTTGCACCTGAAACAATTGATTATTGTAAATGTATTATTGAATCGGTTGCTAAACAAATAATTGCTGATAACAATATTGAGTATGACAAAGAATGGACTCTTGCGCAGTTAACAAAAAAATCCATAGATTGTTTAAATTTTGAGAATCAACATATTAGAAAGGCACTTACAAATATTATTGAGACTTATTCAACAGTAAGAAATCAACAAGGAATTGCCGCCCACGGGCATATAGAAAATGGCACTATCCCGACAGAAACAGATGTTAGGATATTTGCTTCTGCATTTTTTCATTATATAGAAATTATTTCAGCACTATTAGATAAATCAAAAATTAATACTAATTATACAAACATAAAATTTGAAAAAATCGATGAAGTCCCAGAATACAATTATGCAAATAAGTATATTGATAATAATGTAAGGGTATCATATGAAGATGGTTCGATTTTTATAAATGGTCAAGAAATACGTCCAAGTAGTATTTTGTATAACTTTGACAGGTTAGCTTATGGTGAGATGAATAACGAATGTTTTGATAATTTAAACAAAAGCAGAGATTATTTGGAAGAATTAGTATTAGAATATTATCTAGAATCTTTTATTGATGAAAATCCTCTTCTCATCGAGGATTCATTATATATTTCTATTGATGAGAATATGACATTTAAAGATACTTTTATATATGCAAAAGGTACGTTAAACTGGGAAGAGGTTGAATATGATGAAAACTCAGATTTACCATTAAAAGCAAGCTGTACATCTTGGTTTGAAGTATGTTTTAGTTATGAATTTGATTCTAGTATTAATGAATTTTCATACAATATTGAGTCTTTTGAATTTATAAATTATTAACACAAAGGAATTAGAACAAATATGAATATTTTAATTTTAGGAAATGGTTTTGATATTGCACATGAATTACCAACAAAATACAATGATTTTTTGGAATATTGCATTAAAAAATATTCAATTGATAAAACTTCTAGATATATCGAAAAAGCAGAATCTTTTACAAATAATTTGTGGTTAAGACATTTTATATCCATTCAACCAGAAGGTGACAAATGGATTGATTTAGAAAATGAAATATACAATGTAATTAAAAATCTCAATAAAAGCTTACAGAGTATAACAAACAATTACAAAACTACTGATTTCTATTATGAATATATATATATATTCAAAAAATCAAATTGAAAAAGATTATAATTTAAGAAATATAATTAGTAAATTTCAAAAGATTGAGATTTTAGGCGAATATGGTGAACTTCAAATTAAGCAATATATACATAATCCACAGGTCTATCGATTTACAAGTTACAAAGAATTAATTCAATTGTTATATGAACACCTTCGAGAGTTTACAAAAGAATTTGACAAATACTTATTAGATGAAATAACTCCGAAAATTGGGAATAAAAATTTCAATTATTCTTTGTTAAAGAGCTCTTCCGTTAGAGTTTTAAATTTTAATTACACTAATACATATGAACAATTATATAGTCCGCATAGTATATATGCTGACTCAAATCCGAAATTTGCTTATATTCACGGAAAAACTTGTGCTTCAGAAGACTGTAACTTGGTTTTAGGTGCACACTCCTTTTTTAATAAAAAGCCAAATGTTTTAGATGAAGAAATAAATGTAGAATTTAATATTTTTAAAAAACATAATCAAAGACATAGGTACTCTACTATAGAGTCCTATCAAACATTATTAAAAGAACTTGGTGATAAAAGAAAAATTATTGTACCAAATTTTCATATAATAGGACATTCTTTAGACAAAACAGACCATAGCATTTTAAAACATATTTTACAGGTAAGAGAAAGGTCTGTAATTAATGTCTATTATCACAATCAGGATGCTCTTGAACGAATGATAAATAATATAACTGAAATAATCGGTGAAGAGGAAGTTATGTCTAAAGTTAGATTTATAGATCAACATGATCCTAAGCTAGGAATTTTAATTCCAATTAAAGATTGATGTTAATATATGCAAAATAAACATTAAGAAATAATTTACAAAGACTGAGATAAATAAAAAGTTTGTTATAATTGTTTTATGATTAACACAGCGCAAGAACATTTTATAGAAGAAAAACCACATACAGAAATCAAACATAAGCTTTTTAAAGCTGCTCTTGATACTAGTATTGCGATTGCAAACGGAATAAATTATTCAAAAAAAGAAAATAAATCATATACATATATTGATTTATATGCCGGTGCTGGAAAATTTAATGATGAGCATAAGGGTTCACCTTTATTAGCAATAAATTCCTTTGAAAAATATAGTGATACAACTAAACGGTCTTTTGCTAATATCCAAATGGTTGTAGCAGAAAAAGATGCGAAAAATATTGAATGTTTAACCCAAAATATAAATGAAGAAAAACAAAATTTATCTTTAAATGATTTATCCTGTACTTTCTGTAATGGGTCTTGGGAAACTCATTCAGAAATGTTAAAAAAACATATCAAATCAAGTCAATGGGGATTCGTTTTTGTCGATCCTTTCTCTTTAGAATTAGATTTCAATAAATTAATAGAATTAATTAATGAAAGTCCTTATTACAAAGATATTTTAATACTTATAAACAAATCTGCGCAAGAGAGAATTCTTGGGAAAATCGATGAACCAGATATTAACAAATTATGCGATTATTTTAATATAACTGAGTCCAACTTAAAAAGAATGTTTGATTTTGTAAAATCAAAAGGAGGGTCTAATGAAACTGTAATTCAACATTTGATAAAAAGGTCTATTAGTAAGTTAGATAAAGATTATGTAATAAATGTAGCAATTACAAGAACAAGGAATGGAAAGCTCGAAGATTCTAACAGGTTTTATTTATGTTTAATTACAAGTGCTATTGGTGTCGCAAATAGTTTTCTCGAAAAATACGCCGAAGAACTTGAAGATAAAACATTGAAAAATAATAATATGCAGTTAAGCTTATTAAATACTTCCCCGATAACAAGATATGTTTCATTGGAGGAGCAAGTAATAAAAATTTTAACTAAAGAGGATTTAACATTGTTTAAACTTTCTCAAAAAATGTATAATGTATTCCATTCTTGGAAAGATTCTGACGGAAATGCAATACCTCATAGACAGGCTCTTTTAACAGCAATAAATAATTTATTAAATAATAGGAAAATAAAATTAATTACTCCTGAAAAAGCAAGACTTGGTTGTATAAGCAATAAAACCAACAAACTACTATCTCAATCGCTTAATACAAAAGAAGATGCAAAAAGCATTAAAATAGGTCTTATATAGGTAGTTCTTTCCACTCACGTCCCTGAAGTGTGCAGCCTGCTATTTTCTTGCTTACGCCACCCCATTGTTTGAAAAAGAATGGAATTTTATTTTCTAAGCAGTTATCTCTTATAGATGTTACCCAATTTTCTTTTATTGGTCTTGCTCCTGGGCCACTTTCACCACCTACAATCACCCAATTAATATTATCTAATGAAAGATCTTTAATTTCTGTTAACATCGGTTCAATTGATAAATATTTGATATGTGCAGGTGTATTAATTAAATAAGGAATTCGTCGTTTTTGTTTATCAGATTCAACTGTCACACCTAGCCAAATATTTTTTGTCCATTTTAACTTAGGGGCAATTTGTTCTAATCTTTCTGCACGTTTTGTTAGAACCTGAAATGTATGCCATTTAGCCTTATTCATTACTTCAAAAACTTTTATAATAAATTCATCCGGAACGTCTTTATGAAATAAATCACTCATTGAACAAACAAATATAATTTGAGGTTTTTTCCAAGATAAAGGCTCTTTTAGACAATCTTCATGGGTAGTTACTTGAAAACAGTTTCTATATTTTTCTTGCCCCATCGCATGTAATCTTCTTGCCATGCGTTCCGCATAGCAATTTTGGCATCCTTCACTGATCTTAGTGCAACCAGTAACAGGATTCCAAGTTGATTCTGTCCATTCAATCTTCGACTTTGTTGCCATAATATAATATTGTAATTCTTGCAAAGAAAAATATAACCTCTGTTTATATGATTATATTGACTTTCAACTACTCCCGAGTGATGTATGTCACAACCTAAAAGGAGGTTGTGTATGGAAGAAAGATTTGTTATTAAAAGAAAAGATTTTAAAAAGTTAGAACGGTATGCTGAAAATATTTATAACACGGCAGTAGTTATTGATTATTTTTGCTCATCACAAAAGGAATACGAAGAACTTTATAACCTAGCGCCTATTGTAAAAAATCTTCGTCGTGATGCAGATCAAGTTAATGCGTTTTTTATAAACTATCCTGAAAGCATTGATTAGTTTCTAGCTTCAAAAGTTGTTCTTTTCTATCAACGCCGCAAGCAAAGCCTGTTAATTTGCCCGTTTTTGAAATAACTCTATGACAAGGAATTATAAGCAAAATCGGATTTTTATTACACGCTGAGCCAACTGCTCTTTGTGCATTGGGCTTGCCTACAGCTTCAGCGATTTCCTGATAAGATTTCGTTTTACCATAAGGGATTTTTAATAATTCTGCCCAAACTTTTTTCTGAAATTCAGTTCCTTTCGGCGAAATATTTAGTTCAAATTTGGTCCTTTTACCCTCAAAATATTCATCAAGTTGTTTTACTACTTCTGCAAAATATCCAATCCGTTCGGAAATTTTTGAGCGACTTTCAACAACTCTAAGCCTTTGAATAGTATCGTTTTCAAGCTCAATTTCTAATATACCAATTGGTGATTTGTAGTAAAATTTTTCTGTCATAAATTTTAAACATCTTTTAAACGCTTTTTAAATTGCTTTTAAAAGGCTTTTAAACACCTTTACCCATTTCGTAGGCTTGTTGAATAAACGGTGTGCCGTTGATTTCGCCTCGTTCGTAAACGCCTTTGGCATAGATTACGCCCATTTCTTTTGAGCCTTCAAGGCACGCAGCCAAACCTCTAAAACACTCCAAAGTACAATCCATTGTATGTTTTTCATCTTCTGCAGCAGTCATAATATAATAAAATTCTTTATCTCTAAATTCAAGCCAACGAGCAACAGTTCTATCGATTACGGCCTTTAATTGCGCTGAAATTGAATAAAAATAAACAGGGCTTGAAAGCACAATTACATCAGCATCAAGCATTTTTTGTAAAACTTCTGCCATATCGTCTTTAATTAAGCAAACTCCTGTATCTTTGCAAGCGTAGCAAGCCTTGCAATAGCCGATATTCTTCCCTGCAACGAATATTTTTTCAACCTCGTTACCCGCTTCAATTGCGCCTTTCATAAACTCGTCGCAAAGTGTATCTGAATTTCCGCCTTTTCTTGGGCTACCTGATAATATCAAAACTTTTTTCATAATAAACTCCTTTATTCAATATTTTCAACTCGTTTTTTGAGCTTTGGTGCGGTTATATCAAAGCTTTTTCGAATAATTGCGTCCAAAACCACAGGCTCAATATTACTCACATCAACTTTGCACCAATGCGTTTTGTTCATATGCCAAGCCGGAAGAATACTTTCCGGATATTGATCTTTTAAAATAAAAATCGTCTCAGGTTCAGCTTTAAGGTTAATAAAAAGCTTGCCATCTTGCTCGAAAACCACCCCAAACCATTTGTTATTAGACTTGTGTCGCAAAATCGGCGTGTTTTCATACTTATCATCCGAAAAAGGATAAGTTTCAATCGCATCTTCACCTATCAGGCATCTTTTAATAAGCTGTTTTTTATTCATCGCAATCCTATTTGTTCAAAATGCTAAGCACAATTTGCAATAACTACTTTGCCCTTTTGAAGCTCATTTTCCATACTTCAATTATAACTCAAATTTTCAATATAAGTTTGAATATTAAGTGTGTTGAAATGATACAAAAACCGCTGTACAAGTTGATGTTTCTGCTTATACGAGTGATTAATGTTATAGCTTGAAAGGAGCACGATATGGCAGAAAAAGATTATCACTTATTCGGAACAAAAGTTTTGAATTTGAAAACGCAAGAAATTGGTTTGTTAATTTGTACTTGGAAAAACAGGTTTGCTGATGCCGAAATCGACTTTGCAACTTGTGTTGATAGGCAAGGCAAAAGATACAACATTGAACTTGATAATATAAGAGGATTTGAAGATGATTTTGAAAAATAGAAAAACTCGTGAAACTTTAGAACTTGAATATTCTGAATTTAGAAAAAAGTTTGCAAAAGAAATTCAAATTGCCTTTGAAAGTTTTCGCAAAACCGAATTAAATAAACCTTTCTACAATTACAAAGACGACAATTCTATTGAATTTAATTTTTATTTTCAAATAAGATACAACTTCAATAATTTCGGAAATTCAGTTTGGTATATAGAAAAAATGTAAACAATCTTATTCTATTTCTATATATTCCATTTTAAATTCTGGTGATTCCGTATCAATAAACATTTGGTATGTTTTTATATTTTTTTCTTTGGCCAAAGTCATTAGTATTTTTTTATTAATATCACTTATTTCAACACCTAAATATATTGCTGTTGGTTTTAAAGAAAGATACTTTCTTAATTCTTGCGTACGCCCCAATGACATTAATCTCCATTCCTTTTCATAACTCCAATCAGTTGATTTATTTAATAGCGCTTTTTGCACTACAAATTGATCGTCAATTGGAATTATTGGCTTATTGGTTTGAGAAGGGAAAATTTCATAATTTGCAATATATGTTAGAAGTGGTGTAACATCAAATCGTTCATTAGAATATCTAACAGGATAAAACATTTCATAATGACTTTTATCACAATTTTTGCCACATATATCACATTCCCCAATATAATCTTTTAAGTTATATTCAAGAGCAAAACCTTTATGTGAATCAGCATAATGAGACCACATTAAGATAGACTCGATATCCTCTGAAAAACAAGCAATCTTAGGAACTGTTTTTAAATACCTAAAAGCTATTTCTTTTGAAGCTTGGTATAAATTGTCTATAAAATCTTTATTATTGTTTACAACTTCTTGAATTTCTTCAATTGGAATTGTTTGCAATTTCTGTAGAAAAATTATTAAATTTTCTTTTAATTGAGGATTAATTTCTAAATTATTGATTACATTCAAAAAGTTATTAATGTTATTGTTAAGATTCTCAGGTTGGATACTATTGGCAATGATATTGTTAAAATTCTCTTTTTTTATTCTTATTAAAGAATCATAAGGATCATTAAAGAATTCTGCTGGAGATAAAGATAAAATATCTTTATCAAAATCACTTAAAGCAAAATCCGATATTTTACGATAACGAAAAACCTTAGTTGGAGTAATTTCTTTAACAAGGGTTTTTATAGCACTTAGGTTCTCCAACCATAAGTCTTTTTCCATATATTCGTTTATAATTGTATTGTAGAATAGTTCATAAAATTTATTTTTCATACAATTAATACTCCTGATAATGTCTTTAAAATAGCATAAAAAAAGTTAAAAATTTACCCTTATTCCATTCCCAAGAACTCTTTTTCAATTTGTTTGATGAAGTCTTCGGAGAGTTGGCCGGTGGGTTTAGGAGTTTGAGTTTGTTCTTTGAGTTCGATTTTTACCAAGTCTGGCAAGTATTTTAGCAGGTTTGTCAGAGTATAAAACTCTGACTGGTTCACAGGCTTTTTGTTTTGCATATCCGTTGTGATTTTTGCCATTAGTTTTTCTACAAACCCTTGCAACTCTTTTGAAAAAGCCTCCTTTTTCGCAAACTTCGCGGCTTTTTTCTTATCCCACTCGTACTTTTCTCTCCAATAAAAAAGTGTGCGACGAGAGACATTCAAATTTTTACAAATTTTGTCGACTGACAAATTATCTTGCAAAAACAGCGTTTCTGCGTGTTTATAATATTTCATTTTACTCATTTTAATCCTCAAAAATTATTCTATTCATACTAAATTCGTTCTTTTCATTAAGCCTCTTAACCTGAAAACTACAGCATTTTGAGACCAAGCCTTGTGACTTACAATATTTCAAAAGTTGGTTAAGTTGCGTCAAAGTATTCTTCAGTCGTCGATGTCCCAAATTACGTGTTTTGCAACTTGCATAAAAGGTTTTAATGTCGTCGATTGTAATTTCTTGAACTGTTTTGCCCCTAAAAAATGACAAGATATTTATCCTAAAAATCGATTCATAAGTTTCGTAAGTCCTTTTTGTGCAAGCAGTTTTGGCATATTTTTCTAAAAAGAATTTTACGGCAGTTTCAAAGTTTAAAGGCACATCCCCCATAGCTTCAGTTGAAAATATCGCATAGTCAATTGTTTCTACTTTTTCAACGTATTTGTAGCAACCTTGATCAAACGCTATTTTACCCTCGTTCAAGAGGCGTTCAAGCTCCGTTTCAACGTCGGTTTCGGCTATCATTTCGATTTCGTCGAGTGTAAACTCCCGCAATCGTTTCGCTAATTTTTCTATGTTCATAATAAACCTCTAATCGTTTCTAGCGTATATTCGGTTATGCCGTTGTCTTTTGCGTAGATTTCAAGTTGGTTAATAAGTTGGACGATTTGCCTAAAGCGATTGTATTTTAGGTGAATATACTCAATACTTTCAGTCGTAAACGGAATTTCTGAAAGGCTATCGAAAATTTGCGTTAAATCAGCCACCCCGAATGTTTCAAACTTCACGATTTCAGAAAACCTATCGTATAAATGTTTGTAGCGTTCGAGCTTTTTATGCACCAAGCTCATCCCCACAAACACAATCGGACATTCGGTCTTGTCGTGAATATCCCTAAGCGTTTCAATCGTCTTAAAATCGTTCATCAGATAGTCGATTTCGTCAATAATAATCAACTGTGGCTTGGCTTTGAGCTTTTTAACAATGATATTAAAATTATTTGAGCTCAAGTAGCTTGGAATTTCGTCCATTTCTTTGACCAATTCCTCTAAAAGCCAACGGACGGACATCAAATTCGCAGCCCTTAAATAAATTGCATCATATTTGCAAGCAAGCCAAAGTGCCGTCTGCGATTTGCCTAGCCCAGGCTCGCCATAAACTAGTGCCATTTTGGGAATGTTCTTGGGTTTGTTTTGTAAATTTTCAATAAGTCCGATAAAATTTCGCACATTTTGCGTTTTAACAAAAGTTTTATTCATATAGCAATCGATACTCCTTTGTCTTTTTAAATTCTGTAATCCAAGCATCATCGGGGTTGTGCTTAATTAGGTATTCATATTTTTCACTATTATTTTTGAACATTCCTTGAACGATAGTTGAACACTCTTTGAACTCGGTTTGAACAATTGGCTGTTCAATTTTATGTTCAATTAATTTGATTTCTTCCTGTGGTAGATAGGCTTTGAGGCTGTTTATTGTCTTTCTTTTTAGCCGTTTTTGTTTTTGGATTTTCTGCTTAAAATCTTCCAAATCTTCGACAGTCCCTAAAATTTTTGCCATCGGATGAGTTTCTGTTACACGTTCTGCCGTGCATAAAAACTCGCCTTTTAGGGTGTAGACTTTGATATGCGTCAGGTCAAAAAGGTTGTATTTTATAAGCACTTTGCTTTTGAACCCATAAAGTCGTTCGTCAAAATAATCGCAGTTTAAAAAGCGAATGCCGTTTCGCTGAATGGTTTTGACCTCTGTCGCAAGCATCAAATCATCAAGCTGATTTATGTCGATATTTTGCCTTTTTCTAGCCTCAAGAACCTCGGCGACTGTCATATTTGGTGCATTTGTGCAGGGTTGAGAGTTTTTGAAATTCAGCCACATATCAATCATTTTTATCGCCTCGTCAATTGTTGGAATATAATCGGAGTGCCAATTCTTGTGCAACTTTTCATTCCTTAAAAGATATGCAGGCTTATTGTCAATGGACGAGCCGACATAGCTTGATAGAAGTTTCTCAAAGCCTTCTTGAAACTCTTTGAAAAATCGTTCAATGACTTTTGCTCGTGCGTTGTAGGGTTTTGCAAAAACAGTTTCAATACCTAGTTTTGCATATAGACCATAAAACCCTAATTCGCCGAAGCCTTTGTCGTCAGTGAAATACTTTGCTCTGAACGCCCTGCCGTTATCCTGATAGACGATTTTCGGTATCATATCGAGGTTTATAATTGCGTTTCGCAGGGCTGATGCGATGCATTGCACGTTTTCTTCATGCATAATTTCGTAGCCGACAAGTGCTGTTGATTTCCAATCTAAGAACCCGACAAGCGTTGCTCTGCTTGGTTTGCCTGTAAATGGATTTATCACCTGAAACGCTAGTTTATGTCCGTCTGCGACCAAAATATCGCCTACATCAAGCAGGCTTGCATCACGTTTTATGTATGGTTCAACCTTGTCAGACAAAGCCTTTTCGCTATCTCGGGCGAGCACCCATTTATCGTAATTGTTGTTTTTGAACCACATTGCGTAACGGCGAAACGTGATATCTGCAGGGATAAAGCTTTGTCCTTGCTCACGCAGTTTGTATTTAGTAAGCGCTGTCGCTTTGCCAATAGAAATTCGGTTTGGGTGCAAAAGCAAGCCCATAAATATTTTGATTTCTTCGTCAGTAAGGCAAGTGCGATAGTCGTTAACGCTAGCGTATTTATACTGTGGTAGTAGCTTTTGATAATCGTCAGTTCCACCAAGCATGGCGTGCCAGCGATGTAATGAGCCACGAGAAATCTTGCCTATAACTTGGAATAGATGCGAGTTTGACGTGTTGTGTAAATTCACAAAATCATAATCAACTTGGAGTTTGTTGTTAGCTTTTCGCCTAAACTCAAGCCATTTGTGGATTAAATCAAGCCTTGCAAGTGCAATTTACTTTGACTTTTCCGGTGTGAATTTGATTGTATCAAGTTGGTTTTGCATCATCTCAAAATCCTTGTAATGCCTGTGCACACACATTCATCACTCTGTTTGAGACAGAAGTCAAGTGTTAAATATTTACGTCTTTAGGGATTTTTAATTGTTCATCTGGTATGTTATGCTTCTTTTTTAGCCGTTCTAAAAATTTATGTAGAATTTGCCAATTATTTGAAAGTTGTTTTTTTATTCCGACCTTTTCTTTAAAACCAAAATCCTTTTCAAAAATTTTTTGAGCTTTTCTGACATATTTATAGAAGTTTCCATATTCAGATTCTTCATTTGCAAGGTGAGTATACAAACCATAAATCTTTTTTATGGGGATTTTTCTATTATTATAAAAGTTATTTAGTACCATACTGCGAGTATGTCTAATAGCATCTTTCCAAAATCTAGTAAGTGTGGCATCTCGCATGAGTATTTTCTTACCATTGTATGTAAATCCTAAATATTGTAATTCGCCTCCAGATGTAACAGTCGGATTAAATATACAGGGTTCATAAAAACATTCGTTTTCTATAAATTTACAACAAATTGTTTTTTCTTCCGAAAGTTTAAGATTTAAATCCTCAATAGCCTCTTTTACTATTTGTAATATTTTCTCTAACATTTCTTTTGTATCTACAATTATCAAAATATCATCAGAATATCTTCTGTAATAGCCACTACATTCATTTATCAATTTTTGAATTTTTATATCAAAATCAAGCATATAAATATTAGCTAATGTACCAGAAATATTTGTTCCTTGTGGTATTCCCCGTTGTTCTTTGTTATTTTTTATCAACTCTGGAAGGTTTTTAATAATATTTCTAAAAGTTTTAGGCGAACAAATTTTATCAAAAGAATGAGTATCATTGTTCCAAAAAGCACGACGATTTGATTTTATGTATTTGCAATGTAAAATCTCATCTAAATCAATGTAGTGAAAGTCTGTTAAAATTTTATAAATTTGAAACCAATCATCAGATAATTTCTCTGTTTCTAAGACTTTACACATATTCTTTTTTAATATTGACCAGTCTAATGTGTCAAAGAACTTCTTGATATCTAAACCAACAGCATAACAGTTTTTTCTTTGTTCAATCTCCTTAAAAGCCTCAGCAGCAAAATCTATATTTGATTTACCAGTTCCCTTGGGATTTTTATCTATGTGTCTGTATGCGATACTACAATCTAAACCTTCTGACATAATCAATTCTTCATATTTATTCAAAAGAAGTTCATTATAATATGAAAATATATACGAATCAGAATGGCAGGAGTAAAAAATTTTCCTTGTTTTATAAGGATCTAAATTTAAACCTTGTTCAATTTGTAACTTCTTTTTTGCAAGCTTAAACTGTTTTATTTCAAAGTAAATAAATGGGAAAAAGCAATGCGACTTAACATTTTCTCTACAAGCTACAATACTTTCAGCTTTTTTCTTGTTGAGTTTTGTATCAAAATGTAATCTATTTTTTACTTTTGAAAACCAGTTTTTTGTTTTTTTCTTTTTCAATTGTCCTCCTGAGAGGGAGAGTTGACTCTTTTCGGACCGCAGACATCCTAACTCCCCTCAGGTTTTGGGCCACCGAAGTGGCTTTGCCATACATAATATATGTATTCTGCTACTCACAAAGGAAATTATAAGAGGTATAATAATGTTAAATTACTATAACACTGATATAATTATCACCTGTTCACTAGTGTTAATTGTATCAACTCTAGTGGCTTATGTTTCGAAGCGTATGGTTGCGAAGCTGACGTCAGCGAGCAAACAAAGCGAAGAAACATATGCTTGCCAAATATATGACTTGACAATGTGCACTCAACTATCAATAAAGATTACTATAGCTGATGTTATAATTGTAAATCAGATTTTATTTTAAACTTTAAAAATTAAGGAAAATTTAATATTTCTATCTCATGGACAATTCGGCACATATCAGTTTGTGAGTAAAAATAAAATTGCACTATTTTGCACTTTTTTGCACTGGGGGAAGTTTAGTAACTGTGCTTGATAGACCCTGAATCAAGTTCAGGGTGACGTTTTTTAGTGCAATTTTGTGCAAGAAAAGGGACAAAAGTGCAAAAATTCAGACGCAAATCTCTACACTAAAAAACAGGCTATAATCGCCTGTTTATCTAATTTTTTATTAAATTTTCTTATATCAAATGTCCTGTTTCCCTATATCCTGTTTCCCTATAATAGGAGTTAATATATATTTAAAAAGTTCCCATCTTCCACCTAGAGAGATATATTACTGATACACATATATAGACAGTCTTAATTTGATAGAGGGGGTTCACGAGGCTGGGACTCGCAAGCTCATTAAATATTCAGTTGTAACAATGTTTTTAGACTTCTTTTTCTATAATTTTCCTTTCAAATTTATCTTATATACACATTAATCACTCTTCTTCGAGAGAAAGTCAAGTCTTTTTCTAAAGATTTTTATTAAAAAGTTATTCAGAAACTATTCACCATCGATGATATCAATCAATTTTTGGAAAGCATACAAATTTCCACGATTTCCGCTCGCTTCTCTAATTATTGATAAAACATCTTTTTCGGCTAATTTTTGCAAGATGGAGTTCGCCGTTTTTCGGTTTGTAATGCCTGTGGATTTTGCAAAAGCTGAAGTAGTAAATATTGGCTTAGCAAAAATAGAATCAATAATGCTAGATGTATATTGAGACTTAGTAGTTTCTTGAATGACATTTTTCATCTGATAACATAAATCTAATATTTGATTGATTTTTTGAGTGTTGATTTTAGATTGTTCAATAATTGCTTGTAAAAAAAATTTTATCCAATCTTGCCAATTATCTTCTTTGGTTATGTTTCTTAAATGATTGTAATACTCTTCTCTATGTATTTCAAAATATTCACTTAAATAAAAGATTGGTTGTGATAAATATTCTTTAGAATATAAAAATATTGGAATTAATAAACGTCCCAACCTTCCATTACCATCCAAGAATGGGTGGATAATTTCAAATTGGGCGTGTACAATCGCAAGTTGAATTAATAAATCAGAATATTCATTATTAATAAAAGTTTCCCATTCTCCCAGATAATCAATAATTTCACTAGGTGCAGGTGGCACAAATGAGGCAGTTTCTATAGTGGAATTCTTAGGTCCTATCCAATTTTGTATCTTTCTAAACTCACCGCGAGCTTTATTTTCACCTCTTACTCCACTTAAAAGTACATTATGAATATCTCGGATCATATTTAAGTGTATAAAAGGACGTTCAGATAACAATTCTGTTGCGTATGTCATCGCAGAACGGTAATTTAAGATTTCTCGAATTTCTTGATCTTTAAATGCATTAAAATTTTCACCCGCATCGTGTTGCAAAACTTCTGTTAATGTTGCTTGAGTTCCTTCAATTTTAGATGACATTGTAGACTCTTTAGTTGTCATAGGAGCAAGCAAAATTTGAGGATTAATTAAATGACTCAATGCACCGTTATAATTTGATAAAGCAGAGTGAGCCTTACCTATTAATGGTATTATTTCAGCAAAATCGATGTTTATTTCAGCGATTTTTTTAGGTTTAGATGGTGTATAAGTCACGTTATTGTCTCCTATATTACTTATTATATCACAAAATTTTGATTTGTGTGTAAAAATTCAACAAAAAATATCCACAAATTATTTTGTGGGTCATGGAGGTATCACAAAATAATTTGTGCGTAAAATTTCAATGTTTTTTACTCGCAAAATATTTTTTGGGTAATTTGTGTTACACAAATCATCTAAAAAAAGGAGTTTATATTGATTAAGTAATATCAGGATAGTATCAAGGTCTTCTTGGCTCATTTCTAACATCAATAATCTCTTTGTTTTTCATTTTAGCGACTTTTTTAACTAACATTCTATAAGCACCGGCTATAGTTGCAGTATTCATATACGGATGTCCATAATGATGGCCAACACCATTTAAGATTTCTGGAGCAAGATTTTTAATAATTGAATTTAATTCTTCAGGTTTGGTAACACCAAGTTCTTCCATTTCAGTGTAAAAATCTTTTTTATATATAAACTCGTATACCTTTAGCCCAAGCCTATCCCAGAACGTGTCATACATTGCAACCCCATAAGCTCTAATCCAATCCCACATAATTTCTGGGTCAGTTATATTTGGATTATCTAAATGACATCTATGGCATAGCAAAACTAGATTTGAAGGTTCATCTTTTCCTCCTAACGATGCTGGAACAATGTGACATCTCTCCAAATTATATTCACAACCACAACGCCAACATCTTTCATGAGCTTCAGACGCATCAACACTAAGTCCACATTCGTCAACTAGTTGTTCAAAGAACCAATATCTAACAATTTCTTCTTTTTTAGTTTTAATATTTTGCCTTTTCATACAATACTCCGTTTTTTTATTTGAAATTTATTATAATTATACATATTAAAATTGTTCAAATCTCAGAGATAATTATGTGTATCTCAGTCTGCGAGAGAAAATAAATTGCACTAAGTTGCACTTTTTTGCACGTCCAAAATTTTAGTGGCAAGCACGCACGAAAGCCTAAAACTCGCTTGCTCGTTAAGTCTTTCGGCTGGTTGCACCCGTCAAACTACGGCTCAAAAAAATTCGCCTTGTTTGTCGTGCAATTTTGTGCAAGAAAGCGTATTGGCGGCAGAGGGCTGAAGTCGCCAGCTTTGCTGGTGCGTGCCCGTTTAACGCCGCCAAACAAGCGAGGGACTAAAGTGCAAAAATTCGGACGCAAATCTCTACACTAAAAAACAGGCTATAAGCGCCTGTTTGCCTAGATTTTTATTAAATTTTCTTATATCAAATTTCCTGTTCCCCTATAATGGCAAAGCCATAAGAAGCTTGTCGAGTTGAGTGCAAAATAAAAGACACCTTTTCAGGTGTCTTTTATGGAGCGGGAAACGAGGCTCGAACTCGCGACATCTTCCTTGGCAAGGAAGCATTCTACCACTGAATTATTCCCGCAAATCAAGTTTGCTTAATTATAATACACTATCAAAAAAAATAATCAAGCATTATTTTAAAACCTTGTAAAAAAATATTAAGCTTTAAAACCAAAAATGAACAAAATAAAGTTTTACACGTTTTAAATTATGTAAGCAAAAGCAATGGGGGCAAGTATGAAAACAGGATGTGTTTTGTGTTTAATGGCTATATTTGGTTTTATTTTAATGACAAAACCATCATTTGCAAATGCAAGATACTATAATAATCCATATTTTGCCACTGACTCTCGCTATGATTATATGTATGCAAATCCTCCAAGACACAGCCTTGGTGCGTATGGCAGATATATCATGTCTTCTTCTAAAGTAAGATATGTTCATTCGCCTTCAAGACTTAAAGGCGTGCGCCATGCGGCAAAAATTAATGCATATAATATGCAAGCTTACGGTTATTAATAGCTTTTTAAAGGAGTTAAAATGAACAAGAAAATTTTATTATCTTCGTTGCTTTTTGCTGCAATTTTTCTGGGAGTAAATTCAGCTCAAGCAGCTCCTCCCCCAGGACACGGAGGACATCATCCATCAAAAATGCACAGACCGCCAATCCATCATCACCACATGCATCGTCCGCCTGCAATGCATCATCATCACCATGTCAGGCACAGCAGTGGATTTATTAGCCCTTATTATTACAGCGTCTATTATCCGCTAGGTTTTACAACGCCACGGATATACTACCCAACACACCATTATGGGCATCTTGGAGCAACATTCCATATTTCATTATAAGAGAGGAATTTTCCTCTCTTTTTAGTTAAAGAAATGTAACAAGAAATTTTACAAAAAAAGCAAATATGTATAAGTTATATACTTTATATATATACAAGGTGGAAACTTATATGAATTTGCAAGCAATACTCCAAGGGTTCGCAGAATACCTCGAAGAACAAAACACCAAAAACAATAGACAGTATCAAATTGATACATCAAACCTTGCTGTGAGTATTTTTGCGCATGCAACAGAATTCAAAAAATATATTTCAGAAGAATTAAATATTTTTGAAGATATTAAATCCCTAAGCGTAAGCGAAATTCTTTCAATGGAAGTTGAAAACGGACAACTAGTTTCGCCCGATGAAGAAAATCAAGAAGAAGAAATCTTCAAATCAAACACATTATTAGACGAACTTAATATTCTAAACGAAACTTCGAACGAAGATATCCCACAAGAAATCACAGAAGAAATTCCTGAAGAATTAACAGAAACACCCGAAGAAGAATTAATTGAAGAACCACAAGAAGGCTTAAGCGAAGAAACTTCTGCGCAAGAAACCCTCGAACAAATAACAGAAGAATTACCAATCGAAGAAACAAGCGAAACAGAAGAAGAATTAGAAGAAGAAAACGAAACTAGCGAAGCTTTACAAGAAGAAAATTCAAACATTTTAATTGAAATCTTTAATAACATTTTGCAAAGCAATGAAGTAATAAGCAATTTCGATGCCGATGAAAGCGGAATTCTAGACAAAGAAGAAATATTAAACTTTATAAATTTAATGAACGAATCAGACGAAGATTCTGAAAACTTCTCTTTAAATGACTTATTCTTTGGAATAGAAGAAGTTAAAAAAGACGAAGAAGACCTTGAAGCTGATGAACTTGAAGAAGGTCTTAACACTGATAAAACCGAAGAAGAACTTCAAGACGAAGAAACTGAAATTGAATCAACAACACAAACAGAAGAAGGCTCTGAAACTGACGAAAACGAAGAAACAAAAGCAAAAGAAAGCAACTCAACAACAGATACAGATAAAAATACAGAATCCGAAACAAATTCAAACACAAACACAAACACAAATTCTTCTTCAAATTCATCAAATGTATCATATACAGGCGGCAATAGCTCTGGCGGTAGTGCAAGAAGAAGCAGCGCAAGCTCATCCACAACAGGACGAGGAAGTTCCAATTCAAACTCTCTTGCAAACATGTCTAAAACAGAATTGCAAAGCGAACTAAGCAAAGCAAACACACAACTTCAAACACAACAAAGCGAATTGTCATCAGTATTAGACGGAAGCGATTCAAGAATTCAAGCCAAAAACGAAAATGTTGAAAATCTTTATTCAACTTATCAAGAAGAGCTTAAAACCGTTGATGTTGATATGGCACAACAAGTTGATACTCTTAAAGGAGATATCAGCGCAAAAGAAACCGAAGTAAACACAAAAGAACAAGAAATTGTTAATCAACAAATCACAATTTCAAATTGTGAAACAGCATACAACAATGCAACAGCTACAAGACAACAACTTGAGTCTTCTTTGGCTTCATTAAATTCTGCTGATACTTCCAATATGGATGAGAGTCAAATTGCCGATTTAAACGCAAAAAAAGCAAGCTTAACTCAACAAATAGCATCCGCAAAAGAAGCCGAAAACACCGCAAAGGCAAATCTTGAAACCGAAAAAACAAAACTAGAAGAATTAAACACACAAAAACAAGAACTTCAAGCAAACCTTGATGAGCTTAATTTGCAAATGACTGATCTTGAAGCTCAAATTGCCGAAAAATATCCACAAGTTCAAGCTTCGCTTGATGCATATAACCAAGCAAAAGATGAAGCTGAAACGTTTAAATCAGGATTAGTTGAATCAGCAAAAGCAGAAGTTGAAAAAACGCAAAGCAGAATAGGCGAAATTAACACTGCTCTTAACAACTTAGCAAATCAAGAAACCAAAAAAGAATATAGTTTAAGTCCTTTGAATTTATATGACGAAGAAAAGGGCGAAATGCTTATTAATACAGCAAGAAGAATGCTTGAACAACGAGGCTCAACAACAGGATATTGTGCAACAGGCGTACATCACACAATAAAAATGGCTTATGGAATATCAATGGGCGGAAACGGTTGCGATTGGGATACAAATATGGAAAAACTTGTTGAACAAGGTTTATTTGTTGAAGTAACAAGTGAATATCCAAACGCAAGTTCTCTAAAAGAAGTAAAAGCAGGTGCAGTAATCTGTTGGGAAAACACTGGCGTACAAGATGGTAGCGGTGGACAATATGGACACGTTACAATTGCCGACGGTCAAGGCGGAGAAATCTCAGACCATTATCAATCACTCATTTTAAGCGTAGGCGGAAGAAGCGACCTATATAGAGTATTTATACCAGTGTAATAAAATTTTAAAAAACATAGTTGAATAAAAACTTTTGTGCTAATATCAACGTATTATGATGAAAACAGTTGATGAAATTAGGGAAGGTTTTTTAAAGTTTTTTGAAGAAAAACATAATTCTACTCGTGTTAAAAGTTCTAGTCTTATCCCGGACAATCCAACATTACTTTTAACAAGTGCAGGAATGGTGCAATTCGTACCATATTATTTAGGGATTGAAAAATGTCCTTATGAGCCAGCAAGAGCAACAACTTGTCAAAAATGCGCTCGTGCAGGCGGAAAAGATTCAGATATTGAAAATGTAGGTCGTACTCCTCGCCACCACACATTCTTTGAAATGTTAGGCAATTTTGCCTGGGGCGATTATTATAAAAAAGAAGTTATTCCTTGGGCTTGGGAATTTGTTACAAGCAGCGAATACCTAGGACTTGATAAAGATAGGCTCTGGGTAACAATTTTTGAAACAGACGACGAAGCTTATGATATTTGGGTTAGTCAAACAGATATTAACCCAAAAAGAATTCTTCGCAAAGGCAAAAAAGACAACTTCTGGGGTCCTCCAGGACCAACTGGCTCTTGCGGACCTTGCAGCGAAATTCATTACGACCTTGGTTCACATTTAAAATGTAGCGACGATTGCGGAATCGACACTTGCGAATGCGACAGATGGGTTGAAATTTGGAATATGGTTTTCACCGAATTATTCCAAGATGAAGAAGGCAATCAAACCCCACTAGACAAAAAGAATGTTGATACAGGCATGGGGCTTGAAAGAATCGCAATGGTTGCTCAAGGCGTTGAATCAACTTTTGAAACAGATGTTTTAAAACACATTTTAAATAAAGTATGCGATATTACCGGCAAAACTTATAAAGAAAATTCTAAAACCGATATTTCACTTAGAATAGTAACAGACCACGCTCGCTGCGTTAGCTTTATGATAGCAGACGGCATAATGCCTTCAAATGAAGGCAGAGGCTATGTTTTAAGAATGATTTTAAGACGTGCTTTGCGCCATGGCTATTTATTAGGTCTTGATTTACCATTCATGGCTCCAATTATTGAAACAGTAATCGAAAAATATTGTACTCAATATCCAGAGCTTAAAGAAAACGAAGCGAAAATCAAAGCAACAATTTTAAAAGAAGAAGAACGTTTTAAATTAACTCTTGATAAAGGTTATCAATTAATTGAATCATTAATTGAGTCAGCAGACAAAGTTATTTCAGGCGCTGACGCTTTTAAATTGTACGACACTTATGGCTTCCCGTTTGAATTAACAAATGAAATCGCACAAGAAAAAGGCTTAAGCGTTGATGAAGCAGGCTTTAAGGCTGCAATGCAAGAACAAAAAGAAAGAGCTCGTGCAAGTGCACAAAAAGTGGTTATCACTGACGATTTAAATTATATTAACAACCCTGCAACAGAATTTGTTGGCTATGAAAAATTTGAAAGCAATGCAAAAATTCTTTCAATTGTTGATGAAAATGGAAACAATATCGAAATCGCTAGAAATGGCATATTCGATATCATATTAGACAAAACTCCATTTTATGCTGAATGCGGTGGTCAAGCAGGCGACTCCGGTGTTTTAAAAATCAATGAGCAAAATTATGAAGTAATTAAAACATTCAAAGTTCAAGATATTTTTGTTCACAGAGTAATTGTTGAAGATGCTGAAATTAAAAAAGGCGACAATGTTTTGGCTAAAATTGACATCGAAAGACGTCAAGAAATTACAAAACACCACTCATTAGCTCACTTGTTGCAAGCTGCATTACAAAAAGTATTAGGCGGAAAAGAAGTTCATCAAGCAGGTTCTGCTGTTGATGAAAATCGAACTCGATACGATTTCACATTTGATAGAGCTTTAACTCCGTCTGAAATTGCCAAAGTTCAAGACATACTAAACTCTTGGATTAGCGCTAATTTAGTTAGAACAACTAAAGTTATGTCAATCGATGAAGCAAATGCATCAGGCGCTATGGCGTTGTTTGGCGAAAAATATGGCGACTTTGTTCGAGTAGTTTCTTTCAATAAAAATGATGAATGTTTTTCAAAAGAACTTTGTGCGGGTTGCCATGTTGATTCAACTCTTGAATTAAGAATGGCAAAGATTGTAACAGAAACAGCTTGCTCTGCAGGTGTTCGAAGAATCGAAGCAGTTTGCTCTAATTCAGCATTTGAATTATTAAATTCCAAAGCTGATATGCTGGATGAATTATCAAAAATCAACAAAGTTCCAGCCGATAAAATTCAAGAAAAAATTGAAAAATTAACCGCTGAAACTCGCGAACTTTCATCAAAACTTGGAGATTTAGAAGCGGCAAGAGCAAAAGACAGCTTTAACACATTTATGGGTAAAGCAAAAGAAATCAATGGGGCTAAAGTTTTAATAACCAAAACTGAAGACTTCCCACCAAACGCAATTAAACTTGGACTTGAACTTGTTGCAAAAAAACTTGGCGAAAGCGTTTGCGTATTCTGCTCAATGAAAAAGGACGGAACCGTTTTTGTTAGCGCAAAAGTTTCCGATTCATTAGTTTTAAAAGTGCAAGCTGGTAAAATCGTTGGTGAAATTACCAAGGCGCTTAAAGGAAATGGCGGCGGAAAACCACAAATGGCTCAAGGAATGGGTAAAACCCAAGAAGGAATCGAAGATATCTTATTAAAAGTCGAACAAGATGTTTTAAATTCACTATAAATTTAAACCCTCTCAAACGAGAGGGTTTTTAATATTGCAATAAATATTTTTCAGAGGTTTTAATAATATATGAAAATTCAACCAATAAGCTTTGAAAAGAAATATAAAAAACCAAGAACAGGCAAAAAGGAAATTCAAAAAACTCAAAGTATTTCACAGATGCCTAAAATGACACCGCAAGAATATATTACGCTGCTTAAAAATCAAGCAAATTCTGCACTAAGCGAAGCACAAAAAATTAAACAAACTGCAAATTCAATTAAAATTAGAAGTTATGAAATAGCTGCTAAAGCAAAAAGAAACAAAGAATTTGCAGATGGCTTATATGTTGCAATCAAAGAAAACCCTAATTCGTTAAGCAAAAATTTCATTGTCCAATATCAAGGAACAACATATAAAGTTGAAAACCAAAAAGGTAAATATAAAGCAATTGGTCAATCAAGAGGCTTTTTTGGCAAAAAAGATGTTTTTGAATATGAAATAAAAAAAGGTGAATTTACAACAACTATTTTAAAAGGATATTCAAAAGAAAAAGAAATAAACTCTTATGAGGTTGCCGAAGAATATCATTTCTTTGAAGATAGATGGCTTGAAGTATTTTTTGATACAAAAACTAATGAGTTTAAAAACTCCAAAGAAAAATTTAGTTTTGTCTTGGGTGATCAACTTCATACATATTGCACAAATTCCAAAACAAAACCTAATGATTTCAGCTATGGCGAGTTTGAAACATTAATTAGTTATGATTCAATCGGCAAATTATCTTATTATAGCATTGGCTTAAATAATCTTTCAGAAAAAGTATCCACAATTAAAAAAGGTTATCATTTTTATTGCGACAAATTAAGTAGCTACTTTAAAGATTGCTATATGAAAGAAAAAGGCGAATATTATGATTGCAACAACAAAGTTATGGTGCAATACACAAATGGCAAACCAGAAGTTGGATATATAAATTATAAAGTAACAAACGAAAAACCAGGCTTTGATTTTCAATATAAGTTTTAATATAAATAACCCAAATTAATTAAAACGCCTTGTAATATATATATATATATTAACATTTTTTCGTAAATAAAGGAGAATTTATGAAAAAATGTTTTGGTTTTACACTGGCTGAATTGATGATTGTTTTATCGGTAATTGGCGTCTTGGCGGCAATTTTATTGCCAGCTGCAAGAAATGCAATGCCGAATCAAGATTTAATGAAATTCAAAAAGGGACATAGCACGCTAACACACACAATAAGAGAATTGGTTAATTCAGACAAATATTATAAAAATGGGGATTTAGGAATAAAAGCAGATGGAACAATGCTATATTCAAAAGCATCCTACCATGGCTGCGGAACAGAATTTCTTGGCAATGATTCAACAGTTAAATATTTTTGCGAAACATTTGCTGATATAGTTAATACAAAAAGCGTAAATTGTTCAACCGAAGTCGCAGGCGGAAACGACGCAAGAACAATGATAATTCTAAGAGAAGATGGTGGCTCAACTGGCTGGGGGCAGACCTATGCAAATGCAAAAATATTACTAGACAGACACTGTAAACAAAATGCTTCAATAATTGGCCCAGAAATTGTAACATCAGACAATATTACATATTATCAAACAGACCCAAACGGAACTTTTGGAATAATTTGGTCGTCTTGCACAAAAAACGATGTCTTATTTAACATTAAAAGAAATGCTCAATGGGAATCACCAATATACAAGCCGTTTTGTATGGATATAGATGGAATTGCAAAAGGAGAAGACCCGTTTGGTTTTGGAATAAGAGCAGATGGAACAATATTAAATGGCGCAAGAGCAAGCGAATGGCTCAAAAAATCAATTAATGGTAAAGATTAAAAAAGGTCGGTTAAAACCGACCTTTTGTTTTTATTTATCCAAGTGCTTCAATAATTGCCTTGGCTGCTCGTTTTCCCGCGCCCATTGCGTTAATTGCAGTCGATGGACCTAATGGCGCAACGTCTCCACCAGCATAAATTGCTTCAACAGAAGTTTCGCCTTTTTCATTAATTACGATGTATCCTTTATTATCGCAAGTTAATTCCAATTCCTCATTAGCAGCGCTTCTTTGGATAATTGGGTTTGGACCAGTTCCCAATGAAACAATTACACTATCAAGCTCAACATCAACAAATTTTCCAGTTCCAACTGGTTTTTGTCTGCCTGATGCATCAGGTTCACCCAACTCCATTACTTCAAATTTCATTGATTTAACCCAGCCATCAACTCCATTAATCTCAACTGGAGCATGCAAGAATTGGAAATCAACGCCTTCTTCTTTAGCATGGCGAATTTCTTCCAAACGAGCAGGAAGTTCTTTTTCAGTACGGCGATAGAAAATATAAACTTTTTCATATCCTACACGAACAGCTGTTCTTGCCGCATCCATTGCAACATTACCACCGCCAATAATTGCAGTAGTTTTGCCAACTTTTAATGGTGTTGGAGTATCTGGACTTTGCGCATGCATTAAATTAACTCTTGTTAAAAATTCATTAGCACTATATACGCCATTTAAATTTTCACCAGGGATATTCATCATTTTAGGCAACCCAGCACCTGAACAAATGAAAATTGCTTCATAGCCTTCTTCTTGAAGTTGTTTAATTGTAATTGATTTTCCTACGATAACGTTTTTAAAGAATTTCACTCCCATAGCTTTTAAGGATTCGATTTCTCTATCTAAAACAGTTCTTGGAAGTCTAAATGGAGGAATGCCATATCTTAAAACGCCTCCAAATTCGTGCAATGCTTCAAAAATAGAAACTTCAAAACCAGCATTTCTAAGATCAGCCGCAGCAGTCATTCCAGCACAACCAGAACCAACAATCGCTACCTTTTTGCCGTTTGGAACAATTTCAACTTTTTTTGCTTTAGTATTGTCACCAACATATCTTTCTAATGCGCCGATAGCGACGCTTTGTCCTTTAATTCCAAGAACACAATTTCCTTCACATTGTTTTTCTTGAGGACAAACCCTTCCACAAACAGAAGGAAGCATTGAAGATTGGCGAATAATATCTCCTGCGCCTTCTAGGTTATTTTCTTTAATTTCTTTGATAAAAGAAGGAATATCAATATTAACAGGACATCCTTGTTTACATCTTGCATTTTTGCAAGTTAAACATCTTGAAGCTTCAAGTGATGCTTGTTCGGGTGTAAAGTTTTCTTCTACTGCATTAAAATTATGACGTCTTTCAAATCTATCTTGTTCTTTTTGTCTTTGTCTTTCTACTTTTTCAGCCATGTTGTAAGCTCCCTTTATAAGTCAATTTGCTACTTTTATTGTATAATAAAAATAATTAACGAGGTAAGATTGTGACAAAAATTAAACTTTGGGTAAGCGATATTGATGGAACTTTAATGAATTACGATAGTTCATATACTCCTCGAATGGCTAATTTAATAGAAAAAATAAACAAATCTGATTGCAAACTTGTTTTAGCAACAGGAAGAATGTTTATGGGCGCTGATTTTGTAGCTCAAAAATTCAATTTAAATAATCCTGTTATATGCTATCAAGGAGCAGTTGTCAGAACAAAAGAAAAAATTCTTTGGCAAAAACCAATCAAAAATGAGCTTGCTTATGAAATTATTAATTATTTAAAAGAAAAAAATATCCATACTCACGTCTACAACAACGACATTTTATACATCGAAGACGATAACAAAAGAATAATGAGCGCATATTGCGATAATCGTGGAACAACTTATGAAGTTATTGAAGATTTTAATCAGTTAAAGCTAAACAATGTTCCAAAAATTTTGGGTGTAATTGAAGATAAAAATTTAATGCAAGAAATTAAAAACGAATTAAGCAAAAAATATAAAAATATTTTGACAATTGTTCAAAGCTCTCCAATTTATCTTGAAATAAACGACATCGAAGCTTCAAAAGGTCACGCATTGGACTTTTTAAAAGAATATTGGAATTTAAAAGATAATCAAGTAATCGCTTCAGGAGATCAAGACAACGATATTGAACTTTTAGAACACGCTGGAAACAAAGTTTGCGTTGGTTCAAACAGTCAAAAATTAAAAGAAATTGCAAATTATCATTGTAAAGACGTAAACAGCGACGAACTTGTTGATTTAATAGAAAGATTGGTTTTATGCGAATAGGAATTGGTTATGATATTCATAAACTTGTTGAAAAAAGAGATTTAATTCTTGGGGGAGTCAAAATTCCTTATGAGCTTGGTTTATTGGGTCATAGCGACGCCGATGTTTTAATTCATGCGATAATTGATTCAATGCTTGGCGCAGTAGCACTTCGAGACATTGGTTTTCATTTTCCTGACACAGACGAACGTTTTAAAGACGCAAACAGCATGGATTTGTTAAAAGAAACAAAAAAATTAATTCAAAAAGAAGGCTATAAAATAGGAAATATTGATTCTAATATCATTTGTCAAAAACCAAAACTAATGAGCTATATTGAAGAAATGAGAGCAAACATTGCAAGCGTTTTGGAGCTTGAATTAAATCAAATTTCTATTAAAGCAAAAACTAACGAAAAAATGGACTCAATAGGAAACGGCACCGCTATCGTTGCAAATGCCGTTTGTTTGTTAAATAAAATATAAGTTTGTCTATCTAAGACCAAACATTAATCGATTGTAGCTTCCCAAGGATGATAAACTATCCATTCCATCTTTGGGTTTTGTCATTGAATTGGCTTGACTATATCCTTGGGGATAAAAATATCCGCTTTGGGCATATAATTGCTCCCCTTGAGTTGCTTGTTCTTGAGTTCCATTGGCTTCAAGCTGTTTGACAGCCAATTTTAAACAAGTTTTTGCTTCTTGAAAGCTAATTCCGTAAGTTTTTGAAATTTTAGAAATAAAATTCTCAGGCACAAATGAAGATGGCAAGCCTTGCTCTACCAATTCATCAACAATTTCCTCGCAAGCTAAAAAACGATTCGAATCACTAACTTGTGCATTGTTATCATTTTGATTTTGTATTGCGTTGATGTGCTGAGTCATCTTATCGACCTTTTGAAAACTACTGACATATTAATAAAAACATTTATTGATATCGTATTTCAAAAGTATATACTTTTTTAACATTTCTTTACATTAAAAAAGCCCCTGCAAAACAGAGGCTTTTTTTATTTTTGTTTCTAATTAACCAATTGAAGCGTGGAATGTTCTTGAAATAACATCGTCTTGTTGTTCTTTAGTTAATTTGATGAAATTAACAGCATAGCCTGAAACTCTAATTGTTAATTGAGGATATTTTTCAGGATGCGCTTGAGCATCTAACAATGTTTCTCTATTGAACACATTAACGTTTAAATGGTGACCGCCTTTTTCAACGTAGCCATCAAGTAAGTTAATTAAGTTTTCTTCTTGTTGTGTAGCCATTTTATTTTTTCCTTTATTTTGTCTACTGTCATGGCTCCTGCGGGTATCTCGCTTTAAATTTGCTATCGCTTTGCTGTCGCAAATTCGCTCGATTATCCTACGTCGCCGATTAATAGCTTCGCCTAAAAACGTCAAATTTTACAATTTGCCTGTTTTTAACGGCTCCGCCCTAACAACATCCAGTTGCACATCCGCAATCAAGCTGAATATCAAGGTCGCCCATGAATACTTCGTCTTTTCCTAGTGCATTAGGAATGATTGAGAATGTATTTGAAATACCATCTTGAGCATCGTCAAATGGAAGTTTAGCAACAGAAGCAAGTGAAGCTACTGCGCCATTTGTGTCACGACCATGCATTGGATTAGCTCCCGGTGCTAGAGGAACACCCATTTTTCTTCCGTCTGGAGTGTTGCCAGTCTTTTTACCATATACAACGTTAGAAGTGATTGTTAAAATTGGCATTGTAGGAATTGAATTTCTGTATGTATGATGTTTTCTAATCATATTCATAAATTTAGAAACTAATTCAACTGCAATTGAATCAACTCTGTCGTCATTGTTGCCGTATTTAGGGAATTCGCCTTCTGTTTCGTAATCAACAACGATTCCGTCTTCGTCTCTAACTGTTCTAACTTTTGCATATTTGATTGCAGACAATGAATCAGCAACAACTGAAAGTCCAGCAATACCAGTTGCAAAGTAACGTTTAACATCTCTATCATGAAGAGCCATTTGAGATCTTTCATAGCAATATTTATCATGCATGTAATGAATTACATTTAATGTATTTACATACAAACCAGCAAGCCATTCCATCATGCCTTCAAATCTTGACATTACTTCATCATAATCTAAGTATTCAGAAGTAATTGGAGCATATTTTGGTCCAACTTGTGTTTTGATTCTTTCATCAACACCGCCGTTGATTGCGTATAATAAGCATTTTGCTAAGTTAGCACGAGCGCCAAAGAATTGCATTTCTTTACCAACAACCATTGATGAAACACAACAAGCAATTGCGTAATCATCACCGTGTGTAACTCTCATCATATCATCGTTTTCATATTGAATTGATGAAGTTTTGATAGAAATATGTGCACAATATTCTTTAAATGCTCTTGGTAATCTTTTTGACCAAAGAACTGTTAAGTTTGGTTCTGGAGCAGCGCCAAGGTTTTCTAAAGTATGAAGATATCTGAATGAGTTTTTAGTAACCATTGAACGGCCATCGATACCCATACCACCGATTGATTCTGTTACCCAAGTAGGATCGCCTGTGAATAATGAATTATATTCAGGAGTTCTAGCGAATCTTACTAGTCTTAATTTCATGATGAAATGGTCAATCATTTCTTGAATTTGTTCTTCGCTGAATGTTCCATTTCTTAAATCTCTTTCAACGTAAATATCAAGGAATGTTGAAGTTCTACCGATTGACATTGCAGCGCCGTTTTGTTCTTTAACTGCTGACAAGTAACCGAAATATAACCATTGAATAGCTTCTTTAGTGTTTTGAGCAGGTTGAGTAATATCAAAACCATAAATTCTACCTAATTCAGCCATTTCTTGAAGAGCTCTGATTTGTTCAGAAATTTCTTCTCTTAATTGGATGCGTTCAGCTGTCATTTCGCCTTCAAGAGAAGTTAATTGAGCTTTTTTGTCTTCGATTAATCTATCGATACCATAAAGAGCGATTCTTCTGTAATCGCCAATGATACGACCACGACCATAAGCATCAGGAAGTCCTGTAATAATTGCAGAGTGTCTTGCTGCTTTCATTTCAGGAGTATATGCATCAAATACACCTTGGTTGTGGGTTTTTCTGTATTTTGTGAAAATTTCAGATACTTCAGCATCTACTTCGTAACCATAAGATTTGCAAGCAGTTTCAGCCATTCTGATACCGCCAAATGGTTGCATAGAACGTTTTAGAGGTGCATCAGTTTGAACACCAACGATTGTTTCTAAATCTTTATCGATGTATCCAGCACCATGAGATGTGATAGTTGATACAACTTTTGTATCCATATCCAAAACGCCGCCGTTTTCTCTTTCTTTTTGGAATAATTCGCAGCATTTTTCCCATAATTTTGTTGTTGCTTCAGTTGGACCAGCCAAAAAGCTAGCATCACCTTCATAAGGTGTATAGTTTTGTTGGATAAAGTCGCGAACGTTTATTTCGCTTTGCCACTTACCAGGTTTAAATGTCATTATGTATCTCCTTTTTTACATTTAATTTTGATAAAATTATAACACAAAAATAAAAAGCAACCTGCTTATAAAAAAATTAATTTTTTCTTAATTTTAGGGCATTTTTAACCCTTAACCGCACCATCATTAGAGCCTTGAATAAAATATTTTTGCAAAGCCAAAAAGAAAACAATAATCGGAATTATTGAAACAATTGAACCAGCTGCAACAAGGCGATAATCAGAGCTAAAAGCGCTTGAAAGATTGTTTATTCCAACAGGCAAAGTAAACAATTGTTCATTTGTTAAAACAATGCTTGGCCATAAAAATTCACCCCAAGAACCAATGAAAGTAAAAATCGCCAAGAGCGCAATTGTTGGTTTAACCATTGGAAGAAGAAGTTTTATGAAAATCTGAAAAGAATTACATCCATCCACAATGGCACTTTCTTCAATTTCCCTTGGAATAGTCAAAAAAGCCTGACGCATTAAAAATATTCCAAAAGCATTAACAGCAAAAGGAAGAATCAAACCCAAATACCCAAATATTTCGCCATAGCTATCAATCAAATGAAGCTTAAGGGTAATAATATAAACAGGAAGCATAATCGTTTGAAAAGGAACCATTATTGTTGCTAATATCGCAAAAAAAGCAACTTTTTTTCCTTTAAATTCCATTCTTGCAAGAGGATATGCAGCTAACGCTGACAAAATCACGTTTAAAATAACTGTTATTGAAGCAACAATAAAGCTATTTAAAACATATTTTGCAATTGGAACAAGCTTCAAAACTTCAACAAAATTATCAAGCGTAAAATCCCTTGGGATAAACACTGGAGGATAAGCAAAAATATTTTCACTTCTTCCTTTTAGTGCAGTCGACAAAAGCCACAAAAAAGGAATTAAAGATAAAATGCAAATCAATATTAAAATCAGATGCGTAAATATTTTTTTAGAATTCGCTAAGTTCATACCTTGTATTTATCCTTTTCAAAAACAAAAATATTTAGCATTGAAAAACCCATAACTACAAAAAGCAAAATGACAGCGCCTGCACTAGCAAGCCCCAAGTCAAGATTTTCAAATGCTCTTTCATAAATATAATAAACAATTGTTTTAGTAGAATCCATTGGTCCACCATGGGTCATAACATAAATTTCAACAAAAACTTTCAACGCCGAAATTGAGCTGATTGTTGAAACAAGAGCAATCATAGGCATTAAATGAGGAATTGTAATTGCCCAATGTTTTTTAAATCCAACAATTCCATCAACATCTGCTGCTTCATATAATTCTTTTGGAACACTCATTAAAGCGCTAAGATAAATCATCATATAATATCCGACGCCTTTAAATATTGTCACAAGAGCAACCGAAAACATTGCAACTTTTGGATTAGTGAGCCAACCAACTGGTTCAAACCCAATTTTTTCAATAAAAAAATTCAAAAGCCCGCTTGGCGCATAAAGCCATTTAAAAGCAATTGCCACAACAACAATTGAAACAACAACAGGCAAATAAATTAAAACTTTATATGTGTTTTTAAACTTGATATTTTGATTGATTAAAATCGCCAAAAATAACGGAAATATAACCAAAAAAGGCACACACAATATCAAAAAATAAAATGTATTTAAAATTGTTTTTAAAAACAAAGGCGAATTGATAAGAGAAATATAATTATCAAAACCAACAAAAGTCGGCTTATATATATTATTTCCATAATCAAAAAAACTTAATTCAATCGTTTCAAAAAACGGGAAAAAGAAAAACAATAAAAGAATTATACCCGCAGGCAATAAAAATAAATATGCACTCAAATTCTTCTTCATATCCATAAATAAATACTATATTAATCTACGCAAAAATTCAACAATCCGTATTAGTTATTATTATTTAAGATGGTGTTAAAATTGTACTAGAGGAAAACTGTTGAATTTAGCAAGAATATTAATAACAACATTATTTATGCTGATAATGGCGGGACAAGGTGCGCTTTGTGCCGATTTTCGAATTGAAGATATTGTAATCGATTCATCAGATAGATTGATTTTCATTAAAGGAAAAGGAAATTACAAAGAAAATTTGCAAACAATCGAAGTTCCAACCCCTGGTTCTGATTCAATTCGTTTAATTAACAATATCACAACTTTTACAATAACAGCACCTGCTCGCTATGTTGTAGACATTCCAAACGCAACATTAAATGGTCCAAATAGAACTTATAAAATTCAAAATTCAACAGTTTTACAAAGCGTTCAACTTGCACAATTTTCAACAAATCCTCATATTGTGCGTGCTGTTTTTACTTTAAACAAAAACACGGATTTAACTAAGCTTTCAACCCATACAAACGGAACAAATATTATTATAAAATATTCTCCAAAAATCATAGATAATTCAATTCAATATAAGTTTTACACTCCAACAGGAGATTCAGGCACAGGCTCCGGGCTTCAAAACACAAGCGCAATTGTAACATACAACAACACAAACGAATCAAAAGCCATTGTTCCAAGATTTCAAACAAGATATTATTTGAGTCAAGTAAGTCAAAATACAGATGGATTAATCCTTAGAGGAATAGGCAACATTGCTTATCAAAGAGCAACATATTCTCCTGATAATACACAGGCAAGCTTCTTATTAGACAATACATCATTAATTTCAAAGCTTGACAACAAAACATACAAAATTCCATCAAGCCAAGAAAACACCGATGCAACGCTAACAATAAACAAAATCAATTCAAAAAAAGTAAAATTAACGCTGAACGGAAACAATATAAGAGATTATAGATTTGTTATTTCTCCAGATGGACAAAGTTTATTTATTTCTCATAGAAATTTCATTATAAACACAATTTTTTCAACAAATCCTGCCATAGTAAATTCTTATAAGGCTCAAAAAACTTCTACTGATTATAAATTAATCGAAATGTTTTTCGATAAAAGCGTAACATACGATATTTTTGAAATGAACGACAACTTATATCTTGATGTGAATAATCTTGGCGATTATAATTTGCAAGCATTCGAAGAAATGCTCACAACAACAGATATAAAAGTTCAAGCTCTTAAAATTTCATCAGATAAAACTCGCTTTATAATTCCAGCAAAAGAACTAAACTTTGCTTATGCGAATGTTGAATCTAATGCAAAATCAATCAAACTTGTTTTCAAAGACAAACCGCCAATTGCTCCTAGCGAAAAAGAGCCGGAAATCATTATTATTGCAAACAACAATCAAGACAAAAAAATTGATATCAAAACAGTTGAAAAATTGGAAGACAAGAAAAACGACAACATTAATGTAATTTATATTCCAAAACAAGAAATTCCAAAAATAGAAAAACCAAAAAAACCAAAAGAAAAACCAACAATTTCTGCAATGAAAAAAGTAGTAATCGATCCAGGACACGGCGGCGCTGATAGCGGGGCTATTGGTGGCGGAGTGTATGAGAAAGATTTAAATCTTGATGTTGCAAAAATCGTTCAAGAAAAATTAATGAAAAAAAATATTTATGTTTATATGACAAGAACAAAAGACGAGACTTTGTCTTTAGAAGACAGGGTTAATTATTCAAATGAACTTAATCCTGATATTTATGTGAGCATACATACAAATTCAACAGTTAAAGAAGACACATACGGGCTTGAAACGCATTATTTCAAAGACAACAGCTATGATTTAGCACAAATCGTCCATAACGAATTTGCTTGCGGAAAAAACTTAAGAAAATGGGACACTTTAGACAGAGGTGTGTTTAAATCTCGTTTTTATGTTATAAATCATACAGAAGCTCCGGCAATTTTAATTGAAATGGGCTTCATATCAAATCTTGAAGAAAGAAACAGATTAACCAAAAAAGGTCGCAAGGAAGATATTGCTGATTCTATAACAGAAGGCATATTGGAGTATTTAAAAACAAAATGATTAATAATTCAATAGGTTTGCTAGATAGCGGAGTGGGCGGTTTAAGCGTATTGTCTGAATTATATAAAATAATGCCCAATAAAAATTATGTTTTTTTTGGCGACACCAAAAATGTCCCCTATGGAACAAAAACTAGTGAAGAAATTTTCAATTATACAAAAGATATTTTAAACTTTTTTGTTTCAAAAAATATAAAAACAGCTGTCTTTGCTTGTAATACAACAAGCGCAGTTGCTTATGATAAATTAAAGGAATATTTTGAAGATAAAATAAAAATTTATCCACTAATCCAATCCGTTGCAAAATATGCAACGGAAGGTTTAAAAAACAACGACACAATCGCAATTCTTGCAACAAAAGCAACCATTAATTCAAAAAAATATGATGAAGAATTAAAAAAATATAATCCAAACATTAATGTTTTAGGAATTGACTGCACAGGCTTTGTTGAAATTGTTGAAAATAGACTTTATGACAACAAAGAATCAATCGAATTAATCAAAGAAAAGCTTGAAATCGCAAAGAAAAATAATGCCAAAAAAATCGTTTTAGGATGCACACATTATCCATATTTAATAGATATATTTAAAAATATTTATAATGTTGAATACTTTAATCCTGCAAACACAATAGCTCAAATTGTGAAACAAGATTTAAATGACAATTTTAATCAAAAAGGAACATTAGAATTTTATGTTTCGAAAAATCCAAATGATTTTATCTTGAGCGCAAAAACTTTCTTTGATGTTAAAGAAGCAAAATTAATAGAAATTTAAAACCCTGCCATTTGGCAGGGTTTTAGGTGGAAAATGTTTTTAGTTTAATCCTGCATACACAGGGTTTGTTGCGATAAGCTTTTGAATTCCTTGAACACCGCCTTTTGTTCTTATTTTAGCGATTGTATTTTCACGTTTTGCTAAAGGTTCGCTTGAAGCAACTAAATCTTGATTTCTTTTTACAAATTCAGTCCAAGCTTGAGTTTCAGAAATCCACGCTCTTAATTCTTCAGCTTTTGTATTTGTAAAAGTATGATGTTGTGATTCGTGAGCAATTAAACAAGCAATACATTCAGGGCTTGCACCTCTATGTTCAGAAGAAATATAAATTACTAAGCCATTATTTTTTGTTCTTGCAGTAATAGCTTCAGCATCGCCATATCCAAACATATTTAAATCACGAAACATTACACGAATAGGTTTTCTTGTAGCGTTATTGCCATTCAAAATTGAAATAACATCACGTCTATTAATTTCATACAAAGAATCAAGGGCAGAAACAATTTTTGCATTGGTAGAAATTCTTGAATAATCAACAGCTAATACTTGCTGAATTTCGCAAGCAAACATACTGAATACCAAGCAAACAACTAATAATAATTTTTTCATTTTTTCCACCGTAAATTTAGTTTTATCATCCTTTGTATAGTTTGTATAAACGACACTTATTTTGAAAAACTTTAGAAAAATGTTCATTATTTTAATGATTTCTTTACAAATGTTAATAATATTCTTTAAAACTACCAAAATAACGAATATCAACAAAAAAAATTAATTTTAAAATTCATTAATGATTAAAAAAATCAAATTTGAAATTTTATATTGCACAATATTTGCGCTAATTTTATATTCAATTTTTATTCCTCTTGCCTGCTATTGCTCGGAAGAAACAAAAGTTATAATAATCACAAAAGAAGATATTAAAAACGCAAAACCTCGCTCGCCATATCAGGTAAACTTTTCAAATAAGGATTTAAAAGCAATAGAAATTATGGAGCGTAGGCATTTTCCAAGAACATATCCCGAATTTTCAGACAAAGAACGCTTAAAAAACCTTGAATATGAGCTATTAGGACGAATTTGGGAATTTACGCCTCAAGAAGAAAGAATCAAAAAGTTAAAACTCGCCTCTTCAAATACTGCGCTAATCGGAACAGCGCTTCCAGCATCGATTTCATCAAAAAGAAATGCGAAAAAATTAAGAAACAACGAAATCCAATTAAGACAAAGGGACAATGTTGGGTTAATTGATGGGTTTTTGAGGTTGATGAGCCCAGAAAAATATGAAATTTACAGAAAAAGCGCAGACAAACTATATTATAAATATGAATATTAAAGCCACTTGCATGTAATTATTTCTCATTGTAAGATTATTATTATAGGAGATAATTATGAGTCAAATTACAAAAACCGCTTGGGATTTAAACGAAAAAGCCCCAAACAGATATCAATTAGTTTACGAATTAATTGAATTAGCAAAAAAATTAGTTGATGAATCTCAAATGAAAAAACCTAGAGACGACTTTGGTTTTGATGTTGAAATTCCTTTTGATTCAAACGTTAAAAAAGAAAAACCTGTTCAACATGCTATTATGGTTAAAGCATCTGAATCAGACGATGATGGTCTAGTAGGCTAGTTTATCTTTTTTATTTATCAAATATGGAAAAAATCAAAGAAACTCTTGATTATATAAATTCTAAAACAAACAACCTAAATGCCGATGTCGCAATTATACTTGGCTCTGGCTTAGGTTGTTTTTGTGATGGTTTAGATGGAATTCGCCTTAAATATGATGAAATTCCTCATTTTGGAAATAGCGACGTAAAAGGTCACAAAGGAGAACTTCTTTTTTGTGAAATCGAAGGCAAAAACTGCATAATAATGCAAGGAAGATTCCACTATTACGAAGGAAATTCGCTTCAAGTTGCAACATATCCAATCAAAATATTTAAAAAATTAGGAATTAAAACCCTTTTTATAACCAATGCAGCAGGCGCAACCCACCAAGGACTTAATATTGGCGATATTATGCTTATGAGTGACCATATTAATTTTATGGGAACAAATCCACTAATTGGCAAAAACGACGAATCATTAGGCGAAAGATTCCCTGATATGAGCAATTGCTATACAAAAGATTTGCAAATATTGGCCAAATCTTGCGCTCAAGAATTAAATATTGATTTAAAAGAAGGCATTTATCTTGCAACAACAGGTCCAAGCTATGAAACAGCAGCAGAAATTCGTGCTTTTAGAATTCTTGGAGCAGATGTTGTTGGGATGAGTTCAGTTCCTGAAGCAATTGTTTCGAACTATTTAAAATTAAACACTGTTGGCTTCAGCTCAGTAACAAACTTTGCAACAGGCGTTAGTGAAAATAAATTAAATCACCAAGAAGTGCTTGAAATTGGCAAAATCACAAGCCAAAAACTAAGCAAATTAATCAAACTAATGATTTCTAAAATTTAATCATTATCTTGTATTGAACGATTAGTCCAAGCTTCTGCACGAGTTCCGTGAACAACTCTTCCATCTGCACGAATTCCATATCCAAATGGAGCTTCGCCTGATGATATTCCATCAATATCAAAGCAATAAACTTTATAAGCAGAATCAAAACCATTGCCATCTTTAAACTGAACATCTTCAGCTTTTGGAGGCGCAAAAATTCTTTTTCCGCCTGAAACAGAAGCAAAAGTTGTTGTTTGGGAAGCTTCAAACCAAGTTACATTATCAGAAGACACCACTCTTGCGGTGTTTGCTTGTGCAGTTGCACAACAAGAATCAAATTTATCTTTAACAGTACTTGTTAAACCGCTTGAAGCATTAACATAAGTGCAACCTGAAGCACTATATGAACCACTGCAATCAACGGATTTTGTTGTCACAATATCAGCAAACGTATTACAAAAATATGCACTGTTAGGAGCAGTTTTGTCAAAACGAGTGCCCAAATCGCCGTCATGATAATATTTATCAGTATTTACCAATTCCCTAACTGTTGTGGTTAAGGTTGAATTTGCCTTTTGAAATTTCATAACATCTTCATTGGGCATTCCATTTCTTGCAGCAGGCAACAAAACCGCTGCTAAAACGCCAATAACAGAAAGTACAATCATTAATTCAGCTAGGGTAAACGCTCTATAAAATCTCATTTTTGCTCCTGAGTCACATATTTATTATATGCCCAATTTGTCTAAAATTAAATATTTTAAAGCCCCAAAAGGGGCTTTAAATGCTATCCAATCACAGGAGCAACAAATGTTCTTGCTCCTAATTCTTTATCTAGCGCAAACAAACCACTTTTGTCATCGCCAATCATTTCAAGTTGAGCTAAAACACCGCCAACGTTTGCTTCTTCTTCAACTTGCTCTTTTAAATACCAATTTAAAAAGATTGTCGCAGCTCTGTCACGCTCTTCTTCTGCCACATCCATTAAAGCATTAATTCTTGATGTAACATATTCTTCATGTTTTAAAACTGCCCTAAAAACTTCTAATGGAGATTCCCAATTTGTTTCTGGTTTGTCAATTGAATGAAGCTCAACTTTGCCGCCTCTTTCAATAACATAATCAAACATACCCATCGCATGAGCGTGTTCTTCTTGAACTTGAACGTCCATCCAAGTAGCAAAACCATTTAAATTAAGGTTTAAAAAATAAGCTTTCATAGAAAGATATAAATATTCTGAATATAATTCTTTATTAATTTGATCGCAGAACGCTGCTTGCATTTTTTCACTAATCATTATTTTTCTCCTTTTTATTGTGTATTACCGAACAAATAAATGCTCCAATGATAAACACAAGTCCAACAAGACCTGTTACAATTTCTGATACTTCATAGAATGATGAAACAAACATAATTAAAGCCAAAGCCCCGATTGCATAATGCGCACCATGTTCAAGATAAATATATTCTTGAAGAGTCTTTTTCTCAACAAGCATAATAGTCAAAGAACGCACAAACATTGCACCAATTGAAAGTCCAATTGCAATAATTAAAATATCTTTGCTAAGTGCAAACGCACCCAAAACCCCGTCAAGAGAAAAAGAAGCATCAATTAATTCTAAATACATAAAATTGATAAAACAAGAATTTGCAAAATTAAAACGAGGGGAACAATTTGCAATTGCTTGTTTTTTATCTGCATGCGCTTCAAGGGCTGATGAAATTCCATCAACAAGAAGATAAACAACAATCCCCCAAATTCCAGCAACAAGAACATCATGCTGATAATCAGCAGAAACAAAATTATGTGCTACAAAAAGCATAATTAAAGTTAAAACAACGTTTAAGCCACGAACAGCGCCCAATGCAGCAAACTTATTTTCAAGCCAATCAAACCAATGAACTTCTTTATTATGATTCATAAAGAAAGTCAAAAACAAGAGCATTAAAAACGTTGCGCCAAAAGTAATTATTGGAGGATGAGAAATATGCAAATAATGAGCATATTTATCAGGGTCGCTCAAAGCCATATTAATTACATCAACAAATCCCAAATGAGCAAATATTGCAACAACTGCTATTGGGAAAATAAGGCGCATGCCAAATACTGCAATCCAAATCCCCCAAGTTAGAAATCTTTTTTGCCAAATTGCGCTCATTTTTTCTAATTTTGCAGCATTTACAACAGCATTATCAAAAGACAGGCTAACTTCCAAAATGCTCAAAACTAAAACAATGAACAATGTTGCCCATTCTACTCCTGGGTGCATGTGATGCGTCCAAAAATATGCAAGCAAAAAGCCAACAACCGTAAAAATATAAGAACTTGTAAAATACTTCATTTTTTTATCCTTCTATCCTGCTAAATATTGCAAAGTTGTGAAATACCCGTCCCAAACAGAGCTTGTTCCTTGCATTTTCTTTGCACGTTTTTCTTTTTTCTTTAATAATTTTGCTTGTTGTTTATTGAATTTTTTAGTCAATCTTTGTGAATTTTTTCTTTTTTCTATTGCAGGATTAATCATTTCAATAGCTTTTTTGTATGAATCAGTATTATATCCGTTTTTTAATTTTGAAGCGTAATTGTATTCAATATAGTTATATGCATTCAAAATTCTTTTTTCTCCGCTTGGATGAGTTTGAAGGATATCAATATAAGCATCACCAGAAATTTTATTCAAAAGAGAAGGCATAGCCAAAGGATTATAACCCGCTTTCACCATTAAATCTATTCCTGTAATGTCTGCTTCAAATTCGTCACTTCTTGATAATTTGCTTTGAGCCAAATGTTGCCCTATTGCATTAACTGTTTCGTTTTTTGTAACCATACTAGCAACAACAGCAATTCCAGTGTTCAAAACCCCTTGCTTTGCACAATGACCATTGATGATATGACCCATCTCATGCCCGATAACGCCTGCAAGTTCTTCATCGTTATCAACAAATTGCAAAAGTCCTTTATAAACATAAATTTCTTTGTCTAAATTTGCATAAGCATTAACATCTTCTTCGTTTGAAACTTTAAATTCTATATCATAATTTACATTATTTGCTTTTAAAAGCTTGCTTCCAATAGTGTTTACCCTTTTAAGAGCAGCTTCAGAATCCCAATCGGTTGCAGCGTTTGCTATTGCAAACATCATTAAACAAAAAACAATTAATAACTTTCTCATATTTCCTCCGATAAAAATATTTTAATATAAAAAGCGCTTCTTTTGAAGCGCTTATTTTTATTCGCTGTATTCAATATAGCTTTCGGATTTAGAGCTTGCATTTTCACTATCTAGCATGCAATATTGATATTGTTTTTTAAGATTTTGGTCTTTTGATTTAATTGTTATTGTGTAACAATTTCCATCCTTTGTTGTTTCATATTTGTATTCTAGGCCTTTTTTAAGCTTAATTCCTTCTAATTTATCAGGATATTTTCCGTTTTTAGCCCTATAATCTTCAACATATTTTATTATAGGTTCGGCTGGTTTTAATTTTTTATCAGTATTTAAAAAATCCAAATCAGCATTTGCAAAACCGACAACTCCAAGTATTGCGCCAACAACCAACAAAATTTGAATTAAAAAAAGCGCACCCAAAATCATCAAAAACCATTTAATAACGTTAGTAAGTCTTTCTTTCATATAATACCCATTCCTTATATCTAACCTTATTATACAGATTTTTGATATTTTTTCAATTAGACAAATCACAAGCTCATATAGTAATCTTTTAAAATTTTGGTATCAATTTCGATATTAGGACTTTCGCAAACAATTGCGCCTTTAATATCGAATTTTTTAAAAGCCTTCATTAAATCTTTATAATTAAAATCAGCCTCTTCAAAAATTAAATGTCTTTTTTCGCCTTTTTGAGTGTATTCAATCCCTGCAACATGTCCATGGAAATTATTAAGCGCAATATTACCCAATTCGTTTCCAAGGCGCTCTAAAATATAGCAAAATTCATCATAAGTGTTAAATTTTCCATCTTCCCTTGCATGAATATGAGCAAAATCTATGCAAGGAAGAACTTGGGAAAATTCTTTTGAAACTTCAATAATTTCATCCAAAGTACCCCATTGGCTTCTTTTTCCTGTTGTTTCGGGACGAATCCAAATATTATTATTTTCTTGTTGTAAAATTTCAACAATTTTTTTATGCTGTTCTATCATTTTTTTAGTAACAGTTGCGCTATCGTCTCCTAAATAAAAAGCCGCATGATACGTTATAGAATATGCACCCAAATCCGCACCAGCTCTTGCAGTGTCTAAAACTCTTTTGATGCTTGCTTCTTGCTTATCTTCTTCTTTAGCATTTAAATTAATATAATATGGACCATGGTGAGTAATTAACTTTTCATTGCGGGACAATATATGTTCTCTTGTTTTTTCGCTATATCTAACCCCATGAACAAATTCAACTTCAAGCCCGTCTAAATTCATTTCGTCGAGTTTCAAAAAAGCATTTGAATAATCTTTTGCATTGCTTGGAATTCCAGCAGTTAAAAAATGTAGTTTATCCATATTTCTCCTAGTTTAAAATTTCTCCTGCTTTTGGTGAAAAAATATCATAAAATTCTTTTGCCCCAAAAACACCCCATGTGCCAAGTTGAAAAATTTCAAGCGATAATATGCCGCCACGAGCTGCAATTAAAAGCTCTTTTTCATTCGTTTTTATAATTTCACCAAATCTATATTCGTGTTGTTTTTGATATGCTTTAGCTTTAATTATTTTCATATTAACCCCTCTAAAAAAAGCAAAAGCATTATAAAAAGGGTTGCTTGCGTTGATAAGATTTTCTATTTCAAAAACACTCGAATTATGCCATCTTATTTTAAAATTTCCATCAACTTTAGGGGCTTCTTTAAAACAACCTTCTTTTTCTTGAGGAACTCTTGGAATTTTTCCTTTTGTTTGCAAATCATTTAAAACTTCAATCAAGGCGTCCGAAAGCATAAAATTTGTTCTATTGAATAATGTTCCCATAGTTTCATTTGGAAGCAAATCAAATTCTTTTTGATAAATAATATCGCCAGTATCAAATGTTTCATCAACAAAATGCAAAGTTATTGCAGACTTCTTTTCGCCATTTTTAATAATATGAAAATATGGCGCAGCGCCTCTATAATCAGGCAATTTTGAAGGATGGGAATTAATGTAGCCATGTTTTGTTGTTTTAATAAAATCATTTGATAATTTATAATTATAAGAACACACAACCCCAATATCGGCCTCTAGGGCTTTTAGTTTTTCAATGCATTCTTTTTCATTGCACGAATTTTCAAATTCAATTAAATTTAACCCTTTTAAACCAACAAAATGCTTAAAATATGGATAAGTTTCATGATTTTTCTTTGGAGGCACAACCCCAACAATATCAAAACCGGCATCAATCAAATTTGGCAAGCAAACCAACGCCATATCGGGCATTCCAACGAAAATTATTTTTAATTTTTTTCCCATATTATCTAATTTTTCCATAAATCACGATTTAATATGGCCAAAAATGGAATAATTTCCAAACGACCAATTAACATTAGCAAAATCAAAATCCACTTTGTAGCACAATGAAGCGAATTAAAACTATCCATAGGACCCAAAATTCCAAATGCGGGACCAATATTTCCAATCGCAGCAGCAGACGATGAAATTGCAATTGTTGTATTGTTTTCAATTAAAACAATCAAAAATGCACCAAGTGCAAAAATTACAAGATAAAATATCACAAAAGCAACCATCTGAGTAATAATATCTTGCCCAACAGGCGCACCTTCAAGCTTTATTGGATAAACTCCTTGAGGATGAATGATTTTATTTAATTCACGCTTTAAATATTTTCCAATAAATATCCAACGAATTATTTTAATGCCTCCAGAAGTAGATGTTGCACATCCTCCAGTAAAAAATGCCAAAAACAAAATAACTTTGCTTGTTGCATCCCAATTAATATAATTATCAACAGCAAAACCCGTTGAGGTCATTGTTGCTGATATTTCAAAAAACGAGTTCAACAATGCCTTTTTAATTTCGTAATTTGAATTTATAAACAAACTAAGCGCAAGCATTAAACCCAAAATCAAAGTTATTCCAAAATATCCTTTAAATTCTTCGCTTTTAAAAATATGGGATATTTTTTTCTGCTTTAATCCTCGATATATTAAAATATAATTTATCCCTGCAATAAACATAAAAACAAACACACACAAGGAAACTTGGGAATTATGAAAATCATAAATGCTATTTTGCATGTGCGAAAAACCGCCTGTTGCAATTGTTGAAAGGGAGGTTATTGTCGCATCATACAAATCTAATCCAAGATATTTTAATATAATTAATTCGATTAAAGTTAGCGCAAAATATATTCCCCAAAGCCAACTTGCAGTGTATCTTATTCTAGGGGTTGGCTTGTCTTCGGTTGGCGCAGGAGCTTCCGCATAAAACATTTGACGACCAGCAACAGAAATTTTAGGCAAAACAGCAATAAACAAAACAACTATTCCCATTCCGCCAAACCATTGAGTTAGTGAACGAAAGAAAAACAATGTTTTTGGATAAATTGAATAATCATCCATAATGCTTGCACCCGTAGTTGTTACGCCACTCATTGCCTCAAAAGTTGCATTAGTGAAATTCATTCCATAAAAAAGATATGGAATTGTGCAAATTATTGCAAACAAAATCCAAGCAAAAAACACCGTTGTTAATGATTCCGATTTTTTAATGTTGTCTATTTCTTTTTGTTCTACTTTTTTAATTGAAAACAAAAATCCAAAAATAAGAGCAACAATACCTGTTATTAAAAATGGCACAACGGCATTATATTCCTTCAACAAAAGGGCGCATACAATAGGAATTACAAATAAAATTCCTATATATTTTGCCATCATTCCTAAAATATTTAAAATTAAGCTATATCTCATTAGCTAAAGTATTCCTTAACTTTAACAACATCGTCTGTTTTTGTGAAAATCAAAAGCTTATCATTAGGCTCAATCGTTGTTGTTCCTTTTGGAATAATAACTCTTGAACCACGCCTAATAATTGCAATAACACAAGGGGTAGGCATTTTGATTTCCATTAATTTTTTTGCTTCAAATTCTGGTTTTAATTTTATTTCCAAAATTTCGCCTTGACCACGCTCAACGGTTGCAATAACTCCCGCACGAGAATCAATTACCCTGTTTTTAATTTCATTCACGCACGCCTCTGTTTGAGAAATTGCAACATCAACACCAACACGCTCAAACAGGCTTGCAGTTGTCCCCTGAGAAACCCTTGTAATAACTTTTTTAGCTCCAAGTTGTTTTGATAATAATGAACACAATAAATTCTTTTCGTCATTATTTGTAATAGCAACAACAACGTCGCATTTGCCAATTTCTTCTTCTTCTAATAATTCAAGACTTGTTCCTGAACCATTTAAAACCAATGCCTTTTGCAGATTTAAAGACAAACATTCGCATCTTTCATAATCTGTTTCAAGCATTTTAAGATTAAGAGTCATTCTTTCTAGTTGTTGAGCAAGTTCATATCCAACAGACCCACCTCCAATTATCGCAATTTTTTTAACTGAGGCTGAAGAATCAAAAAGTTCACTTGCAGCAATATCAAGCCCAATCGGAGTGCCCATTAAAATTACTTTATCATTTAAGAAAAATGTTGAAGAACCGTTTGGAATAAACAATTCATCATTTCTCACAATTCCAACAGCTAAAACTTCAGAATTAAAATAACAATCTTTAAGCTGTTTATTTAAAAGCTCAGAATCTTCTTTAATACGATATTCAAACAGTCTTGCTCTTCCTTGGGCAAAATTTTCAACATCAACCGCATCAGGAACAGTGATAATTTTAAAAATTTCTTGAACTAAAAGCTTTTGAGGCCAAATAATAGAATCAATGCATTGCGCATAACTTGATTTATATTCGTCTTTCATCAAGTTCAGTGATTCCATTGATTCTTTCTTTTGAACAAAACAAATTGTTTGAGCATTTGTAACCTGACGAGCCATTAAACAAGCAATTATGTTTTGTTCATCGTTGTCAGACAATGCAATAAAAGCGCTTGCTTTGTCAACTTCTGCATCTTTTAAAATTTTGATACTTATAGCGTCAGCGCACATTGTCGCAATATCAAGGCGAGACAATGATTCAAGCTTTTTTTGGTCAGGGTCAATTACAACAATGTCATAATCTTCAAACAATTCCCCTGCAATTGCACTAGCCATCTCATTTGCGCCATATATTACAATTTTCATATTTTAACCTCTAAAAAGGAAATTTCGGCATTCCAAAAGGCACTTTTCCTTTTTTAGCACCTTTCATGAATCCTCCAAACCCTTTCATTACTTTCCTCATTGTTTCAAATTGAGTTATAAATTGATTTAAATCGTTTATATCCATTCCAGCACCCGCCGCAATTCTTCTTTTTCTTGAAGTATTTAATAAATCAGGATTTTTCCTTTCAGCAGGCGTCATTGATTGAATAAAAACTTCGATTTTTTTGAATTGTTTTTCCCCTTCATGAGAAATTGTATCCGCATCATTTTTGGATATTCCCAAAGGAAGCATAGACAATATTCCACCAAAAGAACCGAGCGCTTTAATTTGTTTTTGAATTTTTAAGAAATCTTCAAAGCTAAATTGATCTTTCAGCATTTTTTCTTCAAGGGCTTTTGCTTCCTCTTGGTCAATATTCTTTTGCGCACGCTCAACCAAAGAAACAATATCGCCCATGCCTAAGATGCGGTTTGCCATTCTATCGGGGTGAAATTCTTCCAAAGGAACGATATTTTCGCCAGTTGCAATCAATTTGATTGGTTTTCCAATTGATTGAACAATGCTTAGTGCACAACCGCCCTTCGTATCGCCATCTAATTTTGTTAGAATTACGCCATCAATTCCCAATTGCTCATTAAAATTAAGAGCCACATCAATTGCGCTTTGACCAATCATTGAATCAACAACTAAAAGCTTTTCATTGATTTGAAAATTATGGTTGATTAACATCAATTCAGCCATCATATCAGAATCAATTTGAAGCCTTCCTGCTGTATCAAAAATCACAACAGTGTCATTATTTTCACAAGCATAATTCAAAGATTCACGAGCAATTTTAACAACATCTTTTTCGTTTTCAATCGCAAAGAAATCGATATTATTGTCGTTTGCTAATGTTTTAAGTTGCAAAATTGCAGCAGGACGATAAACATCCAAACCAACCAAAAGAGGCTTTTTGCCTTCTTTTTTTAATTTAAGAGCAAGCTTAGCGCTTGACGTTGTTTTACCAGAACCCTGCAAACCCAACATCATAACAATTGAAGGATTAGTATCAAGCTTTAATGGTGATTGTTTTTGCCCTAAAAGAGCAGTTAATTCATCATTTACAATTTTAATTAAAGTTTGCGATGGATTGGTCGATTTAACAACATCTTCACCAAGTGCTTTGTCTTTAATTGAAGAAATAAACGATTTAACAACATTCAAAGAAACATCTGCACCCAATAATGCACGGCGGATTTCTCGAAGTGCATCTTGCATATTTTCTTCTGTAAGTTGCGCTTGACCACGAGTTTTTGCAATTATTTCTTGTAATTTTTCGGATAAACTTTCAAACATATAAATATTTTACTATAAAAAATTTTATAAGGGGAGGTTTTATAAAATCGGGTTTAATTAATTACTGTTGCTCGCTCGACTAACGTTGCGCTCCTTGCCATTCGGGTTATCCGCCTGAGCAAATTAAAATTTGCACGTCGGCTCCTTGCCTTTCGGGTATAAAAAAAGGGTCGAATAAATTCGACCCACTGTATTGCCATCACCAGTTAGATATTTTTGCCTATTATACTAAACTTAACGCAATTGATGGAGCTTGGTTAGCTTGAGCTAATAGAGATGTTGATACTTGTTGCAAAATTGAATCTTGAGTATATTTAGATGCTTGTTCTGCAATATCAGTATCTGTAATGATTGATTTTGCACTTGATAAGTTTTCATATTGAGTTGTTAAAGAACTCAATGCTGAATCCATACGAGTTCCAGCAGAACCGATGATTGATTTTCTATGAGTAATGTTATCAACTGCTAAATCAAGAGCTCTGATTGCTTGGTCAAATTCAGTTTCTCCTTCTTGTTTTCCAAGAGCTGCAACAGTTCCTGCTGGAGCAGATTTTGGATCATTGTATTCAACTTCAGTTGTAACAGTTTTGCCTGCTTGTTTTTGAGAAATAGTTAAAAGATTGAAATTAGATGCGCCAGTTAATGCTGAAAATTCAACTGCTTTAAATAAATCTTCATTAGCATGAATTGTGTTATCAACTCCATCATTAGCACCAACTTGGAAAGTTGCACCATATTTTGCTAAACCGATTAAATCGTCTTTGTCTGTACCGTTGTGATCGCCAAACAAACGAAGTGAAGAGTGAGTTGCAGAAGAATTGATACGATCAATTTCAGCCATTCTTTGAGCAACTTCGTCTTGCATTGCACGAATTTCTTCTTCAGAATAAGTACCGTTTTTTGCTTGAAGAGTTAAATCGCGAATTCTTTGAATATTGTCTTCAATTACATCTAGGTTTCCTTCTGCTGTTGATAATAATGCATTTGCGTTTTGAACGTTCTTTTGAGCAATTTTGTTGCCGTTCAACTGCACTTCCATACGAGCAGAAATTACTGTGCCTGCTGCATCATCTTTTGCAGATAAAATTTGCAAACCTGATGACATTCTTTGCATAGTGTGAGACATGCTTGCTGTTGCATTGTTTAAAATGTTTTGAATTCTTAAAGAATCCACATTGGTGTTAATTACTACTGCCATGACAATACTCCTTTACTTTTTTAGATTTCTATCCGTAGAAACCACTATATCTATCACTGATGATTAAATAATTTAATGGCAATTAACTATCTAACCCGCATAAACGAATCAATCGTTCATTACACTGTTATAATAATGGTTTTCAGCTTGTTAAAGAATTATAAAAAAGTAGCGATTTTCTATAACCAAAGTATAATTTTTATGTTAAAATTTTCTAAAATAGAGGAATGGTCATGGCATTTAAAGCACCCGCAACAAAGACTACAACACCAATAAAGCATATCCCTCCGCATAATTTAGAAGCGGAAGCTGCTGTATTAGGTTCAATTTTAATAAATTCAGACAGCATGAATAAAGTTGTTGAAATCCTTGAAGCGCAACACTTTTATTCACCACAAAATAAATTAATCTATGAAGCAATTTTTACGCTCTACAACCAAAACAAACCCTATGATGGACTTTCTTTGGCTGAATATTTCAAATCCAGAAACAAATTAGAAGACATCGGGGGCGTTGAATATCTTGGTGAATTAGGGCTTGATACAGTTTTATCTTCAAATGTTGAATTTTATGCTGAAATTATCAAAGAAAATGCACTTAAAAGAAGATTAATCAACGCTGGTTCAATAATTATCGAAGAAGTTTTCAAAAACCCAGAAGCAAATGTTTCTTTAGAAATTGCAGAAAAAACAATCTTTGAAATTGCTCAACAAAAATCAAACCAAGATGTCCAAGTTATTTCAAATCTTTTAATGGAAACGGTTGAACAACTGGAATTCAGATTCAATAACAAAGGCTCATACACAGGTGTTCCAAGCGGATATTATGACCTTGACGCAATGCTTGCAGGCTTTCAACGCTCAGACTTGATTATCCTTGCTGCACGTCCTTCAATGGGTAAAACTGCTTTTGCGCTTAATATTGCACAAAACATCGGAATCGAGCAAAAAATTCCTGTTTTAATATTTTCTCTTGAAATGTCAGCTGCGCAATTAACGCAACGTATTTTATGCTCAGAGGCTGAAATCGACGCACAAAGAGCAAGAACAGGTGAATTAAATGCATCTGAATGGGAAAAAATTGCAGACGTTATGAACAAGCTCCACGAAGCGCCAATTTTAATTGACGATTCTTCTGGCGTTACTCTTTCGGACGTCAGAGCAAAAGCAAGAAGAGTTAAAACAAAATATCCCGATTTAGGAATGATTATCATCGACTATTTGCAATTGATTGAAGATAAATCTACATCAGATAGAAACCAAGCAATTTCAGCAATATCTCGTGGTTTAAAATCCTTAGCTCGTGAATTAAGCGTTCCAGTTATTGCCCTTTCGCAATTGTCTCGTAAAGTTGAAGATAGAACAGTTAAAATCCCTATGATGTCAGACTTGAGAGAATCTGGCGCAATCGAGCAAGACGCAGACGTTATTATGTTTGTTCACAGGGAAGAATACTACGACAAAGAAAACCCTGAATTCAAAAACAAAGCCAAAATCATTATTGCAAAACAACGTAACGGTCCTGTTGGAGACGTAGATTTATTATATTTTGGCGCAACAACCAAATTCAAAAACAAAATGAAACCCGTAATAGAAAGATAGCTCTTTGATTATCAAAGAGCTATCTTCTTATAAATATAATAATTAATTGTTTAAACTATGCAAAGGCGCGGGAACTCTTCCGCCTCTATTAACAAAAATTTCTGAAGAATAGTTATTAACTTTCATAATAGGGGCGCTACCCAAAAGCCCACCAAATTCAGCGCTTTCGCCAACATTTTTTCCAATTACAGGAATAATTCTCACAGCAGTTGTTTTTTTGTTAATCATGCCAATCGCCATCTCGTCAGCAATAATTCCCGCTATTGTTGAATTTGGAGTATCTCCAGGAATTGCAATCATATCAAGTCCAACAGAACAAACGCTTGTCATTGCTTCAAGTTTGTCAATTGTTAAAGAACCAATTGTTGCAGCTTCAATCATGCCAGCATCTTCTGAAACCGGAATAAATGCACCAGATAAACCCCCAACATAGCTTGAAGCCATAATTCCGCCCTTTTTAACAGCATCATTAAGCATAGCTAGAGCCATTGTTGTACCATGACAGCCTGCTTGTTCTAGTCCCATTGCTTTAAAAATTTCAGCAACACTATCACCCTTTAGCGGAGTTGGCGCAAGGGACAAATCGATGATTCCAAATGGAATATCTAATTTTTTAGCTAATTTTCTTCCAATTACTTCGCCTGCGGCGGTGATTTTATACGCCATCCTTTTAATGCAAGAAGCAACTTCGCCAAAATCAGCAGTTTTAGGCAATTGAGCAATTGCACTTGAAACAACCCCAGGACCAGAAACACCAATATTTAGTGCACATTCTGCTTCGTTTACACCACAAAAAGCGCCAGCCATAAAAGGATTGTCGGTTACAGCATTACAAAAGCAAACAAATTTTGCAGCACCGATTGAATCAGCATTTGCGGTCATTTGCGCAGTTTGTTTAATGACATCTGCTGTTTTTAAAACAGCATCCATATTGATTCCAGCTTTTGAAGTTCCAAGATTAACAGAAGAGCAAAGCTTGTTTGTTGTAGCCAAGGCTTCAGGAATTTGCTCAAAAAATCTTAAATCGCCTTTAGTAAAACCTTTATCAACTAAAGCAGAAAATCCGCCGATAAAATCAACCCCAACTTCAGCTCCTGCTTTGTCAATCATTTGAGCAAGATAAATATAGTCAACATTATCGCAACTTTCTCCAATCAAGGATATTGGCGTAAGAGCAATTCTTTTATTAACAATTGGAATAGAATATTCGTTTTCGATTTCTGATGCGAAAGCAACCAAATTTGATGCATATTTAATGATTTTGTCGTAAATTTTAGCTGCTGTTTTTTTAGTATCAGTCGTGCAACAATCTCTTAAACTCAAAGAAAGAGTTGTTGTTCTGATGTCAAGGTGATGGATTTTAACCATCTCAATTGTTTCTAATATTTGTTGTTGATTAAAATTTGTCATATTAACCTATTTTGCTTATCTAAACTGTATGCATCTTATCAAATATGTCTTTTTTTTGAACCCAAATTTCCATTTCAAGCTCTTCTCCAAGCGCCATCATTGAATCTTTGAATTCTTTAAAAGATACTTCTAATTTTGAAATATCGCACAACATCATCATTGCAAAATTGTCTTGCATGATTGTTTGTTTAATATCTTCAATATTAACATTGTGTTGCAAAAGTTTATTTGAAACACCAGCAACAATTCCCACTTTATCTGTTCCTGAAACGGTAATAATTACTTGATTATCAGCTTTATTCATTATTTAACATCTTCCTTAACTACAATTAAATTATTCATGATTTTCATAGCAACTGTTGGAAAAACAACATTTTTAAGACCATCAGCAACGCTAACAACGCTTCCTGCCTTTAAAACAACTTCCTCTCCTTTATACATGAATGTATAATCCGTTGCTCTGTCTGAACGTATTGTAATTTTGTTTTCTTCTTTTGTCATTAACCTTCTCCTAAAATAATATCAACACCACTTGATGTACCTAATCTTGTTGCTCCCGCATTAACCAATGCAATTGCATCTTGATAATTTTTAATTCCTCCCGAAGCTTTAACACCCAAACCATAAGGAGAAACGATTTTATTCATAAGTGCAACATCTTCAACTTTTGCACCAACGCCGTTTTTAACAAAGCCCGTTGAAGTTTTAACAAAATTTGCACCCGCTTCAATTGCAATTTTGCAAGCGTCGGCAATTTCTTCTTTTGTCAACAAATCAGTTTCCAAAATAACTTTCAAATTATTATTTTGGCAAACATCTTTAGTTCTTTTAATATCAAGTTCTGCTTTTCTATAATCTTTATTTTTAATAGCAGAAATATTTAAAACTGTATCAATTTCATCAGCCCCAAGCTTAAGAGCAAGTTCTGTTTGATATTGAGTCATTTCAATTGTATTATTTGCAAGTGGAAAATTAACCACAGTCACAATTTTAACGGCGCTATTTGCTAATAATTCCTTAGCAAGAGAAATATAATTTGGATTAACACAAACACCAAAAAAATTATATTTCAAAGCGTCAGCGCTCATTTTTTCAATATCAAACCTTGTTGCATCAGATTTTAAAACCGTATGTTCAATATAATAGTTAATCATAGTAAAACTATTATAGCAAAACAAGATTCTTTGCGCCAGATTTTATATCAAAAGACGAATTAATATTTTCCAAAACAATATCCAAAATTCTTTTTTGAGCTTCTTTTGTATTGTAAGCGTTATGCGGAGTAATTAAAACATTAGGCAAGCGCAAAAGTTTTCTTATAAAAAAGAACTTTTTTAAACAAAAAGATTTCATTTGTGAATTTTTATTGCACTTTTTCCAATTATGACAAAGATATTCTTCACATTCGACAACGTCAAGCGCAGCGCCTTTGATTCTTTTTTCAATAAGCGCATAAAACAAAGCTTCGCTATCGACAATTTCCCCTCTTGCGGTATTTATCAAAATCGCATTTCTTTTCATTTTTGATATTGCAATTTTATCAATCAAATTTCTTGTTGAATCATTTAAAGGGCAATTAATCGAAATAAAATCAGATTTTTTTAACAATTCATCCAATTCAACAAAATTATATGCGCCATTTTTATAAACATCATAAGCTAAAACTTCCATTCCAAAACCATGAGCAATATTGATAACTTTTCTTCCAATAGCACCGACCCCGATTACGCCCATTGTTTTTGAAAAAAGCTCAATTCCCCTTAAATCGTCATGATTGATTTCGCCATTAAGAAGTGAATTTTGCGCTTTTAAGATTTTTTTTGATAATGTTAAAAGCAAAGAAAAAACATATTCTGCAACTGTCGAATTTCCATAATTTGGCGCATTAAAAACAAAAATATTATTATTTTTACAATATGCTAAATCAACGTTTGAATAACCAACACTCCTTAAAAAAATATATTTTAAATTTTTAAATTTTGATAGCGTTTTATTATCCAATTGCGAACTCACAAAAACGCTCAAAGCTTCGCAATCAAGATATTTTTCGTCAATGCGCAATGAATCATTTATTGGATTTTGAAAAAAATAAACCTCGTTTTCCATAAGTTTATTTTTTGAAAGATAATCAAGCTCGAATTTTTTAATATCATAAAAAAGTATTTTCATAAGTTGAATATACTTTTTAAATTCAAAATTCTAATTCCCAAACAAGCTAAATTAAACTAACATTCTTTTTTAGCTAAGAATTTTTTCATTTTATTATAATCAAAATCTTTTTCCCAACGAGCAACAACAGTCGTTGCAACACAATTGCCGATAAGATTTACGGTTGTTCTTCCCATATCTAAAATTTGATCAATTCCCAACAAAACAGCAACCCCAACAAGAGGAAGCCCAAAGCTTGCAAGCGTTCCTGTCAAAATAACAAGAGAAACCCTTGGAACTCCAGCAATTCCTTTTGATGTAAGCATTAAAGTAAACATTATCATTAATTGTTGTTCTAATGGTATATTAACCCCTGCAATTTGCGCACAAAACAAAGTCGCAAGAGTAAGATACATTGTTGAACCATCAAGGTTAAATGTATATCCCATTGGCATAACAAAGCTTACAATGCTTTTTGGAACGCCAAATTTTTCCATTAATTCCATTGCTTTAGGTAGCGCTGCTTCTGATGAAGCAGTTGTGAAAGCAAGCAAGGCTGGGTCTTTCATTGTTTTTAATAAACCCATAAAAGGAATATTGACGATTTTGCAAGCAACAACCAAAACAATACCAACAAAAACAGCAAGAGAAAAATAAGTTATAGCAATTAATTTTGCATAACCTATCATAACTTCAATGCCATTTTGTCCAACTGTTGCACTGATTGCGCCAAAAACCCCAACCGGCGCAAATTTCATAACGTATTCCGTAAATTTGAACATCACATCACATGTGCTTTGCAAAAAATCCAAAACAGGACGTGCTTTTTGACCAACCGCACAAACGGCAAGTGCAAAAAATATTGCAAACACGACAATTTGAAGCAAGTCCCCTTTTGCCATAGCGTCAACAACACTTTCAGGAACGCTATGAACAAACATTTGAACCAAACTCATTCCTTGAGAGCCTGTTTTCATTGTTTCAACAACACCCATTGAAGCGCTGCTGACTTTCATAACAAAACCTTCTCCGGGTTTTAAGATGTTTGCCATAACAAGCCCTAAAACAAGAGCAATTGTTGTCACAATTTCAAAGTAAACAATTGTTTTAAATCCAATTTTACCCAAATTTTTAACATTACCGTGTCCTGCAATGCCAACAACAAGGGTTGCAAAAATTAAAGGAGCAATAATCATTTTAACCATTCTTAAAAACAAATCACTTAATGGTTGCATTTTTATTGCATACTGCGGGAAAAGCCATCCAAAAAGAATGCCTGCCAGCAATGCTATAAAAATATGCAAAGTGAGTCTTTTAGAATTTTTCAATTATTTCTCCAAATGTTTATAGTTTTTCAAAATCGCAAACAATTGAAAATTTTTCTTTTAATTTGTTTAAAAGAGCAATTCTATTGTTTTTAATTTTTTCATCCTTATCCATAACCAAAACTTTATCGAAAAACTCGGTTATTGGCTTAATTAGCACATTTAAAGATTTAATATATTTTTCTAAATCAGATTTTTCTTCGCTATGAGCTAAAATTGCATTATAAAGATTTTTTTCTTCATCCAAAGCAAACAATTTTTCATCAAATAAATCAAAATTATTTTCTTTCAAAATGCGAGAAACTCTTGTTGCATTTTCTTTGATAATTGCAAAATCGGCATCGTCTTGATATTTCATCAAAACTTCGGCTCTTTTGATAAATCCAGTTAAATCAGTTAAAGGATTAAATGCAAAAATTGAATTCATAACATTTGTTGTAAATTCTTTTTCATACATAAATACCAATCTTTGAACGAAAAATTCTTTTAATTCGTCAAATAAAACTTCTTCAACTTCAATAGAAAATTCTTTAGCAAGGACAGAAATTGAATATTTAATTAATTCTTCCAAATTAATATTTAATTTCTTTTCAATAACTGTTCTTAAAATTCCAATAGCAGCTCTTCTTGCTCCCAATGGGTCATTTGAACCTGTTGGACGTTTTTTCTTTTTGTCGCCTTGAGTTGAAATAAATAAAGCGCAAATTGTATCAATCTTATCTGCAATTGAAACAATTTGACCTTCTATTGCACTTGGAAGTTCGCCATTTGCCCCTAATGGGAAATAATGTTCAGATATTCCAAGAGCAACGTTTTCTTTTTCACCATCAACTCTTGCATAATCTTGACCAATAAAGCCTTGAAGTTCTGTGAACTCAAAAACAAGTTTTGTTGATAAATCGCATTTTGCAAGTTTTGCAACTCTTAAAATGTCGTCTTTTTCTTGGATATTTAAAATATCTGCAATTTTTGAAGATAAATCAACTAATCTTTGAGTTTTATCATATAGGCTTCCAAGTCCTTTTTGGAAAGTCATACCTTTAAGATTTTCAAGCTTTTCAGACAATTTTGTTTTAGTGTCTTCTTGATAAAAGAAAACGCCATCTTCAAGTCTTGCGCAAATTACTCTTTGATTTCCAGCTTTAATGTTTGAAAATTCACTTCCAACATAATTTGCCATAGTTATAAAATGATTTGACAATTTTCCATTTGAATCCCAAAGAGGGAAATATCTTTGATGTTGCGTCATAACTGTTGTAGTAACAATTTCTGGCACTTGAAGATATTTTTCACTAAAATCACAAAGAACAGGAACTGGCCATTCATTGATGAATGTTACCTCTTCAAGAAGTTCTTCCATGTTATCAAATTTAATAGTTAAATTATTTTCGCTCGCGCATTTTTTTGCTAAATCAACAATTAAATCTCTTCTTTCGTCTTGTTTAACAATAACGTTAGCAGTTTTTAAAAGTTCAACATATTTTTTTGGTTCAGTGATAACTACTTCTTTATTTTGAGAATATCTATGACCAAAAGTTTTATTTGTTGCACTTCTTTCTAAAATTTTTAAATCAACAACTTCATTCCCTAAAAGCGCAACAACATTTTCAATAGGACGAGAAAATTTTTCGCTATTATATGCCCAGCGCATAAAATGAGCGCCTTGAAGTTTCAAAATTAAGCTTTCAACATTTTCTTTTAAAATATCGACTGTTGAATTTCCTTTAATTTCGATTTTTGCCCAGATATAGTTATCTTTTTCATACAAATCGGTTATTTCAACGCCATTTTTCTTTGCAAAGCCTATTGCAGCAGGAGAAAAATCGCCTGTTTCAGTTTTTGCAATGTTTAAAATTGGACCTTTAACATCCTTAGAAACTGTTTCTTGACACAGCGCCAAATCATCAACCAAAACAGCCAGACGTCTTGGTGTTGCATAAACTTTAATATCGCCATAAGCAAGAGCGTTTTCTACAAATAATTTCTTAAAAGAGCTTTCTAATTGAGTTATTGCACTCGGAATAAATTTATATGGTAGCTCTTGAACCAATACTTCTAATAAAAAATCTTTTCTCATAATATCTTGATTATAGTATAAAAATTTTAAAACCAAGAAATTTTTATTAAGAAAATGCAACAAAACGACAAAAAAGAATATTAAATTTTTGAAAATTATCTTTGGATGTGTCAAATTATTATATAAGAGTTATTGGTTTAATTAAACAATGCAGAATTTAGACATTATCGAAATAAATGATGAACAAGCCCACAGCGCCAAGTTATTAGCCAGCAAAATGAGTACACCTCAAATTAGAAAAAGAGGCATGATTGACATGCTTGGCATCGCTTGCGCAATTAATTACCTGCATGCAAAAAGAATAAGAGTTGATAACCGAAGAAGTGTTTATAAAATTCCTCTTTTGTTTGAAGAATTTAAAATTTCAGATGTTTACTATGGAAATTATAGAATTGATGTTATAACTCTTTTTAAAGAAAAAACAATAAAAATTCCAAAAATTCACGTTGATATGGAAATTTTGCCACACTTTTATTTCGTTGTGCAAATCGGAGGCAAAATCAAAGAAGCCAAAATGATTGGTTTTATTGAAGGCAAAAAAGTTCAAAGATGTTCTTGTGATTCTAAATTTTATTATCCAACGCTAGATATGCTTATCGATTTAGAAAAATTTGCGCAACTAACAAAACATTCTGTACCAACAAAAACCCTTCTAGGAAAACATGTTGACTGTATGGGTTTATTTTTAAAGTTTATTGATAATGATTTATCTTCAGTTTATAAAAGACAATTAATTCAACATCTTATGAATTGCGATTCATGCAGAAGCCGCTTCATTGACACAATTGAATTTGAACGCCTTGCTGGAAATATCCGTTTTTATCCTGATTTGATGAGAAAATATGAATCAAAATCAAATGTTGAAGATGTTTCTTATGAATTAAACAAAACATCAAGTTATGAAAGTTTCGAAGAAACAATAAATAATGCAGTAATTAACGAGCCTGATGAATTTAAACAAAGATTCATAGACATTGAAGATAACGAAAATGATAATTCCGCTAAATCAAAAACTGTTCAAATGTTTGACATAATCGACCCAAAACAATTCAAAAAAGGCGTAATTGATTCAATTTTTAATGAAATACCAAAATTCGAACTTCCGCAAATCAAAACCATTGCAAGCGCAAAAAACAGACGTGCATTGCTTATCATCGTGACGATAATAATTGTTTTTGCAAGTTTTGCTTTAATTTCATTCAAAGGAACGTCTGATATCATCGAAGAAAACAAAGATATAGCAAGTTTTGAAGAATTTGATGATGAATATAGCGTTGATGATTACAACAACAACACAGAAGGCTATGCTCAATTAATTCCAAAAGATTCAAGAAGCATTGAAAGCTTTACAATCAAACAGCCAATCTCTACAAAACCAACATATAGCCCAACAATCACAAACATTTCTTGGGAGGCTCCTGAAAGCTTAATTAAAAAAGCAAATTATACAAAATTCCTTCAATTAATCGGAAAAAATGTCAAATTAAATTTGCAAAACGATTTATTATTAGTCAACGATATTCCTGTTAATAAAGTTGTTAAAGTTGATATTAATATCGCTTCAAATGGCAATGTTAATTCAATCAAAATGACTTCATCATCAGGTTCTCATTCAATTGATGCTTCAATTAAAAAAGTCGTAACAGACACTTTAACCTATATGAAGCCTCCAAGCCATGGCATTGCAACAAAACCAGTTGATGTAACTTTAACTGTTGAATTAAACTAAACTTGTCATTTTATGCTATAATCAAAAGGCACATAAAAAGGATATTAAATGACATCAACCATAGCTTTTATTGGTAAATCTGGAAGCGGAAAAACAACCCTATCAAAAGCATTTTTAAAACTGCTTAGGAAAAATTTTCCACAAAGTTCTATTTTAATGGTGGATAACGACCTAACACTCGAACTTTCAGATAGCTTTGGAATCAAAACAAGAAACACAATTTACGGAATCAAATCAGGAAAACATGAATACAAAACAGGCATTCCTGAAGGTATGAGCAAACAAGAATATATTGAATGGGCGCTTGAAGATATCATTATCGAAATTGATGAAAATGTTGATATGATTGCTTCTTGGTTTGTTACACCAAAAGATTGCCATTGTCCAAGCACAAAATTAATGAGAGATTCACTATCCAAGCTTATTTCAAGATATGATTTTGTAATTTTTGATTGCGAATATGATTTAAAATATTTAAATTTATTAATCGATTGCCCAATCGATGAAGCAATAATCGTTTCAAAATGCAATAAAACAGACATTGCCCTTGCAGCAAAAATTGCAGATTCTTCAAGAAAATATGCGTATGACGGGCAAATGGGCGTAATTTTAAACAAAATTGAAAAAGATAAATTGTCCCAAGGTGCAGAATTATTAAACAATTTCGAACTATATTTATTAGGATATTTGGAAAAATTCGACAATCCAGATTGTGAAAAAATGATGGAAACTTTGGAAATAATATATTCCAGAATGAATTTAAGGCAAATTGAAAGCTAGGCATTTATGACAACAATAATCGACGGAAAACTTTGTGCAAAAAAAATATTAGACGATTTAAAACAAAAAACAAAAAAATTACAAAAAAAGCCTGCTTTAGCGGTAATTTTGGCAAATGATGACGCTTCAAGCAAAGTTTACGTCGCTTCAAAAGAAAAACATTCGCTAGACTTAGGCTTTGATTCTTGCGTATATCGTTTTGACAAATCAATCACTCAAGGCGAACTCATTAAGCTAATCCATGAATTAAATGAAAATCCAAATATTAACGGTATTTTAGTACAATTGCCATTATTCAAACATCTTAATTCGCAAGAAATTATCGAATTAATCAATCCAAAAAAAGACGTTGATGGTTTTCATCCAATAAATGTTGGCAAATTGAATTGCGGACTTGAACCTTACGCAATTTGTTGCACTCCTAAAGGAATAATTAAGCTTTTAAAAGAATACAAAATAAATTTAACAGGAAAAAATGCCATAGTTATTGGGCGCTCAAATATTGTCGGAAAGCCGACTGCAACCCTTCTAACAAACGAAAACGCCACAGTTACTTTGGCGCATTCTAAAACAAAAAACTTGAAAGAACTTACAAAAAATGCTGATATTATCATAAGCGCAACTGGAGTTGCAAAATTAATTAAAGCAGATATGGTTAAAAAAGGCGCAGTGGTTATCGATGTCGGCATAAATAAACAAGCAAACGGCAAATTAATTGGCGATGTTGATTTTGAAAAAGTGAAAAATATAGCAAGCTATATCACACCAGTTCCTGGAGGAGTAGGACCAATGACAATTGCTTGTTTAATGGAAAACACTTATGAATTATTTTTGGCGCAAAATAAGGGCATAATATAAATGCAAAATTTTAGAGGAACATTCATAAACAAAAACAGAGACGCTTGGGTTGAAATCAATCTTGCTAATCTTGAGCATAATGTTCTTAATATTAAAGAATTTCTTAAGAAAAATTGCCCCAATGAACCCGACATTTTTGCAGTAATAAAAGCAGATGGATATGGGCATGGGTCTTTAATGTGTGCGCCAATTTTAAGCGCTTGCGGAGTAAAATATTTTGGCGTTGCAAGCATTGACGAAGGAATTGAACTAAGAGAACACAAAGTAACTCAACCAATTCTTGTTCTTGGCGCAAGTCCACTTTGGGCAATGGAGAATGCTATTAAATATGACATTTGTGTTTCAATTTTTAACGATGAACATATCGAAATGGCAAGCCAACTTTTTGAGCGACTCAACAAAAAATTAAAAGTCCATATTAAGCTCGACACTGGAATGAATCGAATTGGAATTAATAAAGATTTTGCAAAAGACTTTATTCAAAAAGTCATCAACTCTAAAGCTCTTGATTTAAAAGGAATTTTCACCCATTTTGCAGATGTTGAAAACGAAAAACTTTTTAATAGACAAATTCAAGAATTTCAAGAAATAATTGAACCATATAAAAATAGCAATATTAAAATACATTGTCTAAATTCGCCTGGAATGTTTTCATATCCTGAATTTTCTTATGATATGGTTAGAATGGGAATAATCATGTGGGGCTTAACCCCATTTTCAAACGAAAATCCAAACATGCCAGAAGTTCTTCCTGTTATGGGCTTAAAAGCCAGAATAACAAACATACACACCCTAAAAGAAGACGATGGAATCAGCTATGGTCACACATATATCGCTTCAAAAAACACAAAAATAGCAACAATTCCAATCGGATATGCAGACGGAGTTGCAAGAAATCTTTCTGGTAATATTGTAGCTTTTCTTAATGGCAAAAAAATTAAACAAATCGGAAGAATCACAATGGATCAAATTATGTTTGATGTTTCAAATGTTGATTGTTGCGTTGGCGATGTGATAACTCTTTTAGGAGAAGAAAACAAGATTGATACAATAGACACTTGGGCAAAAAAATTAAACACAATTAATTATGAACTAACTTGTCGTTTAAAAATGAGATTGCCAAGAATTTATGTGAGGTAAAAATGAGCGAAGATAAAAAAACAAGCCTATATGACGAACATATAAAATTAGGCGCAAAAATCGTTCCTTTTGGCGGTTGGGCAATGCCAGTTCAATATGAAGGAATTATCAAAGAACACCACGCAACAAGAAATTTTGCAGGGCTTTTCGATGTTTCCCACATGGGCGAAGTTTTTATCAAAGGGAAAGATTCTCTGAATTTTTTACAATCAATCGTAGCGCAAGATTTAACAAATTTAGAACCTTCAAAAGCAATTTATTGCCATCTTCCAAATGAAGATGGGGGCTTAATTGATGACATAATAATTTATAATGCAAAAGGAATTATTGAAGAAATTGAATATTTAATCGTTATTAACGCATCAAGAATCGATTTTAATATTCCCCACATGCAAAAAATGGCACAAGGATTTGATGTTGAAGTGATTAACAAAAGTGATGATTTATCAATGCTTGCGCTTCAAGGTCCAAACGCTAAATTTATAATAGAAAAAATGGGCATTTCGCAAAGCGAACAACCAAAATTTTTCACATTCAAATCCGCAATATTAAACGCTTGTCCTGTGTTTTTAACTCGCACAGGCTATACTGGCGAAGATGGTTTTGAAATCATTTTTGAACACAAATATGCAAGCAAATTATGGAACGAAATTCTTTCATATAAAGAAGAATTCAGTGTTGTTCCTGTTGGCTTAGGCGCAAGAGACACTTTAAGACTTGAAGCAGGGCTTCCTTTATATGGTCACGAATTAAATGAAAACACAACGCCAATAGAATCATCATTAGGCTTTTTTATACCAAAAGAAAAAGAACAAAACTATATCGGAAAAAAATTAATCCAAGGTCAAAAAACAAAAGAACTTCCATTAAGACGAAAACTTTTCGCTTTCATTATGGAAGACAGGATGATTGCAAGAGCAGAGTATCCTGTCTATATCAATGATATTGAATGTGGAGTTGTAACATCTGGCGCTCCAAGTCCAACTTTAGGCAAAAATATTGGTTTTTGCATGATAGAATTCGACAAACTTGAATCGTCTTTGGTTTCAAAACTTAACAATATTCAAGAAAGTCTTGGCATGACAATACAAATCATGGTAAGAAATAAATTGTATAATGCTAAAATCGTCAAAAAACCATTTATTGAAAAGAAATATAATAAATAGGAGATAAAAAAGTGACTATACCAGAAGGAATTTTGTGTTCTAAAACGCACGAATGGGTCGCAGAAATTAATAATGAATTTACAATCGGGCTTACTGATTGGGCAGTTGAACAACTAGGAGACGTTGTTTTTATAGAACTGCCTGAAATTGGTTCAACTTTTTCTAAAAACGAAACATTTGCGACTATTGAATCAGTTAAAGCTGCAAGCGAAATTTATATGCCAGTTGGTGGCGAAATTATAGAAATCAACGAAGAATTAATAAATTCACCAGAATTAATTAACGAAGACGCTTTTAGCGCTTGGCTTGTTAAAATTAAACCTGAAAATTTCCAAGAAGATTCTCAAGGCTTAATGGAATACGAAGATTACAAAGACGAAGTTCAATAAGTAGGTAAAATGTATAATTTTGAAGCTTTAAGCGAAAATGACAGAAAAGAAATGTTGTCATCAATTGGCGTAGATTCAGTTGATAAATTGTTTAACATCATTCCACAAGAAGCAAAAATGGCAACATTAAATCTTGATGATGGTTGCGATGAATTATTAGCCCAACAAACTCTAAAAAATTTATCTCAACAAAACAAAACGGATTATTCTTGCTTTATGGGTTCAGGAGCAAGAAATAGATATATCCCTAGTTTAATAAACGATATTGCTTCAAGATTTGAATTTTTATCTTGCTACACGCCTTATCAAGCTGAAATTTCACAAGGCTCTTTGCAATCAATGTATGAATTTCAATCTTTAATTTGCACTTTAACCAATCAAGATGTTTCAAATGCTTCTGTTTACGATGGAGCAAGCGCAAGCGCTGAAGCAATATTGATGGCAGTAAGGCTAACAAAAAAGAACAAAGTTTTTGTTTATGACGACATAAACGACAATTATCTAGAAGTAATTAAAACTTATCTTTGGGCAAATGATATTGAGCTTGTTGTTGGAAAAGAACCCTCAAATGACGAATTTTGCGCTCAAGTTTATCAAACACCAAATAAATATGGCGAACTTATTGAAATGCCAGAAAAAAAAGGCAAAGAATTAATTATTTCAATTGTTGATTTAATGAGTCTTGCTTTGTTTGAACCACCAAATTCTGATATTACGGTTGGCGATGTTCAATCTTTTGGAATAGGGCTTAATTTTGGCGGAGCTTATGCCGGTTTTATAGCTTGCAAGGATGCATACAAAAGACAATTGAGCGGAAGAATTTGCGGAAAAACAGTTGATAAAAACGGAAAAACCGCATATTGTTTAACCCTGCAAGCAAGAGAACAACACATTAGAAGAGAAAAGGCAACTTCCAATATTTGCTCTAATCAGGCTCTTGTTGCATTTTGTGCTAATTTATATTTAAGAAAACTTGGCAAAACTGGCTTATTAAATATTGCACAAAAATCATACGATAACGCACACAAATTAGCTTACGCACTTAGCGAAAATGGTTTTGAATTAGAAAACAAAGAATTCTTTGATGAATTCACAATCAACGTTGGATATAGCGAAAAATTCCTTGCTTTTATGAAAGAAAACAACATTTTAGCAGGTATTAAAATCGACAATCAAAGAATTTTAGTAAGCGTTAGTGAAATTAACACAGAAAAAGAAATTGAAAACTATATTAAAAACGCTAAAAAATTATCCTTAAATCGAATTTAAATTAAACAACAATATAATGTTTTAAAAACCTCTTTAGAATAAAATGCATTCAAAAGGAGGTTTTTATGTGTAAAACGTATGACGCAATTTATGAAATTGCAAAATTTGTCGATTCAAATATTTTAATTTGCCACACAACGCAAGCAAAATACGAAGGCGAAATCCATAAATGCGATTGCTATTCAAACGATTGCAAGTGTATTGATGGAATAATTACGCTAAAAAATGCTAAAATCACCTGCAAAGACGGCAATCAAAAAGAATTTAAATGGATAAATATATCTTCAAAGCATATTGAATCTTTTTCGTTTAAATGTTGCGAAACAAACGAAAACGAAAATTAGGCAAATAAAAAGGCTTCAAAAGAAGCCTTTTTTGTTATTTATTTGTTATTTATTTTATTCTTCATCTTCAAAATCAAGCTCGATACTAGAGTCGCCTGAATTATTTTCGATTGATTGAGAAGAATTTTCTGCACTCACTGGAGGACATTGTGTTGCAGCAGGTGCTGGAGCTTGTGTTGCAGCAGGTGCTGGAGCTTGTGTTTCAACTGGTGCTGGTGCTTGTGTTGCAGCAGGAGCAGGAGCTTCAGTTGCCGCAGGAGCAGGAGCTTGAGTTGCAACAGGCTCATCGTTTAAATCGATACTACTATCATTTGAATTGTTGTTGTCGCTACCTGTGCTTGGTGCTTGAGTTTCAACAGGAGCAGGTGCTTGTGTTTCAACAGGCGTAGGCGCTTGAGTCTCAACTGGCGCTTGTGTTTCAACAGGAGCTTGAGTTGCAGCAGGCTCTTCATCATCACCTAAATCAATGCCGCTATCTCCTGAATCATTATCATCATATCCTGAATCAGGTTGAGATGGTTCAGATGGGCAATATGGAGGCTCAGTCGCCTGTGTTGTTTCAGGAGTAGTTGTTGTTTCTGGAGTAGTTGCTTGAGTTGCAGAAGGTTCAGTTTCATCTTCTAAATCAATGCCGCTATCTCCTGAATCATTGTCTTCGTATCCTGAAGTTGGTTGAGATGGTTCTGTTGGACAGAATGGCTCTGTTGTTTCTGTTGGAGCAGTTGTTTCATCAACAGGCAAAGTTGGTCTTGTTGGAGGAAGCGTTTCTTCTGTTGGGTCAATGTCTGGTAAATCAGGACATGTTGTTTCCTCTGTTGGTTCTGTTGTTTCTTCGGTTGGTTCTGTTGTTTCTTCTGTTGGCTCAGTTGTTTCTTCAGTAGGCTCAGTTGTTTCCTCTGTTGGTTGAGTAGTTGGTTCTGTTGTCTCTTCTGTTGTAGGAGCAGTTGTTTCTTCTGTTGGTTGAGTTGGTCTTGGATAAGAAACAGGAGGCTCGCAAGTTAATGGACAATCAGGATGAGCGAAAGCAACCGGTTGAAGATTAACTTTTGCGTTTTGAGGATCCAAATTGTTTAAATCAACTTCATCATACAAATCGTCAGCTGTTAAAACATCTGTTCCATAAGCTTCTAAAAGCGCATTATTATTGTCGATAATTTGTCTATATGCGCCTAATACCAAGCCTTCGTATTTATCTGGATTTGATTCGTAAGCTTGTTTTAAACTTACGCCGTCACTAAATCTGATTGTATCTAAAACATCAATTGGTCTGAATACTCTATCAGAAGCGTCTGTCAAATCATAAACCGCTCTGTCTGGTGTTAAATATGTGATAGTAACGCCAAGATCTTTTTTAGCAGTCAAAGCTGACATTGTAATTGCTTCATTGTCGCCTTCCATAACGCTCAGCGCAATTCTTGGAAGTTCAAGTCTAACAGAACCATTTTGATCAATATATTCAGCAAGAATCATTTGCGTTTTGTTTTCGCCTGCAGTAGCAAAAACATCTTCATTGCCTTCCCAAAGCGCAACACCGTGCCAAATTGCATCGCCTGCGTATGAATCCATTGTTGGAATTCCATAAGCTTTAGCCAAAGCTTGGTTTACAACTTGAATGCGTTGTTCGTCTGTTCTTGCGTATCTAAATGCATCAGAATCCAATTCAATTACTGCAAGATTGTTTTCATCAGCGCCTTGCGCAATAAATTCTGTGCTAATTGTTAATCTTGTGTCGTGGTCATTTCTGCGTTCTGCTAAAACATTAACATCTGGCAAGAATACTCTTCTTTCTTCTTTTAAGCCAGCTGAGTAATCTGTTGAAAGAATTAATTGCGGATCAACATTTGTGATGTCGCCTTGTGTAAAATCAACAGCGCCACCAGTAATTTGTTCAGCCATCCAAGGATTTGCTTTTACAATGCTTTGTGCAATTAACCATCTAATTTCTGTATCGTTTTCGTTTACACCATAAATTTCAGTGATAATAGTATTTAAATCACTGAATTCATCAATTGCACCTTTGCTTGGTTTTTGAGTTAAAATCACTGATGAACCAATTGGCTTAATTGTCCAAGCTTTAAAATTGTCTGTAAAATCAAGAGTTAAAGATGGGCTATCTTTTGTTTGTGCCAATTGGAAAATATTATTTTCTTCTAATTTTGCATAAGGAGAATTAGCAACACTTGTTGGTGTTGTTGGGCTGGTTGTTGGTGCTGTTGTTGAAGCAGTTGTTGCATTTGTTGCAGAATTACTTACGCCAACAGTAACAGTTGCATATTTTCCAGTTGTAGGAGCAGCGCTATAAGCCTCTTGAGGCATATTTGCTTGAGTATCGTCCTTTTTGCAGCCAGTAACGCCTAAAGCAGTCAAAACAGCCATAACACCAGCGCCAACACGAGTTGATGTTTTTTTCAAAAATGGCGTTTTTCTTTCATATTTTCCGCTAAAACTAACTGAATCAGAAATTTTTGAATCTTTCAAAAATGGGTTAGAATTATATTTTTTTTGCTTTGAAACATTACCAATATTTGATTGCAAAGTTCCATTTATTTTCATAAAATTGCTCCTATTAATAGTTTAATTGCTTTTTAATTAAAGCATCTAAAGATAATTATTTGCTTAAATATGGGGCTTTTGTTGCCATTTTTTACAATTCTTAATATCTAACAAACATAACTTTTTTTAAACTTCTTTCTTTGGGTGATTTTATTTTTTTATATTTTTGTTATAGCGACAAAAATGTTGATAAATCGGCAAATTTTCAACATCTTTTTTATTAATGTAAACAAATATTAAGAAACTTGTTATAAAAATGTTACTAATATAAAAGTTGTGGAATTGAAAAAATAGATAAAAGGCATACTAGCCATAATGCTATATCTGCAAGTAATTTAAAAGTAAAGGTGGTAAAAAATGGGATTATCAGCAAGTCAAGGCAGATTGCTCCTATTAACGGCAAAGAAAAGCGATTTGGAATACAGAGCGCAACAAATTGCAATGTTGAGAGCAATTTTGTGTCAGGAACAGGAAGCTGCAAGTAAAGAGTACGAAGATGCAACTTCAAACCGTATTATGAACATTACTTTAGCTGCGCAAGCAGGGAAAAACGACAGTGCTTCAAGTTCTAAAGTAACATACAATTTAACTTATAGAAACTTGATTAGTGGTACTGTAACAAACTCAGTTGCTTCAAGCTTAGGTGGAATTCAAGGCTCAGAAGGAGCTCGCACAACAGATTTCGAATATGCAAGTGCAACTCCATATCGTCTTATGACTGCTGATGGCGCAATCGTTGTTTCAGACGAAAGTGAAATTCCATTAATCAAAACACATACGGTTGAAAACGATGCCACACAAGTTGAAGGCAAAACAAATTTATACGAAACAAAATATGACGGCAAAGAATCAACATACAGCGTTCTTGCAACAGGCGCTTTAGCTGAAATCATCGGCGAAGACGAAGATTCAATTTCTGGTCTTGAACTTGACCTTGCAAATGGCGTTGTAAGATATACCGATGACGAAAACAATGTAAGATTGTTTAATATTGCAGACGGTAGCGAAATCGACAAAGACAACGATAACCGTCAAAATGTTAAATACGAAACCGCAACAATCAGCGCTTACAAAGATAGAAGCGATATACCAAAAAGTAAAACTTCAGAAGATTCAGCCGAAGGTGATTATAAATTATCACCAGCAGGTCCTGATGGCATTGTAACATTACAAAAAAGAACTCCTTCAGGATATGTTGCAGTTCAAAGATATTTAGTTGACCCAGGTCTTAAAGATGGTTATTACGATAACGAAAGCGGTCTAAGCGACATCAATTATCTTCAAGACTGTTTAAGAAACGGTAAATACATGCTTCAAAAATGTATTCAAGACGAAAACGTTGACGAAGGATGGAGATGGACCGACATTTCTTGGGATACAGCAACAAACGTAACAGATAGCTATTACACTGAAGACGATGCTACTGCTAAAGCAAAATATGACAGAATTCAATCTCAAATTCAAGCTCAAGATAAAAAATTAGAACTTGAATTGGATAACATTGAAACTCAAAGAAGTGCTGTAACAACAGAAATCGAATCAGTTGAAAAAGTTATCAACGAAAATATTGAAAGCACATTTAATGCTTTCGGTTAATAAGGTTTAACCTATAACCCACATTCCGCTTAACTTAAATTACTTAAAGCAGGCTTCGCCTGCTTTTTTTTATGCAAAGCCGGTGCGAATCGGCGACCCGTTGAGGGTTGGCGATAGCACTACGAACACAAAGCCGTGTGTGAAGCGCCAAAGTGGCAAGCGGCGAGCTTGGCACGACGCGCAAGAACCGTACGATGGCGACGTGGGACGAAGTCCCCCAGGAGCATGCGAAGCCGGTGCTAAATCGGCGACCCGATGAGGGTTGACGATAGCACTACGAACACAAAGCCGTGTGTGAAGCGCCAAAGTGGCAAGCGGCGAGCTTGGCACGACGCGCGAGAACCGTACGATGGCGACGTGGGACAAAGTCCCCCAGGAGCATGCGAAGCCGGTGCTAAATCGGCAACCCGTTAAGGGTTGGCGATAGCACTACGAATGCGAAGCCGGTGCTAAATCGGCAATTTAAACCCAAAAATATTAACATCCTCAGGAAAACTTTTTGCAATCATAACCCCACCATGCGCTTTTATTATTTCTTTTGATAAATACAACCCTAGTCCAATGCTAAATTTACTATATAAAGACATTCCAATATTAGATTTTTGAAAAACCTCCCTCAAAACATCTTCGCAAATAGCAGGGCTATTGCTTTCAACTTTAAAAATCAGGTCATTCGCCTCTTTTAAAAGGGTGATTTTAATTAAACTTCCTTTAAAAGCATAATTCACACTATTAGAAATAAGATTTTGCACGATTTTTTTAATTTGAATTTTATCCGCTTTAACAAAGCAATCAAAATCATTTTCAAAGATATAATCCAAATCAGAATATTTTAACAACACCTTCATTTCATCCAAGGTTTCATCGATAATTTCGCCAAAATTAAATGTTTCATAATTAAGCGAAATTGGTTCATAATTCAGTCTATAAACCAAATTAAATATATCAATTTGCCTTGAAATATAATTGCAAGAATTCAGCGTTAATTCAATTAAATCTTTTTCTTCTTGGGCAATCTTTTTTTCCGCAGTATCCAAAAAAGAGCGCAAAGCATTAATTTGCGCCAAAATTGGATTTTCTAAATCATGCATTATTTTTGCAACATAGTCTTCTTTTTTTATTTTTAAATTTGTCATACTCGCTCTACCTATACACAAAAGCAAGTATAGTACAAAAAAATAAAAATGGAAATATAATTTATATAATTAATATAAATTCATTATTTAGATATTACAAAAACAACTTCTTGAGAAAAGAAATTTGCAATATGCCTAATGAAAAATCCACTTCTTGATTTTTCTCTTGTTAAATAAACAGATTTTTCAATTTTTATATCTCTTTTTTTGCAAAATTCAAAAAAATCGCCAATAGTTAAAAGGTGAATATTTGGAGTGTCATACCATTCATAGGGTAATTGTTTTGATTTTGGCATTTTCCCCTTGAAAAACAAATAAAAACGGACTCTCCAATATGCAAAATTAGGAAAAGAAACTATTCCTTTTTTTGCAACTCTAAGCATTTCATATATAACAAATTCAGGATTTTTTGTCGATTGCAAAGTTTTATTTAAAATTGCATAATCATAAGTTTTATCTTGGAATTCTTCCAATCCTTTGTCTAAATCCCCCTGAACAACGCTTAAGCCCTTACTTAAAGCCTCCAAAACACTATCCTGATTGATTTCTATCCCAAGCCCCTTGATGTCTTTTTCTTTTTTCAAAAGCTCTAATAATTCACCATTCCCACATCCTAAGTCCAAAACACGGGAATTTTTTTCTATCAACTCGCATACAACTTTATAATTTAAATTCATTTTAGCCTTTCAAAAAACTTTTTATAATTTTTGTCTGCTTTTCAAATTCCAACAAAAATGCGTCATGTCCACATTTACTCTCTAATTCAACAAAAGAAACATCTTTATTAGATTTAATTAAAGAATTAACAATTTGTTTAGATTGAGTGGTTGTAAAAAGCCAATCTGTTGAAAAAGAAATTATCAAAAAACGAGAATTTGAATTTTTAAAAGCTTCTTCAAGAGAACCATGTTCTTTAATTGGGTCGTAATAATCAACCGCTTTTGTGATATACAAATAGCTATTTGCGTCAAACCTATCAACAAAAACTTGACCTTGGTGTTGCAAATAGCTTTCAACTTGGAAATCAATTCCAAAATCAAAACTTGGCGAATCTTTAAATTCTCTTCCAAATTTTTTATACATTGCTTCTTCACAAAGATAAGTTATATGCCCAATCATTCTTGCAATAGACAAGCCAGAAGAAGGGTTTTCGCCATCATAATAATTGCCATTATTAAAATTGTTGTCTGTTAATATTGCATTTCGAGCAACAGCATTAAAAGCAATCCCTTGCGCATTCAATCTTGCACTTGTAGCAATTAAAATTGTTGATTTAACTAATTTTGGATATCTAATTGACCATTCAATCGCCTGCATTCCGCCCATCGAGCCTCCTGCAACAATTATTTTTTCAATTCCCAAATAATCAATCAATTTTTTTTGAACATCAACAATATCTTCAATTGTTATAACAGGAAAATCAAGAGCATAGGGCTTATTTGTCTCAGGATTAATCGAAGCAGGACCAGTCGTTCCATAACATCCACCCAAAACATTTGAAGAAATGATAAAATATTTATCAGTATCAAAAGCTTTGCCTGAGCCAATCATATCATCCCACCAGCCAACTTTTCCAGTGTCTTTATGTTTATATGCAGCATGGGCGCTTCCTGTTAGCGCATGAAGGACCAATATTGCGTTATCTTTGTTTTCGTTTAATTTTCCATAAGTCTCATACGCAATATCAATATTTGAAAGCACTTTGCCTGATTTAAGAGTTGTCGGCTCTTTAATTTTTAAAATCTTAGTTTCAGAAAATTCTATATTACCCATATTTTCATTTTACCATCTCAAACCAAAGTATAAAATATATTAACTATTGTATAATTTTTTAAAAAAATACTTCAGTTTATAAAATTTGTGCCGTTATGTTAAAATATAAGTGGCACAGGATTGGGTATTTATGAGCAAAACCAGGAAAGTAAAAGAACAAAACAATTCTTCAATGTATCAAAGAAGTATAAATTTACTTGAAGATGACCCGCTTGAGGAAATTTTTGCGCTTAATTTGGGCGATTTTTTAACAGAACACTTAATAAATCCCGAATTTGCAGACAAAATTTCTAAAAAAGCCAAAGATAAAGACAAAAAAGAAAGCCTAAAAGAGCAACTTGGCGAATTAATATCAATATATTCAATTGACAACACTCTTAGCCTTTTAGGATTTGAAAACAACGAAGATTTCGTAATTTATAATTCTATTGCAAAAACAGTTAAATTAATGCTAAATCTTGTAGAGTGCAATATCTTTTTAGCGAAGAAAAATGAAGCTTTGCGCCATGCAGGTTCATCAGACGAAGAATTATCAAACGAAAACATCACCGAATATATTAAAGAAGTTATGGAAATCGAACATGAAAGAATTATCGAAACAAACGAAGTTCAAATTTCGCTCTTTCCAATGAAAAACAACTTCGAATGTATCGGCGTTATCGAAATAATAAGAAAAATCGAACGTCCGCTTGAATTTGAATATGCAGATTTAATTCAAAATATGGCAGGATTATTTGTAACTTCGCTTGGGCTTCAAAAGCTAATCGACGAAGTAAAAAGATTATTGTCGCTTGATAATGTTGCAATATTAGAACTTCAAAATCTAAGAGCGCAATTAACAGCAATTATCGGAGATTTAGGTGATCAACAACAATCCTTTGTTGAAAAATTAGCTTACGCTTCAGATTTAAAAGGACAATATAAAAGAACGCACTCAAACGAATGTGCCGAATTATCAAGAGAAATTTGCCATCATTTAGGATTAAACGAAAAAACAACAGATTTAATATATTACGCTGGTTTACTTCAAAATATCGGCAAAATCACACTATCAGAAGAGTTATTTACCAAAAAAGATAAATTGACCGATGCAGAATGGAACGAACTCAAAAATTCTCCTAATGTTGGGGTTGATTTATTGATGAATATTAACTTTATGTCTGAAGTTGTTCCATACATTAATTATCAACAAGAAAGATATAATGGCGGTGGATATCCAGAAGGATTAAAAGGAAATTCAATTCCATTAGGCTCTAGAATCATAGCTCTTGCAGGTGCATATTGCGCATTAACGCAAGATAGAGCACATAGAAAAGCAATGACAAACGAAGAAGCTTTAAAGATAATCAAAGAAGAATCGGGAATTAAATGGGATCCAACTATTGTTGAAGTTTTATTAGAAATTAAAAAGACCGCATAAGCGGTCTTTTTAATTTAAACAATTTTATCTACTGCTGCATTTCCAAACCCCATTAAAATCCAAAGATGCAGAATATTTTTCCCCATATCTACCATTTTCTGGATGAAAATATTCAGAAGCACTAAAATACTTAAGTTTTTGATCAATAAATTGGATTGTTTTTAAATATTCGTTGTTAGCTGCACCTTGTTCAAATTCATTTATAATAATTCTACTGCCAAATAAGCAAACATATCTTGTTGCACCATTAGACATTTTTCCAGAAATTATTTTTCCACGACCAGGAATATCTTCAGCTTTAACTTCTGTTAAATCTTTTAATAAATCTTCAATTTTTGGAGCTCTTCCTTCATCATCAAAATAACCAAATTTCTTAAATGACTCAAAAAAAGATTGGCATTTTTGCCCTACGAAAGTATCGCTATCAAATAAATCTTGCAGTTTTACACCAGCTTTTTGAGCAATTTTAACATCATCCGATGCTTTGTCAGCTCTGCCATTTAAAACATGACATATTGTCGCCATTCCTGCAACAGCTAAACCAGCCAAAGCAAGAGTCAGTTTCTTTTTATCGCCTTTTTGCTCGGATGTTACTTCTTTTTTTGCTTCAGTAACATTTTTTGTTGACGAAAAAGAAACTTGAGAAGCTGAATTAATGCTTTCTATACTCATGTAAAACCTTTCCTAATCAGCCGTTATATCTACATAAAACACAACTATTAAATTATCTTGCTAATATTTTACCAAAATTTTACAAATTTTAATAGTTATTGGCTATTATTTATATGCTAATGGCTGTTAGAAATAGGTAATATAGTTTATATAATACCTACTAATATGGATTTAAACAAAGATATCGAGAAAAAATTTGGTGCAAAATTAGCATATATTAGAAAATCTAAAAGGCTTTCTCAAATGAAATTAGCCGAAATTGTTAATATGAATTTTAACCATATTGGTCAAATTGAACGTGGAGAAGCGAATGTCGCAATTAGAACAATGAAACTTTTAGCTAATGCTCTTGGTGTTAAATTAAGCGTTTTATTTGATTTTAAGTTTTAAAAAAGACCGCTTAAGCGGTCTTTTTAATATATTTTTATTGAATCTTTTTCATCAAAAAAATTATTCCAGCCACTAAAACCAAGTCCAACTACTTTATCATCCTCGATTCTTACGCTGAGCGCTTTATCGTATCCTCTTCCGTTATCTCCACCAAAAGAAACAATTGCAGACAATTTGCCGTCTTCTTGAAAAGAAAACACAGTTGCGGTCTTTTGATAGACTTCCGTAACGGAACAAATTTTTCCATTTTTGCATACAATTTGTCTATCAAAACCATCTAATGTTACACCTTCAAAAGCTTCAACGCCATGGGTTTTGGTTGTTACTTTAATATCGAATAAGTTTTGTTTTAAATCATCAAAACTTTTTACTCTTAAATCTTCGTCGAAAATTCCTGTTTTTTTATATGATTGAAATGCAAGATTTAACTCGTTTTGCGCCATTTGAGGAGTCTGAAACTCTTTTCCTGTAAAATCAACAATTTTTTTATCTAAAATTTCACCAGTTTGAGGATTTCTTGTAATCTTTTCATAGCAATCTTCTTTGGAGCCTGGGATATAAGTTTTCCTGATGCTTTCTTGACTGCATTGCCAAGCATCTTTTCTCCTGTGAGCCTTTGCATATAAATCACCCAAAAAGCCTTCGCTTTGGTCTTCATATCTTCTTGTAATATTATTTCTTTCAATATTAGTTTGCGCAACGACCCTTCTTAAATCCGCTCCAGTTTTATAAATTTGCATATTGCCATCTTCATTTTCATAAACTTTTCTTGAAACTGGCGCATATTTTGTTGAGCTAATCAAATTTCCATTTTTCATTTTTATAACAAAAATGCCATGCTCATTCGCAACGACTGCCGTTCCTGTTTTTGTATCAGGATTGAAGCTTGCAAGCTTTTTAATTATTTTATCGTTATCGCAAAGTAAAGGTTGAGAACCTTGTTTTTTATCCTTTTTTTCAACTCTAATTGGATTAACTTTTGCACAAAAAGAAGTTTGAGAAATATTATCAATTTTATTTATATACATAAAAATCCTTATTTTAGCTTTGCGCATACAAAACTTGTCAAAAAGAATTTTTGCCAATAATTTAAAAAGCAGGCAAAATGCCTGCTTTAACAAAATATTTTATTTATAATTAAGCTTCTTGAGATTCGCTTTTTTGTTTATCAATCATTCCTTGGATTTTGTTAATTAATTCTTCGCCTTTTTTAGCCATTTCACTTGAAATCGTTTCAGCTTTTTCTTGAATTTCTTTAACCGCACCATGTGCTTTATCATAAGCTTTTTGAGAAGATTCTTTAATTTTTTCTCTTGTTTCTTCACCTGATTGAGGAGCTAACAAAACGCCAGTTACAGCACCAACAATGCCACCAACGATGAAACCTGCTATAAATTTACCTGCTGACATAATATTTTCCTTTCTTGTTATTTTTTAAACATATTGACACCAAAAGATATGCCTTTGACAATTCCTTGAATAAAATCTTTTAATCTGCCGCCCAAGCAAGCGCTTAAGCCAAGAGCTGAAGCAATGCCTGTTTTAGCATTTTTAAATTTAGCATCTGCATTATTTGCAATTGAATTGATAGATTTTGCTGCCTCTTTTAATTCTTGAAGAGTTGGCTCAATTTCTTTTTGCACACTTGTTGCAATAATGTTTGCATTATTTGCAAGGTCTTTTAGACTAATTAAAAGTTTAATAACATAAACAGTTAATGCGCCAAGGCAAACAATAGTAACAAGTAAAAATAAAATTATTGCTTTATCTACCATTTCAACCTACATTTCATCCACATTTGTTTCGTTATTTTTTGCTTTAGCAAGTTGACGAGCCTTCAAATAGTCATTAAATTTTTGATATGCATCTTCTATTTTTTCTTTTGAACTTTTAATGGCACACATAGCTTGCTCTTTTGCTTGAATAATTTCAGGAGAATATTTTTCTTTTAATTCGTCAATTGTCTCTTTTAATTCTTTTCTTGATTCTTCTCCTGATTTTGGCGCAAAAAGAATGCCAGCGACAATTCCGCCAACCATTCCAGCTAAAATACCCATTGCAAATCCAAATGAGTTATCTTCTTTTTTACACATATTTTCTCCTTTTAAACTTGTGTTAATTATAACATTTTTTAATCAAGTTTTAAAGTAGAAGAAAGTATAAGAAAATCAAAAAATTTAATTATTTAAGCCAAACAAGCTTATCATAAATCGGATTAAAATCGGAATCGAAATCAAATTCATAGGTTCCGTTTGTTTGATGAGTTAAATAGCAAGCTTGGGGTCTTTCTTTCTCGTCAAATGTGAAATATTTTTCAATATATCTTGTATCAGAATCAGCACTCAAGCCCAAAGCAGCTTTTTGAATTTTTGAATCACTATAACAAAAAATTTTATCAGCAGTAGTCACAAAGCCAAAAACTCTATTTTTGTTTTTGATGTATCTTATTGGCTTATTGCCAAAGGAATATTCTTCTTCGCTTGAAGCAAATGAACCCATTTTTATTTTTTGATTTTTAAAATAATTAACTAAATTATCTTTTTCAAACCAAAATTCTTCATCACTTGCGCAAAAGCCATTTTTTGAAGTTGTTAAGTTTGTTGAATATTTGTCCAACGCACCGTTTTCAAAACCAAATGTTTCTTTCGCAACAGTCACTCTAGAATCAAAAGACACATCAGTTGAATATTTGCTCAATTGACCATCTTTAAATTCGCAAGATACGTCTGCTTTTCCGCTTGTTGAAGAGGATTCTTTAAAACCATAATCAATTCTAATCAATTGCCCTGTTTGCGTGTCAAAAATTCTTCTTGTTTCGCTTTTTTCGCCAATATTTTCAACAATTACAGTAAAATCAGGCTTTTTATCAATCGTTCTTGATTTATGTCCATTTTTATATTCAACCACCAAGGCTTTATCTTTTTTGCTTGAAATATCGTAAACAGTTTGCGTATTTTTAAAAGGGTCAGCACAAGCTCGAATTTTGAATTCTCCAGCATATTCAAGTTCGTTTTCAATTTCAAGCCATTTTTTTTGAGCTTCAAGTTGAATATTTTGCGTTTTGGTTAATATCGAAGGCAATTTTTCAACAATAGATTGGGATTTCTTTTGAATATTTTTGCCACGAGCAAATGCCATATATGCTTCTTTTGACAATTGCCTTGCTTCTTGAGAAAGCTCTTTTTGTTCTTGAATTTTTGAACTGAAGCTTATTTTATCAACATCATAAACCAAATTTGGCTTCGAAAAATTCCCTCCATTGCTTGAAGAAATTGTTTTTATAGCCCCGAAATTTAAGCTTGATATTCTCATCAAAAACCTCTCAAATCTATATTTTTATAATACATCAGAAAAAAATATTTTGCTTTTTAAAAAACACTTGCGTTTAAAATATTTTTTGGTATTATAAAAAAGTACCCAAAAGGTACAAATTGAATATTTAAAAAACGCTAATCCTCAGTAGCTCAATGGCGGAGCAACCGGCTGTTAACCGGTAGGTTGTTGGTTCGAGTCCAACCTGGGGAGTTTTTTCATGTAAAAGGCAGGGATTAACCCTGCCTTTTACATGAGAGAAGTTTCTTGTGTTTGAGAACCAACAAGGCGAAAGCCTTCTTGGTTCGAAGTCCAGCGGATTTTGATTAGGGCGGAACAGAGTTTATTTATAAACTCGTAGTGAGCCCGTCTGTTCGAGTAGATTTTTGAAGTGAAAGAAAATCTTTGATTTTCTGAAACGAAATACTAAATCTACGAGTTGTCAAAATCCAAGACAGCGGATTTTGATTAGGGCGGAACAGAGTTTATTTATAAACTCGTAGTGAGCCCGTCTGTTTAAGAAAACTTTTGAAATGACGGTTTTGCGCAAGCAAAACCGAAATGAAATACTAAGTTTTCGAGTTGTTAAAATCCAAAACAACAGCAGGGAGTTTTTTCATTTTAAAGGGTTTGAAATATCTCAAAGCCTTTAAAAGTATTTATTTGGAAAGTTCGAACATAAGACTTAATATGTGCTACAATTAATCTATGATTAAATCTTTTAAGTGTAAAGAAACAGAGAAGGTGTGGAATGAAATGTTTTCAAAGAAACTTCCACATGATATTCAAAAAAGAGCATTGCAGAAACTAAGAATGCTCCATGTAGCTTGTGTTCTTGATGACTTAAAAATACCACCAAGTAATCATTTAGAAGCCTTAACTGGCGATAGACAAGGGCAACATTCTATTCGTATCAATGACCAGTATAGAATCTGTTTTCGTTGGCTAGATAATCATTCTTTTGATGTTGAAATTGTGGATTATCATTAATTTATGTTAATTTATTTAGCAATTGTTTGTTAGAGTATTGAAATTATGTGGTACGTACTATATAATATAGATAAAGCCACTACGCAGGAAATAGTGTGATGACGGAATATATTGAATTAACAACAGTTGGAGAACTGTTGAAAGAAGAATTTATTGATGCATTTAATATTAGCCAAAATGCTTTAGCTAAGGCTATATTTGTACCACCAAACAGAATTCATCAAATAGTAAATAACCAAAGAAGAATTACTGCAGATACAGACCTTAGATTAACTACATATTTTGGTTTATCTCAAGGTTACTTCTTGCGCTATCAAGAAGATTATGAACTTAGAATCGCAAGACGTGAAATTGCTGATGATATAAACAGAATTAAACCAATTCAAGCATTAGGATAAATATATTCTTTCAAGCTTAAAATCTATCTAAAAAGGCTACTATTAGTTCTCTTTATTGCTTCATGTAATTCAACACAAAAAGTTCGAATCTCGGACGGTTCGGGGAGTTTTTTCATATAAAACTCTTTTTGCTTCTGCAAATTTTTAAATTCAGGAGTTTTATAATCATGTTGAAGGTGAGGGTAAAATATGAAAATATCAGCAATTTCTTTTGGTGCAAATTTCAACTTAAAAGTTGGAGACAAAAACAAAACAACTCAAGCGCAATTCAATAACGAAATTGGATTAGCACAACACGCAAGAAACATTGGAGTTTCAATACCAAATTATGATATTTTATATGGTCCTGTGATGATAAATTATCAAACAAAAGGCGAAGTTGCGAATTTTCAAACAAATCCAATCCAACAAAAACACTTCCCAAAATTATTTAACAATATATATTTGCTAGATATTTCAAACATTTCTCATAATGACCTTGAAATGACCCATTGTTTTTATTCTCAAGATGGGGATGTTGAATTCGACTGTTTCAGATTTGGAAACTATTTTGAAAAAGACGAAATCAACTTGCCACCTTTTGAAATGCCTAATAACTTAGCAAACTACGAAAATACCAGCTTGGCTTTTTATATTGAACAAATGCCAGATATTCAAGCTAAAACAAACTTTTTAAAAGATTATTTAAAAGCAAGCAGTGTTTATCACCAAAAAAGAGCAGATTATATTGAACAAAGGCTCAATAAAACCGCAAATTCAGGAATAATTTTAACAAAAGAAATGCTTGAAACAGAACAAATCCGCACTCAAATGTGTCAAAATCCAACCGATGAAATGGCAAACTTGTTATTGAAAAAACTTGAATTTGGCAAAAAACAAAGACAAGCTTTCACACTATGGGATGAAGGAAATGGTGCTTGCGGCAAGGATTTCAGCAAAGAAAAAAGAATAAATTCAATTGTTGAATATCTTGATTCTATAAAACTGGGAATAGACTTTGCAAAAAGCGCACAAATTTTATCAGACAAAAGCACCAATGAAACAGAAAAGAAATACTACGCTCTTGAAGCTCAAGTTGGCAAATATTATATAGACACATACATCAAATGGGTTTCAGGAATGGCAAACTATAACTTTGAAGATTCAAGAGTTTGCCCAAAACCAGACAGCACAAGAAAAGAATTAAAAAAAGTTTATGATAAAATTGCAAATGCCGAATATAGCTCAAAAATAAACGCAATAGACGAATATATTGAGCTATATCTAAAGGAAACAAAAAACAATTAAAATCCGATATTTGAGCTTAATTCTTTTGATTTTTTGACTTTAACTTCTTCTTCAAGCATTTGCTTAAGCTCACAAACATCTTCTGTTCCTAAAAATGCAATTTTCTTTTTAACTGTGGCAAAATCTCCCGCTGTTAATCCATTAATGCTCGCAATTTTTTCAGAAACATCTTTATTGAAAAAATGCTTAAAACCAAGTTGGACTTGCTTTGTTGTCATATATTTAAATTTTATTTTAAAAGTAAATCTTCTTAAACTTGCCTCATCAAGCGAATCCATAAAATTCGTCGTGCAAATAAAAGGATAAGGATGTGATTCCATCCAAGTAAGCATTTCGTTCACTTGCGAAATTTCCCAGCTTCTTTGCGCATTTTCTCTTGATTGCAGAAAAGAATCGGCTTCATCAAAAATTAAAATTGCCTTTTTATCCCTTGCTTCTTTGAAAGCTTTTGCAATATTTCGCTCCGTTTCTCCAACCCATTTCGACATTAAATCAGAAGCTTTTTTAAAAACAACCCCAAGCTCCAACATATTTGCAAGTTGTTTTGCATATTCGCTTTTCCCTGTTCCCGCTTCGCCATAAAGACACAAAGAAAAATTCAACTTGCCAGTATTTTTTATCTTTTTAGCCAAATCTTCCATATTATTATCGGTGTTAATCAAATCAAAATTGTAATTATCCGTTTTTTTATTAACGTCAAAATTTTCGCTCGTTTCTTTTCCTCGGTTCAATAATGTTATTTGATTTTTAACAAATTTTTCAAAATCTTCTTTAGGTGAATTTGTCAATCTTAAAATTTTAATTGAATTAGTAATTACCGATGAAGCTAAATCATATTTCTTGCTTAATTTCATTATTTCATCATCAGATATTTCAAAATTATGTTTTTTAAATTCCTTTTTCATAAAATTCAATTGAACATCTTCGCTCAATTTTTCAAATTTAACAGAATAAACAAAACGCCTTAAATAAGCTTTATCCATATTTTCAATATCATTTGTTGTCCAAATAATTGGTGTTTCATTTTCTTCAAGAATCTTATTAACATAAGCCTTTGATTGAGTCCTTCGGTCAAACATCGTATCTTTAAAAACATCCTCAGCTTCATCAAAAAGAATAATTTTTTTACCAACCAAATTTACAAAAATACCCAATTTTAATTTCAAGTTTCCAATTCTCTCTTCTCGACACATTTCATTATTGTCATCATCCTCACAAAGAATTTCAAAAAGGGGAGTTTTTAAACATTTTGCAACCACTTTTGCCATTTCTGTTTTTCCGGCGCCAACTTCACCATAAAAAAGAATATTGACCCCTTTGGTTTTTTGTTCAAGAGCACTTTTCAAAATAAGCTCAACGGTTTCAAATTCATTTTTTAAATGTTCAAAATCATTTTTCTTAAGATTTGCCCCCAAGGCACTTCCGACAAAATGAGCGCACATTTTATTAACAGAAGAATATTTCCTTTCAATCGCTTCATCAATTTTACTTGGCAAAGAATATTTAAACCCTCTTCTTCCTCGAATATTAAGTAAAATACCCGCATCAACCAATTTCTCTATACATTTTTGTGGCTTATTAATTCCTAAATAATAACGGCACATGTTCAGAACATTGCAATGCCCATAACAATCATGCGCTAAACAAAGTATATCGCAACAAATATTATCAATTTCATTTCTACAAAACATTTTAAAAATATTTATTTCGTCTTTGCTTAAATTGAATAGCTTTTCAATCGCTCTAAAAGTTTTTTCTCTTGGTGATATTTTTATATTTTTAAATTTTTTCAATTGCTCTTTTAATTGAAAAACCACATCATCCGCAATAGCATAAATTGTCTTCTTAGTTTGCTTATCTAAATTGCAATCAATATTTTTTTCTAAATTAAAATTAATTTTTTTGCATTGAAAATTTTTTTGAACAGTTTCAATAAAATCCAAAATTTTTTGTATATTAAGACTTCCTTCTGAATCAAGTTTTATTTTTTCAATCGCATTAATTAAATACTCAATCAAAATCTTTTGTTCATACAAATGCAACATAGGGGCATATCCTTATATCTAACTTCATATTAAGATATTACCTCCTTGATGTGTCAATTTTGGACGCATAAATTATAACATTAAATATCCTTGAGAAGCTCTTAATTTATCAACAAAATCTTTATATTTTACATACAGCACGGGGTTCAAAAGCGCTTCTTTAACTAATCTTTCCTCTGGAATTTCGTCGCTTGCAAGCCTGATTTTGCATTCTCTCAAAATTTCATTTGCTTTCATTGTATTTGTACCATTTACGCTTATTTGCGAAACGATATTTTGAAAATGAATATTATTCAAAAGACAATCTTGTTCAATTGGGCTTTCAACAGGAATATGCGAATCATCGCCAAAATATGCCCCATTGAAATCATTATTTGCTAAACTATAATAATTAGGATTATCTCCATCATAATAACCACAACGTAGCACCCATTTTGAATCTAAATTCGAATAGTTTACATCGGTTGAATGAACTCTCAATTCCCAATTTTTGCCGTCTTTATCTCTCCATGTGCAACAAACTGAATACAAAATGTTGTCGTTACTATATGGATGTATTTCAATATTTGCATCTTTAGGCATAATTTTTAAAATATTTTCAAAAGTTAATTTGCCTTTGGCATTTAAAGAAGTAAACAAATCTTTATATTTATCAGCAAGCTCGTCTGTTTCAAGCACGGCACCATTAAAAGATTCAATTTTTTCACCTAAAATATCTTCTTCTAAACCTTGAGAAATAATACAACTGCCATTTTGATTTGTTAAATTTACAACAAAATTTTGCACCGCAAGAACTAAAGCTTTTAATTCAAAAGAATTATTATCACGACAATGCGATTTCAGGCTTTGCGCTAATTGTTTAGCTTTTTGCTTTCCTAATTTTGTTGTCAAATCAAATTCATGAGTTTTCATTGGCGCAATCGCACCGCCTATTGCAACATAACGATTATCAGGATTATTTAAATCATTAATCAATAAAATTAATTCATTATTTTTATACATCTTTTGAATATCAACTCCAAAAGATTGATTTCCATCCGTATATCTTAATATGCCATTATTAAACTCAACAAAACCAGCAGGATATAATCCTAAATTATCAGGCTGTATCAAATTTTCAACAGAAATTGCAACATCGTTTTCTTGCCTTCTTAAACTTGAAAACAATTCAAACATTGAAAAAGTACTTCCTGTTTTAATTACATCCAAATTTCTATAAAGTTCAATAGATTCCACTTCTCGATTTATTCTTCCGCTTGAGCTTGAAACAAGTTTAGGCCTTGACTTTACTTTGGATTCGGCAGCAGAAATTACTTCATCAACTTCTTTATCTGTTTCTTTTGAAAATTTTTTAATCAAAACAATTCTAGTATCATCTGGAAAATTTTCTGTTGAAATAACTCTCCCATATTCATCATATTTAACCACAGCGCAAATTGTGCTATGTTTTTCAACAGTTCCATAAGGAATGCCTAATTTTTGCGATATTTCAATTTTAGATTTTCCTTCACTCAACATTTTTTCAACTATTTGCCTTGCTTGCACTGCAAGTTTTTCCTTGTAATCTCTGGAATGCAAATATGAATCCATAGCATCCTGCATTTTATTTTCAAAACCCCAATATGACAAAACTCTTTCCAAATGCGCATGGGAACATCCAATTTTAATAGCAATATCTTCAGAAGTCATGCCGCTATCCAACATCAACAAAATATCTTTCTTTGGATAACCCTTAATCATTTTAGGATTCAAAATTGCTTGCTGTCGACGAATAGACTCTTCTTTTTTAATTTCATCCCTATAATTTTCAAGGGATATTTTTTCAACAATTTTTTGAATATCGGGCTGAACTTTGTGGCTCTTATTAGCCCTAATTCCAGATAAAACTTCTTTTTCTTGCAATTTTGCTTTAATAAATTTAATTATATCCGCTTGTTTGAATGAATAACTTGCCAAAAACAAAGCTTCATCAACAGGCAAAACGTGACTAATATTTTCTCCATTCACCACACAATTAAATTCAACGCCTTTAATATTACTTAAATAATTTTCTATTTGTTTTTTACTTAGTTCAAATCTTGCACATAACATTAACTCCATCGGAGTCAACGAAGGAAACATCTTCTTAGCAGAAAGATATTTTTCAATTTCATTTGGATTAAGTTGATAAAAAATTACAGCGTCAACAAGGCTAATTGGCGCTTCTTTATATAATTTTGAATATTCTTCTTGTAATTTTAAATAAACTTCAATTTCATTTGCAGACAAATCCTTTATCATAGGCAAATTTGCCGCTTCATCGGTTAAAAGTTTGTTTATTTTATCCATTTCCCAATAAGCATCTTTTAATTTGCCATAAAAAAGAGCTCTTATATCACTAGCACCACAAAAAGAAATATTTTTTGCTTTGTTTTTTTCAAAAACATCACACTTCAAGCCTTTTGGAGCAGTTTGAACTGTATTATTTTGTTGAAATCGGGGAAATTTTGTCTGAATATTTGAAAAATTTAAACTAATCATATCCATATAAAACAAACAAAAAATTAAAATTGCCTTTTTGTAAAAAGAAATTTATTATATAATTTTCATAGAATTAGTATTATTCAAACAAGATAGAGGAATTAATGCTTAGCAAGTATTTTCAAATTAAAACCAAAGAAGAAAATTTTATTAACCACATAAATTCACTTATAGAAAATCATAAAAATAAAAAAATATTATTTTATGGCGCAGGAGAAGCTTTTTTAGAATTAAATAAAACTTATAAATTTAATGAAAAACTTGATATCGTTGCAATTGCAGACCAAGATTCTTCAAAAAAAATTGAAAATTTTAATCTAATTTCACCGCAAGAAATCAAGAATTATTCTTTTGACAAAATCATCATAACAACAGAATCAAACAGCCATATTAAAACATTTTTGTTAGATTTGAAAATACCGCAAGAAAAAATCGAAACGCTATTTATAGAAGATTTTAAAGATGAAAGACTTTCTTTTATTTATCTTGAAAAAAACAACTTTGAAGACCATTTAAAAAAATTAAATCATCAATTGCAAGGCAAAAAAATTGTTATTTATGGAGCAGGCGTATTTTTCCAAGCAATTAAAAAATTTTATGATTTATCAAAATTAAACATTATTGCAATTTCAGACCAAAGCTTTTCCAAAGAAGAAACAAAGGAATATATGGGCTATATGACAATTTCGCCAAATAAAATTAAAAGCTTAAATCCTGATTGCGTTCTTGTTGCAACAAAAATATATATAACCATAATTGAACATTTGCACCAAAATCTTCTTTATAGAAGCGGTATTAAAATTGCGCCACTTGTTAAAAAACCACTGGGCGTTTTATTAAAAGAAATTTGGAAATAAATCAAATGGCAAAAAAAGGCAAAATTTTAATTATTACCAAAACCGATTATTTAACCAAAAATAGCGGTTCAACCGCATATTTAAAATCTATCATTCAAGGTTTAAAAAAAGAAAACAAAGTTGAAGTTTTAAATATGTATAAAATAGAAAAAATTTTCTTTTTTGATAAAGAAGGAATTAATTACTTCAACAATGCTTTCAAAATTGGCAAATTGCATTTTTGCTATGGCGTTTTATTAAGAAGAATTTTGTTTTCGCTACAATATATTTTAAACAATAATTTTTTCTTAAATTTTCTTCCAAAATATACCCCTGCACTTCAGCCATTCGATAAAAAAGAAATTAATTTTGTAATAAACCACATAAAAAAGAAAAAATATACAACAGTTATTGCAAACTATATCAGCTCAAGCAATGTTTTTAAAGAAAATTTTTTCAAAGAAAAAAATATTAAAACAATAATTTTAACATGCGATATTATTCAAAACAGAATTAAAATTTTTAAAGAAAAAGGCATAAATTGTCAAAATATTGCCCACTGGACAGAAGAAAAAGAAATAGAAGCTTGGCAAAGCGCAGATATAATTGTTTCAATTCAAAAAGAAGAAACGCAACAAATACAACAACTATGCCCAAATAAAAAAATTATTACAACACCCGTTTCTTTTGATTTAAAAATGACATCCAAAAAAAGACTTGAAAGAGAATTTCAAAAAAACATTATGTTTATAGGCGCAAATAACCCCCCAAACAAATCTGCGGTTGAATTTTTGTTATCGTTTGCTTCTGAAATTAATGCAACTTTTAATATTTACGGTGGCGTTTGTAAAGAATTTAAAAAACAAAATCAAAAAAACGTTGTTTTTAAAGGAAAACTTGATAATTTACAAGAAGCCTATCAAAATAATGACATTGCTCTTGTGCCATTAATTGGTGGCACAGGTTTAAAAGTTAAATCTGTTGAAGCTTTGTCTTATTCAATGCCAATTGTTGGAACAAAATATGCAATTGAAGGAATGAGAAATTCTCTTGGAAAATGTTGTTTTGAAGGAAACAGTGAAAAAGAATTGATTAATGAGCTTAAAAATCTAATCAACAATGAAGAATTATACAAAAAAGCAACAAAAGAAGCGCAAAAATATTTTGAAAACAATTTCACACCAAAAATAGCCCTCAAAGAACTTATTGAAACACTAAAGGAAAAATAATGATTAACAAAAAAATCGACAAAATTATCATCACAGGTCAAGCCCTTAGAAAAAACTGGACTTCGTTCGGTTGGTTTTATGAACTTTTTTGTTACTATATCGAAAAAGCAACTGGGCTAAAATGTTATTGCACAGTTTCTCCTGAAAAAAAAGAAGAATTTTATCCTGAAGATAAATATATACCTTACGACATTAAAAAAATATATAATGCATACGGTTTTGATTATTCTTCTGAAGGCGTAATGTTAGACATAGCAAAACAATGGTGTGAAATATATTACAATAATGAATATAACAAAGTAGCATACGATTATTTTTATTCAATTTTTAAGGATTCTCTTGTTATCAGCTTTGAAATTGAAGACATTGTTAAAACAGCACTTTCATATTTCGAAATTCCTCATATTGATATAAATCTTTGCCCAATAAGATTTTTATCAGATGTTATGCTTTGTTTTAAAACCGATATCAAAGAGGTTTACGATAAATTTCTTAAATATAGAGTTGACGAAGAGAAACTCTATCTTGAAGCAAACTATATAAAATCGATATACACGCAATTTGGACAGCCTGATGGAAATGATGTTTTGTTTTTAGGACAAACAGGACTGGATAAAACATTAATTAACCCAAAAACAAAAGAAATTTATTCAATTTTAGAACATATTGAAGAATTCAAAAGCACACTATCAGGCTTTGATAGAATATTTTATAAACCGCATCCAAGGGCATACGAAAGACTTGAAGTTAAAGTAATTAGACACATGAAAACTTTAGCAGATGTTGAAATTATAAACACAAATTTTTATGAATTAATTTCATCAAAAAACATCAAAAAAGTTGTTTCAATTTCTTCTGGAACTTGTGCTGAAGCAAAATATTTCGGAAAAGAAACGCAAACCCTTTTGCAAGTAGGAGTACCAAGACAAACAAAAGACGAATTTGATAAAGACAAATATGTTTCAATTTATGGAAGCTTTTTCTCTTTGAATTTTTGGTCAGACATTCTAAGTCCATTAATAGAAACAAAAAAATTTGATAGATTAATTACAATTGAAGAAAGAAATAAATTAAGAAATTCAAGACCAAATGCGTTATTTTATTACGCTTGGCAAAATCTTGACACCATTAATCTTGAAAAGAAAATTAGGCACTCTTTAATTGCTTATGATTCTCTAGAAGACATATTTTAGTTATATTAAGCCCCTTTTGTGGCATATATAACATATCTTTTAGGTGTTATATGAAAAAATATTTTACGATATTATCAATATTCGCAACGCTTTGTCTTGCACAAAACGCTCAAGGCAAGATGTATGAATGTACTTACAAAAATAAATATGGAATGGAAACGGTTTCTTCATATAACACATTAATCTCCAATCAACCAAACAAAAAAGAATTAATAAGCGCATATAAAATGGGAAATTGCAAAGAATTAATTGTAAAAAGATATTTTATAGAAGGAACGATTTGCAATATTCAGTTTTATAAATATAACAAAAAAATAGGTAATGTTACTTGCACACCAAATAATCCTTCTGCGCTTAAAAAAATAAAAGAAATAGCAAGAAGAGATTACGGTTATTTTGAATAAAAAAACCCGCCAATGGCGGGTTAAATTTTATAATTACTTTTCCTTATTCTTCAGTTGCAGTTTCTTCTTCAAAAACTTCTTTAATTGTTTCAGAAGCAACAACTTCAACATTTAATTGAGCTTTAACTTTAGAAGAAAGTTTGATTGTCATAACAAAGTTACCAACATGGTTGATTGGTCTATCAAGAATGATAGATTTTTTATCGATTTCCATGCCAGTTTTTGCCAATAATTCTTCTGAAAGTTTTTTAGTTGTGATTGTACCGAATAATTTTCCAGATTCACCAGCTTTAGCGCTTAAAGAAATTGTTTCAATTTTTTCAATTTCTTCTTTAGCAGCAAGTGCTTCTTGATGTAATTTTTCAGCTTTTGCTTTAATTCTTGCAATGTTTCTTTCTCTTTGAGCTAAAGCGCCAGGTGTAGCGATTTCAGCTAATGAATTAGGAATTAAGTAGTTTCTAGCGTAACCGTCTTTAACGTTTACTAAATCGCCTACTTCACCTATATTTTGAACATCTTTTTTTAATATAACCTGCATTGGTTTTCTCCTTATGTTATTGTGATGAGCTAATTTTAATCATATTTAAAACATAACTAAATTTCAAGCCATGCCAAAAGCGATTATTTGCTCTTCTTTGTTTCTTTCTCAGTTTCTTCTTTTTCTTCTTCTATTTCTTCAACTTCAGCTTCTTCTTCAACTTCTTCTTCAGTTTCTTCTTGAGCTTCGTTGTTATCAGTTTCGTCTGTTAATTGCTCAGCAAGTTCTTGAACTTTTTCTTTAACAAGTTCTTGAATTTCGCCAACAATTTCTTGTGTTTTTTCGATTTTTTCTTTTTCTTGAGCATTAAGCGCTTCATCAATTTCTTCGTCTGTTTTTGTTCTTAAAACAGGAATACTCAAATTAAGCACTGTTGCATTTTCTTTTGCATCAATGCTTAAATCGAATGAATCTTCGTCAATTTCTAAATATCTTGAAATTGATTCAATTAAATCATCCTTAAGCATTTGCATAGCACGTTCTGAAAAGCCGACTCTGTCTTGCATTAAAACAGTTCTTAAACGGCTTTTTGCCATTACTTTTGTATCGTCTGAGCTTTGTGTTGTGAAAAAACTCAAAACTCTATCGTATAAATCCGAAAATATATCTTTCATTTCCTAGCCCTACGCTTTCTTAGCAAAGAATTTCTTAATCTTGTCAATAAATGTTGTTGGTTCATCAATATCCAACAAAGGAACATCTTCGCCAGTTATTCTTTTTGCAACATTAATATAAGCCATACCTGCTAATGATTTTTCATCATTTACAACAGGTTCGCCCTTGTTTGTTGATGTGATAATGTTTGTATCTTCAGGAATTACACCAATTAAATCACAAGACAATATTTCAACAACATCATCAACGCCCATCATGTCGTTTGATTTGATTAATTTTGGTCTTACACGATTAACCAATAAACGATATCTTTCAACGCCTTCTTTTGATTCTAATAAACCAATTATTCTATCAGCATCACGAATTGCGCTCATTTCAGGAGTTGTTACCACAATTGCTTCGTTAGCGCCAGCAACCGCATTTTGGAAACCTTGTTCAATACCAGCAGGGCAATCAACTAAAACATAATCGAAATCTTCTTTTAATTTTTCGCAAATATTTTTTAATTGGTCAGCATCAACCGCAGATTTGTCACGAGTTTGAGCAGCTGCCAACAAGCAAAGATTTGGATTTTTCTTGTCTTTAACAAGTGCTTGTTTTAATTTGCAACGTTCTTCAACAACGTCAACAATTGTGTAAACAATTCTATTTTCCAAGCCTAATAATAAATCTAGGTTTCTTAAACCTATATCAGTATCAATTAGAACCACTTTATAGCCTAAATGCGCTAGAGCTGTTCCAATGTTAGCAGATGTTGTGGTTTTGCCAACACCGCCCTTTCCAGATGTAATAACAATAACAGAACCTGCCATTTATTTGCTCCTTTAGTTTTGATTAATCTTAAACAACATAATTTCACCATCTACAACGCGCGCTTCTTCAGGCGTGAAAATAGATGATCTGATGATATATGGAATATTTGTGCCATCAGGACGTCTTGAATAGCAGTTTCCAATTCTTAATTGAACCGCATTCATTTTTAGCGCACGAACTTTAGCATTCATATTTCCTTTGCAACCTGCATGGGCAATACCTGATAAAACACCCCAAACCGTAATATCTCCAAGAGCTCGGATTTCACTTCCTGGGTGGCAATCTCCAATGATAACAACGTTGCCGTCGGCTTCTAAAATTTGACCGGAACGAAGGGTTTGGTTGATATATGTTGTATTTTTTGTATCAGATACCACAGGGTCAGATGTAGGAGTTTCATAAAAATCAACTTCTTCCCACTGATCATCCTGTAATTGGTTTTCGTCATAAGCTTTTTTATAAACACCGATTGAATTTTTTTCGGTATTTTCAAATTCTTTATTTTCTTCAAAATTAACTTCAAATTGTTCAATTGAAGGAATAGGAGAAACGATTTTTGAATACTCATCAACAGCAGGAATAATTTCTTCAACTTGAGTATATTGACTTGAAATTTGAGCTTCAATTGATTCAAAATCGCTTCTTGGATTAATCCCAGCTTCTCTTAAATCATTATTAATATTAATATTATTTTGTTGTTTTTGAATTGCATCCAAATCAGCTTCAAAATGTAATCCTGTAACGTCTTTCACAGCTATATCGTTTGGATTTTCAACATTAATTGTAAAAGGTTCAAACTCTTCTTTTTTAGGAGTTTCGTATTTTTCTTCAACCCTTCTTTCGATAGGTTTTTGAACAAAAATATTCATATTTTCTGCAATTTTTGCAGTGTCTTCATTTACCGTTTCAACAGTATCTAAAATACATCCATAACTCGTAATCAAAGATTGAATACTAAGCATTTGAGATTGATTTAAATAGCTTTCGTTTAATTTTAAAACAATCTTTTTGCCTGAATGATTAAGAGTTTCAAGAGCCAAAGAAAGGCTATTGATAATTTCACCGGTTGATGTGCATGAGGCCATATCGACCACAAAGTATTCATTGTCATACATAAATAAAAAATACCTTAAAATTTCTAATACTTTAGTTAAGATTACATTAAATATTATTTGTCTACAATTATTTATAAAGGAATGTAAAAAATATTTTATAGTTATTTTCAAGTGTATTTTTTACAATTAACCACCTAAAAACAATTAAAAAGCCTTACCGAATTCGATAAGGCTGTTGTTTGTTGTTTATGCTTCGAGATTGTGTTGTTAGGTGTTGATAATGCTTTTTACACTAATGTGTTAATTTTGTTTTCTGTGTTTAATCCTTTTTCGATAGAGATTTGACGTTTCATAAAAGTTTCATAAAATAATGGAGATTGTTTAATTGTTCCTAAAAAATCAGTTAAAAAACTAGCATCATTTTTTGAACTTGTATTGTTGATTACGTCTGCTCCATAGTTTGATTGAACACCAGCTTTGAAGCTTATATTTTTATGATTAATTGTATTTTTTACATTTGTTATTGAGTTTACTGTCAACATTTTGGTTATCTCACCTCTTTGTTTTTTTAGTTTTTAGTGTCTGCGTAACACTTAATCCTTATGTTTTTATTATGCACCCAAAAATTACATTTGTCAACCCCTATTTTTAAATATTTTTTTTCAAGCTATTATTGACTTTTCGCATATTTTTGAAAAAAATATTTATTAACTGTCCTTTTTACACTTATTATTTTATTTGATATTTTTTCCAAATTACCCATGTGTGTAATTGTTTTTAATTCATATATATATTTATATATAATTAATCTTTTTCATACTTCCAGCTATTCTTAATTCCAGACAGTTAGGGGCGAAAGCCCCATTTTTTTATTTTTAATTTACAAAAGAAAATATTTAAGTCGAAATAGCATTTTTAAGGTAGAATTAAAACAATAGTAATTTATGGGAGGAGCAAAATGGAACTTGATATTATAAAAAACACCGACCCGCAAGTGGCGCAATATATAGAATTAGAGCTTGAAAGACAAAGAAACACAATTGAATTAATTGCTTCTGAAAATTTTACTTCTCAAGCAGTAATGGCGGCATGCGGAAGCGTTTTAACAAACAAATATGCTGAAGGAAAACCCTACAAAAGATTTTACAACGGTTGCGAAAATGTAGACAAAATCGAAGAATTAGCTCAAAAAAGATGTTGCGAGCTTTTTGGTTGCGACCATGCCAATGTTCAACCACACTCAGGCGCTCAAGCGAACATGGCAGTATTTATGTATGCACTTAATATTGGCGATACTGTTATGGGGATGGATTTATCCAACGGCGGACATTTATCTCACGGCTCTCCTGTTAATTTTTCAGGCATAAATTACAATATTATTTCTTATGGCGTTGATGAAAATGGCGTTATTGATTATGAAGATGTTGAAGCTAAAGCTCGTGAACACAAACCAAAAATGATTATTGCAGGAGCTTCAAATTATTCTAGAATTATTGATTTTGAAAGATTTTCAAAAATCGCTCGTGAAATTGGCGCATATTTAATGGTGGATATTGCTCACATTGCAGCACTTGTTGCAGCAGGCGTTCACCCATCTCCTGTTCCTTATGCTGATTTTGTTACAACAACAACCCACAAAACCCTAAGAGGTCCTCGTGGCGGAATAATCATGTGCAAACAAGAACACGCTCTTGGCATAGATAAAGCGGTATTCCCAGGATTACAAGGCGGACCATTAGAACACATCATTGCAGGAAAAGCCGTTGCTTTATTAGAAGCACAACAACCGGCTTTCAAAGAATACGCAACTCAAGTTGTTGAAAATTCAAAATGTTTAGCAGCTGAATTAATCGCAAACGGAATTGATATTGTTGGCGGAAAATCAGAAAACCACGTTATGACAATTGATTTAAGAAGACTAAACAAAACCGGAAAAGACATTGCAAATCTTCTTGAAGAAGTTGGAATAACTGCAAACAAAAACACTGTTCCAAACGATCCACAAAGCCCATTTGTTACTTCAGGCGTTAGAATTGGAACAGCAGCAACAACAACTCGAGGTATGAAAACTCCTGAAATGAAAAAAATTGCTTCAATAATCGCTGATGCAATATTAGAAAAAGATACTGTTGAGAATTTAAGAGCAAAAAGTTTGGAATTATGCAAAGAATTCCCACTATATGGAGATATGTAGTCAATGATTAAACTATCCCAAGCACATGTTCTAGGAACGATTATCGCCTATCTACTTGGAATTTTCATAGTTCCATTGGTAATATATTATTCAAAAAAGAAAAATCTAATCGATGTTCCAAACGAAAGAAAAATCCACCACGGCGCAATTTCTCGCCTTGGCGGAGTCGCAATATGGATTTCGGTTATGCTAACTTTTGTTTTCTTAGTTTTTTTAAGCTACTATCCAAAAGGACAAGGGCTTTCAGCGATTATTGTTGGCGGTTCTTTAATGTTTTTAATGGGTTTAATTGATGATGTATATGGATTAAATGCAAAATTTAAATTATTCATTCAAATCGCAATAGCAACAATAGTTATTTTATTAGGCGTAAGAATCGAAGAACTTTATAACCCAATAAGTTCGTCCTGTGTTTCGCTAGGATATTTAAGCTATCCAATAACCCTTCTTTGGATAGTTGGAATCACAAACGCAATAAATTTCATAGATGGCGTAGATGGATTGGCTGGCTCAATTGTTAGCATTTCCGCTCTTGCTATTGGGCTTGTTTCCTTGGTTTTAGCCCCAAGCGTCCCAATCACAGCGCTTATCGCCTTTATTTTAATGGGCGCAATGTGTTCCTTTTTAACATTTAACTATAATCCTGCTAAAATATTCATGGGGGATTCTGGTGCATTATATGCAGGCTTTTTGCTTGCGACACTCTCTATAACAGGCATTGTTAAGCCATCTTCAAACTATTCAATGTATTTGCCAATATTAATACTAGCAGTTCCATTGATGGACGTTGCTTTTTCTTCAACAAGAAGAATGCTAAAAGGCTCAAGTCCTTTTGTGGCTGATGCTGAACATATACACCACAAATTGCTTCATGCTGGATATTCGCAAGACAAACTTGTTTTACTATTAGCAAGTTTTTCAATGGTATGCGCTTTATTATCTATCTTCGCTGTAACAACAAAAAGCAAATTTATAATAACTGCACTATGTTTAATTGCAGTTCTTATTGTTTTGAATACTGTTTCAAAATTAATCAAGAAAAAAGATAGCGAATAATATAAACTTAATAACAAATTTTTGCCTTTTTGATTTTTATAAAATCGGAAAGGCTTTTTAATGCGCATATCAAAAATCAACAAAAATATATACATACAAACTCAAAAACCACAAAACAACACAACAATCCCCCTTAAAAAAACATATTGCGATAGTATATCTTTTACAAGCAACGACTTTGAAAAATCCTTTCGCTCACTTGCCAAAAACCTAATAAGCTATGCTTATTTAAACAATCAACCCAGAGAAAAAGAAATTGCAAAAATTTTCAAAGAATTTTGTCCCAAATCAACCTTTAAACAAACCCAAAGAATACAAGCCCAAAATAGCGATGTTATTTCATACAGTGGAAATACAGAAAAAGAATATACGATTCGACAAGATTTCTTAGGAAGAAAAAAAGCAATATTAAAAAAACAAGAAATAAGCGTTATTTTTCCAAAAGATTCAAGCCAAAAAGAAAGAATTATCTTTATAGGAAGATTAATCCACGAAGGAACGCACGCACTTCAAGCAGAATCTCCTAAAAAAGAAACAGAACTTGATGTTATAAATAATTTTTTAAAAAAAGAAAGAAATCTGCAAACTATAAAATCAAATATTTTATCCGCCTTCAATTTTTACGAAACACTCAGCGTTGAATTATTAGGAGCAATCAACGAAGCATTTGAAGAATCTTTGTCTGATATTTCAAGCGCAGACGAAGCTTGTCGAAATTATTTTAGCGCAACGATTGAAGAAATTACTTATGAATTAATCCAAGAAACAATGGGAAATTTAGGAAAAAATATTAATTTAAATTTTATTTTTGAATATTGCAAAAAAGTTGCTCAATGCGAAATTGAAGCATACAGCAAAGAAAAAGATTTTCTCAAAAAAGCAAATTGCTCTTATGAAGCAAATCAAGCGCAAATTAAAATCGATGCAAATAAAGCAATTATCTGCGCAATAGAATCTTTGCAATAAAAAAACCCTGTTAAGCAACAGGGTTTTTGTTTGTATTATTAAATTAAGCAGTTACTGCCGATTTTTCAACAGCTTCGATTAAAACGCGAGCAACTTCTCTTTGTTCTTCTTCTGTAATTTCAGCAAACATTGGCAATGAAAGAACAAGTTTAGTGTTTTCTTCTGTTATTGGAAGCATGCCTTCTTTGAAGTTGTATTTTTCATGAACTTTTTGAAGATGCAATGGGATTGGATAATATATCATCGCCCCAATTCCAGCATCGGCAAGCATTTTATGAACTCCATCTCTGTTTGGAATTTTAACAGTGTATTGATGATATACACAATATGTTGAATCTAATTCTTTTGGAGTTTCAATTAAAGAACAGCTTTTGAATAATTCATTATACAATTTGGCATGTTCTCTTCTTGCGCTATTCCATTTATCGATATATGGAAGTTTTACTCTTAAAATTGCAGCTTGAATTTCATCAAGGCGAGAATTTACACCGATTTCATCATGATGATATCTTATAGCACCGCCATGGTTTCTTAGCGCAATAACTCTATCTTTAATATATTGAGAATTTGTTGACAACAAACCGCCATCACCCATTGTGCCAAGGTTTTTAGTTGGATAGAAACTAAAGCAACCAACATCACCAATTGTACCAACTTTTCTTCCTTTATATTCAGCGCCAATTGCTTGACATGCGTCTTCAATTACAAACAAATTATGACGTTTAGCAATATCGATAATTGGGTCCATATCGCAGGGTTGACCATACAAATGAACAGGAATAATTGCTTTTGTTTTTGGAGTGATTGCTGCTTCAATTTTTGCAGGATCAATATTAAATGTATCAGGATCGATATCAACAAAAACAGGTTTAGCTCCAACAATTCCTATTGATTCAGATGTTGCAACAAAAGTGAATGCTGTTGAAATTACTTCATCGCCTTCGCCTATATCTAACGCTCTTAGTGCCAAATGAAGAGCATCAGTTCCAGAGTTAAGTGCAACTGTGTGTTTGCAATCTAAATAATTGCACATTTCTTGTTCAAATTCTTTATTATTAGCCCCAAGGATATAAGAACCGCTTCTCATAACTTCTAAAACAGCGGCTTCAGCCTTAGCAGCAATTGTTTCGTATTGTCTTTTTGAATTAATAATAGGAATTTTCATACTTTTCTCCTCGTTTATATTTCCCAATAGATTAATATTAGCACATTTTAGCTCATGGAGTTATAAAGATTTCATTAAGATTTATGCAATTTTTTTTCTTCACGATTTTTATATATTCGAATTCACGAGAAAAAATATGAAAATATCGCATAATAACAATATAAATTTTGGCTACGACAAAAGGCTAAACCAAAAGTTAAATAATAGAATAAACAACAGCGAACAAACTCCAACCATAAAATTAATTGGAGAAATGAATTCAACTTGCAATATGGCAGAATCATTGATTAATCAACTTGAAAACCCTAGTAATGGCGGAGTTGACAGAAACGAAGAGCAAATAAATATTCTTTTAAGTTATTTTTTAACAACAAAAAGAACTCTTTGCCATTTGGTTGACAGAATTTTTCCCGATTTAAACTTTTTAAAAAGAACAATTGACACTCTCGACAAAGAAGAGGTCGAAAGAGCGATAATATACGAAAATGAGCCAAAAGAAGAAATCCAAAAACCATGTTATAAATGGAGAGAGATTCTTTTTCAAAGTTTAACCAACGATTTAGACAACAAACAAGCTTTATCAACCCCTAACGGATTAAGTGGTGTTGGTGTTGGTGTTGGGGAAGATGGAGCTCAAAGTTCAATCACGAAATTTGAACCATCTTCTTCTTCTCCAAAATCCCTTGATGACGTAGTTGGGCTTGATAAATATAGAAATAAAATAAGAAATTTTATCATTTTCCCTCTTGAACATCCGCAAGAAGCAAAACAAAGAGAAATTAACTATGGCATTAAAATTCCAGGTTTTAGCGTTTTCTTTGGGCCCCCTGGTTGCGGAAAAACAATGCTTGCTGAAGCAATCGCAGCAGAATCGGGTTGCGAAATGTATAAACTTGATTTATCTCAAGTGGGCTCAACTTATGTCAATGGAACGGTTATAAACATTGCAAAAGCGTTTGGCGAGCTTGAAGAAATCGCCAAAAAATCAGACAAACCAATATTGCTATTTATGGATGAATTAGATTCGCTTTTAGCAAAAAGAGATGGCTCTGAATCAAAATCAGAAGAAGATAATAAAGTTGTGAACACGCTTTTACCTTTAATTACAGGAGCTCAAGATAAAAATATTTTAATCATTGGCGCAACAAATATGTTTGATTCACTTGACCCTGCTGTAATTCGAAGAATTAAATTTAAACCATATATTGGCTTACCAAATGAAAACGACATAAAAAAACTTTTAATTAAACAATTAAATACATTTAAAATGGGGGAAAATCTTGCAAAAAACGACGAAGCATTAAATAGGCTTTCAAAAACATTATTAGGATATAGCCCATCAAACATTGTTGATATGGTTTCATTAGCTTCTGAGTGCGCATATTATGAAGAAAGAGAAGTGCTTGAAAAAGATTTTGAAACAGTATTAAAAGAAGGCGTTTGGCAAAAAATCAACGAAGATGATTATCTTCCTCAAAACAAAAAAGAAAACAAAACTATTAAAGGCTTTTTAGGCTAAAAGCTTAGCTTGCTAAAATTTCCTTATTTTATTAAGATTAAAAAGGACGAATAAAGGAAATTAAGACGAATGGGAATTTTTGAAGAATTACAACAAAGGCAATTAATTGCCCAAATCACAAACGAGAAAGAAGTTAAAGACTTAATAAATTCAGGCAATGCTCGTTTTTATATTGGTTTTGACCCAACAGCAGACTCGCTTCATGTGGGTCATTTTATGGCGCTTTGCTTAATGAAACGTTTGCAAATGGCAGGAAATAAGCCCATTGTCCTAATTGGCGGAGGAACAGGACACATCGGAGACCCTTCAGGACGTTCTGATATGCGCTCTATGATGAGTTCAGAAACGATTGAACATAATTGCGAATGTTTTAAAAAACAAATGGAAAGATTTATCGAATTTGGCGAAGACAAAGCAATTATGGTAAACAACGCAAATTGGCTTTTAAAATTAAACTATATCGAGCTTCTTCGTGAAGTGGGTGCTTGTTTTTCGGTAAACAATATGTTAAGAGCTGAATGCTATAAACAAAGAATGGAAAAAGGGCTAAGTTTCCTAGAATTTAACTATATGATTATGCAAGCTTATGATTTTTATTACTTAAATGAAAATTATAATTGTAACCTTCAATTTGGCGGCGATGACCAATGGTCCAACATGCTTGCTGGTTCAGATTTAATCAGAAGAAAAACTGGTCGTGATGCTCATTCAATGACAATCACTCTTTTAATGAATTCTCAAGGCAAAAAAATGGGCAAAACTGCCTCAGGCGCAGTTTGGTTAGACAAAAACAAAACAAGTGTATATGATTTTTATCAATATTGGAGAAACGTTGAGGACGATGATGTTTTAAAGTGCATTAGAATGCTAACATTCCTACCATTAGAAGAAATTGAAAAAATGGAATCTTGGCAAGGAGCGCAACTCAACAAAGCAAAAGAAATTCTTGCTTACGAGCTTACAACTCTTGTTCATGGAGCTGAAGAAGCGCAAGCAGCTCAAGCAGCAGCAAAAGCTTTATTTGCAGGCGGCGGCGATGATTCAAACATGCCAACAACGCAATTAAACTTTGAAGGTGATGAAATTTCTTTGATTGATGTTTTAGTGCAAAGCAATCTTTGCGCAAGCAGAGGCGAAGCAAAAAAATTAATACAACAAGGCGGAGTCTCAATTGAAGAAGAAAAAACATCTGATTTAGGTTATAAATTTAGCCGTGAAAGCCTAAAAGACGGGATAAAAATCAAAAAAGGCAAAAAAATATATCACAAAATTATCGTTAAATAATTTTTGAAAGTCATTGTTAAACTACTATAAATGTATTACATTTCTTAACAATGGCTTTCTTTTTTAATTTATTAAAGTTATTATAATCATGTTGTTAATGCTTCGGCTAGTATGCGAATTGGGGTCTGTACCCCATTTTTTTTCCAAAAATCATACTTTTATACTAAACAAGAAGCAAAAAAATGTGGTAAACTCTATTTTGTGAAAGGAGTCTACCTTAAATGGATACTAAAGACGAAAAATATTTAATTTTAGAACAATATAGAATTTATTCAGAAGCGAAAGAAAAATTTATTGAAAGACAATTTTCAACAAATAGATTTTACTTGATTTTCAACCTTGTGCTTTTAATTTCAACATATATGTTAAGCACACTAACACCACACTATTCTCCTGCAATCGTTCTTTCAATTATTGGTTTTGCAGTAACTATAATGTGGTGGATGAACATTGACTCATATCAAATGTTAATCAAGGTTAAATACGCAAAAGTTTTAGAATATCTTGAAACAAAACTTCCAGAACAACCATATCACAAAGAATTTGTTGATTATATGGAAATGAAAAAGAAAAATAATTTAATCGTATTTGGCGATTTCCAAAAATATTTAACATTAGCAATCGCTTTAGTTTATGTTATCCAATTCACATATAGCATAACAAAATACATCGAATTAAGATTAATTTAATTTAAAAATCAATAAAAAAAAGACCGCCTTTTAAAGCGGTCTTTTTTTATCTTGTTTTGATGCCGTTATTTTTTAAATCAGATTTCACTTTATCAATTGATAAAGTGTCATAATGAAAAATCGAAGCAGCAAGCGCAGCATCAACATTTGTCAAATTAAAAACATCAATAAAGTGCTTTGAATCAGCACCAGCCCCACCAGAAGCAATGACAGGAATATTAAGAGAATCTGATATTAATTTGTTTAATTCAATATCAAATCCTTTTTGCACTCCATCAAAATCCATTGAAGTAAGCAAAATTTCGCCTGCGCCCAATTCTTGAGCTTTTTTTGCCCAATCAAGTGCTTTAATTCCAGTGTTTATTTTCCCAGCATTAATATGCACATAAAAATCACCATCAACCCTTTTAGCATCAAGCGCAACAACAATGCATTGCGAGCCAAAATAATTGGCAGTGGTTGAAATTATATCAGGATTTTTAACCGCAGCAGAATTAAACGAAATTTTATCCGCACCAGCAGCCAAAATTGCTTTGATATCTTCTAAATCAGATATTCCGCCGCCAACAGTAAAGGGGATAAAAACTTCTTTTGCAACCCTTTCAACAAGCTCTACAACAGTTTTTCTTTTTTCATTTGTTGCGCTAATATCCAAGAAAACAAGCTCATCAGCACCCGATGACGAATATTTTTTCGCCAATTCAACAGGATCGCCAACAATTTTAAGATTTTCAAAATTAACCCCTTTGACTGTTTTTCCGTCTTTAACGTCTAAACAAGGGATAATTCTTTTTGTTAAATTGTTGGTCATTTTAGCAACCTAGATTCATTTTTGAAAATTCAACAATTTTGTTTTTGCCTGATTGTTTTGCGTTGTAAAGCGCATGTTCAGCGTATCGAATCAATGTATTTGAATTTTCATCCACTGCTTCCATACATGGGAAAGAAGAAATTCCGCCTGAAATTGTGATTGGGTGTCTTTCTTCTTCATTCGCAGGAATAAATTCCATTTTTTCAACGTCTTTTCTAAATCTTTCAGCAAAAATCATTGCTTGTTGTTCTGTTGTTTCAGGAAGAATAATAATAAATTCTTCATCGCCATAACGAGTTAAAACGTCTTCTTTACGAACAAGCGCAGAAAGCATTTGGGCAATTTTTCTTAATAAAATATCGCCCCAATCGTATCCATACATATCGTTTACAATTTTGAAATAGTCAATGTCTAATAATAAACAAGATAAACTTGTTCCATAACGTTTTGCACGAGAAATTTCAGCATCAAGCCTATGGTGCAAATATTTTCTATTATATAAACCAGTTAATTCATCACAAATTGCTGTTTTTATTAGTTCTCTTTTAGTAACATAAGTTTTCAACAAAGCATTCAAACGAACATTGAGTTCTGTTTCATTAATTGGTTTTTTAATAAAATCGTAACTTAACGCTCTAATTGTCAAATTCTCAGGAATTTCATTCACAGGAGCAAGAACACAACATTCCAATTTTCTAACCGCACAAAATTCTCTGATTTTATCGGTATCCATATCTAAAATCAAAACGCCTGGATTATATTGTTTATAGTTTTCCAATTCAGACGCACTAAACTCTCTTAATTCTGTTTCATCATCAAGCTTAATAAGACCCGCTAATTCGGAAGCGCCTGTTTCGCTATAAATAACAATATTCATATACACTCCTTAAATTTTACTAATTCTTGCTTTAGTATAACATATTTTTAATACCCAAAAACCAAATTTTCCCTCATATATCATTCAAATATATTATGTTTTATTTCGAAGTATTTATTAAACTGTTATGGTAGTCAGATTATCGGTGTTTTGTATTGTCCAATCCTTTAAAAAAGCAAACATTTAAAAAATATCAAGATATATATGAATACAACCACTCATATTGTGATTTTGCGCTAGAAACAAAGCCTGAAAGAAAAAGAATTCCACTAAAGAAAAAAAATAAAAAAGGCGGAAAAAAATTCCTCGCAATGCTTCTTGCGCTAACGTTTTTGGGTTCGTATGGATATTTTGTGTGTCCATATAATTTCAAAAGCTATTTTGAACCGCTTTATTTAAATAAAATTTTAAATAACAACATAAAAATAGACGCAAAAGAACTCGCAAGTCCAACAAAAGAATATATCCACAATTCATTTTTTATGGGCGAATATTTATTAACCCCAAGAGCAGAAAAAACAAAAGCCATAACTGATATTCAAATTGTTTCAGAAATGACTGATACAAAAAACAAGCTTCTTGAATTAGCAAAAAACTATCCAAAACTTGAACCAAGCATTTTCGTTTGGGAATATTCATCAGGCTCTGGTTTGGAAATTAATTCGGATACAATATTTCCATCTGCAAGTATAATTAAAGTTCCAATTGCTTTTGAATTAATAAGATTAGTTGACAGAACTTCTGACACAATTAATCCGATTAATTTAACCGACAAAAGAATATTTAAAGAAGAATATAGAACGCTTGGTTCAGGAGATTTGCAATATACAAAAGGAGATGTTGCATATTCTTTAGATCATCTTGCAAATATTATGATTGCAAATTCTGACAATTCAGCAACAAATATGCTTTTATATGAAATTGGCGGAATGGACAGTTTTAATCGTGAAATGAGAAATCTTGGCTTAAAAGCGACATCTATGGGTGATTGGTTGCCAGATTTAGACGGAAACAACAAAATCACAGCAAGAGAAATTTCAAAAATTCTTTATAACATTGATAATCCAAATTATATTAATCCAAAATATAAAAATATTTTAAAAGAATACCTTGGAAACACAAAAAACACCCACTTAATAAAAGAAAAACTTCCACAAGACGTTATGGTGCTACACAAAACAGGAGATATCGGCTCAATGTTAGGCGATAGCGGAATTGTTTACACAGATAACGGCAAAAAATATATAGTTACAATTTTAGCAAAAAGACCTCATAACGACTACGGCGCAAAATTATTTATTCAAGAAGCCTCTCTAATCATATATAACGACATTAAAGCGCTATTATAATTTTTTCTTGACTGATAAATCTAATTATTAGATAATTAGCTTATACTATTGTGTTACAAGTTTGTCAGATAAGAATAAGGAGTAAGTTATGAAAAAAACTACACAAGCTTTATCTGTAACATTAGCATTATTTTTGACTTGCGCAGGCGTTATCGCTAAAGAACCTTGTGCTTGCAAAAAAGGTGAAAAAGTTCAAGTTTATGCTCACCCATCATTAATGAATGCAGATGCGACAGAATTTAAAGATGCAGATTCAATTTATAGAATCGGTGGCAAAGTTTTAAAACAAAAAAATAGACTAGGTTTCACAAATAAAGAAAATTTATATGTAAATGCATACTCTAAAGACCTTTTAAACACTATGAGTGTTAGAAAAGGCGACAGAGATTTCGATATTAAAATGCCTATTTCAAGAGCTGAATTAGCATTTATGTTATCTCAAGGCTTAAACATGAGCCAAGTTAATGCAATCAAAGGTTACACAGATGTAACTAATGCATATTGGGCAAATGACGAAATCAACAAAGCAACTGCTGCTGATGTTATGATTGGTTACCCTGATAAATCATTCAAACCAGACCAAGCAATCACAAAAGCAGAAGTTTTTGCTACAATTGCTAAATTAATTGAAGTTGATTATGTAAACGATGGAAGCGCTCCAACAATCAACGGACAAAAAGTTGATGCTATTCCTACTTGGGCTTATGGTTGCACAAAAGAAGTTATCGCTTCTGGTTTAGTTGACAATATGCCTGATCCAAAAGCATTGTTTGCTAACCCATACTTATCAAGACATCAAGTAGCAACATTGGTTTCTGAATTAAGATTAAAATATGGTGCTAACGGCAAATTAATCGGCGACGCATTCAAAAACACAGGTGTACCTGTTGCAATCAAAGTTAAAATGTTAGACAGAGTTGACGCTAAACATTCTAACATTGGCGACAGATTCGTTGCTAAAACATTAGCTGAAGTTACTGTTGATGGCAAAACATTCCCAACAGGTTCAGAAGTATTTGGTCAAGTTGTAACAGTTCAAAGACCTGGTCTTGGCAAACACCCTGGAACAGTAACTGTTAAATTTACAGAAATCAAAAATGGCGATTGCACAGCTCATTTCCCTAAACAAATGACAAGCGCAACTGCTGACAAATTAAACAATCCAAACATCTTCGCTAGAATTCTTGGACTTCCATTAACAGCTGCTGCAAGAACAGTTGGCGTAACTGGTCGTGGAATTGGTCAAATCGTTAATATTACTGGAAACGGTTTAGAAGAATACGGCGATAGATTGTCAGATACATTAGTTGAAACATTCACAGGACACCTAGGACGTGGCGTTGCAAGCTTCGGCAACTCATTTGTAACACTAGGAAAAGGTGTTTATGGAATTGTTAAAACTGTTGTTTCAGGAACATTCGGCATTGTTTATGAAATTGGCGACGAATTGTTATACACAATCGTTCCATCAGTTTCAAACTCAGCTGCTTTGAATCCAAACGAAGAATTAACAGTAATATTTTAAACCCGAGCGAAACGAGGGCAAAAGGATATGAAAAAAGAGGTCGAAGTGTTGAATTTCGGCCTCTTTTGCAATTGGACTAAGGCGACGTGGGACAAAGTCCCTCAGGAGCTAAACCCGAGTAAAGCAAGGATAAAAAATATAAAAGCCTCTTTTTAGAGAGGCTTTTTTTCATTTGTTTTTGCAACTATTTTTATTTTCATGTTTTATCCCATGCATAAGAAAGGATAAAATATGAATATTGCTTTTAGCTCAGTTAATTTCAAAAATAATTATTCAAAAATCAATTTCAAGGGTGCTCAAGCTCATGAAAACCCAAATGCGCCGGCAACAAAAAACGATATAAACAATGTTTTACAAGAAATAGCACAATTAAAAGCTGAAATGAACAAATATTTCATGACTTTAGGCGCACAAACAACTTTTGATTATTCGCAAGTAAAACTTGATAAAAATAAAAAATTTAAAAACCTAGAAGGAAAATTATTAACAGGAACCGTAATATCTCAAAAAACAAACGGAACAAAAATAGCACAAGATTACTATATGGGAAGATTATCCGAAACAAGAACTTATGACGACAAAGGGGGAATCAAAACCACATCCACTCGTTTATATGACCCTAAGCAAAGATTAATCAAAATCGAAACGAAAGATTCGTCAGGAAAAATCATCCAAACAAAAGAATATTTTTATGAATCCGCAGACAGCAGCAAATACAACAAAGTTTATACAAAATCTGCAAATGGATTATTAAAAGCTGTCGAATTAATAAATGAAGACGACGAAAGAAAAACACATTTGTCATTTTATGATAATGGAAACATAAAAAGCTATAAATCAGACAAAAATTTTAGATATAAGGCAAATAATATAGGAAACTGGTGCGGAGCCCAACTATCTACAAAAGACATCTTAAAATTCAGCTGCGTACCATACGAAGTTAGTTTTTGGGAAAATGGCACGCCTAAAAAAGAAGAAATAAATTTCTATAGCCATTATTATTATGGTTATTCGCTTTATTATGATTACCATCAAGCAACAAAAAGTTACAAGCAAAATGGCGAATTAGAAGAAATTATCTTATATCCTAATATCGACAACAAAGAAGAAGCTTTTGTTCCTTTGGATGACTCTTCTGGAAAATTAAAACCTTGTCGTATTCCTAAGGAAATTCAAGAATATATAGACTACAACAAAGAAATTATGGCAAAATTAAATTCATAACAAATAAAAACGGTTCAAGCTTTTGCAAGAACCGTTTTTATTTTATTTTTTTCTTATTTACCGCTTGGAGCAAGAATCATTACAACGTTTCTTCCTTCAATCATCGGTTTCTTTTCAATAACAACCGAACCTTCTTCAAATTCTCCTTGGAATTTATTAATTAAGTCCATTGCAAGGTGAGAATGTTGCATTTCGCGCCCTCTTAGCATAACAACAACTTTAACTTTGTTGCCTGAAGCAAGGAATTTTTTAGCTGCTTTAAGACGAACTTCATAGTCATGAACATCAATCTTATAGCGCATTTTAACTTCTTTAATATCAACAGTATGTTGTTTTTTCTTTGCTTCTTTAGCTCTTTTTTCTGTTTCGTATTTATATTTGCCCCAATCAAGTATTTTTGCAACTGGCGGAGCTTGATTTGCAGATACAACAACCAAATCTAAATCTTTTTCTTTTGCCATTTGAAGGGCTTTGGCTGTTGGGATAGTTCCATGGTTTACGCCTTCATCATCAATTAATCTAACTTCTCTGGCTCTAATTTTTTCGTTTAATAACTCGTTTTGAGTTCTATTATCTTTGCTAATGGTTTTATCTCCTTATATCTGCTACATTTTATTTATACCACAGTAATTTTATTTTGTAAAAGTCCAATTGCTATTATTCAAACAGTTTATGTATTTCGTTTGGCTTGAAAATGCCATATTCAGTGATAATTCCTGTTATTAATTCTGCTGGAGTAACGTCAAACCCAGGATTAATAACATTCACCTTATCAGTGCAAATTGGTTTATCATTTACGATTGTAACTTCTTCTTTGTTTCTTAATTCAATAACAATTTCATCCCCAGTTTTTATGCTAGGATCAATTGTTGATTTGGGAGCTGCAATATAAAACGGGATATTATGATATTTTGCTGCAATTGCAACCATATATGTGCCAATTTTATTCGCACTATCGCCATTTAGCGCAATTCTATCAGCACCAACTACAACAACATCAATCATTCCTTTTTTCATAAAATACGCACCCATACCATCAGTGATTAAGGTTGTATCGATGCCATCTCTAGTTAATTCATAGGTTGTAATTCTTGCTCCTTGACCACGAGGGCGAGTTTCATCAGCAAAAACTTTAATAGTTGGGTCATTTTTAAATGCGCTTCTAACAACTCCAAGAGCCGTTCCATATCCAACAGTCGCAAGCGCACCAGCATTGCAATGAGTTTGAATAGTTGCACCTTTTGGAATAATAGTTGCGCCAAAATCACCAATTTTTTTGTTAATTTCGATGTCTTCATTTTCAAGCCTAATTGCGTTTTCAATCAAAAGCTCAATTATTTCATCAATTTCTTTTTCTTTATTATCTTCCAATACTTTCAATTGCTCGTTTATAGCCCAAGCAAGATTTACCGCAGTCGGACGAGAAGAATTAATATAATCAGAAATTCTCTTAACTTCATCAACAAAATTTGGTTTGTTTTTTGATTCAATGGCAGCCAAACATACCCCATGAGCGCCAGCAATACCAATAGCAGGAGCTCCTCTTACAATCATTGTTTTAATGGCGTCATAAATTTCATCACTGGTTTTAATATCCACTTTTTTATATTCATAAGGAATGACTAATTGATCAATCATCCTTGAAAAACCATTAACGTTGTCTATTTTAATCCATTCAATAGTCTTTTCCATTTTTTATTCCTCAATTTTAATGTCTAATCTAGCGTCAAGATTTTCTGGCTCTTTTTCAATATGACTTAATATCCAAGTAGTTCCCATGCCAGTTGCGCTGTTTGTTAGCGCAAAAATTAAAGCAACCATAAACACTACAACAAAAAACAGCCACAGCGCATCATGCAACATATCAGGAATCATATATGCATAATATTGCTTAAAAATAAGCCTTAATATGCAAACCATAGGAGAAAAGGTGATAAAAAAACCAATAGAACAAAAGAAACCAACAATTCCGCCCATAATGGCGCCTTGTTCATTAGTTAAATATGAAATATGTTTTTCTCCTTTTTTCATATATAACATTACAATAACCGAAGAAAAGAACGAAAGAACAAACAAACTTAGCCCAATAAAATATGGCACAAGCGAAATAAGCCCAATCAAAGCACCAAGCATTAATGCAAAAATTGCAGTTCTTTTAGCGATAAGCTGGTTCATTTAATTTCCTCCTTAAACCTTTGGTTTTGAGCGTGGCACAAAGCAAGCGCCACTGAATCTATTGTATCATCTAATTTTATTTTTTTATCTAATTCTATATAATTTTTTACCATCATTTTAACCGTTGATTTGTCAGCTCTTCCGTGCCCTGTTATTGTTTGTTTTACAACAAGAGGAGTATATTCAAAAGAAGGAATATTATTTTCTTCTAACGTCAGCAAAATAACCCCTCTTGCTTGAGCAACAGGAATTATTGTTTTTTGATTTTTAAAGAAAAAAAGCTGTTCAATTGAAGCACAATCAGGGGAATATTTTTTAATTAAAAAATCAATATCTGTCTTTAATTCTAAAAGTCGTTTTGGATGGGGCGCATTTTTATCAGTTTGTATTGAACCAGAGGCAATAAGCGCAAAACTATCACCCTTCTTGCTTGTTTGATATTCAACAAAACTATAACCCGTAATTCCAATTCCAGGGTCAATTCCCATAATTAGCATATTAATAAGATATTTTATAGCAGGCTTTTTGTCAAAAATTTAACTTTATTTAATCCAATAAGAATCGCTAACCGTCACATCGGTTTTGATTTTTTTAAAGTGTTTATCTTTTTTATCAACTAATTTATATTTAACTCCATATTCATTCATTCTAAAAAGAATTGTTGAATCATCCTCATCGTAAGGAGTTTTATCCATATAAATTTCTATCGGAGTTGAAATATTGTATAAGCTATTATAATAATCATTCATAACATAAGTCTTATATGCATTTGTTGCAAAATTTTCTTTTGCAACCCAAAGCCCATTGATAATTAACAAAATTGATAAAATATAAAAAATTAAATTATTTTTTCTAAAATAATAACAATTCATCACTGGTAACAAATGCAATTGCGAAACAAACCTCGCCCACCAACATATTGGATTTAACAAAGTTGTTAATAAAATCGCCAAAAGAGCAAAAATACCTTTTCTTTTTCGAAATTGAATTATAGACAAAAATACGCTTATAATAAAAATTCCGGAAAACAAATGCCCAAAACCATTAATTCGAACATCCTCTGCTCCATAAGGCATATCAAAATGGCTTGTGAAAGGAATTTTGTAGAATAATCTTGGCGTTTGCGGATTGTTCATTCTTGCATCAGAAGCAGAAGAAAACATACTTCTGAAGAATTTATATAAATATGGTTTATCCTTAAATTCCTTTGGATTTTGTTTTGTCATAAAATCCAATTTATTATACCCAATTGAAGGATAAAAAGGATTTTTAAATTTAACAATGTTTGTTATATATGGTTGAAAACATAATATTAAACTCAAAAAAGAAACAACTAAGGCTGATTTTAAAATTATTTTTTTTCTTTTTAAAACAAACCAAACTACAAACAAAATCGCAAAATTAAAAGCACTTATATATTTTGTTGCAATAGCTAATACACTTGCAAAAATCAAAACAAAAAGATTTTCTTTTTTATCAATATTTTTATTTATCAAAATCATTGAAAATAATTGGAATAAAAATAAATAATAAATAGAAAAATCTGCCATTTTTGTATTAATCTGACACACCACAACAGCACAAAGAAAAACACAAAAAGACAAAACAAAACTTTTAATCTTATTCAATTTATTTAAAAAGAAATAATATGAATAAAAAAACCCAGCAAAAACAATCAAAAAATTAACAATTTTGCTTGATTCCATATTTTGAAAAAATAAATAAAAATTACTTCTTAAAACCTCAAGTGCATTTGGATAACTATTTGCAAACAATAAATTGTAATAAATATTGTTATTATTTGCGAATGTTTTTATATCATCATAAATTGGATTATAGCCCAATTTAAAAAGGTTTTCTAAGGTAAAATGGTAACATCTTCCATCGAAAGATGTGTCTATAAAAAGATTTGCAAAAACAAAAGACAAAAAGAAAACAAGCGCAATTATACCAAATTTCTTACAAAAATCTTTTGTTTTAAATAAATATATTAAAGCTATTACAAAAGAAATTATAATATAGCTTATATTAACAGGAATTTTTACCAAAAAACCGATGTTTGACAAAGCAAACAAAGAAAAAAGAAAAATCAAAATAAAAACTGATAAATTTAAAAAATAATTTTTAGTTTTCAAATTCATAACTGTATTTTATGCTAAAATCACGATATAGAAAAGGAATTTAATATGAATATAGTATTAGCGCAATTAAACCCTATTCCTGCAGATATCGAATACAACAAAAATAAAATCATTGAAGCCCTTGATAACCAAGAATATGAGCTTATGATTTTTCCAAAATATTTCATTTATGGCTATCATAATTTCGATATGATTGAAAAATTTTCCTTCATAAAAGAACAAATAGATAATGCTTTTAAAGAAATTCAAAAACATGTTAAAACAAATGCCCTTATAAGTTCTTTTGATGGGAATTATTTAATTAATCAAGAAGAAATTAAAAAAGTCGAAATTTTTACTTTAAATTTTGAATCTTTTGAAATAATCGAAAATGAACATCCAAAATTTGCAACAAGCAATTTAATTTATTTGGATTTATGCGCTTCAAAAACAAACAGCGAATATTATAGAAACGAAAAACTTTATAAACTTGCAACTTCGCAAAATAAAAATTTATTCTATCTTAATCAAACAGGCGCAATTGATGAATTTGTTTATGATGGAATGAGCAGAATAATCGATTCAAAAGGAACTTTATTAGCGCAAGCTAAAGCATTTAATGAAGACTATTTAAAAAAAGGACGAATCGAAAAAAACGAATACAATTTTCCAACAAACCACGATTCTTTTAGTTTGAATTACGAAAATGATTTAAAAAGAACATATTGTTCAATAGTTTTATCAATTAAAGACTATTTTTCAAAAAACGGCTTTACTCAAGCAGTTCTTGGCTTATCGGGAGGTCTTGATTCAACAATATGTGCTGTATTATTAGCAGACGCCTTAGGCAGCAAAAACGTCCTAGGTGTTTCAATGCCTTCTAGATTAACTTCAAATGAATCAAAATTTGATGGTTGCGAACTTGCGAAAAATTTAGGAATAAATTATATTGAAGCGCCCATCAAAGAATATCACGAAGCTTTTTCAATTGGGCTTGATAAAGTTTTTAATAAAGCTTCAAATTATTGGTGTAATAGATACACTAAATCATTCACTCAAGATAATATTCAAGCAAGAAGCAGAGCTATGATTTTGTGGGGAATTGCAAACGAATTCGGCTCAACCTTGCCAATTGCAACATCAGACAAATCAGAAACATATATGGGTTATGCTACGATTAATGGTGATATGTCTGGCGGCTTTGCGCCAATTCTTGATGTTACAAAAACAAAGCTTTTTGCGCTTGCTCGTTGGATGAACGAAAATCGACCAATAAAAAATGCAATTCCAGAATCAATCATCCTAAAGCCTCCAGGAGCAGAGCTTGCAATCGATCCTAATACAGGTAAAACACTGAAAGCAGAAGATGCCCTTATGCCTTACGAATTTATGGACGAAGTCATTTGGAGAATAGAAAATCTTAATCAATCAATTGATAATATGATGCAAATTGAATTTTTATATGAGAAAAAGAATATATTGGACGAAAAAACAAAAAAACTTTGGCTTGAAAAATTCTTCAAAAGAATGAACAGCGCAATCTACAAATGGTATATTTCAGCACCAAGCCCTATTGTTGATAGTCATTCAATAAACAAAGCAATTTATAAGCAACCAATAGTTTCAAATATAAATTATTGATAAATATAAGGAGAAAATCATGAAAAAAAGTTTACTAACATTTGCGCTATGCTCTTTTGCATTTGGTTTAGGTTTTGGCATGAATAATATTGCATTTTCAAACGCAATGCCTGCTAGTGTTGCTTATGTTAATGTACCAAAGTTGCTAGAAGCTTCAAAAGTGCTTAAATCAGCACAAGATGCACAATTAAAGCAAACAAAAGACATGCTAAAATGGTATGATACTGCAAGCGCAGACATTCAAAAACAAACCACAAAAGCAGGCAAAGATGCGCTAATTAAAAAATATGAAGCGCAATTAACCCAAAAGAAAAAAACAATCAAAGATTCTTATTCAAAAAAAGTTACCCAAGTTGACAATCAATTAAATGAAATCATAACTTCAAAAGCTAAAGCCATGGGCTACACATTAGTATTGAGAAAGGATGCAGTCCTTTTTGGTGGCACAGATATCACATCTCAAATTTTGCCTTTAGTAAAATAATTTTGTAAAGTTAAGTTTTGAAAAATTTAATAATAAGTGTAAAAATCACTCTATATCGGAGTGATTTTTATCTTTTAAAAAATAATTTATTAAATCGTCTAAATAACTTGTACCCATGCCCTAAAATTTATAGTAAAATAATTTAAATAAGAAAATTAGTTTAAATAAAAAACCGAAGCATATTGACCATCGGCAAAAACAATTTTCGGAAGAATTATGAAGGCAAATACGGGAAATGCATTTGGGGAAGTGCAGTTTAGGAGGAATTTAATGCAGAAGATTTCAAACGATATAAACACACAATCGCAAGCTCAGTCGCATAGCGTTGTGTCTGATGCCATTAAAGCCAGTGAAAACCATATTAATATAATTAACTTCTCAAGACGTAATTTAAGCAATGTTATCATTGTTAAAAAAGATGGAACAAAAGAAAAATACAATATTGAAAAAGTAGTTGAAGCTATTAAAAAATCTGCAACAAGAATGCTTGTTGAATTTTCAGACAAACAAATTAAAGACATTTGCGCATTTGTAAATAAATCTGTTTCCGATATGAACAAAGACGAAGTTGCAATCGCTCAAATGCACAATATTGTTGAATCTGCCCTACAAGCGCTAAGCCCTGAAGTTGCTGAAAGTTATAGAAATTATAGAAACTATAAAACCGATTTTGTTCACATGCTTGATAAAGTTTATCAAGAATCACAAAGAATCATGTATATTGGCGACAAAGAAAACGCTAACGCTGATTCAACATTAGTTTCAACAAAACGTTCATTAATTTTCAACGAATTAAACAAAGAATTATATAAAAAATTCTTTTTAACTGTTGAAGACAAACAAGCCATCAAAGAAGGATATATCTATATTCATGATATGTCAGCAAGAAGAGACACAATGAATTGCTGCTTGTTTGACGTTGCAACCGTTTTAAAAGGCGGTTTCGAAATGGGCAACATTTGGTATAACGAACCAAAAAGCCTAGACGTTGCTTTTGATGTTATTGGCGACATCGTTATGGCAGCGGCAAGCCAACAATACGGCGGCTTTACAGTTCCTGAAGTAGACAAAATTCTTGCTCCATACGCTCAAAAAACTTTTGAAAGACAATATGACAGATATATTTGCATGGGTCTTTCTTTTGAAAAAGCTAGAGAAGAAGCAATGAAAGATGTTCAATCTGATTATGAACAAGGCTTCCAAGGTTGGGAATATAAATTCAACACAGTTGCTTCAAGCCGTGGAGATTATCCATTCATCACAGTAACCACTGGTCTTGGCACTGATGAATTTGAAAAAATGGCTTCAATGGCTTGCTTAAAAACTCGTTCTGGCGGACAAGGCAAAAAAGAATGTAAAAAACCAGTATTATTCCCAAAAATTGTATTCTTATACGATGAAGAAATCCATGGCGAAGGCAAAATTTCTTATGATTTATTCCAAGCAGGCGTTGAATGTTCTAAAAAAACAATGTATCCCGATTGGTTAAGTTTATCTGGAGAAGGCTACGTTGCTTCAATGTATAAAAAATATAAACGTGTAATTTCTCCAATGGGATGTCGTGCATTCTTGTCTCCTTGGTTTGAAAAAGGCGGCGCTGAGCCTGCTGATAGCGAAGATAAGCCAATCTTTGTTGGTCGTTTCAACATTGGCGCAATAAGCTTACACTTGCCAATGATTTATGCTAAAGCTAAACAAGAATCTAAAGATTTCTATGAAGTTTTAGATTACTATATGAATTTAATCAGAAAAATCCATATAAGAACTTATGAATATCTTGGAGAAATGAGAGCGTCAGTTAATCCTCTTGCATATTGCGAAGGCGGTTTCTATGGCGGACATTTAAATCATAATGACAAAATTAAACCATTATTAAAATCGGCAACTGCTTCCTTTGGAATTACTGCTCTTAATGAACTTCAAGAACTTCACAATGGCAAATCATTGGTTGAAGACGGCGAATTTGCTCTTGAAGTAATGAGATATATCAATAAAAAAGTTGATGAATTCAAAAAAGAAGACGGCCATTTATATGCACTATACGGCACACCTGCTGAAAACTTATGCGGTCTTCAAGTAAAACAATTTAGAAAAAAATACGGCATAATTGGAGATGTTTCAGACAAACCTTATGTTTCTAATTCATTCCACTGCCATGTATCAGAACAAATCAGCCCAATCGAAAAACAAGATATCGAAGGAAGATTCTGGGATTTGATGAATGGCGGCAAAATCCAATATGTTAAATATCCAATTTCATACAACACAAAAGCTGTTGAAACATTAATCAAACGTGCTATGAAAAAAGGATTCTATGAAGGGGTTAATCTTTCTTTATCATATTGTGATGATTGCGGACATCAAGAATTAAATATGGATGTTTGCCCAAAATGTGGCTCTAAAAACTTAACCAAAATCGACAGAATGAATGGCTATTTGGCTTATTCAAGAGTTAAAGGCGATTCTCGTTTGGCAGACCACAAAATGGAAGAAATTAAAGACAGAGTTTCTATGTAAAAGGCGAAAGCCGAAGTGGAAACGTTAAGAAAATGCCATTGCGTTGAGCGATGGCATTTTTAGTTGTAACTATCGATGAGCGACGTGGGACGAAGTCCCTCAGGAGCAAAAGGCGCAAGCCAGAGTGAAAATATTAAAAAACCTCTCTTATGAGAGGTTTTTTAATATAGAATCAAATTCTTTAATAATATCTTCTTTAATCAAATTTTCCATCTTAGGAATAACTCCCAAAATTTCAATATCGCAAAACATTTTCAGCTCTTTAATAAAATTTTCTTGCGACAAAGTTTTTTCCTTTGGCATTGAATTAATAATTATTCCTTTAATTTTAATTCCTTTTTGTTTTGCGCAATCTATTGTCATTAAAGTATGATTAATTCGACCCAAATCAGGGGTTGTAACAATTATTATTTCTTGACTTAAATCTTTTATAATATCCGCAAATAATTTTCTTTTTATAGCAGGACAATATAATCCTCCAGCTCCTTCAATTACAACAAAATCATTTTGCGATTCAAAATCTTTTAAATCATTTTTTACTTTTTCAATATCAACTTCAATATTATTTAAAACACTTGATAAATGAGGTGAGACATCCCCTTTAAGAAGATATGAATATTTGGTTTTAATAGAATTTGAATATTTTTTCAATTCTTCGATATCTGGCGCTATTGCGTTTTTTACTCCAGATTGAAAAGGTTTAAAATAGCCAACTTTTAAACCCATATTTTCAAAAGCCAAGCACAAACCTACGCTTACAAAGGTTTTTCCGATATCAGTATCTGTGCCTGTTATAAAAATTGATTTATTCATGATAAAATTATACAACGAGGAAAAAAGATTATGAAAACGAAAGAAGAGTTACTAAAATTATACAATTTGCCACTTGATGAATTATTAAAAGAAGCAAAAAAATACACTTTTAAAGAATTTGAATTTTGTTCATTAATTTCTGCTCGTACTGGAAAATGTTCGCAAAATTGCAAATATTGCTCTCAATCGACTCATTATAACACTTCTATTACAACTCACCCTTTGGTTTGTGTTGAAGAAGTTATCAAAACAGCAAAAGAATCAAAAGAAAACGGAGCAATTAATTTTGCAATAGTAACCTCGGGAAAAACTCCAGACGAAGCAAAAGATTTTAATGAACTTTTAAAAATGATTCAAGAAATCAATAAGCTAGGATTAAAATCTTGCGCAAGTATTGGAATTTGTTCTCCTGAGCTTGCAAAACAGCTTAAAAACGCTGGATTAAACAGGTTTCATCACAATATCAACACCTGCAAAAGCTATCATGGCGAAATTTGCACAACTCACACCTATGAAGATAGAATTGAAACTTGTAAAAATATAAAAAATGCCGGAATTGAGCTTTGTTGTGGCGTTATTATCGGAATGGGAGAAACAATTGAACAAAGAATTGAAATGGCGCTTGAATTAGCACAAATCGCCCCTGATAGCATTCCTGTTAATATTTTGACTCCAATCAAAGGGACGCCGTTTGAAAATTATTTCGATAAAATTGATGAAGAAAACATTATAAGGACAATTGCGATTTTTAAAATAGCCAATCCAAATTCATCAGTTCGCCTTGCAGGAGGCAAAAAAGCAAGATTATCAGAAAAAAATATTCAACTATTAATCGACAATTGCATTGATAGCGCAATTGTTGGAAATTATTTAACCACAACAGGTTTTAGCCCTGATAACGATAAAGAAATGGTTAAAAAAGCTTCTAAAACATTAAAAACCCTGTAAAATACAGGGTTTTTAATTATTTATTTAATTTTTATGCTTGAGGTTCTTCGCCTTCTTCTGGAGCAGGGTCAGCCGCAGGTGCTGGAGGTTCTGGAGCTTCAATTGGTTCTTCTAAACCCATTCTTTTCATAATTTCTTTTGCAAGCTCTTCGCCTGATTCGTTAATCATGAAGTTTGGATCTTCTTGTTGTAATTGACAAAGCATTGCCAATGCTTCAACAACTCTATCGCCATATCCTGCGTTATTGAACACTTGATTAAATGATTCATAGATTTCTTGTTCACGTTCAGAATCAAATCCAAGCTCTTGGTGAACATATTCCATATCAACATCATAGCTTGCTTCTTTAAGAAGTTGTACGATATTTTCAGGAGTTTCGCCATCAAGCAGATATTTTTCAATGATTTCAACTGTTGTTGGAACGCCTGCTTCAGTTGTTAGAGCCAATGTTCTCCAAATATCTTTGTTCATTTGTTCTTGATCAGCAATTTTTTGTTCAAGTTGCAATTGTTCTTTGTATTTATTAACAACAGATCTTGCATTGCCGCCATGAAGAACATATAGACCTTTTAATTGAGTTTCGTCAACTGGCAAGCCTTCGCTCAATACAATGTCCATTACTTCGCTTCTAATAGCACCCCAAGAAGCTTCGCCTTTTTGTGCTAAGGCTTCATTGTTTGCTTTTTGAGCTCCAAGAGTATGAATATCTTGAATATTTCTTAATGTTCTATCATATAGTGCATTTGCTTGTTCTGCAATTTTACCTGCATTTTTAAGGATTTCAAGATTATCAAATGTTGCAGCATATTTTGCATCAAACTGGTCATATTCGCCATAGTCTTTATCCATAACGGCTTGAACATCAGCGTCTGCCATACCCAATCTGAAGCCTTTGCCATATACATCACCATAAACAGTGTTCATATATGCATCAGTTTCGTCTTGACGTTTTGCAGTTACTTCGCTACCGTCTTCCATTGTGAATGTAAATTGGTCGCTGAATAATTCTGCACCATTTGCGTCATATTTACCTGTTGATTGACCAACTTGCTCTTCGAGTCCGTTTAGGTTGATTGAAGTAATGCCTAAATCAGCTGCATTTGTTAAAGTGTAATTAACTTGAGTAGTTGATTCTCTTTCGAAGCCCTTATCAGACGCTTTTTTATCAGGAGTGTATTCATTGTTATCAGTTGCAGTTTGAGCATCATCAACAAATTGAGTACCTAACAAGCGAACGTTTTTAAGTTCATCGCCTTCTAAAATGCCATTTCCGTCAGCATCCAATGATTTTAAATCATCCAGCCAGCTTGTTGAAGCATCACCACCAACAAATTCAGATCCGTCAGTAAATGCGCCATCGCCGTTTCTATCGATAATGAATGAATATACATTGTTATCGCCGCCAATACTAAATGAAATAGGGTCAGTTCTTGATGGAGAAGGAACTGGATCTGGAGATTCAGTTGGAGTTTCCGATGGATCATATTGAGATGCATCTGCGCCAGTTGCAGGGAATACACCCCAAATATCTCGTATCATTCCAGCCATGCCTTGATACATTTTAGCAGTAGCATCGTCGCCGCCATATTCTATGAAATAGTTTGGCTTATTACCTTGCTTTTTAACATCATAAACTACGCCACTATCTTTAAAGATACCGTATTCTGGATCAAACAAAGCAAACATAGCTTCTTTGAAGGTAAAACCAGCTTCTTTCATACTTGCGAAAATTGTTTCATAATTTTCAGACAATGATTTAATTTGTTTATTTGAAGAAATAGTATTACCTTTATCTGGATCCCAAGTATTTTCAGCACCCTTGAATGATATACCAAATTCTTTAATGCCTTTAACTAATTTACTAAATACTCCTTGAGCTTGAGCGCCATGACCATAAGGAATATTTAAACTACCATCAGCGTTCTTATTAATATTAGCATTGCCAAAATGTTGAACAATAAAATCTTGCGCTTGAGCAACAGATAAACCAGCACCAGCTAAATCAGCCATCAAGCCCTTATCTAATGCTTTTCCGAGATTTTGAATTGCTTTATTGTCATAAGTGTAACTATCTGCGCCTGTTCTTGGAGCGCCCAATAAATCTTTGTATTCGTTTAATACAGTAGTAATGTTTCCAGGCGTTGGAGCTTGTGAGCCTTCTTTGTAACTTGTATTTCGTCCTGCTTCAACGTTAATTGCAGGATTTTCTGAAAATTGGCTAATTACAGCAATTTTTTCAGGTGAATACGTTGGAACATTTGTGTCAAAGTCGCTATTTGTGTATGTTGTAGAATTTGCACCAATTCTAGTAATTGTAGCATTGATTAAATCGTAAGTAGATTTTGTTGCGCCATATTGAGCTTGTAATAGATTTCTTTGAGAAATCCATTTATCAGCGCTTCTAACAAGATTTGCAACTTGAGCTTCTTTTGATTTTAAATTGTCAAGAATATCTTCCATTGCAGCTTTATCACGGTTTAATTCAAAATTGTTTTCCATTAAACCGTACATTCTGCCAGCAAATTCATCAGGCTCAATAACACCTTTTGCAAGCTCATTTAAAAGATATTCGGTAATATCTCTAACCACTCTTTTTTGAGTGTCTTGCATTTCGATAGATTTCTTTTCTGATTGAACAACTAAATCAGTAATTTCAGCAGCATGTCTATCAATTTCTTCTTGATTTTTAGACATTTCTTCTTCTAAAACTGCCATTTTTGCTTCTAAGCGTTCAACTTTTTCTTGAAGAGTTTCTGCCCTTGCCATAAGAGCTGCTCTTTCATTTTCGGTTAAGTTATTATCAGCAACTACGGTGAAAACACCTTTAATTTGAGCTTGTTGATCAGCTCTTTTTGCACCATAAAGCTCCTGCATCCAACTGTCTTGCATAACAGTTGCTTGCAACTTTTTCCATAATTCGTTGTTTTCAACGCCGTTTCCCATATTCCATTGTCTCCTTAAAAATAGATTCTTATACAATTAGTGTTTCGACCATGTCGCTTTAAAACTTTATAGTTTCAAAAAATTTATTTACATTTGTTTACAAAAACATATTTTTAACTTTGCGTTTTTATGCTATCTTAACTATGCATTAACAATATTGCCGAAGGATTAAAATGATAATTACACCAATTAGCAAATTATTTGCAAAAACTGCAAAATTTTCAGATATTAAATTCAACAAAGGAATTGCAACTCGTTTTGGGTTAAAATTCAACGGGACAATTGAAGACATTTTAAAAAACGGAGATAGAGTGACCTTAACAATAGAAAAAGGAAGAATCACTCAAAGCGCAAGAAGCGGAAAAGCAAATTTTAAAAAATTATTTTTTGGCGCAAACGATAAACTGCATGATTTAGTTTATAAATATGACGAAAATGGCAATTTAATTTCAAGAATGAGAAAAATTCCAAACGGTTTTGAATTTTTAAATTCAGAAAATAAACTTATAAAAACAACAATTCAAAACCCCGATAAAAGTGCTATGGTAATAAAACATCCCCAAGACAAAAGCGATTTAACTTCAATAGTTACTTTTAGGGAAGGTAAACCGCACCAAATCATTTCAAAAAGTAAATATCAAGGGCAAGAAATTCTTGCAGATTTTGAACAAGGAAAACTAAACGTTAAAAAAGGCAAATATGGCGCCGAAATGCAAGGCGACACTTTACAAATTAAGGATAAAAACCACGAATATTTATATCATTTAAGCAAAAGAACATTAAGTGTGGATGATGGTACTGAACAACTAATCGCCCAACATTCAAGCCACGCTTACGATTCAACTTCAGGATACGCAAAGTTAAGACAGCATTGCATTGATTTTGTTCCTGAAAATATGGGTAAAAGATTTTATCAAGAAGTGATTTTGCCTATTTTAAATCAAAATAGCGAAAATAAAGTATCATAATATTTTGAAATCATTTTCACAGCTAAAACCAAAATAAATATTGCGCCAATACCGAGCATTAAAGGCTCAACCAATTTCAAAAGCGCATCGATTCTTGCCATGTAATCTTTTTTATAATTAAGCGAAATTTCTTCAAAAGCTTTTGCTAATTCACCAGACTTTTCGCCTGTTGTTATTTGAGAAATTGAATATTCATCAAAAACATCGGCAACATTGAACGCTGTTGTAATTTCGCAACCTTGTTGCAACATTTGGTGTACTTTTTCAATTCTTTTTTTAATATGTTCATTTTTTATTAAATTACAAGAAAGCTCAAGCGATTGAACAGGAGAAACCCCTGCGTCATACGCCAAAGAAAAAGTTAGGAAAAAGTTTGAAATTTGATATTTTTTCAAAATTGTTTCTATAAAATTTAATTTAAAAATTTTAGATATGAAGCCATTTTGTATATTTCTGCTTGTTTTAATTTTCCATACAATTAAGCCTACAATTGCAAATGTAATTGCTATTTTCACTAAAGCCGGAACAAGAACTGTTTTAATATTAACATCTTGCCCTTCTATTGTTGCATTAAAAATTGGAAACACAAAAAAAGCAAACACTGAACAAGCAAAAAGCAAAAGAACAAAAATTATACAAGGATAGGTTGCTTTTGAAGTTAAAGTTGAAATCAATTCTTCTTGTTCGGATACTAATTTTGAAATTTTTTCTAATGTGTTTTCCAATTTCCCTGTTTTTTCGCCTGCAACAATAAGCGCTGCTTCAGTTTTTCCAAGATAGTTTGAATAATACGAAAAAACATCTTCAAAAGAAGTATCTTTTTGTAATTTTTGGACAATATTAAAACAAAGGGTTTTTATATTATTCGTCGAAGCAGTAGCCATTATATTATTAAAAATTTCATAAAAAGCTATTGAAGACTTATATTGCCTATTAAAAGAAGAATAAAAATCCTTTTTTTCCTTCAAATCTAAAGGTTTAATTTCTTGTTTTAAGGTTGTTTTGCTTGAAGCAATTTTAACTTGCTCTTTTAGTTCGAGAACAATATAGCCTTTTGATTCAAGCTTATCTGACGCATGTTTTGCGCTATTTGCGTCGATATAACCTTCTTTAATTCCACCATCCAATTTACATCTGAAGAAAAATGTTGTCATTTTTTATTTTGTTTCCGTTTTTTGTTGTAACATTCTTAAGAGATTTTCAGTAAAATCAGCGCTTCTGTCGTTTTCTGTGAGATATTCTGCTCTGATTTTTTGCAATTCGCCATTGTCTAAAAATTTTGCTCCACAAGCATAACATTCATCAATTTGGATTTCGTGGTTTATGCTAGAATAATTTTTCACCATAACAGCACAACATGAAGGACACATACGAGCAACGCTTTCGTCAACTTTTGCAAAAGTTTTATTTTCAATCAATGCTAGAATTTCATCGATTTCTTCGTGTTGTTCGTCTATTCGCTTAAATTCTCTATTGTCTAAAAAAATCCCTCCGCAACCATCGATGCAAATATCAATATTTATATTTTTAGAAGGAAGAAATACTTTCTTCATTTTTTTGTTACAAGCAGGACAAATTATAATTTCTAAACTATCAGCCATAAACACCTCAATAATTCTAATATTTGAAAAGATTATACCATAGCAAGAGCTCTTTGTCATACCGATTCATTCTATATGATGATTTTAAATTTTAGAATAATTTATCAAAGAACATTATAATGATATAATATTAACAAGCGAGGTACCTATGGACAGATATAGCAAAATTAAATCAATTGGATACATTGGAGAAGAAGGTTTTAAAAAAATCCAAAACGCAAGAGTTTTGATTCTTGGAGCAGGAGGAATCGGCACCAATACAATTGTGAATCTTGTTTCTATGGGCGTAGGACACATTGGACTTGTTGATAATGATGTTGTCGAAATGAAGAATCTTTCAATTCAAACTTTATACAACGAAGAATCAATTGGAAGATACAAAGTTGATGTTGTAAAAGAATGGGTTGAAAAATATAATCCACACATAGATTTTAAAACATACAACTTGCGCTTAGACGAAAATAATTATGAAGATATTTTTAAAGATTATGACATCATAGCAAATGCTTTTGATACTCAAAAATCTGTTCATTTGGTCAACAAATTAGCTGTAAAAACCAACAAACCAATTGTTTTTACAGGTTCTCATGAGCTAGAAGGCTCAATCCTTACAGTAATTCCTGGAAAAACGCCTTGCTTTGATTGTTATATCGAACGACAATTAAAAGTTGCCGAAAAAGAATATGGTGTAACACAAGCAACTGGCGCAATAGTTGCAGGTTTGCAAAGTGCAGAAATTTTAAAAATAATATTAGACATGGGAATAGCTATTCACACAAACCCGCTAGCATTCAACATGCTACTAGGGCTAATCGAAAGGCCAAGAATATACACAAGCAAAACAAGAAAATGCGAAGTATGTGGTCGTCCTTTAATTTCTTATGCGCCATTTTATAATTAACCCAACAAGCTTTTAAAATATTTCATTCATAATTATAGCGTCCATAATTGACGCAATGATGTTTTATTCTTAAAATATGAACAATACAAGACCTTTTTGCATAATTTCAATTGATGGAAATTTCAACAAATTTAGCTCAAACTTCTCTAAAATTAACGATTCTTTTTGTGTCACCTTTGATTCACACAAAGAATTAAACGAATACGAGCTAAAAGAAAAAACGAAAAACTCTTACAATATTATCATTGTTTCAGCTCTAGGCGGCAATTGCGCCAATAGAACTCTTTTTAAAATGCTTGAAATTTTAAAAGACAAAAATTGTCTCGTTGTTGCAAACACTCCTTTTGATTTTGAAGGAAAGAAAAAAAGAAACATTGCTAATGAGGCTTTAAGAATTCTTGAAAGCAAAAATATCAACAAAATAGTTTTTTATTCAAGAAGTTTTTTCAAAAAATGGAAAGAAGAAGATTTAACAAACTTTAAAGACATTTATAGCTTTGTTAATTTGCAACTCGTTGAAACAATCAACAAAATAATCAAAGCAAACAATTATAATTAAATCATAGCTTATATTTTAAACCATTACTCTTTAAAAACTTTTCATAAGATTTTATTCTATTAGGATATTTGTCATATATAATTTGACCCAATAAATCATAACTATAATCAACTTTTTGCTGTTCCAAAACATTTAAAATCGAAGTTGGAAGATAATTTCTCGAATTCCATTTTGAAATAGGCACGCCTTGCTTTTTGCAAATCGGAATAATTCTTTCTTCCAATCTTTTGATTGTACGAAGCATTTTTTGTCTATCTTGCCTGCTAGCTTTTCGATAAACCTTATGAACATCGTGTTCATTAACCAATGCCGCAACTATCCAATCATGCCCAAATGGTTCATCAATAATGGTCAAATCTTCTTCTTTTTGTGCAATATCAACAATGCCTATTCTTTTTGTTGTGATATCATATAAAAAATTTTCAGGATTATTTTGATCAATTCTATAACCCTTTTGATTTATAAAAGCAACATCTTTAATAAAAGCTTCAAGCGTTTCGTCGGGAAGATTTGCATAATTTTCCAATTTTTTCATGTATATTTGAGGATCATCACTCCCGCAAACATACATCTTATTTCCTGCAACTTTTCTTGCAATTTGAACCAATCCATCTTCGCTTTCAGCCAAAGGTTGCCCAAAGTTTCGTCCACCAAAATTATCTTGAAGAATTTTAAATTTTTCATTTTTAAAAAAGCTTGCTTCTTGATTTGAAAGCAAATACCCTGTTTTATTTTGTTCTTGATAATCAATAAGCCTATGTGTTCTATCAATTCTTGCAACAAAACCATTTTCTAAATCGTAAACCTTTGCTTCTGCACCCTGCCCAATAAATCTTGCACCCTCAATTTTTTTTGCAAAATTTAAAATTAATTTCCTTAAATCGTCATTAAAACCACATCGCCTTTCAAAAGTATCAAAAGGTAATTGAGCTAATTTTTGCGCCCCTTGTTTGCTTGATAAAGTACTTGCAAGCATGTTTGGCGCATTTACGATTTTATTTGCAAAATTAATAATAGACATTTCTATCTATATAAAAAATCGTCCAAAATAAAATTGCCTATAAAATTTATTTTTTATAATTATCCAAATTTTCTTTTAAATAATTCTTATATGTTTCTTTTAAACTCTCTGGCTTGTTAATCTTGCACCCCTTGCCCCATTTAAAAATATGCCAGATAATTTCTCTTTCTCCACAAGCTTTAAAATTAACCAATAAACTTCCGTCTTTTTGCTTTTTAGTTTTTTGTGTTGGGTGGAAATTATAATCCATTGCTTCAGGCACTAATTCTTTGTCAAATTCTAATTCAACATCAAGTATTTCACCTTGATAAACCCCAAAGGAACGATTGGCAAATTCCTGAAGATTAAAATTATGCTTTTTAAATTTAGTTTCCGTCATTTTTAGGTTTTTAAATTTGTGCAAAGTATAAGTATAAATATCATTTCCTTTTGCTTTTTCATAAGCAATTAAATATGTTTTCTCGCCATAAATTAACCCCAACGGTTCAAGAGTTCTTTTTTTATTATGATAAACACCTTCTAACATTTTATTATTAGCTAGTGCGTTTTTAACTTCAACAAATATATCAATATCAATTTTATACTGAGGAATCTGTTTAATTGCGTGTCCTTGAGTTTGCATCAGAAGTTTAATATTTTCTTCATTAGTTAGGGTGTTTTTAATATTAATTGCTTGTAATTTTTCAATTGTTTTTCTTAATTGGATTTTTAATTCTTTATTTGTTGTTCTTTTAATTAAATTTTCAAGTCCGATTAATTCTTCTTTATCAAGAGTTATTAAAGAATTAATTGAATAGTTAATAAACCCCCAATGCTTTTGATTATCCCCAGTTTCTATTTCATCAATTGATGGAAAAATGTTTAATAAGCTATCTCTCATTCTTTCAGCTGTGCGACGAGAAACGTTATATCTTTCCATTATATCTGAAATTGTGATACCAAGACTTTTTGATTGCATAAAAATAGCTAAATCTAAAATGTCTGAAACACGAGAATATCTAGGTTTATCTTGCATAATTAAACTCCCTTTAGAAATTATTATATATTATGTCCATTTTTGACGCAAGGAATACTTACAATAAAATTATAAAACTTAAGCGAGGCAAATATGGACGATATTAAATTATTAATTAAAGGTCAAGAAAAAAATTCTTTTGTGATTCATTATTCTTGCAATGGGTTTTATGGTGGTGGTTCGGTTGCCCCAACAGTTTGTGCCATTACAATAGTTAATCTTAAAACGAATGAATTACATTCTTTTTCGCTTCAAGATTATATAATTCAAGGTAAATGTTTAATTGAAGCAGAAAAACAATTACTTGTTGATTTTATCAATTTTTTTAATAATTTAAAAAATCCGATATTTATTCATTGGAATATGACAGGACTTGAATATGGTTTTAAAGCCATAAGAGCAAGATGTGAAAACTACGGATTTTATGATTTTTCTTTTAATGACTTGAAAACAATTGATTTCAATTTAGTTACAAGTCGTTCTTTAATCTGGTTATTAAAAGAATATTATTGCGATTCTCTTGATATTTTAACAGGCAAAGAAGAATTATCTTGCTTTGAAAAAAGAAATTATAACGCAGTTAAGCTTTCAACTGAAGCAAAAACAAAGGGATTAAGAAAGGTTGTTAACTTATTTTTGAAAGATGAAATTGATTTTGGAATAGTTTATGAAGAGTAAAAATATGACACACAAATAAATATTAACTTGTAAATTTTCCCAGCAAAATATAAGGTGGTTATATGAAAAAAGAACTTAATAGTTACGACATAATTAAAGGTTTAACAGACTTTGACGAGTGGTCATATTGCGAAGAAGATCAAATGTGGTATGAAGATTTAAAAGAAACACTACCCCAACCAAAAAGATCTTCTGAAATTACTTCTGATTTTATTTGCGACATTAAAGTTAATCATGATGGGGATTTTTGTGATAATTGGGATACATTAAAAGAAGATGAAGGTGGATTGGAAAATTTTGCCCATTTTGTATTGGGTGAAGAAAATGGTTGGGATTGCACATTTAATGCTGTTTTATTCAAAACTCCCAAACAATCCACAATTGTTACTTTCAATGATGTTGGTTTTATAGAATTAGAGGAATTTATAAGCAAACTAAAAACCCAAAATTTTGCAACCGAATATTTTGAAGATGCGCATTCAAGAAAATTTATTGCTTGGACTGATGAAAATAATCAAACAAGGTTAATTATTTATTCTTATAGAACCGATATAGATTATTTCGTACCACTAATCGATATAACCGTTGATAGAAAACTTTTAATTGAAAAACTTGAAAATACTATAAAAATTTGGCAAAAAGTTGTTTATAATGTAATAAAAGAACAAGAAAAGATTTTAAATAAAAAAGCGAAAAAACCGCATTATATGTATTATATTAATCATTTTTTCTTAAATGATAATTGGTAAAATTAAAATATGAGAAATAAAATAATCAACATATCACTCTTAATTATCATTTTACTTTTAGCTTTTTATGCTTTCTTTATTGAACCAAACAATCTTGAAGTTGTTAATTATAAAATCAAAGATAAAGATTTGGCTGGAATTAAAATTGTTTTTGCAAGCGATTTTCATATCAAACCTCATCAAAACAAGCAATTAAAAAATATTGTTGAAAAAATAAATGCTCAAAACCCTGATATTGTGCTTTATGGTGGCGATTTTGTAAGTGGTCATATTCAAGGCTTATCTATGCCAATAGATAAAATTGCAGCTGAATTAGGCAAAGTTAAATCAAAATATGGCATTTTTTCTTGCATTGGAAACCATGACGTTTGGTTTGATTTAGACACTGTAACTAATGCGCTAGAAAAAAATAATATCAAAGTTTTATACAATTCAAACATTAAAATTAAGATTGATAAAAAAGAAATTTTTATTGCAGGATTGCAGTATAAGCCATTTAATATGATTCCAATGATTGAAACTTTAAAAGATACAAAATCTCCAACGATTCTTTTAACTCATTCGCCGGATGAATTTGTTAATGTTCCTCAAAGTGTTAATTTAACTTTAGCAGGGCATACTCACGGAGGACAAATTCGCTTGCCATTTTTTGGCGCAATTTTAACCGCTTCAGAATATGGGCAAAAATATGCACTTGGTTTAATTGAAGAAAATAATAAAAAAATGATTGTTTCAAAAGGAATCGGTGTGAGCATTTTAGCTTTCAGGTTTATGTGTAGACCTGAGATTGTTGTTGTGGAGTTTATTTAATTTGATATTGCAAATAAAAATAATCCCAACAAGTGCAAAATAATGTAAACAACCAAAATGCGCAAAACTATAAGCAAAATTTTATTTTTTTAGCATTCATCACCCAATAGCCACTCGTCAAAGTCATCATCACAAAGAGCATCAACTTCTTTTTCATCTGGGTCATAGTCCCAGGCTTTTAAATATAATTTATCTTGTTCTTCTTGAGTTCTTGGTTTTTTGTTTTTCATTTTGACCTCCAAAGATATTTTAAATTATCCTTATGTCAAAAACGGTTGCATTAAAGTTATTTTCTTAATTCCTAACTTACACCTCCTATTTTTACTTTGGAGACTTTTTAGAGGGAAATAAAGTTTTATGCGCAAAATGAGATTTGAAAGACTTTTTATAGATAAACGGACATTTTTGAAAAATGTGTAATTTATTTTATTGGGGTATAACTCGTTTGGTGTTTGAGTTATGCCGTAGTTCCCTTACTTTTGTCGAGACAATGTAATTATGTCCTTTCTGTCGCTTTTGCGTACTTCGGTTGGGGTGGTTTTGAGGAAGATTGTTTATCAAGTGTCATGCTGAACTTGCTTCAGCATCTTGCCAATATGGCGTGTTACTTGAGTTCTGGATAGATCCTGAAATAAATTCAGGATGACGAGAGTGTTTTTTATTTTCATTTACCCCTAAATTACATTGATTACATCTTCCCACTTTTAAGGGAAGTGGTTACTTCCCTCTTGTATCAACGACTTCCGACTTTGGGGGAAGTTTTAGATAAATTACATCAAATGTAATTTATTGTGCTTTAATTACATTTGGGACAAATAGTCTTAAATGCAATGGTTGAAAGATTTTGAACCTAATTTTGTCAAAATCGCAAAATTAAGCAAATTTAGGAATAATTATTCTACCAATGTAATTTATTGAATGCAATTTAGTTTAAATTTATCCCTAATTTTAGAAGTTGTTCATTAATCCATTCTGTTGCAATATCTTCATTTTCCTCAATAGCCATTTCAACTCCACGTTTTGCAATTTCAAGAAGTTGTTTGGATTGTAATTGCATTTTTTTGCATTCTTGAACATTTTTTTTGATTACAGATTGAATGTCCTGATTGAATTTTGGTATTGGCATATTTAAAACATCTTCGTCTGTTATGGTTGGATAGGATGTTCCTGTATTATATTTCAATGTTAAATCAAGAATTGGTTTTAATTTTAAAAAGGTGTATAAGGTTTCTTTGTTAATTATTGTTTCTGTCTTTTCTTGTAATACAGCAAAAGCACCACTTCCTATATAATCCGAACTTTCGATAATGGCAACAGCACCTCTATAAGTGCGTACTTTTGAAATAAGAATATCACCATTAAATAATTTTATCTTTGCATTAGCTGGCAAATCCCTTCCTGAAATAATTTCTGGTGTTATTTCGCCATTAGACGTATTTACACTTCCGATCTCAACATAATTGTATTTTGTATCTTTATCCAAAACAAAGGATTTTTTATTCTGATTAAACAAGCTTCTGATATAATCCCAACCACCAGGATATGATTTAATTTTCTCAATAATTTCATCATATTTTGGTTGAAAATATTCAGCATCAAAACGATTCACATTTTTAACATCAGAATATTTTTTGATTGAATATAATTTGTATTTAGGTTGCCAATTTGATAAATTAAACTCTTTTGATAGCAATTCTTCGGCTTGCTTGTATGTTTTTTTTGAATTTTCAATATTGAAATATTTTAACTTAATACATTTATCTATTACATTTTGGAAACTTTCCGATACTAAGGGAATTGGAATTTTTCTTATGCGAGACATTGCGACCGTAGGTTGCGCAGATAATGTTTTTTCTTTATCTAATATTACTTGTCCAAGTCTAGAGTTTAAAAATGTCGATAGATATGTTGACTTTAAGCCTAAGTCTTTATTTCGAATTAAGCATATATTGGGACCTAACTGATAATTATCTTCAAACAAGGTTAATGCCCTACGATATTCTCCGGTGTATGATAAAATTACATCACCTTTTTGCAATTTTGATCGTTTTAAATTACCGTCAGCAATTAATTTGTCAATCGTTATGTATTCTTGTAAATTCAGTTCTTCGTTTTGGATATTTTTACTAGTTAACGCTATATAATTGTCAGTTGAAGCCATATTTTCTTGTGTGAAATATTCTGTATATTCAAATCCAGCCAATTTTGTTACATCGAAAGCTTTTTCAATTAAGCAATACTTTTTTGATTTCATTATCGACAATACTTTAAGGGCATTCGGATGAAAATAATCAGCATCATATCTAAATATTTCATTATCAGTCAATACATTTTTAAAACTTACAATAGAATACTTCATGATTCTTCGCCCCAAAAAGATAATTTTTCTGTTTTAGCAAAATCAATAAAAGCTTCTGCTATACCATCTGGCAAATCGCCATTATGGTTATGCAAATCATGTTCAACTATATAATGACCATATTTATCTAGCTTCTGAACGCCACATTCGTCTTTTGTATAAATATATTCACCTGAATTATCTTTTCCGCTTTTTTCTGAAACAGCAAAGAAAATTGGATAATCTTCAACTTTTGGACAATAATACATCGGATTTGTTTTATCATCATTCCATTTTTGCAAGAAAATTACACTAGTTTTTGTTCCTGTGTGAGGTTTGAATGTATTAACATCCAACCCAACAACAGCTAAAATTCTTGCTTTAGATGCAATATATTCTCTAACATCTTTATCTGAAGTGTTATTAAATCTTCCTTGTGGCAAAACAAGAGCTAATCTTCCGCCAGGGCGAACAAAATCAAGATTTCTTTCAATAAATAAAACATCTCTTCCGACAGCTGTTTTCATTTTTTTGTCATTTTTAAAAGCTAAATCATATTTAGCTAAAATCTTAGATTCTTTAATATCTCCAGCAAAAGGAGGGTTTGCCATTAAAATATCAAAATTAAACTTTTTATTGCTATCTTTCTCGGCACGCAATTTCTTTAAATTACTAAAACCTTTGTTGTATGTATCAATCCAGTCATCATCTTTGGTTGATTCACTCCAATCATTATAATTTAAAGTATTTAAATGCAAAACATTGGTATTACCATCGCCAGCTATTAAATTCAATGTTCTTGCAACACGAACGGCTTTTTCATCAAAATCAATACCAAATATTCTTTCAACATCTTTTTTGCAATTTTCTGGAATATCGGCGTTTGAAAATAATTTACCAGTAATTTTAAAAATTGTATGAACAGGAAAACCACAAGAGCCAGAAGCAGTGTCTATCATATATTCGCCACTTTTTGGATTTAACATTTTAACACACATGTCAATTACATGGCGTGGGGTAAAATACTGTCCTTTTTCACTTTTTGATGATTTATTTACTAAATATTCAAAAGCTTCATCAATAATTTGAAGATTTGAATTGAACAACTTTACTTCTTGTAAACTCGAAACGCAAACCGATAAATGTGAAGGAGTTAAATTAATTTTGTCATTTTCTTTAAAAACCCCTTGCCATTTTTGTTTTGCATCATTAAATAAATCCTGTATTCTTTTTGATAGTTTAGTTTCAGTTTCACCATATTTTCTGAATTCTAAATTTTCAAAACCAACATCATCGATAGTTTCAACAAATCTAAGATATTGTTCGTAACTAATTTCTCTATCTCCAAACTCTTTTTTTATTAATCTATTTATATAATTTTTGTCATCTTTCTTTCGAGATTCATCATATAATTTAGTAAAAATCAATTTAAAACATTCTTCAAAAACATCAACACCAGCATTCGCAAGAACATCATCTTCCATACCTTTAATGATATCTTTTAAGGTTTCTCTGCTGTTTAAAATTTTATCTTTTAAAATCAAATCTTTTAAAGTAAATGGTTCATTTAAAATATCTTGCAAAGTTTGGCTAGAATTAGGGATATTTAAAATTTCTTCAATATGGTTTGGATCTTTTCGATTGAAAAACATTATCTTTTTGCCGTTTGTCCAGACGCCCATAGGAGCACCTGTAAAATGGCAATAGCTTGCAAGTTGTTTTTTACCCTCTTGAAGTTTTGAATTTTTAAGCTCAACTATAATATATTCATTTGTTGGATTGTCTTCTTCAAAAATTACAATATCAGCTCTTTTAGAGGAAGAACTTCCCATTTGGATTGGATATTCTACTTTTATTCTATCGATAGAATATTTATATTGATTTATTAATTTATCTAAAAACAATTGCCTAACAGCTTCTTCTGGAGTTAGAACAATGTCTGTTTTTCTAACTAAACATTCAACAATATTTTTACCTTTATCGTTTTTTCTGATTTTGGTAATTAAACCGTCTTTTTCTTGATTACTAAATAAATCTAAACAACTAATCTCTTCGATAATCTTTTCCATAATAACCCCAAATAATAGCAATTTTATCGTAACATGAGTTACATACAGGGCAATTATTTAATATTTTTTAATTTCACCATATAATATTTTAATTTCATTGTCCGACATTTCAAAACCAATTATCCAAAACTCTCATTTTGAGAGTTAAATTCTCATTTCAAAGTCAATGTTTATCAAACTGCAAGACTATCCTCTCGGGCTCTCATCCATTTTTTCTCAAAATTAAAGAGGAAGTACAAAAACACTTCCTCTTTAATTCGGAAAAAGAGGGATTCGAACCCTCGAGGCAGATTACTCCACCTAACACCTTAGCAGGGTGCCGCCTTCAGCCACTCGGCCATTTTTCCATTCACTATTATTAAATTCTATCACAAGCATTAGTTATTTAGCAAGCCAATATGAAAAATATTCATAAATACTATATTTGTAACATTATAAAACCCCCGTGCTGCTTGGTTTTACGACAACACAACCATGCAAAGACTTGCAAAATTAACAATTCCATGTTATATTATCAATCGAACTTGGGATTTGCAATCCAAAAAAAAGGATTTTTTATCCCTGTCCAATACAAGAATGAGGATTATTTTTATGACGAAAAAGCTAGTCAAAACTTTGTTAGTAGCTCTTTGCGTTGTCCTAATGGCTTCTAACACAGCGTTTGCTTCCCAATCGCCACAAGAAAATGCTAAAAAACTTATTATTCAAACAGCTCACAAACTAGGCGTTGACCCCCATATAGCCTTGAGCATAGCAAAGATTGAATCTAACTTTAATGCAAGCGCAAAAAGCCCAAGAGGCGCTATCGGTTTATTCCAATTAACTCCATCAACTGCTAAGAAACTTGGCGTTAATCCATACATCGTTAGCGAAAATATCGAAGGCGGACTAAAATACTACCAAATGCTATATAAAAAATATGGCTCAATTGATTTAGCGTTAGCCGCATATAACGCTGGACCAGGAAATGTTGCAAAATATAATGGAATTCCTCCTTTTGGCGCAACAAAATGCTTCATCAAAAACGTTAAAAAAGAAGCAAACGACTTCAAAACGGATGAAACAATGCAAGCAATCATTTCAGAAACTTTATAGTTAAAAACCCTCAGAAAATCCTGAGGGTTTTTTATGTTAAACTAATTCTATGAAAATCAATCAAATGAAATTAAATACTTCACAAGAATTGAAAAAAGAAAAATATTATGCTGCTTTCAGCTTTTTAAGCACAAAACCCATATTTAAAACAAAATTATTAGAATATTTCGACTACGACATCAAAAGAGCTTGGCTTTGCGACAAAAACGATTTAAAAGCCTTTTGGGAACAAACCGAAATTTCTATTCCAAGAAACTTTCTTTCCGAAAAAGCAAAACTTGATATTGAAGAATGCTACCAAAAAGCATTTGCAAAAAAAGAAATCAAACTTTTAACAATTGAAGACGAAAAATATCCACCTTTATTAAAAGAAATACCCGACTATCCAATTTCGCTTTATTACAAAGGGAATTTAGACAAAATATCTTTCGATTGCAATCTTGCAGTCGTTGGCTCAAGAAACGCTTCAAATGAAGCAAAATTGGCCTTAAACAAAATAATTACGCAATTACAAAACACAAATGTAAACATTATTTCTGGCCTTGCGTATGGAATTGATGCGCAAGCGCACAAATCAGCCATTGAAAACAATCTTAAAACAATAGCGGTCATTGGTTGCGGACTTGATATTGCATATCCTTCACAAAACAAATCGCTTTATTCAAAAATCTTAGAAAAAGAAGGCATAATTTTCAGCGAATTTCCGCTCAAAACGCCTCCAATGAGCCATCATTTCCCCCAAAGAAACAGAATTGTTGTCGGAATGAGCAAAGGAACGCTTGTTGCTGAAGCGCAATTGAAATCTGGAGCAATGATTAGCGCAAACCTAACACTTGATTATAATAGAGAATTAATGTGCATCCCTGGAAACATCATAAATCCAAACACCCAAGGAATATATCACCTAATCAAACAAGGAGCAGGAATTGCAATAAGCGCCGAAGACATCCTAAACCAGCTTAATTGGGAAATAATCAACGAGCAAAAAGACGAATACAAAATTGAATTAAATGACCCACAAAAAAAAGTTTTGGATATAATATCTATTGAAGCAAAATCTTTTGATGAGATAATAAATCTTGCTGGCGTCGAAGTTGCACAATTAATGGTAATTTTAACGGAGTTGGAAATCAAAGGATTAATTATCCAAGCAAACAATAAATATTACAAATGCAAATAGGTTAATGATGGCAAACAAAGAAGAAAAAACATTAGTTATAGTTGAGTCTCCCGCTAAATCTAAAACTATTGGGAAAATTTTAGGAAGCAATTATTTAATCAAAGCCTCAATGGGTCATGTTAGAGATTTGGCGTCAAAAGGTCTTGGTTTTGATATCGAAAACAATTTCAAGCCAACTTTTGAAGTTATTCCAGAAAAGAAAAAAGTTATCAGTGAATTAAATAAAATTGCAAAAACTGTTGATAAAATCTATCTTGCATCCGACCCTGACCGTGAAGGGGAAGCAATTGCTTGGCATGTTAAAGAATGCCTTAAATTTCCTGAAGATAAAATTTTTAGAATTGTTTTCAACGAAATCACTCCAAATGCAATCAAAGAAGCTGTTGCAAACTATCATCAAATTGACATGCTGAAAGTTGAAGCGCAAAAAACTCGCCAAATTTTAGACAAACTTGTTGGTTTTAAAATTTCCCCAATTTTGTGGGACACAATGAAAAACTACAAACTTTCAGCCGGAAGAGTTCAATCTGTTGCTCTTAAAATGATTTGCGAAAGAGAAGACGAAATCGAAGCTTTTGTGCCAACAGAATATTGGTCAATTGACGCCCTGCTTACAAAATTGAAAACAGAATTTAAAGCAGAGCTTTCTCGCATTATCAAAGGCGAAAAAGACGAAAAACTTGAAATTCACAACGAAGAAGAAGTAAAAGAAATCTTAAAAAATCTTGAAAACGCAAAATATATCGTTTCAAAAATCACCCCAAGAGACACAACAAGAAAAGCACAACCTCCTTTTATTACCTCAACTTTGCAACGTGAAGCAAGCTCAAAATTGGGTTATGGTGTTTCTAAAACAATGCAAATTGCTCAAAAACTATATGAAGGAATAGATCTTGGCGAAGGTTCTGTCGGCTTAATAACATATATGAGAACAGATTCAACAAGAATTTCTGACGATGCACAAGCCGCAGCAAAAGAATATATTACTCAAAATTTTGGTGAAGAATATTATCCTAAAACACCAAATATTTACGCAAAGAAAAAACAAAACACTCAAGATGCACACGAAGCAATTCGTCCATCTTATGTCGATAAAACTCCTGAAAGCATTAAAAAATATTTAACCGCCGAACAATACAAACTTTATAAATTAATTTGGGATAGGTTTATGGCTTCTCAAATGTCTAATGCTAAAGTTAAAAATTTGACAGTCGATATAACCGCAAACAAATATATTTTCAAAATGGGTTCTTCTAAAGTTGTTTTTGATGGCTTTTCAAAAATATACAGAGACGAAGACGATGTTGTTTCTCAAAAATTCCCCGATTTGAAAATCGGAGACGAGCTTGATTTAAAACAAATACTACCTGAACAACACTTCACGCAGCCTCCTGCAAGATTTTCAGAAGCAAGCCTTGTTAAACAATTAGAAGAATATGGCATTGGACGCCCTTCAACTTATGCTCCAATTATCACCAAAATTCAACAAAGAAATTATGTTGAAAAAATTGACAATAAATCGCTTAAGCCAACCCCTCTTGGAAGGGCTGTTTGCAAGCAATTGAACGAAAATTTTGTTGATATTATGGATTACAAGTTCACTGCAAAAATGGAGGCAAGCCTTGATGATATTGCCGAAGATAAACAAGATAGCATTAAATTTTTAAACGGCTTTTGGAAACCATTTTCAATAACTCTTGAAGCAGCATCAAAAAATATGAAAAGAGTTGATGTTGAAACAGACAAAATCTGCCCTAATTGCGGTAAACCAATGGTTGTTAAACTTTCTCGTTATGGTAAACAATTCCTTGCTTGCAGCGGTTTTCCAGAATGCAAAACTGCCCTTCCAATGGATGGACAAGCTCAAAAAACAGAAATTCCCGAGGATGAACCAACAGACAAAAAATGCGAAAAATGCAACTCTGATATGGTAATTAAAACAGGACCATACGGAAAATATTACCAATGCTTGAATGAATCTTGCAAAAAAAGATTTTCAATTGTTGAATCTTCTGGTGTTGCCTGCCCTGAATGCGCTAAAGCAGGGAGAAACGGAGAATTGGTAAAAAGAAAATCTCGCTATGGAACATTTTTCTGGGGGTGTTCAAAATATCCAGACTGTTCTTTTGCGCTTTGGGCAGAACCAAACGGGGAAAAATGTCCTGATTGCGGAAGCTTACTAGTTAAAAAATATTTGAAAAGAGGCAACAAAATCGCTTGTTCAAGCAAAACTTGCAAATACTCAAGAGATATGGATGAAGAATAATGGAAAATTTTAAACTTGCTCTAATCGGATACCCTTTGGGGCATTCTCTAAGCCCAGCGCTTTATAAAGCAGCTTTTGAAGATTTAGGAATTGAAGGAACATACGAAATTCTGCCAACAGAAAACGAAGATTTAATCAATAGAATTAAATTTTTGCGCTCAAGAAAATATTATGGCTTCAATGTCACAATTCCCCACAAAGTTCCAATGACACTGTTTTTATCAAAATTTGATGAATATGTTAATATGACAGGTTCTGTTAATTGCGTCAAAATCGAAGAAGATTCAAGCCTCTCTGGCTATAATACAGATGTTTGGGGCTTTATGGAAGCCATTAAAAATGTTGATTTAAAAGGAAAAAAAGCCGCAGTTTTAGGAACTGGCGGAGCTGCAAGAGCAGTTTGCGCTGGTTTATATATAAAAGGCATTTCAAAAATCGATATTTATACAAGAAACATAATTAATTCAAAAGAAGCAATTCAAACCCTAAGAAATCGTTTCGACAAAATTGAAATCAATGCAATTCAAACAAGCCTGATGGGAACAATGGAAGATGTTGATATTTTAATCAACACAACGCCTCTCGGAATGAAAAAATTTGACGAAGCAAATTGCCCTGTTGAAGATAAACAAATCGAAAGCTTGCCGCAAGACGCAATTGTTTACGATATTGTTTACAACCCATTAAGAACTCCTTTGATTTCAAAAGCAATAAAATTTAATAAAAAATTTGTCTGCGGACTTGATATGCTTGTATATCAAGCACAAAAAGCAATGGAAATTTGGTATGGAAAAAAACCTGATGCAAGGCTGATGAAAATATGCGCTCTTGAGGAATATATTATAAAGGAATATTAATTTTTGTAATTTAAATATATGATTTTTTGTTACAATATTGTCTTGAAATCAAATTTATAGTTTAATAATTTATGATACACACATAAAATAGCAATATAACGTATACGGAATTTATAGAAACGATGATTAGTGAATTAGCAAACAGAAAGAATAAGAAAAAAGGCTTCACACTTGCAGAAGCATTGGTAACACTTGTTATTATCGGTGTTATCGCAGCTTTAACAATTCCTGCAATTTTAGTAAACACAGAGCAACACGAATATAAATCAGCTCTTAAAAAAGCTTTATCAGCACTTAACCAAGTTATCGAGTTGAACGTTGCCTTAGAAGGTTATGGACCTTTGGAAGCTGGCTATATGGATGCACCAGATGTTGAAGATAGCTTATTTGAAATGTTTAGAAACCGTATGAACGTTATCTCTACTTCTCCAAATTACAGCTGGGGCAACACAACAAATTATGCTTTCTTCACAGCTGATGGTATGAGATATGAATTTCCAACAAGCCCAAAACAAACAATGGGCGGACAATTTTCTACAACAAACGGAAAATGTGCAGTTCCAGATGGTAATATCCAAGACGACTTAGGGGTTACATATAATAGACCTTGTTTAATTATTGTTGACGTTAATGGTCAAAGAAGACCAAATCCTCGTAAAACTCCAGGCTCTTACAAAGTTCCAGGAACAGGCGGTAGATCTAAAATCCTAGATGTATTCCCAATTATCGTAACTGACAAAAACGCTTATCCATACGGCGTTGTAGGTCAACGTGCGATGTTCCAACACGACTAGTATGAAAAAGATTGTATAAAAAATACTCTGCAAATTGCAGAGTATTTTTTTACTTAATTAATTAGTTTTTATAGTTCTTCTAATGACTCAACTTTAACTTGTTCGCCTGTTTCAAGGTTTTTAACGCTATAAAAACCTTGATTTATTTCATCATCACCAAGAATTATTGCGCATTTTGCAATTTTTGAAGCTTTTTCAAGTTGTTTTGCAAACTTTCTTCCTTGCATATCAAAATCAACAACCCTGCCTTTTTCTCTAAGCTTTTGGGTTAATTTCATTGCTTCTAGCGAATTTGTTGATACAACAAAATAATCAATTTTTAAAGATTTTATTTTATCAACTAAAACATAAAGCCTTTCAACACCCATCGCAAAGCCAACCGCAGGAGTGGGTGCTCCGCCAAGCATTTCAACAAGCCCATCATATCTTCCACCGCCGCAAACTGCACTTTGAGACCCCAAAGCACAAGATTTTATTTCAAAAACTGTGCGGTTATAATAATCTAAACCTCTTACCAAAAGCTTATTTCTTGAATATTTAATATTTAAACCATCAAGATATTCAATTAATTGATTAAAATGTTCAGAACACTCATCGCAAATATAATCAGCCAAAATCACTTCTTTAACTTCTTTTAATTCAAATATTTTTTGGCAATCTTCATTTTTGCAATCCAATATTCTTAAAGGATTTTTTTCATAACGCATTTTGCAATCGTCACATAAATCGTTCAAATATGGTTTCAAAATTTCTTTGATTGAATTTCTATATTCAGCTTTGCATTTTGGACAACCCAAAGAATTTAATTCAATTTCCAAATCGCCCAAACCAATTGATTTCAAAAAATTAACAGCCGCCAAAATAACCTCTGCATCAGCAGAAGCCTCCTTAACGCCAAACATTTCAACCCCAATTTGATGAAATTGTCTTTGGCGACCAGCCTGAGGTCTTTCATAGCGAAACATTGGTCCAAAATACCAAAATTTTTGAGGAGGACTTTGACGAACAATATTATGCTCAATAAAAGCACGAACAACCCCTGCTGTGTTTTCAGGGCGCAAAGTTATTGAAGCGCTATCTTTCTCAGCACCACCCACAGAAAAAGAATACATTTCTTTGTTTACAATGTCGGTTGAATCGCCAACGCCACGAGCAAAAAGCTCCGTTGCTTCAAAAATTGGTGTTTTAATTTCACTAAAGCAAGCTTTTTGAAAAACATCTTGTGCATTTTTCAATAACCATTGCCAAGTCAAAACCTCTTCGCCAAATATATCCTTTGTTCCACGTTGCGCTTTAACCATTATTTTTCCTTTCGCCTCTTAAAAAGCTTTCAATAAAGCCATCAATTTCGCCATTCATTATACCATCAACATTTGCTGTTTCAAAACCAGTCCTGTGGTCTTTAACCATCTTATAAGGATGAAAAACATAAGAACGAATTTGCGAACCAAAATTAACATCCATTACTTCGCCCTTTAGCGTTCCCATTTTAGCCTCATATTCTGCTTGCTTTATAGCTAAAAGTTTTGAAGCCAACATTTGCATAGCAGTTTCCTTATTTTGAAGCTGAGAGCGTTGCTGCTGGCATTTAACGACAATTCCAGACGGAATATGTTTAATTCTAACCGCAGTTTCAACTTTATTGACGTTTTGTCCGCCTGCGCCTCCAGAGCGCATTGTATCAACCTCGATTTCTTCCGGTTTAATTTCGATTTTTGATTCAAAATCTTCAATTACAGGAGAAACTTCCAATGAAGCAAAGCTTGTTTGCCTTTTGCCATTTGCATTAAATGGAGATATTCGAACGAGCCTATGAACGCCTTTTTCAGCCTTCGAATAGCCATAAGCATACAATCCAGACACCTTAAAAGTTGCGGATTTAATCCCTGCTTCATCGCCGTCTGATTTATCAAGAAGCTCTGTTGAATAGCCTTTAATTTGCGCCCATCTAAGATACATTCGAAACAACATATCAGCCCAATCCTGAGCATCAGTTCCACCCGCACCGGAATTGACTGTCAAAATAGCGTCGCATTTGTCATATTCGCCATTTAGCATATTTTCCAAATCAAATTTATCAAACTCTTGCTTTAATTTAATTAAATTCCTGCTTGTCTCATCAATCAAGGCTTCGTCTTCTAATTCAAGCGCAACAAAAGAATCTTCCAAAATTGAACTCCAAGAAGAAAAATTATCTAGTTTTAATTTTATCTCTTTTTGCTCTTTTAAAAGTTTTGATGATAATTCTTGATTAGACCAAACATCTTGCGCTTTTAATCTTTCATCGATTTCTTTATTCTTATTTTTCAAAGAATCAATGTCAAAGACACCTTTCTATTGATTCAAGGCGTTCTTTTAAAATATTAATTTCTTGCTTCAATTCATCAATAATCATAGAACTATATTACAATAAAATCGCCCCAATTTACCATCCTCAAATTGCTAATTTAAAAATTTATTAAAATGATAAAAAATTTTTATATGAAAAAAATATTTTTAATTTTTTGTTTTCAATTGTTTTTAAATGCAAACGCAATCCCAATTAACACCGATTTTTTCAAGTGTTTCAATGATTCATATTTTGAAGAATATATTTTTGAAGCTTTAGAAAACAATCACGATTTAAAACAAACAAATTACAAAATCGAACAATTTAGATATGAAATTTCAAAACAATTTGCAAAGCAATTGCCCGAATTATCCGTCGGAAGCAATTATTTAGGAGCAAGCGTCCCAAGTGGAGATACCAATGTTTTAATCAAAAAAAATTCATATATATTGCCTTTTAAAGCAATTTTTGAGCCTGATTTTTTCCTTAAAAACAGGGACAAAACAAAAAGCAAGAAAAAGCTATATAAAGCAAGCCTTGCAAATCAAAAAAGAACCTATATTTCGCTTCTGACTGACATTTCAAACACTTATATAAACATTCTTCTTTTTGATTATTTGATTAATAAACAAAAAGAAATTGTAAAAGACAAAGAAGAAAACAAGGATTTCAACAAAAACAAATTTAATTTTGGGGTTATTAGTTTTATAGATTTAAATGATATTTTTTCAGAATTAGAATCGCAAAAAATTATTCTTGAAAATTTAATCAAACAACAAAAAACAAACCTCTACAATTTCGCACTTCTAATCGGAAGAAGTGCATATAATTGCGAAAATATAAAACGAGGAAATTTGAAAGATTTTGAATATCAAAAAACAATTCCAAACAAAATAGAACAAAGTTTAATATATTCTCGCCCCGATTTAATTGAAATTGAAAACCAGCTAAAAAGTGCAAAAATTGATATATCAGTTGCAAGAAAAGAATTTTTGCCTTCGTTTAATATATTTGGCTTTTTTGCTTTCGACACAGCAGGAGGAGGAAATTTCTTTAATTGGAATTCTTCTTTTGCATATTTATTGGCAGGCCTAAGCCAAGACATTTTCAAAGGAGGAGCAAAAATTGCCAATTTAAAGATTCAAAAAGCAAAATATAATGAACTTTTTGAAAAGTACTTGCAAGCAGATTTAAACGCAATTAAAGAAGTCGTAAATGCGCTTAATTTAATAAAACAAGACACAATTGCGCAAGAATACTCTAAAAAACAAGTTGATTTTGAAAAACAAAATTTCATCGCCTCAAAAAGAAAATTAAATTCCGGAACAATTTCAAAAATCGATTATTTAAAAAATAAAAACAGCTTAAACCAAAAAGAACAACTTTTTGCAAATACAAAAGCAAGACGCTTAAACGACTATTTTGCACTATATAAAGCTTTAGGCGGTCAATTATGAAAAAGAAAATTTTAATTTTAATATCTATTTTAATTATTCTTGCTATTGGAATAATTATTTATTTTCACTTGAATCGAAAAGACAATTCTCTTATTAAAACCTTTGGAAATATCGAAATTCGCCAAGTTGACCTTTCTTTTCAAGTTTCAGGAATCATTGAAGATGTGTTTGTTGAAGAAGGGGATTATGTTAAAAAAGGACAAATTCTTGCAAAATTAATCGACAAAGATTACGTTGCAAATTATGAAAAAGCTCAATTTCAAGAAGAGGCAAACAAAGCGCAAGCTCAAGAAGACGAAGACAAATATAAAAGAAATATAGCACTATGCAAAGACGGAACAAATTCAAAACAAGAATGCGACACTCTTTTAAACAAGAAAAATTTATCAAAAGCAACATACAAACAAAGCCAAGCAAATTCAAAATTTCAAAAAAATCAACTTGAATATACAACAATGAAAGCGCCGCAAAACGGAATAATCACTACTCGTGTGCAAGAAAAAGGAGCAAGGGTAAACGCCAATCAAATTGTTTACGTTTTAAGCCTTAATGAGCCAATTTGGGTTAGGACATATATCAAAGAAACAGATTTGGGAAACATAAAATATGGTCAAAAAGCAAGAATTTTAACCGACACAACCGATATTCAAACAAACAAGAAAAAAGAATATTCTGGCTATATTGGCTATATTTCGCCAGTTGCGGAATTTACACCCAAAACTGTTCAAACTCAAGACCTCAGGGCAGATTTGGTTTATCGAATAAGAATTTATATTGATAATGTTGACAATTTTTTACGACAAGGAATGCCCGTAAGCATTGAAATTCCATTAAACAAGGACGAAAATGAACTGCATTGAAATTAAAAATCTTGAAAAAAAATTTGATGAAACCTTGGCTTTATCAAACATAAATTTAAATTTAAAAAAAGGCGAAATAATCGCTCTCTTGGGCGCAGATGGCGCAGGAAAAAGCACGCTTTTAAGACTTATTGTCGGTTTATTGTGTGCGGATTTTGGCGAAATTATCACGCTAGGCTTTAACCCAAAAAAGGAAAAAGAAAAAATTGTCGAAATAACTGGCTATATGCCACAAAAATTTGGATTATACGAGGATTTAACCGTAATTGAAAATTTAAATCTTTATTCTAATTTAAAAAAAAATAAAATCGATTTTGAAAAACTGCTTGATTTTACTAAATTAAAACCCTTTAAAAATCGTCTTGCAAAAGATTTGTCAGGAGGAATGAAACAAAAGCTGGGTCTTGCTTGTGCTTTATTAGGAGAACCCGAGCTTTTAATTTTAGACGAACCATCAGTTGGAGTTGACCCACTGTCACGCCTTGAATTATTAGAATTAATTAAAAAAACAATAGGCAAAAACACAAGCGTTATTTGGTCAAGCTCATATTTGGATGAAGCCTTTAATTTCAACTCTTGTATTATTTTAGACAAAGGCAAAGTAATTTTTTCAGGCAAGACAAAAACTCTTGGAAATAATTATGAAACATTTGAAAAAGAAGTCATCAAGCTTATGGGGGGATATAAAAAAATCGAATCCCAAGTTGCAAAAAATTATCATATAAAAAATCATAACGAAGATTGCGTTGTTGTTGCGAAAGATTTATCTAAAAAATTTGGAGATTTTTGGGCTGTTAAAAACAATTCTTTTTGCATTAAAAAAGGAGAAATTTTTGGACTTCTAGGTCCAAATGGAGCAGGAAAATCCACAACTTTTCAAATGATGTGTGCCCTTTTAAAGCCAAGCGGAGGAAAGGGCTATATTATGGGCGTTGATGTTGAAAAAAAGCCAACTCTTGCACGAAGCTATATTGGCTATATGGCACAAAAATTCTCCTTATACCAAAGACTATCTGTTTATGATAATTTGGATTTTTTTGCGGGAGCATACGGACTTTTTGGAAAAGATAAAAAAGAAAAAATCGAGCGAATGATTAATGTTTTTGAACTTGAAAAATATCGAAATACTCAAACTTCGCTTTTGCCTTTAGGCTTTAAGCAAAGATTATCTCTTTCTTGTGCATTAATCCACGAACCCCCGATTTTATTTTTGGACGAACCCACATCTGGAGTTGACGCAATTCAAAGAAAAGAATTTTGGAATCATATTAATGCTCTTTCCAATATTGGCGTTAGCGTTCTTGTAACAACTCATTTTATGGATGAAGCAAAGTTTTGCAACAACATTAGCCTTTTTTATAATGGAGAAATTATTGCACTTGATAAGCCAGAAAAACTAATAAAAAACGCCCAAGCAAAAGATATGAACGAAGCTTTTATTAAATTAATAAATAAAAAAAGAGAAGCAAAATGAGCGTTGTTTTTGCCTTAATCAAAAAAGAATTTCATCAAATAACACGAGATTTTTCAAGCATTTTAATAGCTTTTGTTTTACCTGTTGTAATTTTGGTTTTATATCGTTACGGGGTTAATCTTGATACTGTTAAAATCACTCTTGGCATTAAAAATGACGACAATAACCCAAAAATTTCCACTTTGATTAATTCTTTTAATCATAGCAAATATATCAAAACAAAATATTTTTCCTCAAAAGACGAAATGTATAAAGAAATTAGAAACTCAAAGCTAAAAGGCGCATTAATCTTACCAAATGATTTTACAAAGAAGCTCGAGCAAAACAAAAAAGCAGACGTTTTTGTTATAACAGACGGTTCTGAAGCTAATTTAGCAAATTATGTTTCAAGTTATGTTCAATCAATTATGAGCTCATGGCTAAATATTTCAACCTATCAAACCAAAAAACCGTTAATTAGCCCTATTGTTCGCTTTTGGTTTAATCAAGACGTCAATTCTCATCATTTTATTTTGCCAGGCTCCCTTGCAATAACAATGAATTTAATCGGAATGCTATTAACAGCCTTGGTTATTTCAAGAGAATGGGAAAGAGGAACAATAGAAGCGCTATATTCAACTTCAATTAAAAGAATTGATTTTGTTGTTGGAAAATACATTCCTTATTTTGTTTTAGGCTTTTCTTCTTTTGTTTTTAATTCGTTTTTGACTATCTGCGTTTTTAAAATTCCTTTCAGAGGAAATATTTTTATTTTAATGCTTGTTGGCGCCTTATATCTTTTTTGTTGTCTTGGGGTTGGTTTAACAATTAGCTCAAGTTTTAAAGAACAATTTAGCGCTTCTCAAACCGCTCTTTCTTTCGGGCTTTTACCTGCAATGCTTTTATCAGGATTAATTTATCCAATTTCTTCCATGCCGGCAATTTTTCAATATCTAACCGCAATTTTACCCCCAAGATATTTCATTGTTTTTATGCAGAGCGAATTTATGGCAGGAACAATCAAAAAAATTGTTCTTTTAAATTCTTGTTATCTTGCTATATTGGGGACATTTTTGTTTTTTATAGTCTATCGAAATATAAATTTGAGGCTTGAAAAATGCAAGGAAAATTAATAAGAATCATATCTTTAATCAAAAAAGAATTTTTATCCATCTTTAAAGACCCAAAAAGCAGAGCGTTAATCATCACTCCGCCAATTTTACAACTTTTTGTTTTTGCTAACGCAATCACAATGGAAGTTAAAAACATAGACATCTCAATTTTAGATTATTCCAAAACTTTTGAATCAAGAGAGCTGATTTCTCGCTTTTCTAATTCCCCTTGGTTTAGAAAAATATATTTTGTTAATACAAAAGAACAACTTAAAAACGATATTAACTTTACAAAATCTCAACTTGGAATAATTATTCAAAACGATTTTACAAAAAACATCAAAAAAAACACAAACTCAGAAGTTTTAATTATTGCAGACGGCAGACAAACAAACTCGGCAACCCTTGCTTCAAATTATGCTTCAACAATTGTTTCAAACTTTTCTAATGAACTAGAAAACAAAACATCACCATATATAAACGTTATTACAAGAAATTGGTTTAATCCAAACATTGAGTACAAATGGTTTTTAACTGTTAGCTTAATCGTAATGCTTTCAATGGTTTTATGCCTTTTATTATCCGCTCTTTCAATCGCTCGAGAAAGAGAGTTGGGAACTTTTAATCAGCTTCTAGTAAGTCCATTATCTAGTAATGAAATTCTTTTTTGTAAAACAATTCCTCCGCTTTTAGTCTCATTTATTTCAAGCATTGTTATCACTCTAATAATTATTTTTTGTTTTAAAGTGCCTTTTTTGGGAAATATTTTTCTTTATTTTTTCTCAAACGCAATTGCTTTAATTTCAATTGTTGCTATCGGGCTTTTTATTTCTTCTTTTTCCTTTACGCAACAACAAGCCGTTTTGGGAGTTTTTGCTTTTCAAACGCCAGCCGTTTTATTGTCAGGTTTTGTCTCCCCAGTTGAAGATATGCCTTTATTTTTTCAATATATAAGCCTATTTAACCCAATTCGACACTATATGTTTTTAAACAAAGGAATATATTTTAAAGGAATGGATATTAAAACCGTTTTAATTAATCTCATTCCTTTAATTTTAATAAGCATTATAATGTTTTATTTCGCTCAATTAAGCTTTAAAGCTCAAAAAGGCAACTAATTCTTGCAATGAAGAACAACATTTCCTTCTTTTAAACTTGCTTGAACGTCGATTATTCTTTGATTTGAGCTTCCAATCCATTTTAGATTGTTGTCATTTAATTCTTGTTTAAATTCGCCATCAATCAACACATCAATATTTGTTAAATCAATTGCGTCTTTAACTTCTTCCCACAAAAAACCAGTATATAGCCAAACAGTTTTTTGTGGCATTTTTTCTTTAATTTCTTTTGCTAATTTTAAAACTTCTTCTCTATTGAAAGGATGCAAAGGATCACCGCCAGAGAATGTTATTCCTGAAATATAATCAGGCTCTAGCGCTTCAAACAATTCATCATAAGCGGCTTTATCAAATTCAATTCCGCTTGAAACTTCCCATGTTTCAGGATTTTGACAACCATCACAACAATGAGTACATCCAGACACCCACAAAACAACTCTTAATCCGTCACCGTTTAACATATCGTCTTTTGTAATATTATGATAGTTCATCTTTTCTCCCCTTAATTTATAATTATTTTACCCCAATTTAAAAGCATGGGTAAAATATTAATCTTGTTTTCTTAATTCTTTTAATTCTTGCTTAACACTCTCTATTGGAAAAGTTAGCGTATCTTTAAAATTTAAAGCCAGTTCAAGACAATCTTTTCTTGAACTTTCATCCTCGCTAATTTCAAACAAACGAGACATTAAATAATAAATGTCACCATTTTCGTTATTTTGAGCAACATCTGTCAACATTTCCATTGCTTCATCAATCTGCTCCTGTTTAATTAAAATTTGAGTAAGCAATTTATATGCTTCCATATCTTTTGGATTTTTCTCCAAAGTCTTTTTAAGCATTACAATTGCATCATCATACCTTTCTAATTCAAAATATATTTGTGCAATATTAAAATATGCCCAAGAATAATCAGCCGAAAGCTCCAAAACTTTTCTATATTCGCTCAGTGCAAAATCATATTCGCCAATTTTTTTATATTCACAAGCAAGATAAAAATGAGCAAAATAATCGCTATAATTGTATTCAATAGCCTTTTTAAAACATTTTATTGCGGTTTTAGAATTGTTTTTCTTAGAATACAAAATCCCGATTGAAAAAAACGCATTCGCATCTTCATTTTTATAATAAATTACCTTTTTAAAATTTTCCATTGCCAAATCAATCTCGCCTTGCGCTTCATATAGAAGTGCAAGATTATAGAGAAAATCTGGCTCATCAGGCTTTAATTCAACTGCTTTTTTGTATGCAATTAATGCATTATCAAAATTTTTCAATTTTTCCCAACAAATCCCTGTATTAAAATACAAGTTTGCATCGTCAGGAAAAATATCAAGCAAAAATTTAATATGCGACATTGCAACTTTTTCAAATCCCAAATCAAGACAAAGCATGATAAGCTCTCTTCTTGCTTGAAAATTTTTAGGATTTAATTTTATAGTTGTTTGAAGATTTTCAAATCTTTCAATATCATTCATTTTCAGAAATACTGTCTAAATCTAAATCTATAATTTTGCCGTCAATTTCAATTGTTTTTGAATCGTTTTTCAAAGCTTGCGCTTCTTCTTTTTCAAGCTCGTCTTTATCTTCGTCTTGAATAATCTTTTCAATTACGATTTGTGCCATATCAAGCGCAACTTTTTTTCTTGTTTCAGCTGGACATTTTTCCAACATTTGAATAGCCGTTCTAACTGTTGTATCAATATCATACCAACGAGAATGCCCTCTTTGAATTCTTCCATCTTCAACAGCAGCCATAATATCTTCAACATTTTCATATTTATTATCTTGAATGTTGTGTTCAATAATAACTTTAATTAAATTTAGCGCAACAGCAATTTGTTTTTCATCCGAAGAATTTGCCAAAGTTCTAATTGACATTGATAATACTGGGTCTTTGTCATACCATCTTGAAAAATATTGATTTTCCATACTTGCTCCTTAATTTAATTGTTTTTAAAAACCACCCCGCAACCTGATGATGGATATTCCCAAGAGATTGCATTTTTAGGACACGCTATACGACATGCGCCGCATTCAAGGCAATTTTCATATTGAACTACGATTTCATTAAGATTTTCATCCAATTCGTAAACCTTAGCGGGACAAATTTGTGTGCAAGTTTTTTCTTTGCATTTTGCACATTTTTTTTGATCCACAACCAAATGTGATTTACTATCACAATTATACTTAATTGTTGCTAATTTGTCTTGTATTGATTTTTTATTTTCTTGATTTTCCATATTATTTACCAAAAAAAACATCTAGCGCACATTTTGATGCAGCAAAAATGTCTTTAAACAATTCTGTTATTTTTCTATCCTTAAAATAGCTGAAAAAATATTCCCTAATTTGCTTACTTTTAGAAACACAATTTGCACAAGTGATTATTTCAAAAAGCTCTTTTATCTTTTTAGGATAATATTTTGATAAAGAATCGCTTCTTGAATATAAATTTTCTATTACATTTCTATATGAATATAAATCTTTCAAAATAAACGATTTTTCAAGCTTTTTCATATAAATTGAAAGAGTATTTTGAGAATAATCATTGTTTTCAAGAGCAACAAGAGCAGATTCCCCTGCTAATTTTCCTGAAATCAACGCAAAGTTTGTTCCTTCAAAATGAACCCCATTAACAAAGCCTGCTGCGTCTCCTGCAATAATAACTCCGTTTGAAGTTAATTTTGGAATTTTTTTATATCCGCCTTCAGGAATCAAATGGGCGCTATATTCGATTGTTTGACCATTTTTAACCAATGGCGCAATATCAGGATGCAATTTAACTTCGTCTAATATTTCATTAATATTTAATTTATTTCTTGATAAATCGGCCAAATTAACGCCAACGCCAAGCATTAAAGTGTCTTTAAACGTATATAAAAATGTCATCATAAAAAGATTTTTATACTGTTTCAATTTGCCAAAATCAGAGCCAAAATATTGTTTATTAACGCCGTTTGATAAGTCGTCTTTAAGATTGAATCTTTCTTCAATTGTCTTTTTATCAAGCTTTATTGCTTCTTTAACAGACAAAATCATATCTTTAGTTTGATAATCATTTCTTAAATTTAATTCTTTAGCCAAAAGCGAATTTACGCCATCAGCCAAAATTGTAATTGGAGCATAATATTTTTCTTGTTCTGTTTGAATTCCAACAACAGAACCATTTTCTTGAATTAAATTTTTAACCAAAGTGTTTGGAATATAATAAACGCCATGTTTTTTAACAATTTCAATCATTTGACTTTCGAGCTGAAATCTTTTGATTGCATAAGCGCAAGTCGCTTCGTTATTTTTATAGGTCATTTCAAACGAACCAGTTTCATTTAAAAACGACCAAGTATGAGTATTTATAACTCTTTCATATTTAAATTTATCAAAATCCTCGCCAAAAACTTCTTTTAGGGCAGTCGTATAAACAGCTCCGCCATACATATTTTTAGACCCAGGATATTGAGCCCTTTCCACAAGTATTACTTTTTTGCCAACTCGAGCAACGCTAAGCGCAGCAGCAACACCACTTGGACCTGCTCCAACAACTATAACATCCGCATTAAATTTAATATCCATATTTCAATTTTACGATTTATTTAACAAAATTGCAATTATTTGCCCTGTTAATAATAAGTGTATAGAATAATTATATGAAAACTTTAAGCCTTATTATTCCAATTTTCAATGAAGAAAAAACTTTAGAATCAATTGTTCAAAAAACTCTTGAAATCGAAAAAGACGAACGTGCAATTAAAAACAATATTTCACTAGAGCTTGTTTTGGTTGACGACTGTTCAAGTGATAATAGCCTTGAAATTGCTCAAAATTTAGCAAAAAACAACAATAAAATCAAAGTTTTTTCTCATTCAAAAAACCAAGGAAAAGGCGCTGCGCTAAAAACAGGCTTCAAAGGTGCAACAGGCGATTTCATCGGAATTCAAGACGCTGATAACGAATATAATCCTTTTGATTATTTAAAATTAATTGAGCCATTATTAAACGATAAAGCAGACGTGGTTTATGGTTCAAGATATTTAAAACAAGATACAAGAAGAATTCTTTATTTTTGGCATACATTTATGAATAAAGGCTTAACGCTTTTGACAAATATGTATACCAATCTTGATATTACAGATATGGAAACTTGTTATAAGCTTTTTAAAAAAGATGTGATTAAAAGCATTGTGCCATATTTAAAAGAAAACCGTTTTGGTTTTGAACCCGAAGTTACAATTTATGTTGCAAAAGGGAAATATAGGGTTTATGAATGCGCTATTAGCTACAACCCAAGAACCTATGAAGAAGGCAAAAAAATTGGCGCAAAAGACGGACTTCGTGCACTTTATTGCATTTTGCATTATGGCGGACAATATGCACCATTGCCTATGCAAATTCTTTTGTATTTGTTCATTGGCGGTTTGAGCGCAATTGTCAACATTGGAGCGTTTTTAATTTTAACCAAAATTTTTGAATGTTTGCTTTTAAATATTGCAATTGCTTTTATAATTTCCGCCCTAACAAATTATCTTCTTTGCATTTCATTGCTTTTCAAACACAAGGCAAGATGGAGTTCTTTTGGAGAAATTGTTACCTATATAATCACTCTTTTAATTATGGGCGCATTTGATTATTATTCAACTTATTGGTTCTTATTAATTGGAATGAACAATTTCTGGGCAAAATCATTATCAAGCTTAATTGGCGTAATTGGAAATTTTGCATTGAGAAAATATTTCGTTTTCCAAGAAAAGAAAAATTAATTACTTCATTTAACCTAAATTATTAGAATTCCCTTTTAATATATATATATATATTAAGATTA